>NZ_ABIZ01000001.1:5691362-6323736 GCF_000172155.1 Verrucomicrobium spinosum DSM 4136 = JCM 18804 | reverse complement strand
CCGGCTTCATAGAGGGTGTCTTCCACCCGGGCGGCAGCCGGAGCGGTCTGCGACTTTTCCTTTAACCTCCACTCTGCCCCGGCGAGCTGGTCTCTCGCTGCCTTCACTTCGGATTGTGCGGCTCCGATGGCATCGGGACGACCCCCGAGTTTGGCCACCACAATCTGTGCGGAGAGCTCAGCCACCCTGGCCCGATCCCGGTGCTCATTGGAGCGGGCCTGATCCAGGTCTGCGGCGGCGAGCGCTTTGGACCGCACCAGCGGCTCCACGCGTTTCAATTCGGCCGTAGAGAGATCCAGCGCAGCCTGCGCCTGGCGAAGGCTCGCATCCTTGGCCACCAGTTCCTCGGTGCGGTCACCTTTAAGGAGATCGGCCAGGCGGGCCTCGGCGGTGGCCACTTTTGCCGCCGCCTCGTCGCGTGCAGCCAGTTCATCATCTGTATTCAGGGAGAACAGCGGCGCTCCGGCAGTGATTTCATCGCCCCGCATGACGTCGCGTTTCACCAGGCGGCCCGCCACCGGGGCTGCCACCCTGACGTAGTCGGCTTCCACGTAGCCGTTGAGCAGATTGGGATCGCTCCTGGTGCATGCAGGGAGGGCCAGCGACGTGGCCAGAAGCATGGGAAGCAGAGTTTTCATGTCGGTTTCGGGTTGGAGACGGGAGCTTGAGGCAGGGCCGATTGCAGCCCCGCGAGCGCCATGTCGATGCGTTGGGAAATGGCCTCATCACTGAAGACAGCGCTCTCCAGCCCCTCGAGAAGCGGGGCGGGTACGAGGTCAAACTTGGACATCACCGTGCCCACAACGAAAGGCATGGTGATGCTGCCGGCGATGAAGCCAATCAGCTGGGGCACCGCAATCGGCGGAAGCTGCCCCGCAGCCTGCGCAGCCATCATACGGGGCACCATGGTACCGATGATGCGGGGCTGGTTCTTGACGAAACCGTTGACCACCACCTGCTCGCCCGCCATGGCGTCCGCCGCGAGCCGCATGAGGAGCTCTCGATGGTCTCGGGCCCAGCGGCCGAGGGCATTGAGTGCCGTTCGCAGGTTCTCCAAGGGTGAGGCCTCGGGCTGGGAGGTGTGCTCCAGCCTCGCCAGGATCTCATCGTAGGTGCGGCTGATCAGCGTCTCCAGAAACGCTTCCTTGTTCCCAAAGTGATAGTGGAACATCCCCAGGTTGACTCCGGCGTGGCTGGCCACCTGGCGGAGGCTGAGTTTATGACAGCCCGTTGAGGGGAGCAACTCCCGGGCGGCAGCCAGGAGCTTCTCATCGACATGGGAGGAAGGGCGGGGCATGAGGGAACTATACAGTCGTATAATTATACGCGCGACTAAAAAAAGTGGATTATTTTTGCTGACGCTGTTTAGGGGGCGGATTTTTGAACAATCCAGCGCCGAAGTCGCACCCACTCCTCTATGCGACTGCTACCACTAGGCTGCGCATGTCTCCTGGCCATGAACGCAGGTTGTGATCCCGTGCTGCCCACCGCCAGTCAGGCGGCGGACGGGGAAGGGCGTTTTGCGGCAGAGAGGCGACGCATGGTGGAAACTCAACTTCAGGCCCCGGACCGTGGCATCCGGCATAAAGGGGTGTTGAAAGCCATGCTGGAGGTGCCCCGGCATGAGTTCGTGCCTGTACAGTTCCGATCTGACGCCTACGATGACCGCCCGCTGCCCATTGGCCATGACCAGACGATCTCACAGCCATTCATCGTGGCCTTCATGACGGAGGCGCTGGATCCCAAGCCCACCCATCGGGTGCTGGAAATCGGCACCGGCTCCGGCTATCAGGCCGCGGTCCTGGCCCGGCTTGTAAAAGAGGTGTTTACGATCGAGATCGTGGAACCCCTCGGCCGGCGGGCGGAGAAGGATCTCAAGCGTCTAGGGTATAACAATGTGCAGGTGAGCGTCGGTGACGGCTATGCCGGCTGGCCGGAGCAGGCCCCCTTCGACACCATCATTGTCACCTGTGCGCCGGATCATGTGCCCCAGCCGCTGACCGACCAACTGAAGGAAGGCGGCCGCCTCATCATCCCCGTGGGAGGGCAAGGCGCCCAGTCCCTGGTGCTGATTCGCAAAATAGACGGCAAGCTGAAGCGGGAGCAGGTGATGGACGTGCGGTTTGTGCCCATGACGGGGAAGGCGGAGGAGTAGTTGTTTCAGGGCTCTGCTACGCCTGCGCCCGCAGCACCCGCAGCATGTTCCCCCCTAGAACCGCGCGAATGTCCTCATCCTTGTGCCCACGCATCACCAGGCCGAGGGTGAAGAGGGGCCAGTTGGTCCAGGCGAGGCTCTGCTCCGCCTCCAGGGTGGTTTGAAAGTCATCCCTGGGCCAGAGGTGCTCCCAGGAGGGGCCGGGGGCGCTGAGTGGGGAGCTGCCGTCCGCGCGACGTTTCACTTTGAGACGCTCCGCTTTGTCAAAACGTGAGAGGTACCCCACATCTGTTCCGATGGCCACATGGGTAGGGCCAAACTTTTTCAGCAGGTGATCGAGGTGATCCATCATCGCAACGATGTCCCCTTTGCCGCCCAAGAAGCGTGAGATGCAGCAGACGCCCACGAGGCCGTCCGTGTCGGCGATAGCCTGGATGACTTCATCCGGCCTGCCACGGATGTGTCTGTAGAGGCTGGCGCACGAGGTGTGACTGGCCACCATCGGCTTGGTGGAGGCTTTGGCGGCCTCCAGGCTGGTCCGCCAGCCGGAGTGGGCCACATCCACAATGACACCGGCGCGGTTAAGCTCCGCCACCGCCTGATGCCCGAAGTCGCTGAGGCCACCATTGTCGGGTTCGCCCGCGCCGTCTCCCAGCGGATTGCGGCGGTTGTAGGTGACGTGCATCATGCGCACCCCTAGCTGCTGGAAGATGCGCACAAGACGGAGTTCATCACGGGTGCTTTCCCAGGCACCGCGCAGAGGTACACCATTGGTGGTGAACAGCAGGCAGATTCCGCCTGCCTTTCGGGTGCTTTCCACATCCTCTGCAGTCACCGCCTTGGTCACCTCGGGTTTCATGAGGTCCGTCTTCTGGGTGAATCGGGCCAGCCGCTTGATCAAGCGAAGGGGATCGTTGCCCTCCTCACCCGCATTCTGAAAGATGCAGGTGACCCCTGCGGCTCGGAAGGCTTCCAGAAACTCCTTTCGTTCCGCAGGATCGGTGGCGCTTCGGGTCATGGACATCTCCTCGCGCAGGTCCACCAGTTCTGCTGGGCTTGCCCCGGCCTCCACAACGGCTTGAAATTTCTCTCCATCAATGGCGGCACGCGGGGCAAACCCGTAGCTGTCCAGGACCAGTGATTGGTAATGCAGTTCCCATGCCCGCTCCAACTGGGCCGGGGTGGGCTTGAGCAGGCTCAACGCAGTTTCCCGGGCGCGGTCGATCACGTCGTTCCCGGTTCGCCAGATGCCTCCGGCTTCCTGGGCCCGGACATGGATGTTGAACAATGGGGCAGCAACAAGGGCCGAGGCGGTGTGAACGGTGCGACGAAGCAACTGACGGCGGGAGAGTGACATGGGTGCAGAGGCGGGCAAAGTGAGGGGGGGATTTTTGAAACTAGCGGGCCTGATAGACCAGTTGACCCGCCAGCCAGGTCTTGAGCACCTTGGTCTGAGCCAGTTCATTGATCGGGCAGGTCAGGGGATCGCGATCCAGGAGAATCATGTCCGCTTGTTTGCCCGTCTGCAAAGAGCCCGTCTGGGTTTCAAGGAACAACAACTTCGCATTGTTGATCGTGTACATCTGGATGGCCTGTTCGCGGGTCAGGCACTCCTCGGCGTGCATGGGTTCGTCGAGAAAGCGGGCCGTCCGGGTGATGGCGATCCACATGCCCAGCCAGGGATTGTAGGGATTCACGGAGCGGAAGGAGCCGATCTTCTGCATGTGGTCACTGCCACCTCCCACCACACCGCCAGCGGCGAAGATGCTCTTGAGCGGTTGAAACCAGCGGGTGCGTGCCTGGCCGAACTGCCCCAACAGCGTGCGGGAATCCAGGTGCAACCAGATGGGCTGGATGTCCATCATCACCCCCAAGCCTGCAGCACGGCGGACAGCTTCCTCACTCATGAAATTGCTGTGGGTGATGCAGGCCCGCGTGTCCCGCACCGGGTGGGCGGTGTTGACCTTTTCATACGCATCCAGCAGCGTATGCACCGCGCCATCGCCCACGCTGTGGGCGGTGAATTGCAGCCCTGCGGCGGTAACCTTGTCAACCATCTTTTGCAGACTCTCCGGCTTGATGTTTAGCGTGCCCCGGTAGGCGGGATCAGAGATGCCGTACACCTGGCTGATGCCCCAGGGTCGGCTCATGTAGGCGCTGCCGGTGAGCATGCCGCCGTCCAGCCAGACCTTGGTGCCGATGATGCGGAGTCGGTCATCGCCTTTGCACAACGGGTGGGCGATAATCTCGTCGATGCCCTGCTCGATGGTGCGCCACATGCCCACGGTGTTGAAGGTGTGTGAGCACATCACCCGCAGGCTCAACTCACCCCGTTTCTTCATTTCCTCGTACCGGTCGAGCGATGCCCGGCCCGCTCCGCGGTCTCCAATCGCGGTCAGCCCAACCGAGTTGTAGTCCTGAAAAAGCGCCCGCGTGCGCTCATAGACCTCAGCGGGAGTGGGCGACTTCACCTGCTGCTTCATTTTTACGAAGCGACCCATCTCACGCAGCAAGCCGGTGGGTTCACCCGCGACGGGATCGATCTCCACTTTTCCAGGGCCTCCGTCGGTGATCTTGAAATCTCGGGTGATGCCACTCCGTTGGAGTGCCAGGCTGTTCAGCAGGCAGTCCGGTCCCGTGGAGAAGTTGACCGCATGTTTGGGTGCCGCTGCGTCCAGTTCCTGGCGGGTGGGGTAGCGCTGTTCCTTCAGCCGGGTGATGAAGACCTGCCGGATGTGGATCCACGAACCTTCGGGCGTGGCTTTGGCCCGCGCGGCGATGTAGTTGAGCACATCCTGGATGGTCTCCATGACGGGTATCTCATGGTCGTACTCCGTGAGAGCAGCGCCGGGGTGAACGTGGGAGTCCATGAGGCCGGGCATGAGGGTTTTCCCGGCCAGGTCAATCAATTGCGTGCTGGTCTCTTTGAGGGCCAGCACTTCTTGATTACCGCCGCAGGCAATGATGCGGCCAGTCGCATCCACGGCCAAGGCTTCCCGGATGCTGAAGGCTGGATCCACCGTGAGGACCCTGCCATGATGGAGGATCAACGCGGGAGCGGCAGTCTGGCCCCAGCATGGGCTGAAGGCGGCTGACAACAGCGTGACGGCAAATGCCGTGCGCAGAAGGAGAAGCGGACGCATGAACGAACAAACGCACGGACAAGGGCCGTTCGTGCATCTCGTGGAGGATCCTTCCCTGCGTGGGGAGGCGCATAGCGCGGCCTTGCCTCTCAGGACTGCACGGGCTCGTCGCTTTTGCCAGTGATCGTGCGGATGAGGTAACGGCCGAAGAGGATGGTGCTACAGCTCAGGCCCATGAGGAGCAGCGCGTCCTTGGCCATCACGATCTCTCGATTCTTGAAATCACTCGCGACGGGGATCGCCGTGGCAACCATGACGGACAGGCAGGCCAGCATGGCGAGTGCCGACTTGCCGCGAACGGCACCGGATTGTCGCTTCCGGGCTTTTTCAATGCAAGCCGCGGCATCGTCTCCCACGATGCCGTGCTTAGCCCCCAGCCAGACGCGGATTTCGAACTCAGGGGTCTGCAGGTCCACCTTGTTGTCCACCTGCTCTTGAATGGTCCATTGATGAGGGGCCGCCTTGGGGGCATCGGCATCCTTCTTGGTATCATCCTCCGGCAGCGGCGCAAAGAGAGGATCGATCTGTCGGTCCACAAACCAACGGGTTACCCCCTTGGCCATCGCCAGGGCGATGAATGCCAAAGCTCCGAGGCCGAGAATGAGCATCATATGGCTGAATTCTTAGCACAGAGCGTGCGAAATCCCAGGAGAAATAGGTGGCTCTATCGACAGGTTGGGAGCTGTGCTCGGGGCTGTGAGCGAGGGCGAGGGATGAGCATTTGGCTGGCCTCGTCAGAGTGCGGTGGCTGGCGCGGTCTCGTGGGTGGGAAGAAAGCACTGGGCTGTGAGTGGCCTGACCGCGCTTTTACGAACGCAGCCACGAGTGACATGGCTGAGTGGGAAGCAGTGATCGAGGAGACACTATCCCTTTTGGGTCGGTTGGGAACGAAGGACGTCACGCCTTATCTCCCGCCATTGCCCGGGGAAAAGCTCCACCGGCAGCACGAGTGATCCAATGCTTTCTCGGTGCAAGGAAATGACGCGATTCCCCACCCGGTGGAACATGCGCTTGATCTGGTGATAGCGTCCTTCATGCAGGGTGACTCTCGCAAGACGCTCTCCCAGGATTCCCAGCTCCGCGGGCAGGGTGGTCAGGTCTTCGGTGTGAAAATAGAACCCTTTGGCAAACAGCTCCACGGCCTCGGGTGCAATGGGCTCGGCGGTTTCGACCAGATAGACCTTGTCCACTTTTTCCCCAGGCTCAGTAAGACGTCTCGACCAGCGTCCGTCATTGGTCAGCAGGAGCAGGCCTGAAGAGCTGCGGTCCAGTCGGCCAGCGATGTGCAGGGTCTCTCGTGCGGGATGGTCGATCAGGTCGATGACCGTGGGGTGTTGAGGATCTCTGGTGGCGCTGAGGTAACCGACCGGTTTGTGCAGCATGATGTACAGCGCGGACTCGCCCTCTTGGACCAGGGTGTCATCGAGCCAGACGGTGGAAAAGCGATCCACTTCATGTTGCCCGTCCGTCACCACCTGATCCTCCACCTTCACCCTTTTGCCCGCGATGGCCTGCATCGCCGCCGTCCTTCCCATGCCCTTGTGCCTGGCAATCAGTCGGGAGAGGAACATGGACGCAGGTTGGTAGTTATGAGTTATGCGCTATGAGAGGGGAAGCCGGGATGGAGGCGCAGGCTCTGAACGTCTAACCCTTGACTCCTAACCTTGCTTTCTTCCCACATACCCGACGGCCAGCACGGTCAAGTCATCCGATGCCTCATGGTTCAGGCTGTGCAGTTGCACGTCGGCGATGACGGTCTGGGTGAGCTGGTCCACGGAGAGATTTGCGTGGGCTGCGAGCAGGTTTTCGAGCCGTTGATGGGTGTAGAGCTCCTTGGCGGTGTTGAAGGCCTCGGTCACGCCATCGGTATAGAAGAACAGCCGGTCTCCAGGGGTGAGCTGGAAGCTGCCGGTGCTGAAGTCGAAGTTGCGCACCAGACCCAGGGCGGGGTTGCGGTCGCTCTTCATGGTGTCGAGTTCTCCGGCGGCGCTGAGGCGGTAGGGTGGGGGGTGGCCGGCATTGCAGATCTCCAGAGTTCCAGTGCGCACGTTGAGCACGGCGTAAAGCAGGGTCACAAACATCCCCGTGTGGGACTCGTCGCAGAGGGCGTCATTGACCCTGGTCATGATGCCAGAAACGGTGCGCTCCGGGCTGGCATGCGCTTGGAAGAGGGTCTGGGTCATGGCCATGAACAAGGCGGCTGGCACCCCTTTGCCGGAGACGTCACCGATGAGGATCGAGAGCCTTTCGGGATCCAGGAAACGATAGTCGTAGAAGTCGCCTCCCACTTCGCGGGCCGGCTGGATGATGGCGTGCAGGGCGATCGAGGCATGCTCGGGCCAGTCGGCGCGGTCCGACCACTGCTTGGGCAGCATGCTCATCTGGATGCGGCGGGCGGCATTGAGCTCCCCCTCCATTCGCTCACGCAGGGCGGAGGTGTGGCGCAGCTCCTCCATGCGCATCTTTAGATCCCGCGTCATCTTGGTGAAGGCCGAGGCGAGATCATGCACTTCGTGAATGTTCACCGCCTCGTTGAACCGGTGATCCAAATCACCTCCAGCGATCCTCCGTGCCGCGGCGGCCAGTTTGTTTACCGGGCGGCTCACCGATCGCGCCACCAGCCAGAGGCTGACGAACAGTCCCGACACCGCCACAAAGACAATGATGAGCATCTCGCCCAGCAGGCGATAGGCATTGCGAAAGACCTCATCAGCCGGGTACACCAGAGCCAGCATGAAGTTGGCCGTTTGTACTGGGGCAAAGGCCACCCACGCCTCCTTCTGGTCGAGCGGATTGAACGTGTTGATGAAGCCCTCGCTGCCGGGCATCATGGAATGGGCCAGCACCGCATTGAGGTCCTCCAGTCGCACCTTCATCACCTTGGAGGCATCCGGGCAGGCGATGATGCGGCCCTCCGTGCTCAGGAGCATCGCGTAGCCCGTTTCCCCCACTTTGACGGAACTCAGTCCGGCAGTGATCTGGTCGAGGGAGATGTCGATCGTGGCGACGCCTTTCAAATCGCCCTTCGAGCCGTCCGGCTTGGTGTGGTAGAACGGCACCGCCCGGGTGATCATGAGGACATTGCCACCCCCTTCATCGAAGAAGGGCTCGATCCACATGGCGTGACCCAGTCGCTTGGGCTGTTGGTACCAGTCCCAGAGAAAGTGGTCGTAGGCGGGTGGCGTGAGCAGGGAGAACTCTGTCTTCCCTCCGGAGCGGTAGGCGTAGGGGCAGTAGTTGCGCTCGGCTGGGGCGAAGGTGTTGGGTTGAAAGGCAAGGCAGCTTCCATAGATGCCTCCGGTCCGGGTGACCACATCCGTCAGGTAGCGGTGGAGAGTCTGCTGATCCTCGATCAAGCCGCTCTCCAGCAGGCGGGCGTGCATCTCGGGCACGCGGGCGGCCTCGGCCAGAGCGCGGTCCAGTTTCGTGGCATGAATGCGGGCGAGATTCAGGGCCGCGCCCTGGGCCTGTTCCACAGCGCTCCGGAAGATACGGGCCGTCACCAGACCCAGCACGAGCAGCAAAAAGGCGGCCGAGGGAATGACGATCAGCCGCGTGAACCGCGATTGAAGAGATCCCTGAAGCAGCCGCCTGAACAACACCTGGAGAAAAGAGGGGGTGTTAGGCGGCCTGCGCCTGGGGTGGGGCTATTTGCTCAAGTGCCACCGCCCTGTTTTCGTACAGCTTGAGGATGCGGTCGAATCCGATGGTCTCGAACACGAGCCGCACGTTCGGGGTCAGGCTACAGAAGGCGCAAAGGCCCCCAGCCGTTTCCATCTTCTTGGCCACAATCAGGAAGACCCTCAGGCCAGCGCTGTTGATGTAGGTGAGATCCGAGCAGTCCACGAGGAGGGCGCGTTTTGTGACTTCGGCCAGGTCCCCGAGCTTCATCTCCAGCTCTGCAGCAGTCAGTGTGTCCACCTGGCCACTCAGCTTGGCCAGCGTCAGGTCGGGCAAAATTTCGGATTCGAGGGTCATGGCAGTTCGACGGCGGAGGGCTGAGTCACTTTCTTGGACAGGACGAGCAGATTGCGCTGGCCTACGCGTTTGTAGTTGACCCGGTCCATCAGGCTGCGGACGAGGTGAATGCCGAGGCCGCCGGGGGATCGCTCCTGCAGGGGTGCGGCAACATCCGGGATGGGGAGGTCCAGAGGGTTAAAGGCGCAACCGTCGTCTTCAACCTCCGCCCAAAGCTCGTGCTGGTTGGTGGTCAGGCGTAGCACAATCTCCCGGACGCAGGGGATTTGTCCGGCGGAGTGGACCACGATATTGGTCACCAATTCATCAAGTGAGAGCTTGACCAGAAACACCGTCTGCTCTGGCACATCGTGCCATTGGCCGAACTCCCGCACAATCTTGCCCACCAGTTCCGTCTCGCGGAGGTGGACATTGAGCTTGGTGCTGAGGCTACCGGGCCGCATGGCAGAATTATTGCTTGCTTAAGGGTTTGTGCAAGCAGGCATTCCTCGGGGCGGACAGGACTTCATAAGATCCTTGGGTTCCCTGCTTGACGCTTGAGCGCCAGTTTCCATAGTCGCGGTCTCCCGTACAAGGTGCAGTTCACCGCAGATTCAACGGCATTTTTCCATGAATATTCACGAATACCAGGCCAAGGAACTCTTTGAGAAGTTTGGAGTCGCCACCCCGAAGGGGAAAGTGGCAGCCACTGCGGAGGAGGCCGGAGCGGCCGCCCGCGAAATCGGAGGAACCGGACTGGTCGTGAAAGCCCAGGTGCATGCTGGCGGCCGTGGCAAGGGGACCTTCACCAATGGCTTCAAAGGCGGGGTGCACGTCATCAACACCGCTGAAGAGGCCCAGGAGATCGCCGGGAAAATGCTCGGACAGACGCTCGTGACCCACCAGACCGGCCCAGAAGGCAAGCTGGTGAGCAAGGTGCTCATCGCCAAGTCGGTGGACATCGCCAAGGAACACTATTTTGCGATCCTTTTCGACCGCAGCTCCAGCCGTCATGCCATCATCGCCAGCACCGAAGGCGGGATGAACATTGAGGAAGTCGCGGAGAAGACTCCAGAGAAGATCATCAAGGAGTTCGTGCACCCCACGCTCGGGCTTCAGGCCTACCAGTGCCGCAAGATCGCCGCCGCACTCGGTCTGCGCGGTGCGCTCATGACCCAGGCCGTGAAGCTGTTCACCGCCCTCTACAAGCTCTACATTCAGAGCGACTGCTCCCTGGTGGAGGTGAACCCCTTGGCCATCACCACCGACAACCAGGTCGTGGCTCTGGACGCCAAGTTCAACTTCGACGACAACGCCCTTTACCGCCAGAAGGACATCGTGACGCTTCGTGACACCAGCGAGGAAGATCCTCGTGAAGTGGCGGCCAGTGAGTTCGGCCTCAGCTACATCGGTCTGGATGGCAATATCGCCTGTCTCGTGAATGGTGCCGGTCTGGCCATGTCCACCATGGACATCATCAAATTCCACGGCGGCGAGCCTGCCAACTTCCTGGACGTGGGTGGTGGTGCTTCCAAAGACCAGGTGGCCGCAGCGTTCAAGATCATCCTGGGCGATCCCAATGTGAAGGGCATCCTGGTGAACATCTTTGGTGGCATCATGGACTGTAACGTCATTGCCACCGGCATCATCGCCGCCGCCCAGGAAACCGGCCTCAGCCTGCCGCTCGTGGTCCGGCTTGAAGGAAACAACGTGGCAGCAGGCAAGGAAACGCTCGCCAACAGCGGTCTCGCCATCACTGGTGCAGATGACCTGACGGACGCGGCGCAGAAAATTGTCGCGGCTGTTGCAGCGGCATAACTCTTAACCTCTTCCCCTTCCCACCGCCGCCATGCTCAAAGTCACCGAATTTGCCTTCACCGGTTACGCAGTGACCGACTTGGTTCGAGCCCGTGAATTCTACGAAACGGCGCTCAACCTTGCCCCGGCCTCCGTCTTTGAACACGATGGCCACGGGTGGGTTGAGTATGAAGTTGGACCTCATGTCCTGGCGATCACAGACATGAGTCTCGACTGGAAACCCAGCAAGGATGGCGGTGGCGTGGCCCTCGAGGTTGAGGACTTTGATAAAGCTCTGGAATGGCTGAAGTCCAAAAACGTCACCTTCTATAGCGAGCCCTTCGAATCTCCCGTGTGCCACATGGCGCTCATCAGCGATCCCGACGGCAACTCCATCTGCATCCATAAACGAAAACCGGGACATTCTTAATCCAGCCTTTTGCCTTGACCCTTTTCCCTTATCCCTTTCCCCATGTCTATTCTCGTTGATCCCTCCACCCGCATTCTCGTCCAGGGTATCACTGGCGACTTTGGTTCACGCCACGCGAAAGCGTCGCTCGATTACGGCACGCAGCTTGTGGCGGGTGTCACTCCCGGCAAGGGTGGCCAGACGTTCGATCACGGCACCCACAAAGTACCTGTTTATGACACTGTTGATGAAGCGGTGAAGCAGACCGGGGCGACCGTGAGCGTCATCTTTGTGCCGCCGCCTTTCGCTGCCGATGCCATTTTGGAAGGTGTGGACGCCGGACTTGATCTCGTTGTTTGCATCACCGAAGGCATCCCGGTCAATGACATGATCAAGGTGAAGTCCGCCATGCAGGGCAGCAAAACCCGCTTGATCGGACCGAATTGCCCAGGCCTCGTCACTCCTGGTACCGGCGACAAGTCTTACGGCGGTTGCCGTATCGGCATCGCTCCGGGATACATCCATAAGCGCGGCAATATCGGCGTGGTCTCGCGTTCCGGCACCCTCACCTATGAGGCTGTCTGGCAGTTGACCACTCGCGGCTATGGCCAAAGCACTTGCGTTGGCATCGGTGGTGATCCGGTGAACGGGACCTCCCACCTCGACGTGCTGAAAATGTTCAACGAAGACCCGGAAACCGAAGGCATCATCATGATCGGTGAAATCGGCGGAAGCGCCGAAGCTGAGGCTGCCCGCTGGGCCAAGGAAAACTGCAAAAAGCCCATCGCCGGCTTCATTGCCGGAGCCACCGCCCCTCCCGGGCGTCGCATGGGCCACGCCGGTGCCATCGTGGGCGGTGAAGAAGACACCGCAGAGGCCAAGAAGAAGATCCTCGCAGAGTGTGGCATCGCCGTCTCGGATTCCCCGGCTGACATGGCCGTGACCCTCCTTCGGGTCATGGGCAAGTTGTAGAATGGGTTAGATGTTAAGCGTTAGGTGTTGTGGGTTAAGAGTGGGCTGGCGCTCCGGTGCCGAAGTTCAACTCCTAACCCTTAACCCATAACGTCTAACGCCTTTCCTCTTCACCCTAAGACTCTCTGCCCACTCACGGGCAAAGTCGCGATGATACCGCAAGTTGATGATGGCGGTGGCGGCCATGGCGATCAGGGCGCCCAGAGCCGCCAGCGCCATGTCTTTGTGGGCATCCCAAGGATCCCCTTGGGTGCCCAGATAAGCCGCTCCGAGGTCGCCACCAAACACCTCCGCCGCAGCCCACTCAATGAGTTCAAACAAGGCGGACGTGGAAAGCGTGAGATCCAGGGGAAGGAAATAACCCCAGAATCCCCTGGCATTGGCGAGTGAGAGGAAGATCTCACGGATCGGGTAGGCCAGGAGGAAGCCGTACATAAAGTGGATCACGCGGTCGAAGTTGTTCCGCTCCCATCCCAGGGCTTCGTTTAGGGAAATGCCGAAGGCGTTCTGGAAGAAGGCATCGTAGGGCACCCTTGCGTAGGTGTAGTGGGCACCCAGTTCGTGCAGACAGAGAAAAATGCAGACCAGAGTCCAGGACATGCGCGAGAAGGGGAGCTTCCGGTAGATGGCGTAGAGCACTGGAATGGCAGCCATGACCAGGGCATTCTCCAGCAGCCAGTCGTGACGGTAGTGCGGGCCCCACCCAGAAAGCAGGATCGCCAACAAAAAGATCCCGGCCAACCGCAGGACATGGCGGCGGTGTTTCTGGTTGGCGGCGAGTGTTGCGCCCCTGTTGTCGGTTGGCGGTGATGCAGCCGCTTTGCCTGCCATGGCTAGAAGCATGGCAGGCCAGGTGTCCCGGCGTCAAGCGGGCAATTCAGCAGTGATTATCTGGAGGAGGCAGACGGAGGGGTATCGTCGGCAGAGGCCTGGAGCTTCTGGGCACTGGCTTGCAGCTCGTAGAAGGCTGTCTGTAGCGCCAATCGTTTCATGGCCGCAGCCCTTTCGAGTCCGGCAGAGCCAAACCGCCCCATCTGGAGCTTTTGAAAGGCTGCTGCGAGGGCTGGAGTGGCACGTTCTGTCACGGCCTGGTCCAGCAAGGCGGCCACCGCCTTTTCCTGGGAAGGGGGGAACACTTCCATTCTGGCGACAAAGACCCGTTTCACCTTCGTGGGTGTTGGGGACAGTTTCAGGGGGAGTACCGCATTTACCCAGCTTTCAGGCAGCAGAGCCAGGACACGTGTGCCAGGCTCCTTGAACCAGGCTTCCTTCCAGGTGGCGACCATCGCGGCAGCTTCGGCAGGAGTCAGTCCTGCGGAGGTGAGCTCCTGCTTCACGGCTTCTGCCAATGAAGTGGCTGCCTCGTTCACAGAGGTTGCGGGTGGTTCGATCGCCAGCGTGGGAGAGTCCTTTGGTGCCACGGGAAGCGTTTCCAGCTTGCGCCAGGAGGCACGGTTGTTTTCCACCCGCAGCAGGAACGCCCTCGTGATGGGCTCAGAGTAGGTGTTGATCAGCCTCAGTTCCGTATCCGAGGGGGCGGTGACGAGCAGAGGGATGTTCAGGTCTGCAGCGCCCCGGTAGAAAATGAACTTATCTGCCTGTGTCGAGCCAGTGGGATGGGTTGACCGGACAATCCAGGCGTCTGGCACCTCTCTCGCGTGGGCATAGTGATCGCCCCGGCCGCGAGGCGCTGGAGGGATCTGGCCAAGAGCTGTTTTGTCATCCGGAGGCAGGAGCTCAAATCGCCACTCCACAGGGGCCGAAAGGTTGACGGGTTCGCCCACCTTAGCCGTCAGGCTGGTGGGGGGCGATGCGGGAAAAGGGTACCACTCAGTGATCCGGCCGTTCTCCATCGTCACGCTCGCGGTGCCTTTTAGGGGACTTTGGGGATAGAAGTACAACACCGGCGTCTCCATGCGTACCAGAGCGCTGCCCAGATTTTTGGCTTGAAAGAGATTGAGTCCGACAAAGCCGGGCAGGCCTGAAAGGTCGGACGAAGGTTGGTGCCACTTCAGCGGCGCTCCGTCAGATCCCGCCACTTGGGTCATCGTCCCCCACTCGTGGACGTGGTAGTTTTCGGCCGACAAGACGACGGCAGTTGTCGCGAGGACAGCCACCAAGGGCAAAAATGAAGTTCTCATGAGCCCAGGGTAGTCTTTTCCGAAGAATCAGGGGAAATCTGAAATTGTAAGAAGAATGTCTGCAAACCTCTCCGTATGCCTCAGGTTTGCCAAAGGCATAGTTGATGAGAGAAGCGCAAATCGGGGCTCGGATGGCGCGGTTTTCGCTTGAGTGAAATCCGGCCCGCAGCTAACACAATCCTGTCCGTGACCGCGCTTGGAACAGGATCTCCTGGCGGAGGCATCACGGGCATACTTTTCAACGTTCACCAACTCTCTGTCATGGCTGTCGTATCAAAAGGTCTCGAAGGTGTGGTTGCTGCGGAAACGCGGCTCGGCGAAGTGAAGGGTGCGGAAGGCATCCTCTTTTATTGCGGGTACGACATCAATGAGCTGGCTGGCAAGGTCTCATATGAAGAGGTGGTGTACCTCCTCTGGCACCAGCGCCTGCCCAACCGGGCGGAGCTGGACGCGCTGACCACCGCCCTGCGGGCCGAGCGTGAGCTGCCCCAAGGGGTAATCGACTTCCTGGTTCATGCGCCGAAGTCCGCCAAGCCCATCGACATCATGCGCACGGCCGTGTCCATGCTGGGCTGTTATGACACCCAGCGCCATGATCTGAACATGGGGGCAGAGTTGGCCACCGCCATCAAGCTCGTCTCCCAGATCGGGATCGTGGCAGCCTATTTTCATCGTGCCCGCCAGGGCCTCTCCCTTCCTCCTGTTTGCAAGGATCTTGGTGAAGCTGCGCATTTCCTTTATCTCATCACGGGTGAGGTGCCTAGCAAGGAGGCTGAACAGACTCTCGACGTGGCCTATGTGCTGCATGCGGAGCATGGCTTCAATGCCAGCACGTTCACTGCCCGAGTGGTTGCCTCCACCCTTTCGGATATGTTCTCGGCCATCAGCGCTGCGATCGGGGCTCTCAAAGGCCCGCTTCACGGTGGTGCCAACGAGGGTGTGATCCACATGCTTGAGGAAATCGGCGGCGTGGACAAAGTGGACTCCTGGGTCGAGGACGCTCTGGCTCAGAAGAAAAAGATCATGGGGATTGGCCATCGCGTGTACAAGGTCCTGGATCCCCGCGCACCTCATCTCAAGGAAATGGCGATCAAGCTCAGCAACCAATTGGGTGAGCCAAAATGGATCCAGATGTCAGAGCGCATCGCCACCATCATGCGCGATCAAAAGGGACTCAATGCCAACGTGGATTTCTACAGCGCCACGGTTTACTACAGCCTCGGCATCCCGACCGATCTTTTCACCCCCATTTTTGCCATCTCCCGCATGAGTGGCTGGACCGCGCATGTGTTGGAGCAGTGGTCCGAAAACCGCCTGTTCCGCCCGTTGAGTGAGTACGTGGGCAAGGCCTACGGCCAGAAAGTGCTTCCCATTGACGAGCGCTAGGACGAGGTGGATGTAGAGCCCTCTGACCCACTGGTCCTGGGCGTTTTGAAACAAAGGGCCCTGGATCACCTGGGCCCTTTCTTTTTTTGTCTTGTATTTCCGGCCATGACTCCGATTTCTTCCTCCTCCGTCATCGAGGCCCTCCAGTGGCGTTACGCCACCAAGGTGTTTGATCCCTCGAAGAAGATCCCGGCAGAGACTTGGGCGGTGCTGGAAGAGTCGCTGGTCTTGACGCCTTCCTCCTATGGGCTTCAGCCCTGGAAGTTCCTGGTCATCACTGATCCCGTGGTGAGGGAGGCCTTGGTGCCTCACGCCTGGCGTCAGCGACAGGTTGCGGATGCTTCACATCTCGTGGTTCTGGCCGTGCGTAACGGCTATGCCGAGACGGATGTGGATGCCAACCTCTTCCGCATGGCGGAGGTGCGTGGCGGCACTCCAGACGCGCTCATGGGCTTCAAAAACATGGTCATGAAGACGTTGGTGCACGGCATGTCTCAGGAAGACCTCGCGCAGTGGGCCAAGTGCCAGGCCTACATCGCCCTGGGCCAGTTCATGGCAGTGGCGGCCCTTTTGGGCATCGATACTTGTCCCATGGAGGGTTTTGTTCCTGCAAAGATGGACGAAGCGCTGGGGCTCGCCACCCGTGGTTACACCACGGCAGTTCTCTGCCCCGCAGGCTATCGGTCAGAGGATGACCGCTACGCCTACCTGCCCAAGGTGCGGTTCCAGCCAGAAGACGTCATCGAGCATGTCTGAAATTCACGGCGTTTTAACGCTAAATTGTCCTTGGATTCCCATGGCAATTCACAAATATCAGGAGACTGGGTGGCATTCCGCTTGATAGACAAGCGGAGGGCGGCAGTTTATGATCCCGACTCCTTTTCCCATCATGCGCACTTATCTTTCTCTCGTACTGTGCTGGCTGGCCATCGGCCCGCTTGCCGCCCTGGCGCAAAGCGGTGGAGGCGAGGCCGGAGAGCTCTACTTCAGGGGCTACATGCTGAAAAACGAGGCGGAGAAGCTGGAGCAATCAAATGATCTGGGGGGTGCTCAAGCAAAGTACGAAGAAGCCCGGCAGCTGGTCGCCAAGGTTTCGCAGGATTTTCCACAATGGCAGCCAGAAGTGGTGACTTATCGTCTCAAGGCGATTGAACAGTCCCTGGAACAACTTTCCGCCAAGCTGGGCGGGGCCAGGCCTGCTCCCGTAGCGGCGGCGGCAACTGCGGCGGCTCCTGCCAGCCCAAAGGCGATTTCCCCTCGATCATCCGGGGGGGCTGGTGCGTCCCGTCCTTCCGTTGCGGACGAGCCGCCTGCATTGCCCGCGGGGAACATGGCAGTGGAAGACCTCACCAAGCAGTACCTTGCCCTGCAACGCAAGAACTCGGAGATGGCAGCACAGATCAAGGCCTACGACGAAAGCTACAACGCCACCCTCCAGGAAAAAAACCGCGCCCAACAGGAGAAAATGCTCCTTGAGCGTCAGATGAAGGACCTCAATGAGAAGGTCAATTCCCTGGGCCGGGAAACCAAGAGTCGCGACACGACCTCCAAGTCTGAGTTGGAGAAGGCGCGCAGCGAGGTGAAGATGGTGTCGGACCTCCTGGAAAAGACCACAAATCAGCTCACAGAGTCCACCAAGGTGATGGACTCCTTGCTGAAAGAGAAGGAATCCCTACAGGCGACTCAGCGGCGTTTGGAAAACGAGATTGACATCATCAAGCGGGACAAGCCGGATGAATTCAAAAAGCTCCTGGCGGACAAGGACACCGCCCAGAAGAGGCTGGAGGCCGATCTTGTCGAGGCTCGTAAAGGAGCCCAGGAAGCGCTCGATCTGCGCAAGACCATTGCGGAAAAGGAAACCGCTCAAAAGAACCTGGAAAGCGAGATCGAGAAGCTGAAGGGGGAACTGCGCGGTGCCAAGAGTGGATCGCCCGTCTCCGTTCAGCTCAAGAAAAACGTCACAGAGAAGGAGTCGCTTCAGAAGCAGTTGGAGTCCGAACTCGCCGATGCGAGGCTGAAGGCCCAGGAGAACGAGGATCTGAAAAAGACCGTGGCGGAGAAGGAGGTGGCCCAGCGTCGTCTGGAAGCTGAACTCGCCTCCGCCCGCCGGGATGCCATGTTGTCCGAGGAACTCAAGAAGACTATCGCGGAGAAGGATCTGGAGCGCCAGAAGTTGGAAAACGATCTTGCCCGGGTGGAAGTGGATCTCGCCGACGCAAAAAAAGGCGTGGTCATGTCTGCTGAACTGCGCCGCACCGTCGCGGAAAAGGAAGCACTTCAAAAGAAGCTGGAGTCCGAACTCGCCGATGCCAGGAAGTTTGCCCAGGAAGTGGATGAGCTGAAAGCTTCAATCGCCAGCAAGGATGCAGCCAGCAAGAAGCTTGAAACAGAGCTGGCTGCGGTGAAGTCGGATCTGGAGTCAGCGCGAAAAGATCTGACGACGGCCAAGGCGGATGCGGCTGGTGCCACCGCCTTGCGCAAAACCATCAAGGAAAAGGAGGCCTTGCAAACCAAGTTGGAGGGGGAGCTTGCTGCCGCCAAGAAGACAGCTGGGGAAGTGCCGGGCTTGAAGTCTTCCATCGTGGAGAAGGACGAGGCCAGTGAAAAACTTTCGGCAGAGCTCGCCAAGTTGAAGACGGACCTGGCCGCTGCCCGCAAGGAGTTGACCACGGCGAAAACCGATGCCTCTACAGCATCGACACTCAAGAAGTCCATCAACGAGAAAGAAGCCGCCCAGAAGAAGCTGGAGGCTGATCTGGCTCAGGCCCAAAAGTCGGCGAAAGAGGCAGCCGAGTTGAAAAAGACGATCATGGAGAAGGATGCGCTCCAAGCAAAGCTGGAAGGGGATCTGGCGAAGCTGCGGGTAGAGCTGGCATCGGCCAACAACACGGCCGTGAAATCCACGGACTTGAACAATAGCATCGCTTCTATGGAGGCCACCCAGCAGAAACTGGAGGCTGAACTCACTGCGGCCAAACAAGGTGCCGCCGAGGCTGAGGCATTGCGCGTGGCCATGGTGGACAAGGATGTACTTCAAAAGAAGCTGCAGGATGAACTGACCCGTCTGGAGGCCGAACTCGTGGAGGCCCGTCGTGGTGCAGCGCTGGCGGAAGAAATGAAGCGAATGATTGTCGAAAAGGATGCCGCCCAGAAGCAGCTGGAGGCGGATCTCGCCAAGGTGCGCCTGGAGCTTGAGAGCACCAAGAAGGAGAAATTCCAGTCGCAGGAGATGGCCAAGCTGTCCGCCAGCAAGGCGGCCACGGAAAAGAAGCTGGAGTCAGATCTCATCAAGATGGAGATCGATCTGGCCGCGGCCCGTCGCATGGCCCAGCAGGCCGACGAACTCAAGAAGCAGCTTGCTGACAAAGAAGCTCTCTACAAGCAGCTCCAGCAGGAGCTTGCTGAGACGAAGCTGGAAGATTCCATCCGCAGTGACGACTTCCGCATGCAGCTGGCGGAGAAAGATGCCTCGCAGCGGAAGCTGGAGGCAGCCCTGGCTGCCGCTACAAAGGATGCTCCCAAGGCAGAAGACCTGCGTCGCCTGATGGCGGAGAACCAGCGCCTCAAAGAACAGCTGGAAGAGGCCTCTCTCCATGTGGCCAATTTGAAAGACGAAGGAATGCGCAAGGATGCTGAAATTTCCGCTCTCAAGACTCAGATCACGAGCATCCAGGGCGAACTGGTCCGGCTGCGTCAGGAAAACACCGTTTACCAGACCCAGGTGGCAGATCTCACCGTCAAGCTCAAGGAGCTGAGCCGTGAGCTGGACAAGCAGCCGAAGACCCAGGTGGCTGGCACTGTGAGTCCGGGAGAATCGGCCCGACTTTCCCAGGAGAACGAGATGCTCCGCAATATCATCATGCGCCAGTTGCGGCAGCAGGAGCGCCAGCGCCAGGCGAAGGAGATCGTCATTGGGGAGATGAAGAAGCTTGAGAACTCCTCCATCGCTCTCATGCAGAACCTTGAGGAGATGACGGCAGGCAAAATCATGGTCACCGTTGAGGAAGAGCCACTCTTCAGTGAACCCCAGTTGAAGGAGATCTTCGCTGCCAGTGGGGTGAATGTGACGCTGGAGACCACCAGTGGTCGCTCTCCCGCCTCAGCCGGGGCCGTTGCGGCACCCCGCCGCGTGCTCGCCTATGATGCATCTGAGGAAGAGCGCCTCATGGCTCATGCGGAAGAGGTGCTGATTCGCGCCGACTATGCTGGGGCCGCAGTGGCCTACCAGGATGTTCTCCGTGCCAATCCCAAGAACATCACCGCGCTCACCAGTCTGGCTGGCATCCGCCTGCAAGAAGGCAAGTATGAGGAGGCGGAAGTCATGCTCCAGAAGTGCCTGGTGTACGATCCCGAAAATCCCGTGGCCTTTTACCGCTTGGGCGTGAGCTACTTCCAACAGAGCAGGATGGATGAGGCCTATGCCATGTTCGCCAAGAGCGTGGAGAAGAGCAACGACAACGCCCGCTCCCGTCACTATATGGGCATCATCGCCACCAAAATGGGCAACCGTGCGAAGGCGGAGGCAGAGTTCAAAGGAGCGCTCGCCATCGATCCCGGCTACGGGGATGCTCACTTCAATCTCGCGGTCCTCTATGCCACCTCCAATCCTCCCAACTGGGCTTTGGCCAGACAGCATTATAAAAATGCCCTGGCCCGTGGGGTGAAAGCTGATCCTACCATGGACAAGCTGATTCGTGACACCCAGGCACCCAAACCCGCCGTGCAGACCCGGGAGACGGCCGCCACTGCCCCCTATTGATGGCCCATGGAGGGCATTTGACTGCTCCAAGCCTGCGCTTCCCTGTAAAAACTGATTGACCGTGACTGCGGGCGGCATTTCTTCGCCGCTCGCTCTACACCCCGCTTCCCATGCTCGAGTTTCTTCGCCGCCAGACCAAGCCCATCATGATCTCGCTTGCCGCGATCATCATCATTGCGTTCACCTTCTGGGGAGGGCAGACCAACCGGAAAGAGCCGGGCATGCATTCCGCAGAGGACACCGCCTTTACGATTTACGGCAAGGAGCACACCTTTGCTGAGCAGTCCCGCTTGGAACGACTCTACCGTCTGGCCTATGGCATGGGGCTTTCTTCCCCCACGGGGCGCGGCGACTTCGCCAGCACCATGGGTTTTGTGGTTCAGAAATACCAGGCTGAGGGGATGATCCCCGTGGACTTTGCGTTCAACCTCCTGGTGCTTCGTGAGGAACTGGAGAAAAACGGCGTGCAAGCCACCAACGAAGAAGCTCGTGAAGCCTTCCGGAAGCTGCCCATTTTCCAGAACAAGGACGGGAACTTCGATGGCAACGTGGCCGAGCAGTTCCAAAACAACATCGGCGCGTTGGGGCTGCGTGACACCGATGTCTTCGACGTTCTGCGTGACTGGATTGGCTTCAAGCGCCTGCACGAGATTGTCGCTGGCAACGCGGTGCTGAACAACAATGTTTCCAAGCAGCTCTACGCTTCCACCTTCCAGACGGTCAAAGCCGCCTCCATCCCCTTCATCACGGACGACTTCAAAAAAGACGCCAAGCCGACGGATGAAGAGATTGCCAAGTATTACGAAGAGAAAAAGGAAGCTTTCAAAACCGCACCCAAGCGCGCTGTCTCCTATGTGCTGTTCGCGAAGCCGGATGTGGAAAAGCTCAATGCAGAAGACACTGTCAAAGCCCGCAACGAGTTTGCTGCCAGGGTGAACGACTTCGGGGTGGCAGCGATCGCCCCTGGGGCAAAGCTTGAAGACGTGGCCAAAACCGCCAAGGTGGAACTCAAGACGGAGCCTCTCTTCACCATGGAAGCTCCCCCTGAGGCCCTGAAAGAGGAGCCCGGCCTGGTCTCCGAAATCTTCCGCATCGACCCCCAAAACCGTCCGGTGAGTGATCCTGTGGAGGGGGCCAAGGGCTACTATTTCTTCAGCGTGACCCAGGAAGAAGAGCCCAAGCAGCAGGAGTTGGCTGAGGTGAAGGAAAAGGTCGCAGAGCAGCTCACCAGCCAGAAAGCCCAGGAACTGATGACCAAGGCGGCCAGCGAGGCTCGCAAGAAGCTTGAGGAATCCATCAAAGGCGGCAAGACGTTCGATGAAGCGGCCAAGGAAGCCAATCTCACGCCTCAACAGCTGCCTGAGTTCTCCCCGTCCAACCCGCTGATGGATCGCACCAACGGACGCGAAATTGCTGCCGAAACTCGTACCACGCCAGCAGGCCACTTCACAAAGCCCCTGCCGACTGAGAACGGCGTTCTGCTCGTGTACGTGATCTCCAAGGAACTTCGCAAGCGTGATGACGGCGCATCTACCAAGGCTAACATTGAGAAGTCCCTCGACGGCATGATGCAGGGTGACATTTTCCGTGCTTGGTTCCAGCGTCGCCGTGACGAGGGCAAGGAAAATGCCGAGCCGCTTCAGCGCCGACTTCTTGGCATTCAGTAACCGGCAGATTCCTGAGATCGGGGTGGCCAACACATGTGATCATGAGTGACAACCCCGATCGTGACTTTCTCTATGACGAGGCCAGTGGCCTCGTCGCCATCGGAGAAATTGAGGAGGCCGTGACCCTCTACCGACGCTCCGTGGAGCTGGATCCGGCCTACTTTGACGGCTGGCATGCCCTGGGCATGGCCCTGCTGAAATCGGGACAGGTCAAAGAGGCCATCGGTGCGGGCCTGATGGCCACCACCCTCCGCCCGAACGATCTTCTCGCCTGGACCGCCCTGTCCCAGATGTACGTGAAAAATGGCCAGATTGCCGAGGCGGAAGACGCCAAAGGCAAAGCTCGGATCCTGTCTCTGGGGGGGAAAGTGGTGCAGGCTCCCAAAGACGGAGTCTAGCCGTGAGCGAACGCCTGGGGGTGTTTTTCCCCATGACAGAGGCAGCTTTTTGCAGCATGGAAGGAGGTCCATGCCCAAGCCCTATTACATCACGACCGCCATTGACTACACCAATGCACCGCCGCATATCGGCCATGCTTATGAGAAGGTGTTGGCGGACGTCATGGCCCGCTTCCAGCGGCTGAACGGGCGCGAGGTGTACTTTCTCACCGGGGTGGACCAGCACGGCCAGAAGGTGCAGAAGAGCGCTGACAAAGCAGGCGTGAGTCCACAGCAGTTCGTGGACGACATTTCCCAGAAGTTCATCGAACTGTGGGCAAAGCTGGGCGTGCAGTACGACGGTTGGGCTGCCACGACGGCGGAGCCTCACAAGAAAGTCGTCCGTGCCATGCTGCAAAAGTTGCACGACGCCGGTCAGCTTTACAAACAGAGCTACACGGGCTTCTACAGTGTGCGTCAGGAACAGTTCCTCACGGACAAGGAGCGTGGGCCTGATGGCACTTTTGGTGAGGAATGGGGTGAGGTGGTTGAGCTCCAGGAAGAAAACTGGTACTTCAAACTCAGCGAGCATGTGGACTGGCTGCGTGCCTACATCAAGTCCCACCCGGATTTCATCTTTCCCGCCTTCCGGACCAACGACGTCCTCAATGCGCTTGAAAACTCGGTGGGCCAGGATCTCTGTATCTCCCGCCCCCAAGAGCGCCTGAGCTGGGGTATCCCGCTGCCGTTCGACGAGCGTTTTGTGAACTATGTGTGGTTCGATGCGTTGACGAATTACATCAGCTTTGCCGGGTACCTTTCGGACGAGGTCGGCAATGAGGGGCTTCCTGAGTTCCAGAGCATTTGGCCTGCGGATGCCCATGTCATTGGCAAGGACATTCTGGTGCCGGCGCATGCCATCTACTGGCCCATCATGCTGCATGCCCTGGGCTTCCCGGATGACCAGATGCCCAAGCTCATTGTCCACGGCTGGTGGAACATCAAGGGGCAGAAGATGAGCAAGACTCTCGGAAATGTGGTGGATCCCAATGAGGTGTCCAACGTGTTTACTCCTGAAGCCCTGCGCTACTATCTCATGAGGGACATGTCCACTGGCTACGATGCGGACCTCAGTGAGGAACGCATGCAGATTGCTTACAACGAGCTAGCCAAGGGACTTGGCAACCTCCTGAACCGGGCGCTCAACATGTGCCAGAAATATCGCGAGGGCGTCCTCTCCACGGGCGGCGGGTATGACGACGAGGTCAACCTGGCGCTCCGTCAGACCGTGGCTGCGGCTCCTGCGGCCTATGTCGAGGAAATGAACAACTGGGCGATTCACAACGGGATCGCTGAGGCGTGGAAGATTGTGACCCATGCCAACCAGTTCGTGGACATGACCCAGCCGTTCAAGCTGGCCAAGGACCCGGAACAGGCTGCCCGCCTGGACAGCGTGCTCTACCATCTGGCCGAAGCACTCGCTCATGTCAGCATCCTGCTGAGCCCCATCATGCCAGAAGCCTGCAAGAAATTGCAGTTCCAGTTGGGGTGGACGCCTGCGGAAGGGTTTCAGGTGAAGGATCTGGCTTGGGGGCTGCTGTCGGAAGGGCATCAGCTCGGCCAACCGGTGCCCCTATTCCCGCGTATTGAGTTCGGGGAAGCGGAGGCCAAGTAGCCACCAGAAGAGATGCCGAAGGCATTTCAATCAGCCAGCCGGGGGTCGAGGGAGTAACGCGACCGAAAGCCCCTGGTGGTTCTCTTCACGCCGCACTCCTTAGCCCCGCAAGTGGGGCCCGATGTTGAGGGGGTGTGAGGGGGGCTCGTTTGAGCTTCCGAAGTCGCTGGTGAGCACGGCACTCCTCTGGCGGAGCGCCCTCAGCTTTCCCCAAACAAGCCTGACTCAGTTCAACGACGGATCCGCAGGCATGCGAGCCAGGAGTTTGTAGTAGGGGCCCAGGTCGTCGAGCACCGTTGTCCACAAGTCGGTCGATGGCTGGGCCGTTACGATTTTGGAGAGCGGAGCGCAGGTGATCCAGGAATTCTGTTCCAGCTCATTCTCCAGTTGGCCCTCTGACCACCCGGAATAGCCCACAAAACCCCGCACCGACCGGCCCTTGTCCAGCTCCTTCATCGCTTGTTCCGTGGACAGGTGGGTCTGCATCCGCAATTCCCGTTTCTTGGAGTTCCAGTTGAATGCGGCAAAGGAAAGCTTGTTGGTGCCTACCGGCCCGCCGAGGAATACGGGAACTTCGCCAAGACGTCCCAGATCCTTGTCATCCAGGAGGTCTGCCACTCGCTTGTCCAGCGGCCGGTTCAGGATGTAGCCAAACGCTCCGTCCTCGGTGTTGTGCGAGGCAAGGAGAAGCACCGTGTGAAAGAAGTTGGGATCCCGCAATGCTGGGGAGGCCACCAGCAGCGAACCACTGAGAGATTCAGGCTTGCTGTCGTCAAGATTCATGAGGGTATGACAGAAAAAGGTTGGCCCTGCGGCAGGATAGTGTGCATTGCCCGGCATGGCAAGGAGCCTCCGGTAAATCTACGTCTTGGATACGACTCACGGAGTTGACGCGAAGTTTGATGTTTGAGGCTTGAGAGGCTCTCCGCCCTGTCCCAGTATTCTTGCATGCAAGAACTGGAGAAACATCTGAAAGCCGGAAACGATTTGACGCCCGCCCAGGTGAGGGAAGCTGCAGCCTTCCTCCTTGATCCGGAGCCTGAGGCCACCTGCAAGGCGTCATTTCTGCGTACTCTGGCCCAGAAAGGGGAGAAGCCTGCTGAAATTGCTGGGTTCGTGAATGAGTTTCTGGAGCATGCGCTGTCTCCCGGGATTGATCCGGCCACGCTTTCCGGACCGATGCTGGATGTCGTGGGCACAGGAGGGGACAAGCTGAACCTGTTCAACGTCTCCAGCACAGCCATGTTCATTCTCGCTGCGGGCGGGGTGTCGATCGTCAAGCACGGGAATCGTGGCATCACTGGCAAGAGCGGCGGAGCGGATGTGCTGGAGGCTCTGGGGGTGAAGATCGATCTTCCTCCCGCTGAGCTCGCCCGCTGTGTGCGCGATGTGGGGATCGGCTTTGTTTTTGCCCAAATTTATCATCCCGCTTTTAAGGCGGTTTTGGAGGCCCGGAAACTCCTCGCCGCGGAGGGGCAGCGTAGCATCTTCAATATTCTGGGCCCCTTGCTGAATCCCGCAAGACCGCCTTACCAACTGGTGGGGGTGTTTGATGAAAAGCTGGTGCCGGTTTTTGCAGAAATCCTTCAGCGCTTGGGGCGGAAGGCGGCTTGGGTCGTCTATGGGCGCACGGAAGACGGACGCGGTATGGACGAAATCTCCACGCTTGGCCAGAACACAATTGCGAAGATCGAGAACGGTACTATCAGCCACCTTGAGATGGATGCCGCCGACCATGGCTTCCCCAAAGGCAGCCTGAGCGAACTGGAAGGTGGGTCCGCCTCTGAAAACGCTGATGTTTTGGAAGGGGTGCTCGCGGGAACCATCAAAGGTGCCCGGCGGGATCTCGCGGTGTTAAACGCGGCTGCTGGCTTTGTCATTGTCGGCAAGGCCACCGACATCAGGCAGGGCCGCGCTATGGCCGAGGAGCTGCTCGATCGGGGTGCGGCTCATGCGAAGCTGCGGGCGCTGCACGATTGGATTTAGGGAGGAGGGCAGATGGTTGGGTTATTGAGTCACACGTTTGCTCCTCGTGCTGTGATTGCAGGGAGCGGCGGACAACCCAATAACCCTTCACCCCAATCCCTCCACCTGCCAGCCATTCCGGTAGGGGCGCTTGATGTGCGCGTTTAGCTCGGGTCGATGTGGCACGGTCATGCTGGAGCGGTCCCACTCCAGCCACTGGCCGGGGGCGTGCTCGGCGAGGGTGCCCAGCAGCACGGTTTCTGTAAGCCGGGCGGCATGAGCGAAGTCGGCGCAGGACTTCCCGTTCTGCAAAATGGCGTCAACCCAGTCATGGTAGTGATCTTGGCGGCCGAATCCCTTGGGATACTTTTCCGCCGGGAAACTGCTCTCCGGCATCACGAAGGGGCGCACGGTGTAGGGCTTTAAAATGGAGCCTTTGGTGCCAATCCAAATCCCACCTGAAACGGGGAATTTGGTCATGCCCTGCGGCAAGGGGATTCGGGAAGGATCAGGCGTCAGGTCGCCATCCGTCCAGGACAGCTTCAAAGTGTCCCCGTCGATCAGGTCGTTGGCGGCTTGTCCGCCGAATTCGAACTCCACCCGGCGCTGCTTCGCCCAGAGGCCTTCGCCGGACTCGCCCGTGGCGGTCTGGCGGACGCGGGAGGGTGGGGCCAGATTGAGACCGTCCACCGTACTGTCAAAGTGGTGGCAGCCCATGTCCCCCAATTCTCCGACGCCGAAGTCGCGCCAAGCCCGCCAAAACTGGGGGTGGTAGGTGCTGTCATGATAGGGGCGGGCATCTCGAACACCCAACCAGGCATCCCAGTCCAGTCCAGTGGGGATGGGATCGGACCGCTTGCGCAAGTTCGTGTTGGCTGGCCACCAGTTGAGCGGTTTATTCTCCCACAGGATCACTTCCTTGATAGGGCCGATCGCCTTGGTGCGGAGCAATTCGATCATCAGGCGGCTCTCGATGCTGGACCGCCCCTGATTGCCCAGTTGAGTGACGACGCCCGCTTTGGCCGCCTCCCGGGCGATCACCCGGCACTCGTGCACGGTGGGGGCCATCGGCTTCTGGAGATAGACATGCTTCCGGGCTCGCAGCGCCAGCACGGCCATGGGCGCGTGCATGTGGTCTGGCGTGCCAATCGTGATTGCGTCGAACTGGTCTGCGTGGTTGGCGAGCAGATCACGCCAGTCCCGAAATCTTCTCGCTTTGGGAAACTCCCGGGCTCCTTGGGCGAGGTGGCGTTCGTCCACGTCACACAAGGCCACGATCTGAACCTTCCCGTGGGTGGAGACGCTGCGCATGGTGTTGCCCCCCATTCGGGCCACGCCAATGGATGCCACCTGCAGTTTGGAGTTGGGGGCCGCGCACCGGACGACGGCAGGAAACGCCAGTGGGCTCAGAGCGGTGGCTGAAGCTTTGGCAAGAAAGCGGCGGCGTTTCATGGGTCCTCCCAAACGCGGGAACGGCGGCACTACTGACACAACCGTCGGAAATACAACGGGATGGTGGAGAAACTGTCCACCTTTAGATGACGCAGCTGATGGTTCATGGGCAAGGCGCTCTCAGGGGTCTGCCAGCTTGAGCGCCAGAGTAGGGGGCGGCAGGTACGGATGCCTGGAGGATGCCATGCCGTGCACCAGGCCGTTGTCGTTGATCTCTATTGTCTTGCGGAAGATCATCAACGTCACCTGACCGTTGGCGTCTTCCCGGAGGAAATCTCGCAAGGCTTCACTTTGGAGAGTGAACTCACCTTTCTGGACCCCGCGGGGGACCGTGAAGCTTCCCAGCAGTCGGGCGGCAGCGAGGTCCACTGCATTTCCTTTTGTCACATTGGCAGGTGCAGAAGCCCACGGGAGGTGGTTAGGATCCCAGTTTTCGAGTTCCTCACGGGTGATGGCATAGACTTCAAATTCACAGTCGGGGACGGCGGAGGCCAGCCCCCACCCTGTGGGTTCAAAGGTTAGGATGAGTTCCGCAGCGTTGATGTTCTGGCGAGGGATAGTGGAGAGATCAAAACCAAGGTAGGCTTTGCGGCGAGGACCACTCTTCTGCTCAGACGATTTCACCAGCAGTTGAGTGGTGGAGGTATGCTCGTTGATAACGGATGCGGTGTACCCGTCTTTGCCTCGGCCGTCCCTGGTAGAGATCAGCTTCCATTCCCTGCCCCGTTGGAGCACCGTGGCGGGTTGGGCGGACCACCGTTCCTCCACGGGTCCCAGACTCACGGGGTCCAGATGATCTCCTTCGACACGATTTTTTTGGCCGGTGCGTAGTTGTACCACCTTGTCGGTCGTAGGGTGCTCCACCTCCACCAGTCCCTCAAAGACGTGCGTGCGTGTGGCACCGGTGTCCGATTCCACGTTGATGGCAAAGCGGGTGCCATGATCGACGACGCGGGCGGAAGGGGTCACGATCCTAAACCCGTGCGCAGACTCCGG
Source organism: Verrucomicrobium spinosum DSM 4136 = JCM 18804 (assembly GCF_000172155.1). Lineage (NCBI taxonomy): Bacteria > Pseudomonadati > Verrucomicrobiota > Verrucomicrobiia > Verrucomicrobiales > Verrucomicrobiaceae > Verrucomicrobium > Verrucomicrobium spinosum. Next base: position 6,294,885 of record NZ_ABIZ01000001.1, on the reverse strand, counting down.
CACGTCTGCGACAGCGGTGCCCGCCACGAGGCTGGCGTTCATGGCGTCCTGGATTTCAAACTCCGCGGGCGACTCCAAGGTCACGGTGGCCCCGGAGTCGAATTTCACGGTGGCCAGCCCCTCTTCAAGTCGAAACTTGCCCCTGGCGAGGCGGGACCCCACGGCGGTGGGCAGACTGCCTCCGCCCCAGGTGGCGGCGTCGGCATGCACCAGCGTGGCAAAGGTGGCAGGCTCCGCTACCTGCCTGCCAATCAACATCCCTGCCGCCAGCGCCAGGAGGGCCACGCTCGCGGCGAGAGTCAGCGGCAACCACAGGGCACGCTTCAGCTTGATTGGTCTGGTGGCGCTTTCCGGAGCCGGATGAACTCCTTCTCTGAATTGTTCAATGCCATTGGCCTGCGCCTCCGGTCCCACGTGGTCCCAATGGAGCACCGCGTGATCTCGCAGTAGATCCGCGATGATGCGACGGGATGCTCCGCCAGCCTCGATGGCCACTTCCAGGGCCTCGCGCTGGGTGAGGGTGAGCCGCCCCTCGATGTGAGCATGCACGAGGTCCGCCAGTTGTTGGAGTTCAGCGTCGGTCATGGGGTCTGGGTCTGGCTGGAGCGTTCTACGCATTGATAAAGGTTCTGTCGCAGTCGGCTGAGCAGGCGGTACACGGCAGTCTCTGTTCTTTCCACGGCGCGGGCGATGCGGTCGATCGAGGCTTCGTCGCGATATCGCATTTGGATGATGTTGCGATGATCGGCATTGAGCTTGGCCAGACACTGGGCCAGAGCCTGCTCGCGGGCCACCCAGCGGCCTTCCGTGATGGCTGACTCTGCTTCATCACTGAGCAGCTCCAGGGCGCGTGCTCCTATGGTCTCCGTGTTCTCTTTTTTCACCCGCCGACGGTGCGCGATCACCTGGTGGAAAAGGATCTTCCGCGCCCAGGCGGGGAAATTGGTGCCGAGTTCGAAGCGGTCAAAACAACGCCACATCACCACCTTGCCCTCCTGCAGGATATCCTGGGCGTCCTGAGCCGCTGGTACCAGGCCGGTGACGTACAGGGCGAGCTGACGGTCATGCTGGGTCAGCAACCGCAAGAAGGCCTCGGTGCGGTCCTCGGGTGGAGGTGGGGTGAAAGTGGAAGGTGGGCTCATGGCAGCGGGCGCAACTACTGGAACAAGGCATGATTTGACCTCATTGGACACGGCAGATTTTTATCCTGTTGGGACATCCAGAAGAAAAAGAGGTGTCCAACGCGTAGTGGTTTTGCCTTTTTCAGCAAATCATGCGCTCGAATTGCTTCATTCGCGTTCTTGGACCAGGCATCCTGGTGGCGTTGCTATCCGCACTATCGGCGGTCGCCAACGATGTGGGAGGGACCACCTTCTTTGAAAATGAGGTTCGCCCGCTGCTGGTGAAGTACTGCTACGAATGCCACTCGCAGGAGTCTGGCAAGGCCAAGGGCGGACTTCTGCTGGACCGACGGGAAGGCTGGGCGATGGGCGGGGATGCGGGGCCGGCAGTGGTGCCGGGCAAGGTGGCGGAGAGCCTCTTGATTGCCTCAGTGCGTTATGAGAAACCCGATCTGCAGATGCCTCCCAAGTCGCGACTCAACGCGGGGGAGGTGGCTGTACTGGAGCGGTGGGTGGCCATGGGGGCCCCGGATCCACGAGAAGCTGCACTCGAGGCCGCCACGCAAAAGAAGCAGATCGACTTCGCTGCCGCCCGCAAGACGTGGGCCTATCGTGAGCACCATGCGGCACCGGTGGCGGTGCCTGCCGTTAAACAGGCGGACTGGCCTCGGGAAGAAATGGACCACTTCATCCTGGCCCGCCTGGAGGCGTCAGGGCATCAACCTGCCGCAGATGCACCGGCCCGGGCCCTGGTGCGCCGGCTGTATTATGACCTCACCGGCCTACCCCCGTCTCCCGAGGAGGCTGACGCTTTTGTTGATTCCATGAACCGTGAAGGAGAGGCCGCACTGACGACTCTGGTGGACCGGTTGCTGGCGAATGCGTCGTTTGGCGAGACTTGGGGCAGGCATTGGCTGGATCTGGCGCGGTATGCCGACTCCAACGGCGGGGATCGCAACTACACGTACTATCAGGCATGGCGGTACCGGAACTATGTCATTGGTGCCTTCAATGCCGACAAGCCCTTCTACACCTTCGTCAAAGAGCAGCTCGCAGGGGACCTGTTGCCTTGGGAAACTGATTCCCAGAGGCGTGAGCAGCTCGTTGCCAGCACCTTTCTGTCTCTGGGGCCCAAGATGCTCACAGAGCGGGACAAGGAGAAGATCCGGCTCGATGTGGCGGACGAGCAGATCGATACGGTGGGGCGGGCCTTCCTCGGTCTGACGTTGGGCTGCGCCCGGTGTCATGATCACAAGTTTGATCCAGTGAGCCAGCAGGATTACTACGCTTTAGCCGGCATCTTCCGCTCCACCCAGGTGGTGATGGGGACCCGCAACGGTTGTGTCAATGTGGCCAGCTGGGTGGAGCGTCCGCTGCCGGTGCCCGAGCCCCAGCGGGGTGAGTTGGAACAACAGGTGTCCCGCCTGGAGCTGATCATGAGGCTGAAGGTGGAGAAAGACTTCAAACAGAAATCTGGTGGCAAGAAGACGCTGGATGACCTGCCACTGGCGGGAGTGGTGTACGATGAGGCGGATGCAGAGCTCACGGGAGCGTGGAAGAGTTCAACGCTCTCACCCAAGCGGTTCGGGGAAACGTACATCCATGACGACCGCCAGGAGAAGGGCGGCAGACAGGCGCTGTTCCGCGGCAGCCTGCCGGAGAGCGGCGTGTATGAAGTACGGGTGGCCTACAGCCCGGGTGGAAACCGCAGCCAGTCGGTGCCGGTCACGGTGGAAGCGGGCGATGGGGTTCATGAAATCATCCTTGACCAGACGAAGGAGCCCGCCGTGGCCGGATTGTTCCAGCCCGTGGGACGGTTTGAGTTCAAGAAAGGGGCCCGTGCCAACGTGATCCTCAGCAACCGGGGCACCAGCGGCTATGTGATGGTGGACGCGGTGCAGTTTGTGGCCGTGAAGGACATTGCCAGGGAGGCGGAAGTGCTGGCGATGAGCGGAGGGGGGGCGGATCCCATCTTCAAGATGTCGGCCGGAGAGCTGTCCAAGGCGCTGACGAAGCAGATCGACGAACTCAAAGACGCGGAGCTGGCCATGGCACCCCGCGATGCCGAGGATGCGGGCGACTGCCACCTCCGCATCCGCGGGGAAGTGGCGCAGCGCGGACCGCTGGTGGCGCGGAACTTCCCGCAGGTATTGTACTCCGGGCCTCCGCCCGTCATTCCCTCCGGTGCCAGCGGCCGGCTGGAGCTGGCCAACTGGATCACCGGACCCCAGAACGGTCTGCTGGACCGGGTGATGGTGAACCGCCTCTGGGCGCAGCTCTTCCGTCGGGGCATTGTGGGGACGGTGGACAATTTTGGCATCCAGGGGGAGACCCCGACTCATCCAGAACTTCTGGAGCATCTGGCCCAGCGGTTTCGCGCAAGTGGGGGTTCCATGAAAGCACTTATCCGTGAGATGGTGCTGAGCCGTACCTACCGGCTCGCGGCAGCTCCAGAGTCGAAGCTGGCCGCAGTCGATCCGGAAAACCGCTTGTTCGGTCGGCATCAGCCCCGACGTCTGTCGGCGGAGGAGATCCGGGACAGCCTTCTGTTGTTGGGAGGGCGGCTCACCTTGGAAAGGGGCAACGCCACGGCAGGCTCCTACGGCGAGGACCTCGACGGGAAGATCGATGCCGCCAAGCTCCCGGTACGCAGTGTCTATCTGCCGATGGCGAGAAACAATCTGGCCGCCGATCTGGAGGTGTTCGATGCGGCCAACCCCGAGGTGACGGTGGGCGAGCGCACCCCCACCACCGTGCCCACGCAAGCGCTCTATCTGTTGAACAGCGAGGTGCTCCAGGCCCAGGCAAGAGAACTGGGTGCCGGTGCCTATCTCTTCGACAATCCTGATGGGGTAACCCATCTGTACCGGCGCGTGCTCGGCCGCCCCCCTCATCCGGCGGAGCGGGAACGTGCCGTCAGCTTCGTGAGTGACGGAGGGAGGGACCGCGAACAGGCTCTGGCAGACCTTGCCCATGTCCTGCTCGCCTCCACGGAATTTCTCTTCCTCGATTGAAACCCTGCGTCCTTCCTGCCATGAACTCTGTCTCTGCCTGCCATCGATTTGACGCCCCCACCTTCAGCCGTCGCACGGCGTTGAAGACCGCTGCCTGTGGGTTTGGATCACTGGCCTTCTCCAGCCTGGCCTCGGCCGCTGCGGGGGGCGCGTCAGGCGCGCTGCCCATCGGTCTGCATCATGCACCGCGAGCCCGGCGGGTGATCTTCCTGTTCATGCATGGCGGGCCGTCACAGGTGGACACGTTTGACTACAAACCCCGGCTGCAGGCAGATGACGGCAAACGCCTGCCCTTTGCTCCCGCGGACAACCTGGATCCTGCGGCCGCCAGCCAGGCCAAACTCATGGGTTCTCCCTGGGCGTTCAAGCAGCATGGCGGGTCCGGCCTGTGGTGCAGTGAGTTGTTTCCTAATGTCGCCCGGCACATGGATGACCTGTGCGTCATCCGCTCCATGCAGAGCAAGGGGCAGTCGCACGGGCAGGCGGTGTGCATGATGCACACCGGCGCGGACAACTTTGTGCGCCCTTCGCTCGGCGCCTGGGTGAGCTACGGGCTGGGCACGGAGAACGCCAACCTGCCGGCCTTTGTCAGCATCAGCCCCCCGGCCGGTCACGGGGGACCGCGGAACTATGGTTCCGCCTTCCTCCCGGCGGCACACCAGGGTACGACGGTGGGACGAAGTGGGAAACTGGGCAAGGAGGCGACTTTTCGCTTCCTCGATTCTGCTTCATCCCCGGAGCGCCAGCACCGCAAGCTGGAACTGTTGCAGGCCATGAACCGTGAAAATCTGGAGCGCACGCGGCTGGCCCCGGTGGAGGGCATGATCGCGTCCATGGAGCTGGCGTTTCGCATGCAGCAGGAGGCTCCGGAGGTGATGAACCTTGCGGGTGAGCCTGATCACATCAAGGATCTGTACGGCATCGGCAGGGAGCCCACGGACAACTACGGGCGGCAGTGCCTGCTGGCGCGCCGTTTTGCGGAAGCGGGTGTCCGTTTCATTCAGGTATCCACGGGCTACACTTGGGACCAGCATTCTGGGCTGTTGAAAGGGCATGAGAGCAACTGTGCCCGGGTGGATCGTCCGATCGCCGGACTGCTGGCGGACCTCAAGCAACGGGGCCTGTTGGAAGACACATTGGTGGTTTGGGGCGGAGAGTTCGGCCGCACGCCCATCGTGCAAGGGGTGAATGGCCGGGATCACAATCCACAAGGTTTCACCATGTGGCTTGCGGGCGGCGGCGTGAAAAGCGGTCATGCCCACGGGGAGACGGACGAGTTTGGCTACTATGCAGTGAAGGACAAGGTCCACATGCATGACCTGCATGCCACACTCCTGCATCTTATGGGCATTGATCACGAGCGCCTGACCTACCGCTACGCGGGCCGCGACTTCCGGTTGACGGACGTGTACGGCCACGTGGTGCGCGAGATCTTTGCCTAAGGCCCTCCTCCCGTGCGGCGGGGGTTGAAAAAAAACCCCTGGTTGAAGGCCCCCTGGCCCGGGAATTTTGCCGACGCGATCGTTTGCGAATTCATCCCATAAGCTCTTGGCGATGTCTGGGGGGCAGAATGAAATCAGCCGGGGTCTCAAAAAGCCTTGTCGAGGGAAGGCTACTCCCCCTAGAATTTTGCGAAATTCGAAAATAACTCGCGCTTGCCCACATGAATCGTCGTGCATTTCTCGCCCTAGCTGGAGGATCCATGGTGGGGGGAGTCTATTCCGAAGGGGCCACTCCGCCTATCGCACAAGGGGTGCCGTTGCACCTTGAACCTCTGCCATTCGAGCCGGAGGCATTGGAGCCTTACATTGATGCCCAGACCATGCGCCTCCATTATCAGGTGCATCATGCCGCTTACCTGAGCCGGCTGCAGGCGGCGCTTCGCAAGGGCAATCTCCGGGCCGCGAATGCCTTTTCGTTGATTCGGGGGCTCAATCATCCACCTGCCGGGGTGACTCCGGAATTGCAGATGGCCCTCCGTCAGAATGGGGGCGGGCATGTGAATCACACCATCTTCTGGCGGATCCTCACGCCCCCGGGCAAGTCTCCCCTGGGGCCCCAAGGGCGTCTCGCGGAGGCGATTCAGAAAGAGTATGGCAGCCTTGATGCATTTAAGTCCGTCTTTGCTGCGGCAGCCATGACTCGGTTTGGCTCAGGTTGGGCTTGGTTGAGCGTGAGAGAAGACGGGAAATTGATCGTGACTTCGACGCCTGATCAGGATAATCCAGCCATGTGTGGGCTGGTCCCTGACGAGGAGTGCGGACTGCCCATTCTGGGCCTCGATGTGTGGGAGCATGCCTACTATCTGAAATATCAGAACCGACGTCAGGACTATGTATCGGCATGGTGGAACGTCGTCAACTGGACGCGGGTGGAGCAGAGTTTTGCCGTGGCAACTGCCCGATGATACCCTGGCAAAAATAAGAAGTCCAAACTGGCGCTTTTCTGCGTATAGAAGGGGACCTTAGCCTCCTCGATCCACGAGGAGGAGGTTCCCTCCCGCTTCTGCGGCAACGCAGGGCAAATAATCCATTCACACCCTTCCCCATTATGAACCGCCGCAGTTTCCTTGTTGCTGGTGGAGCCGCCGTCGCGGGCTCCGTGTTGCCGTCCCCTCTGCAAGCCGCCGCGGCGTTTCCGCTGGAGCTGGGCAAGTTGCCGTATGCGCCGGAGGCCCTTGAGCCGTACATCGACGCCCAGACAATGACGATTCACCACGACAAGCATCACGCCGCATACGTGACCAATCTCAACAAGGCGCTTGATGCTGCCAAAGTGGGCGGCAAAGATGCACTTGAACTGATCAAGGACCTTTCCGCCCTCCCGACGGATTCCCAGACCGCCGTGCGCAACAATGGCGGCGGCCACGTGAATCACACGCTTTTCTGGAGCTGGATGGCCCCTGCCGGCAGCGTTGCCAAGGGCCCGGATGGCAAGTTGGGTGCCGCGATCCAGAGCACTTTCTCAAGTGTGGATGATTTCAAGAAACTCTTCGGTGAAGCGGCCACCAAGCGCTTTGGTTCTGGCTGGGCCTGGTTGGTGGTGAAAGCGGACGGCAAGCTGGCAGTGACGAGCACGCCCAACCAGGATAATCCTTGGATGAAGGGCATTGTACCGGACGGCGATCTGGGCACGCCAATCCTCGGGCTCGATGTCTGGGAGCACGCCTACTACCTCAAGTATCAGAACAAGCGGCCCGACTACATCACCGCTTGGTGGAATGTGGTAAACTGGGCCGAGGTGGCCAAGGGCTATGCCGCCGCGGCTGCCTGACAGTGAAAAGCACTGATACTCAGTCTGAGTCTGAACGAATCCCAATCTTGTCGTGAATCTGACAGGATTGGGATTCTTTTTCAGGCTGAAGAACTGTTGGCCTGTTTGCTTGCTCGCGATCACGCGACCGCCGATTTGCTCTCTGCCACCGCATGTTGGCCCGCCGCCACGACCATCTCGAGTGGCTGGCTGAACGGCAGGGGGATATTGGCACTGGCGGCAGGGCGGGCGGGCGGGGTGATGATGGGGAGCCATACCGTGAAGGTGGCTCCCTTGCCCAATCCATCACTGGCCGCCTGAATACTGCCGCCATGCAGTTCGACGAGGTGTTTCACAATTGAAAGGCCCAGCCCGAGACCATCGTGCCTCCGGGTGGTGCCGGTATCGCCGCGGAGGAAGCGATCGAATACATAGGGGAGAAAGGCGGCATTGATTCCCTGGCCGTTGTCAGCAATTTTGAAGGTGAAATGGGATGGGGTGCCATCCAGATGCAAATGGATGTGACCGCCTGGTGGGGTGAACTTGATCGCGTTGGTCAGGAGATTCCCAAAGATCTGGTGAAGTCGAATGGGGTCGGCGTGAGCCATCCCGAGGCTGCGGGAGAGTGATGTTTGAACCAGGACTTCTCTGGAGCATGCCAGGGGCTTGAGCATATCGACGGAGAGCTGAATGATCGCGGCAAGGTCCACGGGCTGTACCTCAAGCCGGATGTTTCCAGAGACCATCCTGCTCACGTCCAGAAGGTCTTCAATCAGGCGGGATTGACCTTTGGCACTCTCCCTGATGACCGCGAGACCCTGAGCCAGTTCAGCAGGGGCTGAAGAGCTTGTGGCGAGGACTTCCGTCCAGGCCATGATGGCTTGGAGAGGGGTGCGAAGCTCGTGGGCGAGAACGGCAAGAAAATGATCCTTGATGCTGTTCTGGCGTTTTGCCTCCAGACAGTCCAGCTCCCGACACCTCTCCCCCACCATCACTGTCGGCATGCGTGGGGGCACGACGTCATTCATGGCGGAGCCCGGGCAACGGCCCCCCTGGGGAGACCTCCTTTCAGCCTCCGCTGCCAGACTCGCATGGTTATATGAAACTGCCTGGTCATTCCGGAGGGGGCAAGCCGGGGCATGCCATGAGAGGTTCGGTTGGACCATCTCCAGGCTGGGAGCGTGCCGGGGCTGCGGGTGGTCAAAGCCTGGAAGAAACTCTGTAGGTACCCAGTCCATCTCCGACTGCTTGTGGGGGGCGCCAAAGCTGGAGGAGGAGATGGATTCGTCAGTGTGCATGCGAAGAAGCTTAAAAGAATGGGGCGGAACCCTGGCCTCAGCCAAGTGGGACGGCGGGCGGGCTCGTGTTTAGGACGCGTACACTGCGGAGATGGATTTGGATGTGAAGCCCGTGGTCGTCGCTGCTGGCTTTTCCGGCTCACACGCAGCATCCGTCGTTGCAGGGGTTGCTGTTTCGGCGTCAGCAGGGGGTGGGCTTGGATGCGATGCTGACCAGCCACGTGGTCTGAAGGTGTGCGGTGGTCGAATGGTGATCTTCATGGAGAGATGATCGTTGATGCTGACGTTTGCCGCTATGGGGTGTATGCCCACCCGTGAGCTGTGCCGCCCTGGTTTTCAGGCGTGCTTATTTGCGCACAGGATCTGGGTGCCACTCTTGAGAATAGGTGAGATGCCTGCTGATGGAGCGGTCCTGGTCGCCATCACCGCAAGTCTTGTCGTGTTGATAATCCCAACCCTTGTTCCAATTGCCCGGACGGGCGGGCAAAGCCTCAGGAGCCATGGAACCAGGAAAACTCTCATTGTGCCCTAACTTAGTCCCATCGACGCAGGCCGGACCATGGGGTGTACACCCCATGGTGGGTGCGGGCGACTGCAGGTAACTTCGTGCGAGGTGAAAGCCGGGAAACCGGGTTGTCCTTTGTCATCCCATATTGGGAAGACCTGTCGAACTCTTCCCGAAAATAGACCATGAAAACAAAAACCTATCTACAGCTGGCTGGTACAGCCATCCTTCTGAGCTTGGCGAGCTGCGTGGACACCCATGATCACAATGACCGGCATGCCGGTCATGATCACGATGGCGATCGCAATCATGACCGCCGCCATTCAGGACGGAACAACAGCGATCTCGAACAACACGGGGATTCCCACGGACGGACGATGCGTGGAAGCGTGTATGGGGGCCAGTCTTCCAGAAGGTACTAGGAGGTTATTACTCGCGCCCCTGATGAAGAGGGAGGGCCTGCAGGATGGTCACTTGCACGCTGCTCTCGATGATGCCCGTGGCGATGGCGTGGCGGGTGAGGCTGGCGGTGTCATGGATGTTGAGTTTTTCCATGAGGCTCTGGCGGTGCTTTTCCACCGTTTTCACACTGATGTGAAGGATCTCCGCTGTTTCCTTGTTGGCCTTGCCTTCCGCGATGAGTTGCAGCACCTCCGTTTCCCGGGAACTGAGCCGGGAGGGGGCTTTTCTTGAAGGGAGATCCCCCTGGTTGTAGGCCTTTTGGGCATGGTGATTCCGTCGTCGGGAGATGGTGGGGCTGAAGAAGCTATTGCCCTTATAGACTTCCCGGATGGCTTTGGTGAGGGCATGGGCGGCGGTTTGCTTGATCAGGTAACCGGACGCGCCCAGCTCCATCACCTGCTCGACATAGGCATCATCACTGTGGGCGGAAAGGATGAGAACCTTGGGAGGGGCTGCGCTCCTGAGGATCTGGCGTGCGGCCTCCAGTCCGTTGAGGCGGGGCATCGCGATATCCAGCACAACCACATCCGGACACAGGGTGAGGCAGAACTCCACAGCTAGATGGCCGTTCTCCGCCTGTCCCACAATGACGATGTCAGGTTCAAGCTCCAACAGAGCACGCAGACCCTCTCGGACGATGGTGTGATCCTCTGCGAGGAGTACGGTGATGGGGGTCATGGGGAGTGATGGGCCGAGTCAGGCAGTTCTTTGACCGCAGCGAGTTTGGAGGGGCGGGGACGAGAGGGGACTTTCTTGCCAGGAAGCTCCACCTGGACGGTCGTTTCCTTGCCGGGTGCGGAGGCCACGACGAAGGTGCCACCCACCATTTCCACCCGTTCCTTCATGCCCAGCAGGCCAAGGCATTTGCTGCTTCTGGCGAAGGCGTTGCCCTCCACCTGAAATCCACAACCGTTGTCATGAATCTGCATGTTGACGTTGTTCGCATGCAGGCGGATCGAGACATTTGCCTGGCTGGCTTTAGCATGGCGGGCGACATTGGTGAGAGCCTCCTGGGCGACGCGATAGAGAACGGTGCGACGGGTGCTGTCGATGCTTTCAATGTTGGGAGAAACCGAGAAGCTGACCCTGATGCCGGTTCGCTGCATGTAGGCGGTCAGATAAGACTTGAGGGCGGGAATCAATCCCAGATCATCCAAAAGCGTGGGGCGCAAGTCACGGGCAAAGCGATGAACAATCTCAACGGAACGTTCAATCACTCGCTGGGTCATGGCGATTCGCCGACGCAAGTTTCTGGCGTTTGAGTTGCTTTCTGTCTTCAGAGTAATGAGCCGCAGATTGATGCTGGTCAGGGCCTGGGCCACGACGTCATGCAGTTCACGACTGATCCGTTTGCGCTCCTCCTCCTGAACGGTAAGCAGCCGGCGGGAGAGGTGGCGCAGGTCCTCTTGCATGTGGCGGGATTTTGCAAGCAACTGGCTGGAGGTCGTCTCACTGGTGATGAGGGACGCCTCCACGGATTTGCGGTGGATGATCTCGTGTTTCAGTTTGTCGTTGGATGCAGCGAGCTGATGAGTCCGGCGGGTCAGACTGCTGACAAGTTTCTCCAGGCGTCTGTTGGCCTGCCGCATGCTCCTGTGGGTCTCTTCAATGGGGGTAATGGCCTCTGTGAAGAAGGCGGCTCCCCGTAGCGTTTTGGCTTTTTTGCGAGCCGGTGAGGCTTCATCAGACAGCAAGCTTCGCAGAGCCCCCTCATGGATCTTTGCAAGGGCCAGCGTTTCCATGCCGGATTTTGTAGCCTGGATGCCGAAGAGTCGGGCGTTCTTCAGGCCAGATTCACCGGATCCGCGGTGATCGAGATGCTCACGGAGGGATGCCCGGTAGGTCTGTGACAGGGAAGATTTTTTTGTGTTCATGCATTTTCCCTGATTCGACGACAAGGCGGTTGCCTGATTGGACCCAGTTTTCTCCCTTTTCGTTGGGTATTTGCACCAGATCGTGAATGCCTGGGGGGCATCATCGGAAGGAGGCAGGCGGGCAAACGTTTAAAAAGCTAGGAGCGCTTAAGCTGGCGACCCCACCATGCATCATGACGGGCCATAGGTGCGCCCATGGGTGAGTTTAAGTAGAACCATTGCAAAGGTTTGTAGAACGTCACCAGATCTCTGGGCATGGGACCGGAAATGCGGCCGCTGGAGTACAGGGCCTGAACCGGGCCAAAGCTGAACAGGTAGGCGATGGCTAGAAAAAGCAGGAAGATGACGATGCTTCCCCGTCGGGATGATGAACGGAAGTGGGTGCTCATCCAGAAATGTAAGCGATATGCCGGAATGCCCAATGGGGTGAAGTGCCCATGGGTTTCGATTGAGGACCTGGAGACTGTCGTAAATTTCTCGTTGTCTCCAGAAGTTTGTTAAGAGTGACCCAGCCGGTAGGGTTACACCCCATATCGACCTGCGCGAGCATCAGCGAGTGTTGGGACCATGCACAATATTACTCGGAAGTTCCTCGTGACCATCGTGTTCTCAGGAGCATTGTTTTCGTTCAGTCACGCTCAAGCCCAGCTGGTGGAAGTGACCATTGCCCCTGTAGCATCGGAAGGGATTGTCAGCAAAGTCTCGGCTCAATCCATTATCATCACCAAGGCCGCCGGGGAGGCACCAGTGGAATACCTGTCCAGTGAGACAACTCACTATGTGGATGCGGATGGGAGTCCAGTGGAAATTGCCATGATGAAATCCGGACTGCCGGTGACCGTCCACTACACCCGGGCAGGAGAATCGCTGGTGGCAACAAAAGTCGTGCTGGGAAGAGCCCAGGTGGTGAATTCCTCCGCCGCCGCTCAAATCGTTGCGGAGTCTGCCATGAACGCTGCGGGGATTGTCAGCGAGTGGGGAGAGTCAAGGTTCTTGATCAAGTCGGAAGGCAGTCCCGATCCTGTCAGCTACACCTATGGCAAGACAACCACCTACCTAGACGAAGACGGCAAGCCCGTGGATGTGTCGGTGGTGAAGACTGGGGTCCCTGTCACGGTCTATTACACGAAGGTGGGTGACTCCATGGTAGTCTCCCGAGTAGTGGTACGAAAGGGGAAGCTGGCTCCCACTCAGGAAATTGAGCGAAAGAAAACCACCACCACGGAAACCTCAACAGACCGTTAATCGGTCCGTGCCCACAAAAACAAGATGAAACGATCCTCCCTTATCTGGACCCTGATCCTGGCAGGCCTTTGGCTCACCAGTTGCAGCTCCACCCGTCAAACCCAAACGTCGAGATCGATGGAAACGACATCGATGACCACCCATTCCTCCAAGTAACCCCAGGAGTCCAAACTTATGAAATCCATTTTGATGATTGTCGCCGCGGTTCTGGGAACCCTTTTGTGCCTGACAAGCTGTGAGACCGTGCAAGAGAGTGCGCCCCCGACTCGCACCACCACCACCACCACTACAGAGCAGACCACCTACCGCAGTCCCTCGGTAGGGGTCACAGAGACTCAGACCGTCCGGGCTTACTGACGGCCGGGATGTCTTCCTCCAAAACGTGCCGGCGAAAGCTGGCACGTTTTTTGATGTCGGTGGCTGGTGTTGCCCCATTGAAGAGATGGCGATGAGCCCAAAACCCTGTTTTCAGGAAGGACCTGAATTTTGTTTTTTGAGTTTTGAGGAATTTTTGCGAATGCTGGGGCATGCCCGCAGTGAAAGATCGCATCAAACCCCACCTGGAAGACGCCTGGCTTGGCGATGCTGTGCTGGAGCTCTATGCCCGGTCGTGGATCTTGCGACAGTACGGGAAGGTGGATGCGGATTTGAAGAGCCGCTTCACGAGCAACCAGTTTCTCAACTCATTGGGGCAACCCACGATGGTGGAGGCTGAGGTGGGCCGGGTTTACAAGGAACAGGGCCTGGAAGGCGCGTTTGCGCACATTCAGGCAAAGATCGAGCCCCTGTTCGTGAAACAAGAGGGCAAGCGCCAGCGTTCGCAACGCTGATGACATTTGCCTTTCTCTCTCCTCGATCCACACTCGCGTCCTGGGCATCCAGCATTCTGGGGCTGCTCCTGATGATTTCGGGCACCTCGGTGGTGGTTGCTGCTGACCGGCCCAATATCATTTACATCCTCGTGGATGACATGGGTTATGGTGATCTGGGCTGTTTCGGCCAGAAGACGTTCACGACTCCCCATATTGACCGCATGGCGGCTGAGGGAATGAAACTCACCCGTCACTACGCGGGAAGCACCGTGTGTGCTCCCTCCCGCTGCGTTCTCTTGACCGGGCTGCACACGGGGCACTGCAGGGTGCGTGGCAACGGGCTGTGGACCATGCCAGACAGCGACGTCACCGTGCCCAATCTGTTGAAGCAGGCGGGCTATGCCACGGCCTGCTTCGGCAAATATGGTCTGGGGAAACCGCTCCCCGATGATGATCCCAACCGCAAGGGGTTCGACACCTTCTTCGGCTACGTGGACACCAGCCACGCCCACAATTTCTATCCTACTTATTTGATCCGCAACGGGCAGAGGGTGGCCCTGAACAACGTCACCGAGCCTGGCAGCCGCAAGGCAGGGCATGAAGACACTGGCTTCGCCACCGTGGATGGCCGGAGGCAGTTTGCTCCGCAATTGATCGCCGATGAACTCCAGACCTACCTGCGGGACCGGGCTGCGGGCAAGCAGCCATTCTTTGTTTACTATGCCCTGAACATGCCTCACGCCAACAATGAGGCGGGCAAGAATTCGCCGCTGAAGCACGGCATGGAAGTGCCCTCCTATGGTGAATATGCGAACAAGGACTGGCCGGATGTTGAAAAGGGGTTTGCGAGTGCGATGCGCTTTGTGGATGACCAGGTGGGGGCCGTGCTTGCGGCTTTGAAAAAAGCGGGCCTGGATCAGAACACGCTGGTGATGTTCACCTCTGACAATGGCCCGCACGCTGAGGGTGGGCACAGTTCGGATTTCTTTGACTCCAACGGCGCGTTCAGTGGGATCAAGAGGAGCATGACGGATGGCGGCATCCGGGTGCCGCTCGTGGCGCGCTGGCCCGCTGCCATCAAGGCCAGGGGGGAGAGTGAACATGTCTCCGGATTCCAGGACCTGCTGCCTACCGTGGCGGACTTGGCAGGGGCCAAGCTGGAAGGGGAAACGGACGGACTCTCTCTGGTGCCCACTCTGACCGGCAAGGATGGGGAGCAAAAGCAGCACAAATACCTTTTCTGGAACTTCGATGAACAGGGGGGCAAACGGGCCGTGCTCAGGTGGCCGTGGAAGCTCATTCATCTGAACACGGGGACTGCTCGCATGGGTCAAAACGCAGGTGGAAAACCGCAGCCGGTTCAGCCCAAGTCTCTGGAAGTGCAGCTGTACAACCTTGAGGAAGATGTGGGGGAGCAAAACAACCTCGCCAGTCTCCAACCCGGGATCGTCAGTGAGCTGGAGGGGTATATGAAAGAAGCCTGGCGGGCACCGCAAACCCAGCCGGAATAGAGTGGACAAAAAACTCCAGCCTCCGCGTCATGGGCAGGCTGGAGCCGGGGAGGCTTGCGGGGAAGGGGCTCAGGGTCTTATTTCCTGTGCCGGTGATTTCCCAGCGTCATCATGGAGGCGTTCGACCGCCTCTTTCCGGGCCTTTTCCGCAGCGGCACGGGCATTTTCCAGAGCTTTGGCGAGATTCTCGGCGCTCTCTTCCAGTCTCTTCAGAGTCTCGGACTTGTTGCGCTCCAGGTCTGTCTTGGACTTCTCCAGCTGCTTGCGAACGTCCACAAGATTCTTCTCCACGGACTTGATCACGTCGGCTCCAACGCCGGCTTTCTTCAAGGCTTCCTGCACCCGCTCAAGCTCCACTGGAGCGTGGCTCCCATCCGTGGTGGCGGTGATGACGTTGCCTTTGGAATCCACCACGAGGGCCCTGGTCTGGAAAATGAGAGGGTCCATATAGGCACCGGCCACGCTCGGGGTGTTCGTCACAAAGGAGGACACGCTCCACGGATCGTCTCCTCCCAGGCGGATGCCCAATTTCACCTCCAGCACCAGATCGATGCCCTTTCGGAAGACGGTCAGCTTGATGGTGTCCTGCTCCTTCTTCCCCGAGACGAGAGCGCGCAGTTGGGAAGGGTTCACCAGCAACTGGTCATCCAGCTTGGCGAGGATGTCGTAGCGCTGAAGTCCAGCTTTGGCCGCGGGGCTGTCTGGCACCACGCTGCGGACGAGGATGCCAGTGCCAGCGGTCAGGGGCGGCAGCTGGGCTCGCACCTCCTCTGGTGCTTCATCGGTGGCGACTCCCAGCCAGGTCGTGGCCACCGGAGGGGTGGCTGGCGCAGCGGGAAGGGCGGGAACGCCCGCGATCGCCAGCCCGTGAGGCCCCGGCAGTCGCTCGGCGAGCATCTTGCCCCCGCCGATCAAAACTTTGCGGGCATTGCCCACATTCACGCGGCGGATGATTTCTTCGCCATCCCTGTGGATATGAACCTCGGCTTCTGTCTGCCCTTCTTCGGGAGGGGAAATCTTGATGGAGAACTCCCTGGCACCTCTCGTGGGCACGGGGCCTTCGGGTGAATCTGGTCCCGCTGCGGCCAGCACGGGGAGGAATTCTCTTTCCAGTTCAGGCGGGAGAGTCGGCTGGGTGTCCGCCGGTTGGTGGATGAAGGGGGGCACCGTCCCGGCATTGTCGGGGACGAAGATCGTTTCCTCCTGAGCGGAGACAAACGGCAGCGGCAGGGAGCAGGCGAGCAGCCCGGCAAATACAAAGCGTGGTGTTTTCATAGGATCGAGGAAGGCGGGGGATGGCGAAATGTCAGGGCTGGCTAGTAGGTCTGAAGGGCTACGGGGATGATCTCTGTGCGCGATTCCTGGCGCTGGAAGGTGCTGACGCCGTCGTCACCACGGTAAGTCACGTCATCCACCCAGAAGGTGCGCATGAGTTGGATGGGTCGCTCGGGGTCAGTCTCGAGAACGCCCACCTTTTCCACTTTCACCAGAGTGCTGGTCTGCTCGATCGGGAGGAAGACCCGCAGGTCTTCGAGGGGTTCAGCAGGGGCTTGGGCAGTGACAGGGGAAACGAGAGTGGGCGCGGGGGAGGTGACCTCTTCAGGAGGAAGAAATCCGAGAAAAAGCACTGCCACGCCAGCCATGGCCGCAGTGAGGTGCCACCAGTGAGGCCGTTTCGGCTGGGCCTGCTGAAGCCGTGCGGCCAGGGGTTCAGGGACCGCCGCAGGCTGGAGGGGCTGGAGGCGGCGCTCGAGTTCGTCATCTTCGATGTTCATGTCAAATGGGGGGAGGCGGGCCGGTTGCCCTCAGCTTGTTTCATCGCCTTGCGCAGATGGTCCAGGGCATAGCGGTAGCGGGATGCGGCGGTGTCAGCGGGAATGTCCAGAGAAAGGGCGATCTGCTGGAAGGTCAGCCCGCCCCAGATCCGGACGATGAGCACCTCCCTCAGGTGATTGGGCAGGCGCTGGACGGCTTCGTCCAGGTCGGGGTCGATGCCGGAGCCGTCCGCTGGCTGGTCCAGCCACAGGATTTCATAGGCAGTCTGTTCCCGGCGTTGCCGCCGTTCCGTGCTGCGAAAGAGATCAATGGCCCGGCGGCGGATGGTGGCGTACACCAGGGCGTCGTCCGGTGCCTTGTGTCCGGCTCGCCGCCACGTCTCCACGAGGGAATCCTGAAGAACGTCGTGCGCGTCCGCCTCGCACCGCGTCTGAGACCGGGCGAAGAGCAGGAACTGGCGGGAGCGTTGGCCAAGCCACGAGTTCCAGGAGGTGGTTGAGATTGAGGGGGTGGCGTCCACGCAGGCGTGAGGTGATTCACGGGGATAGCGGCACGGGCGCGGACTTTTGTCTGTAGAAAGGGAGAAATGTTGAGACAGGACCTCAAATGGCCCGGAAAAATGGACGGCGAGTTGCGGGGATAAATGAAATTACCTGGCCTGTCTTGGGGGCAGGCGGCAGCCCCGGCCTGTCGGGGGAAAGCGAGGTTTTGGGCTTTACACAGGCGTGGAGCAGGTCGCAACGCCCAAGGCGGCGCAATTCTTTCCTGAAAGATACAAAAGGCGACTCACCGCAATTCCAGTATTGCATTTCCATCTCTAATCAGATTGCATGCGAATTCGCACGCATTCCACAACCACATGTTAGCGAAACCTGCATCCACACCGATGTCGCCGGGCCTCCATGCCCCGCATTCCCTCCGCAACGCGGTCATTCGCTTCGCGGGCAATTCACAGGATGGCATCCAGTCCATCGGTGGCTTCCTGGCTCGGCTTGCCGGACGAACGGCCCAGGAGGTCATGACCTACATGACCATTCCTTCCACGATCAGTGGCGGGCCGTCCATCTTTCAGGTGCACATAGGCTCCGGGGAGGTGTTGCATGCGGGCGATGAGGCAGACGTGCTGGTGGCCTTCTATCAGCACAGTTATGACAGCCATCTGGGCGCGTTGCGTGATGGAGGCGTCTGTCTCTATGACAGCGGCGAGGTGAAGGAGGTGCGCCATGAGCGCGGCATCAAACACCTCGGCATTCCGTTCACTGCTGCCACGGTGGAGGCGGTCGGCGGCTCCACGAGGGATCGTGGAAAGAACATGTTTGTCCTGGGCCTGGTGTGTGCGGTGTTCAACCTCGACAAGGAGAAGCTCATCGGCATCGTCAGCCGGCAGTTCGGCAAGAAGGATGAGAGCGTGCTGCGGAACGCCATGCTCGCCTTTGACGCGGGCTTTGCCTATGAAGTGGGGGATCTGGAGAGATTTGCCTTTGAGCATGGAGAGGCAGGTGACGGCCATCGCATCAGCACGGATGGCAATCAGATGCTGACGGCGGGGCTCATCGCCGCCGGGGTGCGATACGGCGCGGCCTATCCCATCACCCCCTGGTCGTCCATCATGGAATCTCTTCGCACAGAGCTGCCCAAGTACGGTGGCATCTATGTGCAGGCCGAGGATGAGCTCGCGGCTGTGAGCATGACGCTGGGCGCGGCCTTTGCCGGTCATCTGGCGGTGACGGGCAGTGCCGGACCGGGGTTGAGTTTGAAGATGGAGGCGTTGAGTTATGCCAGCATGGCGGAGCTGCCGATCATCGTGATCAACGTGCAGCGCGGTGGGCCCTCCACCGGCCTGCCCACGAGCGTGGAGCAGAGCGATCTCATGCAGGCCATCTACGGCAGCCATGGGGATTGTCCGCGCATCGTGCTCGCCCCGCAAGATGTGGAAGATTGCTTCTACATCGCGCTGGAGGCCGGGCGGCTGGCCCGCAAGTACTCCTGCCCGGTGATCATTCTGAGTGACCAGGCGTTGAGCAGTCGCATTGAGGCCTTTGCCGAGCCAGACCTGGATGTCCACTGGGTGGAGCCCCATATTGATCTTTCCACGCGACGCGAAGACTATCGTCCCTACCCGTTGGATCGCACCACGCACCATGCTCCGCCCGGCTCGCGCATGAGTAGCGGCAAGTATCCAGTCATCTCTGGGCTGGAGCATGATGAGTGGGGCCATCCCAGTGGCAGCCCCAAGATGCACAGCCAGATGACGGCAAAACGCCGGCAGAAACTCATTGATGCGGCGGCGGAGTTTCCTCTGCCCAAGGTGCACGGGCATCAGGAGGGGGATGTCCTGATCGTAGGCTGGGGCAGCACCTACGGGCCTATCAAGGAGAGCGCCGACCGCCTTCCGGCGGAGGGCTTCAAGGTGGGGGCGCTGCACCTGCGTCACCTGCATCCGCTGCCCAACGGGCTGGAAACCATCTTCAACCGCTACGAGCACATCGTGGTGGTGGAGATGAATGACTACGGTGCCTACGGCTACGGCCAGATGGCCACGCTGCTGAGGGCGCGCTACTGCAATCCCGCCATCAAGTCCCTCTGCAAGACGGATGGTCTGGCCTTCCGCATCCGCGAGATTGTGACCGGGGTGGAGAAGCACCTCGCCGGGGCCGGCTGATCCGGGACCTGATGAACGATGTTTCCTTAAACCACTTTCCACTTCCTCACTGCCATGTCCACCGTCCTTCCTTCCGCCACCGTCACCGAGCCCGAGGACCGGCTCACGAAAAAGGCCCTGACCGCCGACCACCCGACATGGTGTCCCGGCTGCGGGGACTTCGCCGTGCTCAACATCTTCTACCGGGTGCTGGAGAAGCTGCAGTATCCGCATGAGAAAATTGTCTGTGTGGCGGGCATCGGCTGTTCCAGCCGGTTTCCGTATTTCATGAACACGCACGGCATCCACTTCATCCATGGCCGGGCTCTGCCCCTGGCCACCGGCATCTCGCTGAGCCGGCCGGATGTGCATGTGTTTGTCTTCGGCGGCGATGGCGACGGCTTCTCCATTGGAGGCAATCACCTGAACCATGCTGCCCGGAAGAACGTGAAGCTCACTTACGTGATCATGGACAACTTCGTTTATGGTCTGACCAAGAAGCAGACCAGCCCCACCTCACCCATCGGCTTCAAGTCCAAGACCGATCCGACCGGTTCCGTGGACCGGCCCATCAACCCGATGAAACAGCTCCTGGCCAGCGGGGCCACCTTTATCGCCCGCACGCATGCGGCGCAGGTGAAGCACATGGAGCAGATGTTTGAGCGGGCGATCCTGCACGACGGGTTCAGCGTCGTGGAGTGCCTGAGCGAGTGCGTCATGTTCTACGCCGGTGCCTTTGACGACAGCACGCCCCGCAAGGGCGGCACGTTTGAGACCGTGGACGAAACCCAGCACGATGTGACGGACGAAGGCGCAGCCTTCAAGCTGGCCGAGAACCTGGCCCCAGGGAAGTTCGGCGTGTACTACCAGGTGCAGCGCCCCACCAAGAACGAGCTGGAGCAGAAGTGGATCACGGATACCCAGGCGAAGATCGGCGGCGCGAGCCAGAAGGATCTGCTGCGGAAGCGGTTGGAGGCGATGAGGTAAGCGGGGGTTGAGGAATTAACCACAGAGTCACAGAGAGCACAGAGGGTGATTCTGGTTGGGGATGACATGGTGCCAGCATCCACGAATGCTGGCGTTTTTTTGCGTAATAGAAGTGGGGCGATCGAAGTGGGGCAAGCAGGGGTTGCATCTTCGCGTGATCGAAGGCAAGGGACAGAGCACGATGCAAGTGCACACGATTGACCTTCACTTTCAGGGGCTGCCGGAGATCATTGCGGCCTATCTGGTGGAATCTGATGGCGAGCTGGCGCTGGTGGAAACGGGGCCGGGATCCACTTTGCCAGCGTTATTGGAGGGCATCGGACGTCTTGGTTTTCAGCCAAAGGATGTGAAGAAGGTGCTGGTGACGCATATACACCTGGATCACTCCGGTGCGGCCGGGTGGTGGGCGCAACAGGGGGTGACGGTCTATGTGCACCCCAGAGGAGCGCCTCATTTGATTGATCCAGAGAAACTCATCTCCAGCGCCCAGAGGATCTATGGCGACCGCATGCACACGCTGTGGGGCGAGATCCTGCCGGCACCAGCGGAGCGTGTGGTTGCACTTCAGGATGGAGACAAGGTAAAGCTGGGCCGCCGGGATCACTTCATCGCGCTCGACACACCGGGGCATGCCCGGCATCACCTCGCGTATGCGCTGGGGGATGGTTGCTTCACCGGGGATGTGGCGGGGATGAAGCTGCCACGGTGCCCGTACCTGAGTGTCACGGCCGCGCCGCCGCAGTTTGATCCCGTGGCGTACGACGAGTCTCTGGAGCGCCTGCACTCCATGGGTTTTGCCAGGCTCTATCTCACCCACTTCGGCGAGGTGACGGATGTCGCAAGACATCTCTCCCAGTACAGTCTGCGGGTGCATCAGGTGCATGAGTGCGTCCAGGCCCTTCGGGACCAAGGGCTGAGAGGGGATGCTCTGAGGGAGGCCTTCACTGCGGCGGAGCATGAGGTGGCGGTCAAAAGCGGGGCTGGCATCGCCGAGTGGCACCTCTTTGAGTCAGCCAACAATGCCGCGATGTGCGCGGACGGGATTGCTCTGTACTGCGAGAAAGCGGGCAGATAGCCGCTGCCAGTCTCCCTCGCAAAGACGCCTTGGCCCCGGCTTGACGCCTCTGGCCTCCCGTCCCATCTTGCGGGCTCCCTCAGTCTATTTTGTGCCCATGAACATCTTCGAAGACCTACAGTTCCGGGGCCTGGTGGCAGATTTCACCAGTGTTCCGGAGTCGCGTGCCGATTTGCTCCCGCTGCCTGACCGGCTGGCGGCCAAGGCCATCACGCTGTATTGTGGCTTCGACCCGACGGCTGATTCCCTGCATGTGGGGCACATTGTGCCGCTCCTGGCCTTGCGCCGTTTCCAACTTGCCGGGCACCACCCCATCGCTGTGGCCGGTGGGGCCACCGGCTCCATTGGCGATCCCAGCGGGAAATCCGCTGAGCGCCAGTTGCTCACGCAGGAGCAGATCAAAGCCAACGTGGAGGCGGTGCGCCCCCAGTTGGCCAAGCTGCTGGACTTTGACTCGCCCGTGAATCCGGCCCGCCTGATGGACAACGCGGACTGGATTGGGCCCATCTCCTACCTGGACTTCCTCCGCGATGTGGGCAAGCACTTCACGGTCAACCAGATGGTGGCCAAGGAGAGTGTCCGTGCCCGCATGGAAGACCGCGACGTGGGCATCAGCTACACGGAGTTCAGCTACATGCTGCTCCAGTCCTACGACTACTTCCATCTGGCCCAGGTGGCCGGTTGCGAGCTGCAGATCGGTGGCTCTGACCAGTGGGGCAACATCACTACGGGCATTGATCTGGTGCGGAAGAAGCTGGGGCGTCACGCCTACGGCCTGACGATGCCACTCATCACGAAGTCGGACGGCACCAAGTTTGGTAAGTCTGAGGGCGGGGCGATCTGGCTTGATCCCAAGAAGACGAGCATCTACAAGTTCTACCAGTTCTGGATCAACAGCGACGACCGCGACGTGGTGAAGTACCTGAAGTTCTTCACCTTCCTGCCGCATGACGAGATCCGTGCCCTGGAGGCGGAGCACGAGACCAATCCAGGGGCGCGCAAGGCGCACCAGGCTCTGGCCCGGTCCATCACCACGCTCATCCATGGCGAGCAGGCCACGAGCGATGCGGTGCGAGCCAGCGAGATCCTCTTCGGAGGCAGTCTCGAAGGCATCTCCGCCTCCACGCTCCAGACCTTGAGCGAAGAAGTGCCCAATGCCACGGTGACTGCGGACCAGCTGGGCGGCGAAGGTCTGCCGCTGGTGGAAGCGCTGGTGCTCTCCGGGCTCTCGCAGAGCAAGGGGCAGGCGCGGAAGGACGTGGAAGGGGGCGGGGTGTACGTGAACGGAGACCGCGCCACCGCTGCGACGGACCGCCTCGCGGTGGACCGCACGCTGCACGGTCGCTACGTCTTGCTGCGCAAGGGCAGGCGCAACTATGCCCTGTTGTCGGTGGCCTGAGTGCACATCATGAGTGACGTCGTTTCTCCTCCCAGCCGCCCTCGCATCGGCTTCCTCCGGCCGGCCCGGCTTACCAACGGCTACACGGCGGCGGCGCGATTTGCGGCGCACTATAGCGGCCGGGTCGATGCCATGGGGACGGTCTTCGAACCCGTGGCTTTCTCTTCTCATCCGGAGATCATTGCCGCACAGGCGAGGGGAGACATCGACTTTGGCGTCATCGCGATCGAGAACACGCTCGACGGCATCATCGTCGAGTCGGTCAAGGAGTTGGAGCGCCTCTTTGAGACGCCCCGCCAGCGGCGCACCTTTGTGGTGTGGGAGGAGTTGCTACCCATCCAGCACTTCCTGATGAGCCAGAGTGGCGGCCTGATTGGCATCGATGTCATTCGCAGCCATCCCAGCGCCTTGCGCCAGTGCTCCAAGACGCTCCAACGGATCAAGGACCATCTGGAAATCCGGGTGGAGCAGACGGAGAGCACCGGTGCCGCGACGCTGGAAGCGGTGGCCAATCCCTCTGTGGCCGCGATCGCCTCCCGTGAGGCTCTGGAAGTGTATTCCGGCAGTCTGAGGGCAGTGGATCTGGCGGAGCTGGAACACGATCATCAGCTCGGCCTGGAGCAAACCCGCAGCCTTTCAGACTATTCCAACGGCTTCACGCGCTTCTGGATTCTCGGCGAGAAGAAACTCATCCAGCGGATGGACAGTGCCAACGTGAAGGACGTGGAGAAAAGCCTGAACAAGACGTGTTTTCTGCTGAGCCTGCCCAATGAAACGGGCACGCTCTATGATGCGCTGGGAGTCATCAGTGAGCATAAGGTCTTCCTTTCGATCATCTACCCGTTCCCGCGGGTGGAGCGGGACTTTGAGTACATGTTCTTTGTAGAGGTGGAGGGCCATCTTCAGGACGCCGCCATCAAGGGCATTCACGACAAGCTGAACGAAAAATTTCCCCAGCGTCCGGACTGGCCACCGTCCTGCGTGTGGCTGGGCTCTTTCCCAAATACTGAGCTGCTCAAGGAGCTTCCCGAGCATCAGACGCTGTTCCGCAGGCGTTATTATCCCGATGACATGAATTGGCCGGAAACGGCCTGAGCGCCATTACCCGCCCCAGTTTTCATCCTTTCTCCATCTCCCCGTCCTGTGTCATTTGTTGAAACGTTCAATGCGCTGCCTGAGCGGAAATCGCCGCTGCTGCGCAAGTTGCTGAGCCTGCTGGAACCCAAGTCACCCCGGCAGCTTGAGGCCATGGCGGCAGAGGCTGCTGCTCTGACGCGTCAGCATTTCGGCCGGACGATGCGGTTGTTTGCGCCGCTCTATCTCTCCAACGAGTGCGTCAACAACTGCGCCTATTGCGGGTTCTCCCGTGATAATCCGATCTTCCGGGTCACGCTCACAATGGACCAGGTGATCAAAGAGGCCAAACACCTCACTGGGCTGGGCTTCCGCCACATCCTGCTGGTCGCAGGGGAGCATCCCAAGTTTGTTTCCAACGGGTATCTTGAGGAGTGCATCCGGGTGCTGAAGCCCTTTGTGCCGACCATCGGTATCGAAGTAGGTCCCATGGAACAGCCTGAATATGCGCGCATGGTGCATGAGGGGGCGGAAGGTCTCGTGGTGTATCAGGAGACCTACGACCGTACGGCTTATCAGGAGTACCACACGATGGGCCCCAAGCGGGATTTCGACTGGCGTCTGGAGTGCCCGGAGCGCGGCTACGCTGGCGGGTTCCGCCGCATGGGCCTGGGAGCCTTGTTGGGCCTGGCGGATTGGAAGACGGAAGCTCTCGGGCTGGCCGCCCATCTGGAGTACATGCAGAATCACGGTTGGAAGGCCTCGTACACCATCGCGTTTCCGAGATTGCGTCCCGCCGCCGGTGGATTCCAGCCGAAGTATCCCGTGGATGATGCCCGCTTCATCCAACTGCTCTGCGCCTTCCGCTTGTGTTTCCCACAGGTGGGCATCGTTATGAGCACGCGGGAGTCTGCGGCCTTGCGCGACGCTTTGATCCCCATCGGCATCACCACGATGAGCGCTGGCAGTCATACCGAGCCCGGCGGTTACACCGGTCAGGGGCGGGAAGATCTGCACCTCACCGTGCGCGGTCGACGGGTGGAGCTGGCCGAACACAAGCCCGAAGACGAAGCCACGGGACAGTTTGACATCTCCGACCATCGCAGCCCCGAGGAGATTGCTGCGGTGCTCTCCAAGCGGGGATTTGATCCTGTTTGGAAAGACTGGGATGAAGCAATCCTCAGCAACTGACCACGAAGGAGGGATCTCAGGAGCCTGGCTTTTCCCTCGTCCCTCTCCCTCTCACTGGCAACACACGTATTCGTCCATCTCGGCCACATCCGTGCGGCCCAGCACGGAGTCCACGCTGCCGGAGCACAACAACTGCCCAACACCATCGCGGACTCCGATGAAAGCGAGGTGATCGGCGACATTGCGCGCCTGGCGGAGGTTGTGCGTCACCAGCACGATGGTGTGGCGGGACTTGAGCCTTTTTATGAGGGTTTCAATGGCCTCGGTGCTTCGGGGATCCAGGGCACTGGTGGGTTCATCCATGAGGATCACCTCTGGCTTGGTGGCGAGCGTGCGCGCCAGGCAGAGGCGTTGTTGCTGGCCCACGGAGAGTTGTGAGGCCGGGGATTTGAGGCGATCTTTAACCTCGCTCCACAGTGCAGCCTCTTGAAGCGCGGATTCTGCCAGCTCTGCCTTGGCAGATTTGCTGAGGCTCTGTAGGCGTCTCGCACCAAAGAGGACGTTGTCCACGATGGATGCGGGGAACACGACCGGCTGCTGGAAGAGCATGCCCACGCGGGCGCGGAGGGCGTTTGCATCCATGCTGGAGTTGAAGATCGACTGGCCGTGCAGCTGGACATCTCCCGTGACATTCAATCCGGGGACAAGGTCGGTGAGCCGGTTCAGCGCGCGCAGCAGGGTGCTCTTGCCAGCGCCAGAGGGACCGATGAGCCCGAACGCCTGGTGCTCCGCAATGTTGATGGAAACATCTCGAACCAGCGCCCGGCGGTTGGCAGTGACGGAGAGCGCGAACGTTTGGAGGATGTGGGGGCGCTTATCCATGATGGGCTTCTTCGTGAATCCGCAAGCGGGTGGGCAGGGCGGCGAGACTGAGGGAAAATACAAGGCCAAGGAGAACGAGGGCAGAGCCCCAGAGCTTGGAGCCGACGCCGGGGTCAAACGAGTCCTGAGCGAGGATGAAGATGTGATAGGGGAGCGAGAGCACCGGGCTTTCCTTGATCGCCTGGGGCATTGTGGCTCCGGCGAAGATCGTTGCCGTGAACATGATGGGGGCGACTTCCCCCGCAGCGCGGGCCAGGCCCAGCAAGCTGCCCGTGATCAGGCCACCCCAGGATTGAGGGAGGAGCACCGCCCAGACGATCTGAGCGCGGGAGAGCCCCAGGCCAGCGGCGGCCTCCACATACTTCATGGGGATGGCTTTGAGCCTCTCCACCAGCGCCACGGTGACGGTGGGGAGAATGACCATGGCCAGGATGAGTCCGCCGGCGAGCCAGGACTTGCCCCACCCACACCACTGCACCAGCACGATAAAACCAAAGATGCCGAACACGATGCTGGGCACACCATTGATGGCATAGAGCCCGGTCGTCAGGATGCGGCGGCTGGTGTCGCCGTTCAGCCAGACGCGTTCCATCAACGCCAGCGCAATGGCAATGGGGGCGCTGGCCAGGAAGGCGGTCAGCAGGAGGATGAGGGTGCCGATGAGGTTCCAGAAGATGCCGCCCGCAGCGCCCACGAGGCGGATCTGCTCGGTGAAGAAGCCCCAGGAAATGGCGGGGCCACCTTTCTGAACGATCAGGTAAACCAGTCCGCCCAAAAGGGCCAGGGCCAGCAGGGCGCAGGCAAAGGCGACCAGGGCTGTCGCAGCATCGAGGAGCTTACGCATGAGGTTTGCGGGCGAAGGCGGTTCCCACCAGGGTGGCGGCACCTGTCATGACCAGCAGGATGAGGCCCAGCCCCACGATGGCACCCCAGTGGATCGCGTCGCCATAGGCAATGTTGGTCTCAGAGCTCACCAGCTTGCTGGTGATGGTCTGGCCAGAGTCCAGCCAGGCGCGGAGGGAGAGCCAGTTGTCCGGCAGGTTGTTGTCCTGCCGTCCCACCACGAGAAAGACGGCGGTGGTTTCGCCCATGGCCCGTCCCAAGGCCAAGAGCACGGAGGCACCGAGGCCACGTCTTGCTTGCGGTACGACGATGAAAAGGATCGATTCGGCTCGCGTCAGACCCAGGCCCCGGGCCGCCAGTCTCTGGGTGGAGGGGATGCTCCTCAAGGCGTCGTCACTGAGCGTCACCACTGTGGGCAGGATCATCACGGCAAGGAGGATGCCAGCTGTCAGCAACGTATCGCCGCTCAGAGGCTCAAATTTTTCAAAGCTGTCATACACCCAGTCGCGCAGCAGCAGGATGCCAAGCAGACCATAGATGACTCCAGGAACGCCGGCGAGGAGTTCGATCAGGACCTTTGCCGCCATGCGGAGGCGGCGGGGCAGGTATTCTGAAATGAAGATCGCTGCTCCCCAGCCGACCGGAACGGCGAGGACCAGGGCGATGAACGAGACGACCAAGGTGCCGTACACCATGGGCAGCGCGCCGAACTCGTGCTGGCGGAAGTACCACTTTTTCTCTAGCACGTAGCCCCATCCTTCATGCTTCCAGACGGGCGCGCTCTGCCAGATGAAGATGCCCAGGAGCAGCCCCATGGTGGCGATGGCCAGGTGGCTGAAAATCCAGCTGAGCGTTTTTGTCATGAGTGGTGCTATCCGTGTCTGCGCAAAGTCCGACGAGGGTCTCACGGCGGACGTGGGAATGTGAAAGGGCGATGGCGGGCTGAGACCTGGAAGCTTACAGCCGGATGGTTCAGTATTTCTGCCCGCCTACTGCCTTGAGATTCATGTAGCCGTGTTTGGGAAGGAGAGCCTGACCGCGGTCGCTCAGGAGGAAGTCCAGCATGGTCTTGGCAGTACCTGTGACCGGACCGTTGGAGAGAACCGTCAGCGGGCGGCTGAGCGGGTAGGTTTTGTTGGCGATGTTGTCGTTGGTGGGCTCCACCTTGCGGCCATCCTCCAGCACCATGGCCAGGGCGAAGACTTTCTGGCCGTCAGCCCATGAGGCGGAAAGCTGCGACATCGCGCCGCGAGTGCTGGCAACCTTGTTGCGGGTCTCTTCATTGCCGCCCACTTCGGGGAAGCTCACTTGCGGGGCCGCTTTGGGGCTGCCATAGACCCAATGGACAAACACCTCCCATGTGCCGCGACCTGGCTCTTTGTTGAAGAAGGCGATGCGCTGGGACTTGGCTCCACCCAACTGGTTCCAGTTCGTGATCTTGCCTTCGTAGATGTCCTGGAGCTGTTGTTTGGACAGGGCGCGCACCCCGTTGTCCCACACGTCTTTGGAGACGATGATGGCCACGGAGTCCACACCGATGGTGTTCTCCACGAAATTCACCTTTGGATGCTTGGCCTTGTCGTCGTCACTGATGTGTTTGGAAATCATCCCCAGTTGCACGAGGCCGTCTGCCAGCATGGAAATGCCGCCTGCGCTGCCTCCCTGGGTGTCCACTTGAATGTCCAGCTGGTTCTCGGCGCGCAGAATCTCAGCGGCTTCTGCCACCACTGGATTCACGGTGGTGGAGCCGTTGATCTTGAGGGTGTCTGCCGCGGCCGTGGAGACGAAAGATCCCGCAATGGCTAGTGCAGTCAGGAGTGAGAAAATTTTCATGAGTGCGCAATTGAGCATATATTCGCTTTTGGTGGCAAGCGAAATAGCGCAACTTCCGTCCATCCGGTGGCTGGCAGATTATTTTGCTGTTTTGTCGAAGCGGAAGGTGCAGCAACCCAAATCCAGGACGTTGTCGTTTTTGGAGAGGTGGGATTGGAAGTCTTCCGCCAGTGAGTAGAAGCGTTGCTGCCCCTCTTTCTTGATTTCCAGCAAGCCTGCTTCGCGCAGCACGCGGAGATGCTTGGAGACGTTGTACTGCGTGATGGCCAGTGTCTCAGCGATCTCGTTCACACTGCGTTCTTTCTCGAGCAGCATCTGCACGATGCGAATGCGCGTTTCCTCGCCCAGGGCCTTCAGTGCGTGGATGCATTCGAATATCTTCACACTTGCAGTGTTAAGCAGGGGAATGGGCGGATTTCAACAAAGAACTAGGTGGCCAAGTGGGAGCAGGAGCGGAGTCTTTGAGCGACGACATGGAGACTGTTTATCATGTCCTGCTTGGGGAGGTGGATCGGATCAGGTCGGCCAACATGAAAGACGCGGACCCGGGCACCCCACAGCAGCGGTTTCCATGCTTCCATCCTGCCGGACAGTCCCTCATTTTGCCCGCATCAGGCGCTTTGGGACACTCCAGGAGTCCCTTCAGGGGGCTGTTGGGCGGCGGCATTGCAAAAAACAAAACCTCTCATGGCGCTGAGGGCGTATAATTTAAATAGCTTGCACCGGCGTCAAGAGCCGTTACAATCCGCGCCACTTTTTTCAGCGGCCCGTGTTTGGATACAAAGGTCGTTTGGAGAGAGTGCAGGCTCCCGGCTTGCGCACTTCATTCCTCACTGCCATGGCCACGAAACCTTCGAAAAACACCGCGGCGGACGCCAAGAATGGGGCCAAGTCAGCCCCTGCCCCCAAAGTCGCAACGAACAAAAAGCAGGAAACCGGTGTCAAAGCGCCGCCTGAGAAAAAGAAGAGTGCACCGGCTGCATCCAAGGGCACTCCTGCCCCTCAACCATCCAAGAAACCCGCTGACCCCAAGGCCAATCCGACCCCTTCAGCAGCGGGCACCCCAGTTCCTTCCAGCGTGAAAAAATCAGCGACCCCTACAACCGAAAAAGCCACCGCCACAACCTCTAAGGCCAAGGATGCCAAGGCCCCTGAGAAAAAAGCCGCAGTGAAAGCAGAGGGCGTTGCCGAAGACGCGCCCGCTCCCGCCCCCAAAGCAACGAAGGCCAAGGCTGAAGCTCCCGCTCCGAAGGAAGAAGCCTCACCTGCCCCCAAGGCGGCCAAGCCGAAGACCGCGACGAAGTCCAATACTCCGTTGACGGCTCCTGCTCCGCCCAGCAAGCCTGTGCCCCCCCCGAAGATCAAAAAGCCCATCCTGGACTCCGCTCCCGAAGTGGTGATCAAGCAGGCCTACAACCCAACCAAGCTTCCTCCTTTCATCAAAAAACAGCAGCAGCGTCTCATCGAGTTGCGCAGCGCTCTGCTGGAATCCATGGACATCGTGGCCAAGGACAGCCTCCGGAACCGCCCTGAGGGTAGCGAGGCTTCCGTGGGGGGCATGCACATGGCCGATGCGGGCAGTGATGCCTATGACCGCGACTTCGCCCTGAGCATGCTCAGCAAGGAACAGGACGCACTTTACGAAATCAACGAAGCGCTCGACCGCGTGGGCCAGGGTGTCTATGGCGTCTGCGAACTTTCCGGCGAGAAGATCAACGACGAGCGCCTTGAGGCCCTGCCATACGCCCGCTACACCCGGGAGATGCAGGAGCAGATTGAGCGCGACCAGATGGGTGGCCGCCTCCGTCGCGCGCCTGTCCGCTCGGTCTTCGGACTTGAGGAAGACGGGGAAGAAGGTGAGGACGGCGAGGACGAAGATCGTCCCGCAAACAACAATCAGAACGAATCCTCGCTTGACTTCATGAAGGAGTAGGACAATTTAGCGCCCCGTTTATGCCCCGCGACATCATCATCCTCGAATGCACCGAAGCCAAGGCGGCAGGAATGCCGACCTCACGCTACGTGACCACGCGCAACAAAAAGAGCGTGCGCACGCCTGGCCGTTTGGAAAAGGTCAAGTTCAACCACTTCCTCAAGCGCAGGACGCTTCACCGCGAAATTCGCTAAGCTGAACGCCGCTCTGCCCAGACCACTGCTATGCAACCCAAGACCCGCGAACGTCTCTCCGCCTTCCGCCGCGCCAACCGCAAGCTCCCGCGCCGCCGGATGGACATCCCGATGGACAAGCTGAACTACAAGCATCCTGAGATTCTTGCCAAGTTCGCCACTGAGACCGGCAAAATCCTTCCTCGTCGTGTGACCGGTGTGTCCGCCTACGTGCACCGCACCATCACCCGCGAAATCAAGCGCGCCCGCTCCCTGAATCTCATGCCCTGATCGGGAATTTCCCGTCACGGTTTCTTTTTCAAGAAAAACGTTCCGGCTTGGCGGCTGGAGCGTTTTTTGTTCTGATGCCACGACGGTCGTGGTGTCGTTTCCTCTCGCTTGCCTCTGACCATGCTGCACGACACCCAAAACCAACGCGACGTTCGGGGGATTCCCATTGATCGTGTCGGCGTCAAGAACCTCAGGTTTCCACTGAAGATTCGGGACCGTGATCACGCGGAGCAGAGCACAGTGGCTGTCGTCTCCCTGGCGGTGGATCTGCCCCACCATTTCAAGGGTACCCACATGAGTCGGTTTGTGGAGGTGCTGCACGCTCACGGGCACGTGCTGACCGTCTCAGACATTGCAGGGATGCCCAGAGAGCTTCTGGCAAAACTTCACGCAGAGAAGGCGCATGTGGAGTTCAAATTCCCGTATTTCCGCACCAAGAAGGCACCTGCCACCGGGGCAGAGGGTTTGCTCGACTACGGGGTGAATTTTCAGGTGAATGCCCAAGGGCAGAACGTGGATTTCGTGGCCACGGTAGAGGTCCCAGTGGCCACTCTTTGCCCTTGCTCCAAGGCGATCAGTGAACGGGGGGCGCATAACCAGCGCGGAATGGTGACTTTTTCGGTCCGGTTTACCGAACCGGTCTGGATTGAGGATCTCATCGAGCTGGTGGAATCCAGTGCGAGCTGTGAACTCTACAGCGTGCTCAAGCGTCCAGATGAAAAGCTCGTCACAGAACGGGCTTATGACAATCCGGTGTTTGTGGAAGACCTCGTTCGAAACGTGGCTTTGAAGGCCAAGGAGGATTCCCGTATCACCTGGTTCCGTGTAGAAGCGGAAAACTATGAGTCCATCCACAACCACAATGCGTGGGCTGTGGTGGAGTCGGAAGTTCGGCAGGCCGGTAAATGGTGAGCGGGAAGAGGTAAGCGGTGATTCGTTTGCGAGGCGAGGCTTTGGGCTCTCGTGCTGTGAGTTGTTGCCGGAGGCCTCGCAGCCAGTAGCCGGACAGTTGAGGGAGCATAGCGACTGATGCCTCCGGAAACCCGGATCATGAATGTAGCCTGAAGGATGCCAGCGAATGTCCGATCACGCGGCGCGTTCCATCTCTCTGTAGGAAAGGTTTTTTTGCTTCCCATTGGGTGAGTTTCTGGTAGGAAGCAGCCATGAACACCGTCGTTTTTCGTGGTGGCCTTGCTGGAATCCTTCTGGCGCTGTTGACGCCATGTGGTCATGCGAGAGCCTTTAAAGACAAGTCAGGGCGGGTGATTGAGGCCGAGATTGTGGCCAAACAAGGGGAACAGGTGAGGATCCGCCGGGCAGATGGCCGCGAGTTCACGCTGGCCGTGAATCTCCTGTCACCGGAAGACCAGCAGTTTGTGCAATCCTGGCAGAGTCCGGGAGCGCTGGCTGGAGGTGTTGCGGCCAAGGTGACACTGGCGACGGATGCCCGCCTCAAGCCGGGCGCGACGGTCACGCTGACTTTTCCTGATTTGCCCAAGGATCACAACGGGGAGGCGGCTGCGTGCAATGTCCGTAT
Organism: Verrucomicrobium spinosum DSM 4136 = JCM 18804; assembly: GCF_000172155.1. Classification (NCBI taxonomy): domain Bacteria; kingdom Pseudomonadati; phylum Verrucomicrobiota; class Verrucomicrobiia; order Verrucomicrobiales; family Verrucomicrobiaceae; genus Verrucomicrobium; species Verrucomicrobium spinosum. The sequence continues at coordinate 6,262,216 of NZ_ABIZ01000001.1, read as the reverse complement.
CCCAGAGTCGTTTGATCCTGCCAAACCCGTGCCCCTCCTGGTCTGGATCGGCGGCGGCAAGGGGAGCAATCAACCGGGAGGCGGCTTTCCCCTGGTGGACAAGTCGCAATACGTCATCGCGGGCCTGCCCTATCCTGACACGGCGCCTTCCCCCAACAAGGCGATGGGTGAGGGGAAGATGGATGTGATCCTCGACTATCAGCAGACCATGCTGGCAGAGTTGATCAAACTTCTGCCCAACCTCGATCCCCAGGTGAAAGTGGTGGCAGGCTTCAGCAATGGGGCCCACACCATCGGCAGCGCGGTGGCGTTCGGGCGGAAAGAGTACACGGAGTTCTTCAATGCCTTTGTCGTGATCGAGGGCGGGGCTCAGACCAACTCCGCCAAGAAGAAGCTGCGGGACAAGTATGGCTACTTTGCCTGGGGTAACACCGGCAACGGTTCCAAGGACTACATGAGGGCGATGATGCAGGCGGCCAAGGATGCCCGGCTGGAAATCACCGAACACGAGATGGAAGGGATTGCGCATGAGTTTCCCGAAAGCGAGAAGGCACTCGTGAAAGCATGGATTGAAAAAACGGTGATCCCCGGGCTTCGTGCCCCGCGCGGGCGCTCCTGACAATCGTCTTGCAACCGCGGCAATCCCGCCCACCATCGGAGGATGGGTGCACAATGGAAACAGAAATGGCGGGAACTGGCCGCTGACCAAAAAGGCAAGATCGTCGGCAAGCTGACGCGGGAAATTCAGGTGGCGACGAAATTGGGCGGACCAAACCCCGAGTTTAATGCCCGCCTGGCGGCCGCGATTGCGGTGGCGAAGAAGCAGAGTGTGACCCGTGACACCATTGAGCGGGCCATTGCCAAGGGCTCCGGCACGGGGGCGGATGCCGTGCAATACCAGACGGTCATCTATGAGGGCTTCACACCGCACCGGGTGCCGGTGGTTGTGGACTGCCTGACGGACAACAACAATCGCACCTCCACGGAGATCAAGATGATCTTCAAGGCCGGAACGCTGGGCACGCCAGGCTCTGTGGCGTGGATGTTCGACCATTGCGGCCTGGTGGAGGCGCACCATCCTGAGGCCACCACGGACATCGAGATCGCAGCACTGGAGGCGGAGGCGGACAACGTGGAGCCCATGGAGCTGGATGACGAGGAGATAGCCAGTCACGTCGGTGCGCGTTTCTTCTGCCCCATGGCCAGTCTTGATTCTGTGACCAAGGCTCTCAAGGCGCAGGGCTGGCTGGTGACGACATCAGAACTGCACTACCAGCCCAAGGACTATCCGGAACTCACGGAGGCTCAGCGCGAAGAGGTGACGAAGTTCCTTCAGGCCCTGGACGGACATGCGGATGTCCACCGGGTGTACGCGGCTGTCAAGTGACCTGATATGTCCTCGAACCTGGGCCGCTGCGAAGATGTTTGATGAGCTGTTTTCAGAGCGTGGCCTGTCATTGGACCGGCTGCGTACCTTCCTGGAGGTGGCGGAAGCGGGCGGGATAGCCCGCGCGGCCAAGGATGATGCGGTGCGACAGAGCCAGTTCAGCCGCCAGATCTCAGAACTGGAGCAGTTCTTCGGGGTGGCGCTCACCGAACGTCGGGGAAAGCATCTGGCACTTAATGATCATGGCCGCCGTCTCGCGGCAGTGGTGAGGGAGCAGCTTGCGGGGCTGCATGACTTCAAATGTGAGTGCAAGAGCCAGCCTGTGCTTTACACGCTTGGCGCGGGGGACAGCATCCTGCAATGGCTGGTGCTTCCCTCCTTGGGAGGTTGGGTGGAAAACATGCCGCAGAGCCGTCTGGGTCTGAAGAATCTGCGCTCCGATCACATCGTGGAGCAGTTGCTTCATGCGCGGCTGGATTTTGGCATTGTGCGCGCCGGCACCGCCGTGGAGCCGTTGAAGCAGGTCGTGATAGGACAGCTTCCTTACGCATTGTTTATTCCTGAAACCCTGGTGCCCAGGGTTCGTCGCGAAGATGTGGCCTGGATGCTGGGCAATCTCCCTTGGGCGACCCTGGCCACCGATGCGAGTTTCCTGCCGCGCGTGAAAGACGCCGCAGCCCGGCACGGGCATAACTTTGAAGTGCTGCTGGAAGCCGAGAGTTTCCCGCAGGCGGCTCGTGCCGTGGCGACGGGAGCCTTTGCGGGCATCCTGCCCGTGGCGGCGCGGCCGGATTTTTCCGGACAGAAGGTGCTGGTCCTAAAGCCGCCGTTTCTCTCTGCCGTGGCCCGGAAGCTGGCGCTGGTGTTTCATCCCCGTTTGTTGCGCATCCGCCCCCACGCTCGGGCGGCCGCAGATTGGCTGACGCGAGAGTTGAAGGAGTCTCTGAAAAAGGTGCCGGGTTGAGGTTCGCTGGTCATGGCTTGATGAGGCCGGACCATTGGTCCTTCTGAATGCTATGTGCCTGGTTCTGGCGGGCATTGCGGGTCCCGCAAGCGGGAAGCGATGGCCAAGGTCACGGCCATGAGGGCTGCGGCCACCCAAAACGGGGTTCGACCATAGTGGGCATCTCCCCGGTCGAAACCGAGCAACCAGCCACCCAGCACAGGCCCTACCGTGCGGCCGAGGCTGGCGGAGGATTGGAGGAGTCCCATCGCCCGGCCCTGCCAGGCGTTCGTCACGCAGCGGGAGGCGAGCCCATTGAGGGTGGGTTGCACCAAGCTGTTCCCGACGGCAATCAGACAGCTCACTGCATAGAGGCCGTACAAGCCAGTATCCAGAGGTAGCAGGACGAAGCTGACCAGCAGAATGGACATGCCGCTGAGTGCGAGCCGGATGTCTCCGTAAGCAGGCAGCAGCTTGCGCATGACCCCGCCTTGCATGATCACACCCACGAAACCAATGGCGGCCATGACGTAGCCAACATGCTGTTCATCCATTCCAAAGCGCTCCTGGGCGAAGAGCGAGAACACTGTGGTCATGATGGAGAAGGCGGCGAGGCAGACGAGGTAAGACGCGGCCACGGTGAAGTACACTGGACCATCGGCGTGGCGGGGCAGTGCCGTGAGAGGCTGGGGCGCGCCATGCAGGTGACGCCTTTCCTGAGTCAGGCTTTCAGGTAGCGATGTCCAGATCAACACCGCATTGATCAGGCAAAGTATGCCCACCAGGAAGAAGGGGGCATTCGGGGAGATCTGAGCGGCGATGCCGCCCAGCGCGGGTCCGATAATGAAGCCAATCCCGAATGCTGCGCCAATCATCCCCATGGCGCGCGAACGTTCCTGAGGGCTGGTGATGTCGGCAATGTACGCCTGTGCCGCTGCCACATTTCCGCCAGATGCGCCGTCCACGATCCGGGCGAGGAAGAGGAGGGGCAGGGTATGGGCGAACCCCATGAGGAAGTATCCCGCCGCAGACCCCAGCACGCTGAAAATGAGGACCGGACGCCGACCCACCCGGTCGGAAAGCTTTCCCCATAGTGGGGAGGCCAGGAACACCATCATGGGGAAGACGCCTATCAACAACCCATTGAGAAACTCGCTCGCGCCAAAGGTCTTGGCGTACAGCGGCAACACTGGAATGCAGACGCCAAAACCGATGGTGCTGAGCAGGATCGTGATGAAGATGACCGTGAACTGAGTTTTACGGGAAGCGGCGGACACAGGGCGGGAACACTGCGTGTTCTTAACAAAGCTTGCAAGTTTGCCAGAGAAGGAGAATTTAAAGCCGCGTCCTTACGACCGATATGGATTATACCCGAAGGTGCAAGGCATCCCCTCCTAGCAGGATACGGGATTGGCAAATGGCTGATCGGATTGAGATCGAGCCACTTAGATCGGAAAATACGTAATCCTACGGATACCCATCGGCACACCCTGCGCTATGCTCGGTGAGCGTCGTATCAGCCTTTTACCTGTGTGTCAGAATGATCATCGGGATTCTTCATCAAGGCATCACGGGCTGTGAATTTTTCACAACAAATCGGTGCGCCATCCTTGCGCATTGAATTTCCGTACTGGCCCTGAGTTTGCTTTTCTCCCCCACAGTTGCCTAAAAAAATCCGTCCCTTTTTCATGAGCATTCGCAACGAATCCCTGGCCAGTTTCAGTACAGAGGCAGGCATGCCTTTGGCGGGTGAACGGGCGCAGGGTTTCCCCGCCGCAGCCATTCTTGAGGGTGCGAGACTGGTGCTCACGGTTTTACCACCTAGTGTCCAGAGCCAGTTGGCTGCCACCAGTCTCTGGGTGCATGATGAAGCGATGGCGAGGATCCAGCGTTTTCGTGGCAGTGTCTATGAGGAGCAGGGGACTCTTCCGCTGGATGCGATGCGCGTAGGGAGGCGATACACCCTGGCCTGTGATACACTGAACTTTCACCTTGTACTTAATGAGGTAAACGGACCTCTGGCAGCCAGCCTGCGCTTTCGGTTTTATCGGCCGGGCACCACGGCCTCGGGGCTCAAGTTGTTTGAATCAGTGAGGCGTATGCCGCCCGCTCAAGGGGTCCTCTACACCAGCACCATCAATACGGCGGTGGCAGAAGGGCGCAGTGAGGGGCGATGGGTCGTGGAGGTGAGCGGTCTGGCTGTGGCGTCGGCTTACCACGGGCATCCTGCAATCCGGTTGCTGCCCCTGGCTGCTTTGGCCCTGATCCGGTCCATGACGCCCTCATTGGTGTTTGTGCTGATTCCTCAGATGCCCTACGCGGCATTTATTTTTGATGGATTTAAGGAGCAAGTATTTGGATTGGGCTCGGCGGATACCATGAGACTGCCATCAGCCATCAGCGCTGAGCTGGACCCACTCATGGCGCACATGTTGGGGGCTCATCCACATCTCGCCAACTGCCAGCCGACGGATGGCGATGAATCGCTCCCTCCGCTGTTTTTTCAACAGACCGGCAGCCGTCCGGGAGTGGGCACATATCGTTGATTGAGAGTGGCTTTGGCAAAAAGCCCGGCGCAGGTGGGTGGAAACGTGCTGACAATGGCTGCTTGCACTTTTGCAAGCATTGCCGAGAAGATGGGGTTTTCCGAACGATACTGCCAACATGACCCGTCATCAGCGTCTTCAAACTTGGGTGGATGAGTGTGCCACCCTGTGCCAGCCGGATCACATCCAATGGTGTGATGGATCGCAGGAAGAGTGGAATCAGCTTTGTGAAAAACTGGTCCAGGCAGGCACCTTTCGCCGCTTGGATCCGGTGAAGCGTCCGAACAGCTTTCTCGCCTGGAGTGATCCGAACGATGTGGCCCGTGTGGAGGACCGCACTTTCATCTGCTCAAAGCGGAAGCAGGATGCGGGTCCCACCAACAACTGGGTGGAGCCCAATGAGATGAAGGCCACGCTGAAGCGGGTTTTTCGTGGTTCGATGAAGGGCCGCACCATGTACGTGGTGCCTTTCTGCATGGGGCCGCTGGGCTCCAAGTTCAGTGTCATCGGCGTGCAGCTCACCGACTCCGCCTATGCGGTGGTGAACATGAGGCTGATGACCCGGATGGGCAGTGCGGTCATCGAGCAACTCGATGAAGATGGTGAATTTGTGCCCTGTCTTCACAGCGTCGGAGCGCCCCTTGAGGCCGGGGCAAAAGACGTCACGTGGCCGTGCAACAGCGAGAAGTACATTGTGCACTTCCCCGGCGAGCGCGCTATCTGGTCCTATGGCAGTGGTTATGGCGGCAATGCCCTGCTGGGCAAGAAGTGCCTCGCCTTGCGCATCGCCAGCGTGATGGGGCGTGATGAAGGATGGATGGCCGAGCACATGCTCATCAGCGGTGTTGAATCACCTGATGGCAAAAAGAGCTACGTGGCAGCCGCCTTCCCAAGCGCTTGTGGCAAGACCAACTTCGCGATGCTGGTGCCTCCGCCTAGCTATGAAGGCTGGAAGGTCACCACGGTGGGGGATGACATCGCCTGGCTGCGGCCGGGTGCCGATGGCAAGCTGCATGCGGTCAATCCTGAAGCGGGTTACTTTGGGGTGGCACCAGGAACTTCGTGGGAGAGCAATCCCAACGCCATGGCCTCCATGCGGGCCAACACCATCTTCACCAATGTCGCGCTGACGGACGATAATGATGTCTGGTGGGAAGGTCTGAGTGCTCCCCCGGACCACCTGATCGACTGGACGGGCCAGGAGTGGAACCCCGGCTGCGGTCGAAAAGCGGCGCATCCCAACTCCCGCTTCACCGCTCCTGCTTCCCAGTGCCCCACGATTGACCCTGACTGGGAGAAGCCGGAGGGGGTGCCCATTGATGCCATCATCTTTGGCGGACGGCGCGCCACTACCATGCCGCTCGTGTTCCAGTCTTTCAACTGGGTCCATGGCGTCTTCGTCGGTGCCAACATGGGCAGCGAGATGACCGCCGCCGCTGCCGGGACTGTTGGCAAAGTGCGCCGCGACCCCATGGCCATGCTGCCATTCTGCGGCTACAACATGGGCGACTACTTCAAGCACTGGCTGCACATGCGCCGCCGCATCGCTGATCTGCCCCGCATCTTCCACGTGAACTGGTTCCGCAAGGACGCCGAGGGCAAGTTCATCTGGCCCGGCTTTGGCGAGAACATGCGCGTGCTGGAGTGGATTGTGAATCGCTGTCGCGGCAAAAGCCGAGGCCACGAGACGCAACTCGGCTGGATGCCCAACTTCCACGAGATCAACATGGAAGGGCTGGAAGGCATGGACGAAGCCCACTTCGACTCGCTCATGAAGGTGGACCACAAAGAGCTGCGTCAGGAACTGCTCAATGCCGAGGAGTTGTATCTCGATCTGTACGACTACCTGCCCAAGGAGCTGGTGTATCAGCGTGAATTGCTCGCGGGGCGGTTCTAGAGACTCGCAAAACTTCAAAGATCAAACTTCAAGGGGAGTTCCGGTATCAGGTGCCTCCTTGGAGTTTGGCATTTGAAGATTGAAGTTTGGCATTTGATGTTTGACCCCTCTCGGGGTAAGCCATCCCATGACTGTTGCCGCTGACTCCCTCTCCCTTCTGGGGCGCTCTGAATCCCGTCTGCCCGCTTCTCCGGATGAGGCCAAGCTGGAGACCTTTCCCAACCGCACACCGGGGCGCAACTACCGGATCACGCTCAACTGCCCGGAGTTCTCCTCCCTTTGTCCGGTGACCGGGCAGCCGGACTGCGCGCATGTGGAGATCGTGTATGTGCCGGACCAGCTTTGTGTGGAGACCAAGTCGCTGAAGTTCTACCTTGCTGCGTACCGGAATTTCCCTTCGTTCAACGAGGCTATTGTGAACCGCATTCTGGATGATCTGGTGAAGGCGACCTCGCCCAAGCAGATGACCGTGCGGGGTGATTTCGGTGCCCGTGGCGGCATCCAGCTCAGCTGCGAAGCCCGCTACCCGGACTTCGAAGATGAGGACGCTGTGGAGTGTGGCGGCGGTGGTTGCGGTCACGCTCACTGATTGATCTTTGTTTGTGGTGCCATGAAGACCCTCGTCCTCCTCAGCGGTGGCATGGATTCCGTGACGGCTCTGTATTGGGCCGCACGGGAGACCGAGGTCGCGGGTTGTGTGAGCTTTGACTACGGCTCCAAGCACAATGCGAAGGAGATCCCGATGGCGGCCTGGCATGCCCAGCAGCTGGGCGTGCGGCATGATGTCATCCGGCTGGACTTTATGGACCAGCTCTTTGCGTCAGATTTGCTGAAGAGCGGGGGAGACATCCCTGACGGCCACTACGAGGAGCAGAGCATGAAGCGCACGGTGGTGCCGTTTCGCAATGGCATCATGCTCGCCATCGCCTGCGGCCTCGCCGAGAGCCAGGAGGCGGGGGGCGTGGTGATTGCGGCTCACAGTGGTGATCATGCGATCTACCCGGACTGCCGCGAACCTTTCATGCAGAGCATGGCCTCTGCCATGATGTGTGGTACCTACGCGCAGGTGGAGTTGCTCCGCCCCTTCATCGCCCAAGACAAGGCCGGCATCGCCAAGCTTGGCACGGCCTATGGGGTCGATTTTTCCCACACTTGGTCCTGTTACAAAGGGGGCGACATTCACTGCGGCACCTGCGGCACCTGCGTGGAGCGTCGGGAGGCCTTTCAAGACGCGGGAGTGCCGGATCCCACGCAGTATCTGGACCACGGTCCGCTGCCTGCCAGGCCTTGAAGGCGGAGTGGCACTTACATACTTCTTACACAGTGCTGACAGCAGTCTGACGCACGGTGCCGTAAGATGGCGGAGGATGTGGAGAACCACGCTGAAGCCATGATCAATTATGGCGGGGCGGGGTGAACCTCCTGCTCAACTTTGTGTCATGAAACTACCTTTCTTTGCTTCGGCATGTGCGACCCTTTTCGGCGTGCTTACTGGTGTGTTGCCATCGGCCGCCGGTGCGGTGCCACCGACTCCGGCCATGGATCTCTCCGTGGAGCTGGCGCACCCGCAGATTCTTGCGGGGCGCAAAATGACCACCTACCTGAAGGTGGGCCTGACGGGGCAGGAGCTGGAGGCCTCGGCCAAAAGGGCACCGGTGAATGTGACCATCGTGATCGACAAGTCGGGGTCCATGGGCGGTGACAAGATGGTCCACGCTCGCGAGGCCGCGAAGCAAGCGCTCGACCGGCTCGGAGCCGGGGACATGGTCTCCGTGGTCGCCTATGACGACGCCGTCTCCCTCATCTCTCCGGCCACGGATCTGACGGATCGTGATCGTGTGAAGGCGGCGATTGACCGCATTCAGGCCGGGGGCTCGACTGCCTTGTTTTCTGGCATCAGCAAAGGGGCCGAAGAACTCCGGCGCAACAAGCGGCCCAATCAGGTGAACCGCGTGGTCCTGCTCTCAGATGGCATGGCCAATGTGGGACCCTCCTCACCCCAGGATCTTGGTCGACTGGGTGCATCTCTGGCCAAGGAGGGCATCACCGTCACCACGTTGGGGCTGGGGCTGGGCTACAATGAGGACCTGATGACCGAGCTGGCCCTGCGCAGCGATGGCAACCATGCCTTCATTGAGAACAGTCAGAATCTCGCGGGCATCTTCCAGACGGAGTTCGGTGACATTCTCTCCGTCGTGGCGCAGCGGATCCGGGTGCGCGTGCAGTGTGCGGAGGGCGTGCGCCCCGTGCGCGTGCTGGGCCGCGAGGCTGACATCCATGGCCAGGACGTGGAACTGGAGATGAACCAGATCTACGCCCGGCAGCACAAGTACCTCCTCCTGGAGGTGGAGATTCCCGAGGGTGTGGCGGATACCGATGCCCCTGTGGCCACCGCGGAGGTGATCTCGGTGAATGCACTCACGGGTATCGAGAATCGCAGCCTGACCCGTTCTGTAGCCCGCAGGGTGAATGATCCGGCTCTCATCGCCAACACGGTCAACAAAGCCGTGCTGGTCGAGGTGGCGCGCGCCATCTCGACGGAGAAGGAAGCGCTGGCGGTGAAGCTGAGCGACGAAGGGCGGCATGAAGAGGCGACCAAGGCCTACAATGCCGCCTGCTCCTGGTCGCTGAGCGAGGCCAAACGCCTGGCTTCGCCGGAACTGGAGAAGCTGGGGCTGAGCCAGCAGGAGCGGCTGCAGATGTTCAATGCCGGCGGAGCAAGCGCCAATGCGGCGAGAAAGATGTCAAAGTCTGAAGACCTGTACAACCGGACTCAGAACACCCTGTCGTCCAAGCCTGAGGTCAAAAAGTAGTTTTCATGCCCCTTTCCGCCCTGTCATGACACTTCGGGACTGACAGCCCCCCGGTTTTGGGTGTTCATGGCAGGGTCGGAGTTTGCTCATGCGCTGGAGATTCACGATTCTGTTTTTACTGATGGTGGCGGTTCCGTTGGGGCTGCTGGCCTGGCTGGGCTACATGATGGCGCGGCAGGATGCAGCGAGCGTTCGGGAGGCATGGGTGGCCGGGTTGAGCCGTCGCATCGATCTGGTGGACGCGGGGTTGTTGCAGGAGATGAACCGCCTCGGGAGTGACTTCGACGCGCTGTTGCAGGGGGCCGGGCTGGATGAGGCCTCGCTGCGAGCCCTGCCACGGGAACAGCCGCTCATCCGCCACGCCTTTCTGCTGGATGCCCGGTCGCGGTTGGTGTTTCCTCGATCCTCCGGCGAGGCTTCCGGGGAGGTGGCGGCCTTCCTGAGGCGGACGGCCCCGGTGTGGGAGTCAGGGGTGCGGTTTGGCCCCCAGGTCAAGGAGGCGCCTGTGACGGTGGCGAATGACCAGACGCTGGATCTGAATGCAAGCTCCAGCAACCGCTGGGCAACCTATGTCCGGAACAAGGAGGGCAGGCCGTTGGTGAAAGGAGATTACAACAAGGAGGCGCCTGCGCCGGCGGAGAGTGGCTGGCATGTCTGGTTCTACGGGAACGGGGCCCAGATGCTCTTCTGGCAGCAGCGCAATGACGGTCGAGTCGTGGGGGTGGAGGTGGAGATGGCCGCGCTGCTCTCTCTCCTGGTGAACCGGCTCGGTCAGGCCGCGGCCTCAGCGCCATCCGATGAATTCTGGCGGCTGGTCAATGCCGATGGGGCCATGGTGATTCACCAGTGGGGGAGTCTTCCCGCTGGCAAGCCAGGGGCTGTGCCACCTGCCGTGCGCCGGGCCTGCTCCGCGCCACTGAGCATGTGGCATCTGGAGGCTTACGCGGGGCGGCGCGGCGTGCCACGGGGGAATGTCCTGCCCGTGCTGATGGGGGCGGGGGCGGCTGGACTGGCCCTGCTGGGGCTCGCCTGGATGCTGTACCGGGAGGGGACCCGGGAAATGCGGGAGGCGCGTCGGCGGGTTTCGTTTGTGAATCAGGTTTCGCATGAATTGAAGACGCCGCTCACCAACATCCGCCTGTACGCCGAGATGGCCCAGCAGCAGGCCGAGGCGGCGGGAGAGGAATCGGTCGTGCGTCACCTCGCGGTGGTGGAGGCCGAGACCTCTCGACTCGGGAGGCTCATTCACAATGTGCTCACCTTTGCCCGCCACCAGAGGGACCAACTGGCAGTGCACCCGCAGCGGGCAGTGCTGGATGATCTCGTCTCCCGTGCGCTGGATCTCTGGCGGCCCGGTCTGGAGGCCAAGGGATTCGAGGTGAAAATAGACCTTCATGCTCCGGAGCCCTTTCTCTTTGATCCGGATGCGGTGGAGCAGATCCTGGGTAACCTGCTTTCCAACGTGGAGAAGTATGCCGGTGCCGGACGCTGGCTGAGGCTGGCGACCGAGGCCGGTCCCCGCATGGTGCGGCTCGTGGTGGAAGATCACGGCCCGGGCGTGCCCAAGGCGAAGAAAGACGTCATCTTCCAGCCCTTCGTCCGCCTGCGCAACGACCTCGCGGAAGGAGCGTCTGGCACGGGCATCGGCCTGGCCATCTCCCGGGAGCTGGCCCAGCTGCACGGCGGTGGCCTGACGCTGGATGATGCTTGGAGCGACGGGGCACGGTTTGTCATCACTCTCCCGAACAAGCAGTCATGAAAATCCTCATCGCAGAAGATGATTCCTTTACGCGGGCGGCCCTCTGTGAGGTGCTCTCGGCCGAGGGATTCGGAGTGGTGCCAGCGGCCGATGGCCGGGAGGCCTGGGAGCTCTTCAAGAGCCAGAGACCAGACTTCGTCTGCCTGGATGTGATGATGCCTCACCTGGATGGCTACGAGGTGTGCCGCCGTATCCGACGAGATGATGACACCGTGCCCATTCTCTTTCTCACCGCCAAGTCAGAGGAGATCGATGCGGTGCTGGGCCTCGAACTAGGGGCTGACGACTACATGGCCAAACCCTTTGGCGTACGTGAGATCCTGGCCCGCATCCGTGCCATCACCCGACGGACTGGCTTGCTCCGCCGGACTCAGGGATTCGAGGGAGAATTCAGCATGGGAGACCTGCGCATCGTTCCGTCGGAATTGCGGGCGTATCGGGGCGATCTGGAGATCGGCCTCAGCCTGCGGGACCTCAAGGTGCTGCGTCTGCTGAAACGGCGCTGTGGGCGGGTGGTGGACCGGGATGAAATGGCGGATGACGTTTGGGGGGCAGACTACTACCCCGGCAGTCGTGCTCTGGATCAGCACATCTCCCAACTGCGCAAGCGCATTGAGCTCGATGCCGCGCACCCCTGCATCATTCGCACCGTGCATGGGGCCGGCTACCGCTACGAGGGGCCCTGAGACCCGTTTGGCTCTCAGGCGACCGGGGCGCTTTGCTGGCGGGGACGGCAGACGGTGCAGTACTCCTCACCATCTTCGGTGACGCGGAAGTCGAGATGCGGATCGTCCACATCCGTCTTGCCGCACTGATGGCATTTGTGGAAATGCGGCGTGTCCCGCTGGTTGGCGGATTCAAAGCGTGACCGGCGTTCCGCCACTACCGCCTTGTGCTTCATCGACTTGATGAATCCAGGGCCGAACGCGATCAGGAAGTTCAACATCGAGAAGAAAATCGGTCCTCTCATTTCAGAGCTGCTGATGAATTGCAGCAATAAGATCGCACCATTGACCATGCCCAAGTACTTCACCTTCACGGGCAAAATGAAGAACAGCATGATCTCGTAGTTCGGAACGAGACAACAAAATGCGATGAAAATGCTGGAGTACAGCATCAGACCCAATGCCAGACTGCCGAAAACCATGGCCCCGATGATCATGGAGAGCATGCCGCCGAAAATGTACAAATTCGTGCGAAATGCGCCCCAAGCGCGGTCCATTACGCCGCTGATGATCATCATGAAATAAACCGCGATCACCATCCACAACGGATTGGTAAATGAATTAGGAATGAAGACCCAAGTAACCAACCGCCAGATTTCGCCTTCCCAGACCAGCGGAGGCAACAGCATCAGCGAGACGATGAATGTGGGCTTCAGCTGCAGCAGAATCCAGACAGCCGCCTGAAGGGTGGCGAGAATGGCCACCAACCCCGGGACAGCAAACCGCCCGAACCGATTTTCCATGGAATTAAGCACCGACATTGTAGCTCTAAGTACGTCCCAAAACGGGGGATGCCAAACCGATTCGCAGTGTTTGACAAGGGAGGGTGGGCCGCCAAATTGGCCGCCTGTGTCCGAATCCACGTTGAATCGTTCCCCGCTCCATCAGGCCCATCTGAAGCTGGCCGCCCGCATGGTGCCCTTTGCCGGATGGGAGATGCCGGTGCAGTACACGGGCATCGTGGATGAGCACAAGACGGTGCGGGAGAAGGTGGGGGTCTTTGACATCTCCCACATGGGCCAGTTCCTGATCGAAGGAGCCGGGGCTGAGAACTTTCTCAACCGGGCTCTGACCAACAATGTGAGCAAGTTGGGAATCGGCGACGGTCAGTACACCCTGATGCTCAATGACCAGGGCGGGGTGATTGATGACCTGATCGTCTATCGCCTGAGTGACCGGGAGTATTTTCTGGTGGTGAATGCCTCCATGATCGCCGAGGACGAGGCGCACCTGCGCAGTCTGGGCTTCGGCGAGGGGGTGTCTTTTGCCAATATCAGCAGCGCCACAGGCGGTCTGGCGGTGCAGGGACCCAAGAGCCGCGAAGTTTTCGCCGCCGTGTTCGGCCCGGGCGCCGCTTTCCCAGAGCACAACAAGATCCTCTTCAGCCTCACGGGCGAGGGGGTGCTCTACCTCTGCGGCACCGGGTACACTGGGGAGGAGGGGTTTGAATTCTTCGCTCCCGCAGCCACCATCGAAGGCTGGTTCGACAAGATCGTGCAGGCCTGCCGGGATGCGGGCGGTGGACCCGCGGGGCTGGGTGCGCGCGATACCCTTCGGCTGGAGATGGGCTATCCGCTGAATGGCAACGATCTTTCCCCGGACAAAACGCCGCTCCAGGCGGGGCTCGGATTCTTCGTGGACCTCGCCAAGGAGGATTTCGTTGGCAAATCCGTCCTCGATTCACAAAAGACCCAGGGGATCCCGACCAAGTTGACCGGCTTCCGCATGACCGCGCCCTCCCCGCCGCCACGGTCCCATTACCCGGTGGTGCATGAAGGGCAGGTGGTGGGAGAGACCTGTAGCGCGGGTCTGTCGCCCTCGCTTAACCAGGGCATAGGCATGGCTTACCTGCCGGTCGCGATCACCAAACCCGGAATTCCCATCGAAATCGAAATCCGTGGCAGGCGTTTTGCTGCGGAGACGGTGAAGAAGCCGTTCTACCGCAAACCTCAGGCTACCTCCTAGAATCTCCCAACTCCACCATCAATCGAACGCATTCTTCCTCTTCCTATGAGCCTTGTTCCAGACCAGTTGCTATACCGTGAATCGCACGAATGGGTTGATACAGCCACCGGATTGGTAGGCATCACCGACCACGCCCAGCACGAACTGACCGATGTGGTCTATGTGGAGTTGCCCAAGGTGGGCGCAGTGGTGAAGGCCGGTGACCACATCGCGGTGGTGGAGTCCGTCAAGGCCGCGAGCGACATCTACTCGCCCGTGAGCGGGGAGATCGTGGAGGCCAATGAGGCCCTTAGCGGGGATCCTTCGCTGCTGAACACCGATCCCTACGACAAGGGCTGGATCTGCAAGATCAAGGTGGCAGATCCCGCCGAGACCGGCGCCCTCATGGACGCCGCGTCCTATCGTCAGCACATCGCGTAATTGTAGTTTACAAGAAATGTCATTCGTCCTGCCGTTCGCCCGCCGTCACATTGGCCCCTCTCCGGCCGAAGCTCTCGAAATGGCCCGCTCTGTCGGGTGTGAGAGTTTGGATCAGCTCATTGAGGCTGTGGTACCGGAGGCGATCCGCAGGACGGAGCCGCTTCAACTGCCCGCTCCTCTATCCGAGGAGGAGGCGCTGAAAAAGCTCAAGGATGTGATGAGTGCCAACAAGGTGGTGCGCTCATTCATCGGGCTGGGCTACCATGACACGTTCACTCCGCCGGTCATCCAGCGGAACATCTTTGAGAATCCCGGCTGGTACACCGCCTACACGCCCTATCAGGCGGAGATCAGCCAGGGGCGTCTGGAGGCGTTATTGAACTTCCAGACCATGATCTGTGATCTGACGGGGCTGGATGTGGCCAATGCCTCCCTCCTGGATGAAGGCAGCGCCGCCGCTGAGGCCTGCGGGCTGGCCCTGGCCGGCAAGCCGGGTGCCACGCGTGTGGTGGTCTCGAACCGTTGCCACCCGCACGTCATCGACGTCGTGCGTACCCGCATGGAACCGTTGGGCGTGACCACGGACGTGGTGAACGTTCTCGAATTTGAAGGCGCAGGGGTGAAGGATGTTGCGGCCGTGGTGGCCACCTATCCGGACACCCTCGGCGTTATTGAAGACCTCGCGCCCGTGGCGGCGCAGGCCAAGGCCGCCGGGGCTCTCTTTGTGGTCTGTGCCGATCTTCTCGCCCTCACCATCCTGAAGCCGCCAGGCGAGTTTGGTGCGGACATCTGCGTGGGCAACAGCCAGCGCTTCGGCGTGCCGCTTGGATTTGGCGGTCCGCATGCCGCCTTCATGTCCGTGAAGGACGCTCTCAAGCGCCGCATGCCGGGACGCTTGATCGGCGTTTCGAGAGATGCCCAGGGCAATCCTGGGTACCGCCTCTCTTTGCAGACCCGCGAGCAGCATATCCGCCGTGAGAAAGCGACCAGCAACATCTGCACGGCGCAGGTGCTCCTGGCGGTGATGGCCTCCATGTACGCCGTCTGGCATGGTCCGGAAGGCCTCCGCAATATCGCCCGGGGTGTGCACGGGGCGGCCGTGTGGCTTTCCACCGAGCTGCAAGCTGCGGGCTTGAGCATCGCAGGCCAGAATTACTTTGATACCCTGACCGTGGAGGTTCGCAGTGCAGAGGCCGTGGTGACGCGCGCTCTGGAACTGGGCTTGAACCTCCGCCTGCAGGATGCCACGCATGTGACGGTGGCCCTGGATGAGCGGGTGACGGCCAAAGAACTGCAGCAGGTCCTGCTGGCCTTTGGCGTGGTGCCCAAGGATGAACCTGCGCTGGATGGCGACTCCCCGGTGGCCTTTGATGCTGCCTTCGGCAGGCTCTCGACCTACCTCACGCATCCGGTGTTCAACGCCTATCACACGGAGTCGGAAATGATGCGCTACCTGCGCCGTCTGGAGGCCAAGGACATCGCTTTGAACCGGTCCATGATCCCTCTGGGGTCCTGCACCATGAAGCTGAATGCCGCGGCGGAGATGATGCCGCTGAGCTGGCCGGAAGTTTCCTCGATCCACCCCTTCGTTCCGGCAGATCAGAGCCAGGGCTATCGCGAGATGTTCTTCGGCCTGGAGTCCTGGCTGGCGGAGTGCACCGGCTTTGCCGCCGTGTCCCTGCAGCCCAACGCCGGATCCCAGGGGGAGTATGCGGGTCTGCTCGCCATCCGCCGCTATCTCGCGGCGAAAG
Source organism: Verrucomicrobium spinosum DSM 4136 = JCM 18804 (assembly GCF_000172155.1). Taxonomy (NCBI): domain Bacteria; kingdom Pseudomonadati; phylum Verrucomicrobiota; class Verrucomicrobiia; order Verrucomicrobiales; family Verrucomicrobiaceae; genus Verrucomicrobium; species Verrucomicrobium spinosum. The sequence goes on along the minus strand of NZ_ABIZ01000001.1, from coordinate 6,246,010 downwards.
GGGAGCTGCATCGTGACGCCTGCCTGATCCCGGTCTCCGCCCATGGCACAAATCCGGCCAGTGCGGTGATGTGCGGGTTCAAGGTCATACCGGTGGCGTGCGATGAAAACGGCAACGTGTCCCTGGAAGATCTTCGCGCCAAGGTGGAGACCCACGCGGACAAGCTGGGGGCGCTGATGATCACCTACCCGAGCACCCACGGGGTGTTTGAGGAGAGCATTAAAGAAATCTGCGCACTTATTCACGAGAAGGGCGGCCAGGTGTACATGGACGGTGCAAACATGAATGCCCAGGTGGGCCTCACGTCCCCGGGACTGATTGGCGCAGACGTCTGCCATCTGAACCTGCACAAGACCTTCTGCATCCCGCATGGCGGCGGCGGTCCTGGTGTCGGCCCCATTGGTGTGGCAGCGCACCTGGTGCCCTACCTGCCGGGCCACGCCACCTTCCCGGAAGATCAGCGCGAAGGCGCGGTCTGCTCCGCCCCCTGGGGCAGTGCCAGCATCAATTCCATCTCCTGGATGTACCTCGCCATGATGGGGAGCGAAGCGGTGCAGAGCACGCGCTACGCGATCCTCAACGCCAACTACATTGCCAGAAAGCTGGCCCCGTATTTCCCGGTGCTTTACACGGGAGGAAACGGCTACGTCGCGCACGAGTGCATCCTGGACCTGCGTCACTTCAAGACCGTGACGGTGGAAGATGTGGCCAAGCGCCTCATCGACTTTGGCTACCATGCCCCGACCATGAGCTGGCCTGTGACCGGCACGCTCATGATTGAGCCCACCGAGAGCGAGAGCCGCGCTGAACTGGACCGCTTCTGCGAGGCCATGATCGAGATCCACGGGGAGATCGAGTCCGTCGAAACCGGTCTGATGGATCCTGCCAATAACGTCCTGAAGAACGCTCCTCACACGGCAGATGTCCTGCTGGCGGATGAGTGGACCCGGCCCTACACCCGGCAGGAAGCGGCCTTCCCTCTCCCTTGGGTGAAGGCGGACAAGTACTGGCCCTCTGTGGGGCGCGTGGACAACGTCCACGGCGACCGTCACCTCATCTGCACCTGCCAGGGTATGGAAGCCTATGCAAGTTGACTGGGCGTCCTGGCAGCCCACGATCCGCGCCACGCTGCTCTTCATCTCGAAGGGCGGCAAGGTGCTGCTCATCCGCAAAAAGCGTGGCTTTGGCAAAGGCAAGATCAACGGTCCCGGCGGCAAGCTGGACCCCGGTGAGACGGAGCTGGCTTGTGCCATCCGCGAGACGGAAGAGGAGTTGCACATCCGGGCGCGAGACGTGCGCAAGCGGGGTGAGCTCTGGTTCCAGTTCGTGGATGGTCTGGCCATGCATGTGGCGGTGTTCATGAGCAGTGAGTTCGAAGGCGAGGCCACCGAGACTGAAGAGGCGGCCCCGCTGTGGTTCCCGGTGGACGAGATCCCCTTCGATGAAATGTGGGCGGACGACCGCTACTGGCTCCATCGCATGCTGGTCGGACAGGAGAACTTCTGGGGCCGCTTTGCGTTTGATGATGACACCATGCTCACGCATGAGGTGGAGTGGAGTGACTAGGAAATCTCCAACCTTTTGTGGCAATGACGGGAATAAACAAAGGCGTTGACATGGTTTTAGACCATGTTGAAAGGTGGCAGGAGAAAGGGCTGGGGGCCAATTTGTGAGGCCGTGGCGGTGCAGTTTTTTCTTGTATGTTAGATCCGTTTGTATCCTGCGCTCGCAATTTTGAGGATGTCGTGTTGTGGCGCGCTTTATCCCATGTGTCGGCAGGTTTTTACGTGGACGTAGAACCCGGCGATCCCGAAGTGGATTCTGTGACGCAGGGGTTTTATTTAAGAGGTTGGAGAGGAGTGAATGCCATTTCGGCGCCTCAGGTATATGGCAAATTCTGTGCTTCGCGAGTTCTAGACCTTAATGCACATGTGGTGGTGAAAAGCGGAGATGGTCCACTGTGGCACTCCAGAAAGTCGGGCAGCTCCGCTGCCTCCAAGGGGCATCCGGCAGGTGTTCAAGTCGATCACGATCCCGAGAGCCGTCAGATGATGGTGCCGGTGGTTGCCCTTGATGTATTGCTCGATCGTGTGTCGTGCAGCGAAGTTCACTTTTTGAGGCTTGGATGTTCAGCGATGGCGGCAGACCTTCTCAGAGGCATGAACTGGCACCGGTGCCGCCCATGGGTCATTCTGGCGGCTGCCGACATCCAGAGCCCGTCTGCTCAAGAGATGGACGGCCTGCTGCATGCGGCGGGATACCAAAGATGCTACGGTGACCGCCGCAATCAGTTCTACGTGTCTGCGGAAAAAGCGGCGGAGTTGCAAGAGCGTCTTTCCTACGCCCCCTGCCGGGATGATTCTTTCATCTGTGCTGGCGAGCAGGCGCTGGTGACTGGGTGTCGGGCGGTGGAGCGCGAGCAGCAGCAAATGGCGGATGCCTTTGACGAGTGGGCGCACGAACAGATTGAACCGTTGCGTGAGTATGGAGATGTGCTGGAGCAGCATCTTTCCTGGAGTGCGCACGTGATCGGTTATTTCCGCCGGCAAGCTGGTGCGCTGCTCAATTTCACGCATAAAAGCCTTCGAAAACTGAGCACGCCCCGGATGAAAAAGCTTCACCGGCGAGGAAAGCGACATCTTACAGACGCTCTGCGCAAGCACTTCGGGAACTCGAAGATGAGCATGGATGATCCAGAGCCTCGCTATGGCGTGTTCAGCCGTTTGTATCGCAGTGGATTCCGGCGGCAAGGCTCCGTCAACAAAGCCATTCTGGCGGCCCTTCGGGCAAACTTGCTGTGGCAGCACGAAGTGCAGGCGCGTCTTGAAGGAATCGAAATCGGCCAGAAGCGACTGGCCAGGGAGATTCGTGACTTGCAGCAGCTGTTGCCCCTGCCACCTCGCTCCCATTTCTTTGACGCTGGTCAGAAAAAAATCTCCTATGAGGAGGAAGATATAGCCATGAGGTTATAAATGGCACGGGGTGAAGACTCCTCCGACGAGGCACAGAGATCAGGCTCATTGCAAAGAGATCAAACATGCGTATCCTCATCGACTTTCAGGCTGCTCAGGAAAATCTGCATCGGGGCATTGGCCGATGGTCGCTCTCGTTTGTAAAGACCCTGTTGGCGGGGTCCACACATGAGTACTGGCTTCTGCTCAATACCGGTCTCGCTGAATCAGTGGAGTACTACCGGCAGGAGTTCAAAGGATTGCTGCCTGCGCAACGGCTTCTCTACTTTCACCCTATTCTGCCGGTGGACGGGCGTGATCCTGCCAATGACGGGCGGCGGGAGTTGTCGTCAGAATTATGGAGGGTGCTGGTAGCGAGCATCCAGCCCGATGTTGTCCTGGCCTCCGGGGCGTTTCCTGGAGGAGCCTTCGTGACACTGCCGCCAATACCGGATTCACGCTGGGTGCTGGCTGTCATTCATTATGATCTGATCCCCCTCCTGTACCCTGAAGAGTACCTTGGAGATCCCGGCTGGAGAAGATTCTACGGTGTGGGTTTGACGTGCAGCAAACAGGCCGACCTGCTCCTCGGCATTTCGCAGGCCAGCTGTGACGAAGCCCAGCTTCACTTGCAACTGCCCCCTGAGAGGGTGGTGAACGTTTCTTCCGCTGTATCGAGTTTTTTCAGCCAGATGCCCGATGACCCGGAACGTGCGCTCGTGCTGGCTGAACTGGAGATAGACCGCTCCTTTGTCCTCTACACGGGAGGTGATGATCCCCGGAAGAATCTTGACGGCTTGATCAAAGCCTATGGCTTGATGCCCCCAGATGTCAGATACAGGCACCAACTGGTGGTTGTATGCCAGGTGACGAGTGGGACGAGGAAACGGCTTGAGAAGTTGCAGCAGTCTCTGGGGCTCAATGCAAACGACGTGATTCTTACTGGCAAGGTCTCTGACGAAGATCTGCGACATCTTTACAGCGCCTGCAGGCTTTTTGTCTTCCCCTCCTGGCACGAGGGGTTCGGACTTCCGGTGCTGGAGGCCATGCAATGTGGCGCGGCCGTGCTGGCTTCAGACAAGAGCAGTTTGCCGGAGATTGTGCAATTGCCTGAAGCCCTGTTTGATCCTCATGATGCAGAAGCCATGGCGGTGAAGATGGCGCGTGGGCTTGAGGATGATGATTTTTGGAGCCACCTCGTGGCCAGCAGTGTCAAGAAAAGCCAGCGTTTTTCATGGCAAACGACGGCCAAGGTGGCTTTGGAAGCCATGGAACAGGCGGTTAACAGACGCTGCGCATTTAGCCATGAGGGCGAGGTCGCCACGCAGCGGGCTGGTCAAGTTGCTTCCCGTCGGCCGCGACTCGCGTTCGTCAGTCCCTTGCCTCCGGATGAGTCTGGCATCGCCAGCTATGCTTGCGAACTGTTGCAGGCCCTTTCCCGATATTATGAGATCGAGGTGGTTTCTGAGCGTGAATGGTGCAGCAATGAGTGGATTCAAGGAAATCTTCCCATTCGTCCACCATCATGGTTGAAGAAGCATGGGCAGGAGTACGACAGGATTGTTTATCAGTTCGGCAACAGTCATTTTCATCACTTCATGCTTGGGCTGCTGAGGCTGCATCCCGGAGTGGTGGCGCTGCACGATCTCTATCTGGGTGACATGCTTTCTGATCTGGCCAACCGGAGCGCGCAGCCGGAGCTGTTGGTGAAGGAAGCGTGGGATTCGCACGGTCTGGGCGTGTTCAGCGGCGCAACAACGATGGGGGATGTCTGCCGTGACTACCCATGCAGTCGCTTTGTTTTCGACGTGGCGCCGGGTGTGATCCTGCACTCCTGGCATGCCCGGTCATTGGCGGAGAACTATTTTAGCGGGAGCTTGCAAGGGAAGGTGCAGGTCATTCCCCTGAACAGCCTGCGTCGTCAGCTGCCTTCGAAGCAGGAGGCTCGCAGAGTCCTCAATCTGTCCGAGGATGAGTTTGTATGCGCCTGTTTCGGCATCGTCGCGCCAAGCAAGTGCAATGACCGGCTGGCGGAAGCGTGGAGGCTGGTGAATCGAGTTCATCCCGGTGCGAAGCTGGTGTTTGTGGGATCTGATCAATATTGGCCTGGTGGCAAGGGGCTCCAGCCCTGTCTGTTGAATCTTCCTGGTGCGACCGTGACGGGGCGGGTTTCTGATGAACGGTATGCTTGTTATCTGGCTGCGGCAGACATGGCGGTCCAGCTGAGAAAAACGAGCCGTGGAGAAACCAGTGCGGCAGTGCTGGATGCCCTGGCTGCCGGCCTTCCCACCGTGGTAAACCGTCATGGATTCATGGCGGAACTGCCAGACGATGTCGTGACCAAGGTGCCTGATCACTTTTCGAACGAGGAACTCGCTGATGCAGTGCTTTCGTTGATGGCCGACACTGGGGCCTGCGCACGGTTTGCAGAGCGGGGCGTGGATTACATTGCCAGCATCCACGACCCGGAGATCTGTGCCCAGAAATACCACGAGTGGATCGAAGCTTCTTATGAAAGAGCAGCGGGTCAGTTTCTCCCACCTGCGGTCAGCCGGACTTCGCAGTTGCTGCAACGCCTGCCATCCAGAGAGCGGCAGAGCATGAGGTCATCTGCGGCGAAGGCCATGGCGTTCATCCAAAAGCAGTTTGCCAGCCCGGCCCGGCTGTTGTGTGACATCACCCAGATGCAGGCGCATGATTACGGCACCGGCGTGCACCGGGTTGTGAGGAATGTCACCAACTGTTATTTGAAGAATCCATGGGAGGGTTTGACGACCGAGTTGGTTTGTAGCATGCCCGATGATGCGGATGGAGACCGGCTTTGTTATGCCCACGGGTATGTTGGCAGGCATCTGGTTCCGCAAACCTTGGAGTGGCAGGATCGTGCGATCATCCCTCATCCGGGGGATGTTTACCTGGGTATTGACCTCTCGCTTCGCACGCCGTTCGCTGCCCTGTGGAACGGATTCCTGCGGCATGTCTCGGCAAGTTATTTCTGCCTCTACGACACGCTTCCCCTCGAGCATCCAGAGTGGTTCGACGAACCGCTGTGTGAGCACTTTCATCGCTGGATTTCCGGTGTCGTCGGCTATGGAGACGGTGTGGTTTGCATATCCCGAACGACGGCGGACAGCCTCCATACCTGGCTTGGTCAATGCGGGCTCAAGCGTCACCGCCTGCAACCCTTGAAGATCGGCTATTTTCATCTTGGGAGTGACTACCGGGCCGTGGTGGAAAAGACCGGGGACAGGTCTTCGCCAGACTTCATCAGGCTGCCATCAGGTGAGCCTGCGTTCCTCAGTGTTTCGACCGTTGAGGTGCGGAAGGGCTACAAACAACTCGTGGCAGCCTTTGAATTGTTGTGGAAGCAGGGCATGGCCGTGCATTTGATGATTGTGGGCAAGCGTGGCTGGGGAGTGGAGCCTCTGCTTGCAAGACTGGACCGGCATCCTGAGCGGAATCGGCGGTTGCATTGGCTGGAGTCGGCCTCTGATGCAGAGCTGGCTGATTGCTATGATCGAGCCACTTGTGTGATAGCAGCTTCGGAGGGGGAGGGCTTTGGACTAAGTTTGATCGAGGCCGCTCATCATGGGAAACCCATTCTTTGTAGGGACCTGCCAGTATTTCGTGAGGTGGCGGGAGATTATGCTTCCTATTTTGCAGGCCGGGAACCGGAGGCATTGGCGGCGGCGATTGAGCGTTGGCTTGCTCTCTTCCGGAAGAATCAGGTGCCGAGCAGCGCGCATGTCCCGTTCCTCACCTGGGAAGCCAGCGCAAGGCAGTTGAAGCATGTCATTCAGAACGAGCAATGGGTGTATGAATGGTCAGGCGACAAACACTATCGAGAGCGCAATCACGCGCTCACTGCGAAGCCTGAGGAACTGAAAACCCCGAAATAGCCTCTCAATAATCTCGCTGGTCCCGGTTCGCGGGAGATTCGCGCTCAGATGGAATTGGCGGACAGGAGTATGGGATGGGCGGCCGGAGGCTGGCATCAGAGGACGCTGTGGAGGGGGGATCCCCGTCTAAGACATGGCTGGCGGGGACGTTAGGAGACTTATGAAATCCAGTGTTCTTCGGACTTGGGCGGCAGTCTTCTTTGGGTAAGCAGATCAGCAAGGCCGTCTGGTGCGCGGAGCGCAGCCGGGCAAGTTTGCGCGTATGCCTCGATATACAGCCCTGCAACGTCGTCGTCTAGTGCGCCAGTTTCAATCCAGCGGCCTGACCCTGGCAACTTTTTGCCGGCTTCATTCTTTGAGTGTCTCAAGCCTTTGTGCCTGGCGTCGCCATGTTGAACTTCAGAAGCGCTCCTCTGATCCTGCGCCGCCTCCATGGCTGCCGGTGGAAGTTTCCTCACCTCCGGGGAGCACTGCTGCGGGACTTCCCGGCTTGGATTATCTCATCGAAGCGGGTCTCTGGCGTCTGCACGTCCCTTCAGGCTTTGGCCGCGATGAAGTGGCCGCCCTCCTTGAACTTCTCCATGCCAGGCAGGGAGGTGCCCCATGCTAAGCCTGGGTCCTGCCACCAAAGTCCATTTGCTGGCAGGCGCCACCGACATGCGCCTTGGGTTTGAGGGGCTGCTCGCCCTGGCTTCTGGTCTGTTGCGCGAGGATCCTTTGAGCGGTCACCTCTTTGTCTTTTGCAACAAGCACCGCACCCGTCTCAAGGCCCTCTACTGGGACGGCTCGGGCTTGTGGGTGTGCGCCAAGCGGCTGGAGAAGGGGCGCTTCCACTGGCCGCAGCCCCCAGCGCAAGGAGCTTCACGCAAGGTGGTGCTCACCCAGGCGGAGCTCACTTTGCTGCTGGCGGGCATTGACCTGGAAGGCACCCAACGGAGGGCCTGGCACCGGGTCGGGTGAGGGTGCGGGAAGAGGTGTTTTTTAGGGTTCGCGGTAACAACTTGTTGCAACGAGCCCGCTGCTGGGCATCATGCAGCTCCCGCTGCTCATGCCCGCCACTCCTGCCACCCCGGATCTGCCTGAAGCCCTGTTGCTTTCTTTGGGACCCCGGGAGCGTCTTGCCCTGGAGGAGATCCTGCGTCAGCGCGATGAGCGTATTGCCACCCTGGAACTGGAAGTGCGCCTGCGTGAGGAGCAGTTGCGGCTGGCCCTCATCAAGAAGTACGGTCCCAAAGGCGAGGGCCTCGGCAAAGACCAGGCCCTGCTGCTGGATCTGGAGCCCGGCGTGCAGGAGGCCGAGGTGGCCCTTGAAGTGGGCCTGGCCCTGGCGGACAAGACCCTGCCCGAGGCTGGACGCCTGGAACAGGAGCAGGCCGCCCGGCTCAAAAAGAAAAAGCCCGGCACCCCGCGCTACGCCCAAGTGCATCCTGGGCGGCACGAACTGCCCGCGCATCTGCCGCGGGTGGAAGTCATCCTACCATGCTTGGAAGCGGCGCAAGGCGAACTGGTGGGCTATGAGATCAAGGAAGAGCTCGTCATCAAGCCTGCGGAGTTCTTTGTGCGGGTGCTCAAGCGCGAGAAGCGAGTCATCCAGCTGGGGGACCGTCGCACGGTGGCCACAGCCGCCTCCCCTGGGCGCATCGTCGACAAAGGGCAGCTGGCCAACGAGACGGTGGTGGAGCTGGTGGTGCGCAAGTACGCCGATTATCTGCCGGTGTACCGTCAGCTACAGGGGTGGGAGCGCGATCACAGTGTGACCGTGCGTCAGGCCACGGCGACGCGGGCGGTGATGGCCGCAGGAGCGTTGCTGCAACCTCTGGCGCGGGCCATCGGCCAGGAGCTGCGGCAGGGGCCGCTCATTCAGGCCGATGAGACGAGGCTGCCGGTGCTGCAAGATCTGGGTAAAGGCCGCAACGATGTGGCGTGGTTGTGGCAGTACTCCATCCCCGGAGGGCTGGTGTACTTCGAGTACCAGGACAACCGTGCCCAGGCGGGGGCGAGGGCCTATTTGAAGGACTACGGAGGCATCCTGCAAAGCGACGGCTATGTGGTCTATGACTGTCTGGAGGGGCAGGTGCAGCGGCATGCGGGATGTTTTGCCCACGTGCGACGCAAGTTCGTGGAGGCGTGCCAGGCCGCCCCCAAGGAAGTGCCGTGCGAACCGGGGCTGGCGGTGGTGGCCAGCATCGGCGCGTTGTATGGAGTTGAAGAGCGGGCGCGGGAAAAGCAGTTGAAGGGGCAGGCCCGTCTGGACTACCGGCAGGAGCAGGGTGTGGCGCAAAAGCTCTCCAGCCTCAAGGCGCAGATCCTGGAGGTGCGGGCCAAGGCCCTCCTGCCGCAGAGCCTGCTGGCCAAGGCCTGTGACTATGCGCTCAACCAGTGGGAGAAGCTGGAGGTGTATGCCAGCCACGGGGAGGTGGAGATAGACAACAACTGGTGTGAGAATGCCATGAGGCCGGTGGCGCTGGGGCGCAAGAACTGGCTGCATCTAGGAAGCCACGAGAGCGGGCCCAAAGTAGCGGCGATCCTGACGGTGCTGGCCAGTGCTCAGCGGCTGGGGCTCAACGTGCGGGAGTATCTTGGGGAGGCGCTGGAGACCCTGTGTGACGGTGAGGGGTTCAACATCACGCGCATCGGGGAACTGCTGCCCAGCCGCTGGAAGCCCAAACCTGCGTCAGGGCTCGAACCTGAAGCTATGCCACGGGATTGCTGAACTGCATACTTCTTTGGTGCGGTGCTGACTTCTGCACCCGTCTTGATGCTGCGCTTTCAGGCTGGTCCGCAGGCCCACCCCTGCGCCGCGGAGACCCTGGCGGTGCTGGAACGGTTGAAGGCGGAATGCAATCCGCGTTCCGTCACCAATGAGTATGTTTTTTCCACCACCGCCCAGCCGACGGAACTGGCCCGTGGGAAGATCCTGAATGAACTGGCGCTCTTGGCGGATGAAGAGCCGGTGCTGTCGGCGATCCGTCAGCGTCTGGATCGGCGTGATACCACCGAATATGCTGAAATGCTTCAGGTGCTGATGCTGGGGCTGGGGGATCGCGGGTCACTCCGGCCCGTGGGGGAACTGATGGTGCTTTCCGAGTATCCTGCGGTGCGCATCTGTGCGGCCCGGGTCTTGCGCCGCCTGCATGACGTGGAGTCGGGCGAGTTCTTTATTGACGCGTTGGGCGACCCCCGGTTCGTGCGGAACGACGCCTGTGGGATCCACCCCGGGAAGTACTATCCGGTACGGACGATCGCTGCCCTGGCCCTGCATGAGATGAACCTGTACGAACCGCTTAACTACAATCTGGACTGAGCGAATTGTCTCCGGTTAGGGGGGCACAAAAAACGGCCGGACCCCGGTCAAGGATCCGGCCGCTCTTCAAACAAGTGAGGCTACTCGGGCAGCTCCTCCTTTGGTTCCGGAAGGAAGAAGGAGAGGGCAAAGCCTACCACATAGACACCAAGACCCACGGCAGCAGCCGTGTAGGCGAGCTTAGTGGGAGCCATCGCCACATCTGAGGTGGTGGCCAGTGCGGTGGTGACCCAGGCAAAGGAGGTCCCGATCAACCGACCGCCGATGTTGGCCGCGAAGCTCTCTCCCGTGCCACGAAGGTGGACCGGATACACGCGGGGCAGGTAGTTCCCCCAAAAGCTGAACTGGCCGACGGTAAGCAGGCCGGCGAAGAAGATGCCGATCTGCAACGGTATCAAACCCGTCACCGCGCAGTAGGCGAAGACGATGGGCATGACCAGCAAACCAGGGGCGATGAACAATCGCAGCAGCTTCTGGCGACTGACGATGACCACGGCGAGGGCTGCGAGCAGGAAGCGGCCGACAAGGCCACCCACCTCTTGAACCTTGGTGGTGTTGGCAGCAATGGCCTGCTCTGCTTTCTTTCCGGCACCAATCGAAGCTTTCTTGATCACGTCGGCCGGCTTGCCTTCATTGGCTTTGGCTGCTGCCTCGGAGGCTGTTTTCGAGGCCGCCTTCACTTCCGCAAGACCGGGGATGATGCGGGGAATGTGTTGGATAGCACCGAATGCGGCACCATAAGCCATGGCGAACATGGCGGTGGTGACCAAGGTGGTGCGACGGAGTTCCGGGGTGAACAGTTCGCCGATGCTCGGGCGCTTCAGCGTGCCTTCAGCCTTCTTCTTCGCCCAGGCAGGGGATTCGGGCAGGAAGGGGCGGATGATGATCAGGGGAATGGCAGGAATCAGGCCTGACATCAAGGTGTAGCGCCAGGCAGCGTGTTCGTCTGCCACGACATTGCCACCCGAAATGCTGCTGAGAAAATCTGGGAAATGAATGGCCGGAAAGCTGGCGGAGTACTTGATGCAGAGCCCGTTGGCGACGGCCACGAGAAGGCCGCCGATGGAGGAGAAGGCCTGGGTGTAGCCGAGCACTTTTTCACGCTGCTTCGGATCCGGGAAGAGTTCAGCCAGCCACGCAACCGCGGCGACGAACTCCACGCAAACACCAACGAAGACCAGACAGCGGAACACGAGCAGCATCTCCACACTGGTGGAATAGCCCGCGGCAAAGGCCGAGAACGCATAGAGAAGAATGCTCCATGTGAGCACCCGCCGCCGACCGAGCCGGTCCGTCAGATAACCTCCCAGCAGCCCGAAGATACCGCCGGCAATGGCCGGAATGTAGAACAGCTTGCCCACCCAGGCGTTGAACAAAGGGGTGCCGGGAGCGGCCCCGATCAGCTCCTGCAATGCCGGGCCCACGATGAGGGGCAGCATCAGCAGTTCGTAGATATCGAAGGCAAAGCCCAAGGCTGCGATGAAGCAGATGAGCCATTGGGTGGTGGTGAGCTTGGGAGCTGTGGACATGGAGGGGTGGTTGATCTGTGGTGGGGAGGGGGCTGCCGGGGTCTCGTTTAACCGTACCCAGGCAGCAAAATGGACATACTACCAGTCACTCAGCCCAGGCGGGGGCGGAGGTCATTGAGAATCTTGGGCACGGCCACAAAGGGATCCTCCTTTTCTTCGAACTCGAGGGTGAACCATCCTTGGTAGTTGGCATCGCGCAACATCTTCAGCACCCGGGGGATGTCGCTCGGTGTGCCCTCGGGATTGCCCTTGGGCTTCACCCGCATCTTGAGCTGCACATTGATGGCGTAAGGGGCGATCTTTTCAAGGTCGCCATACGGGTCCTCGGTGTTGAAGTTGCCGCTGTCGAAGTTGATCCCCGCCCACGGGCTCTTCACCGACTCGATAATCTTAATGAGGTTGGCCGGATCCGCCACGAGGCCATGGTGGTTTTCGATGCCGAGGAAGACACCTTTGGTGCCGGCGTAGTCGAGGCACTCCTGGTAGGCGGCGATGCAATTCGCCAGCGCCTCGTCGAAGTTCATGTCCTTCTTCGGATTGCCAGCGAAGACGCGGATGTGCGGGGCGTTGAGGATCGCGGCGAAGTCGATCCACTTCTTCACGTCGGCGATCTGGTCATCCAGTTCCTTGCCCTTGGCCAGGGCGAAGTTGTTGCCCACAGCGGTGCCGGTGATGCTCACGCCCCGGAGGTAGGCACGACGCTTGACCTCCAGCATGGTGGCCGCCGTGGCATCAGGGGGGAAGAAGTAGCTGGTCAGTTCTGCGCCGGGGACGTTCTGATCGGCGCAGTAGTCAATGAAATCGGAGACCTCCCACTGCGGCTTGCCGTCCTTGGGCTTCTGCTCCTTGCCCCGCATCCACTTGAAGTATTCACGGAAGGAATAGGCGGCCAGGCCGAGCATCATGCGGGATTTTCCAGGCCGGTTGACGGGGCCGGTGGCAAGAGCGGGGAGGGCGCTGGCACCGAGCGTGGCCAGGGTGGTGGAGAGGAAATCGCGACGTTGCATGGTGATGAGAGGGAGGAGCCGGGGAACGGTTCGGGGAAGGGAGATGGCAGAAAACGGACTCGGGGGCGGAAACTGACTTTTTTTAAGCAGATTTGCCCGAAATCAGCCAACAGGAAAGGCGGGCGTTCCGTGGATTCTCTGCATCAGTCCCCCAGCAGCACCCGGCGATAGGCGGACAACATCCGCTCCAGGGTGAAGCTGGCCGCAATGTGAGCGCGAGCCCCTGCCGAGCAACGGAGGCGGAGATCTGGCTCGGTGGCTATCTGGACCAAGGCCGCCGCCAGCGCAGCGGCGTCTCGCGGCTGGACCAGCAAGCCCGTCTGCTCGTGGATCACCTGCTCCCGGGCACCACCGAAATCCGTCGCCACCACGGGCAACCCGGCGGCCAGGGCCTCCAGAGAGGCATTGGGGCATCCGGCTGGTTCTGAAATCATGACAAAGGCATCCAGACCGGCGTGGAACGGCCGAAGGTCGGTCAGCTCTCCGCACCAGACGACGGGCAGGCCTTCGGAGAGCCGGTGCAGTTCTGCCACATGCTCCGCGCCATCGTGCTCAGGGCCACCCCCGATGTGGAGTTCACATGGGGGCAACTCGAGCAAGGCGATGCGGAAGGCTTCCAGCAAGTCGCCGAGCCGCTTCTGCGGGCTGAGACGCGCAGCCGTGCCGAATACGAAGGGTGTTGGCGCTACGGGGCGGGGTGGCAGGGGCTCGGGCAGGAGGACTCCATTCGGCACCACGTGAGTGGGCGCTCCTAGAACCTGCTGGGCCTTTTCCGCCTCGTCCTGGTATTTAACAATCACCCCGCTGAGCCGCTGACCATAGTCCCTGGCGGAACGAACGGGCAGGCCGGGGCGGGTGTTGAGGAAATAGCGATCCAGGGAGGCGAAATACATCTCACCCGGGCTCACATCAAAGATGCGGGCGGACCAGACAACGTCGGCAAAGAGGATCTTGTGAACCGGAATGGCATTCCAGAACACGAGGGTGGCGGGAGGGGCGGCCGCCACGTTGTCCAGGATCTGCCGCACCGCGATGGCGGGATCGATGGTGCCCGCTGGAGGCGGCACGATGAAGGGAATGCCGGCCTGTTCCAGAGCCGCTCGCCCCGGAGTGGGATGCTCTGGATACTCCTGGAGCAGGGCGATCGTGACGGGTACGCCCTGTGCCTGTAGCGACAGAGCCAGGCGACGCAGGGAGGACTGGGCTCCGCCGGTCGAGAGGTTGTTGGTGACAAAGAGGATGCCTTTGCCTGTGGGCGAGGCGGACTGGGTGGCCAGACTCTGGAGCAGCCAGCCCACCCGTCGGGACATGTGGTGGGTGGAAAAGTCTCGTGCTACAGCTTCGACGCCGGACGCTGGGGGCGATTGGATGAGGGCGAGGATGGCTTCGGCGAAATCAGTGGGGGCGGCATCAAGGGGCAGGAGCGTCAGGGCTGGATTGCCGGGAGCGAGCTCCCGGGTGCCGCCTGCATCGGTGGAGATCAGCGGCAGCCCCATGGCCAAGGCTTCCATATGAGCGAGGCTCAGGCCTTCATAGGCGCTACAAGATATGGCGGCATCGGCCTGGGTCAGCACGCTCTTGGTGTCGAGGGCCCCGTGTGTCCAGGTGATGGCTGAGGTCACGCCGTGTCTGGCGGCTTCCTGACGGATCCGCTCATAACACTCCAGCGCACTGGGGCTGCGTGGAGAGGCCTCGCCCGCCAGGATGAGGCGGACCTGGCGCTTCACTCCGTAGCGATTGAAGGCCTGTTGGGTGGCGGCGAGAATCGCAGGGAGGAGGTGAAGGCGCTTTTGCGGGCGGGGGTTGGCCACACAGGCGAGCATAAACTCATCCCTGGCAGGGGCGGGCGTTTGATTGCCCGCATACTCCGTCATGGAGATGCCGTTCCAAACCGTGCGCAGGGGCACCGGCAGCTTCAGCTCTGCCAGTTCACGCTCCACCGTCTGGGCGCAGGCGATGAGCAGACCGGCGTCCTCGGCACGGAGGGATTCCAGACCCATAGGCCAGGCGGCCCGGGTGTTGTGAATGGTCGTGGCCAGAGGGATGCCAGAGGCGCTGAAGAGTTGCATGTCCTCCTGGTCAATGAGGTGACCATGCAGGACATCGGCTCCGAAGTGATGCGCCGCGATACGGAGGCGCTCCGCACGGGTGGCCCGATCATATTGGCTCAGGTCGAGAGTGCCGGGGAGGTCTGGCAGGGTACGGCGCAAGGGTTTGCCCAAGGCGATGAGTCGCGTGGCAATGCCCGTCCGCGGAAGCTCCTGGGCGAGATCCCAGGCGATGCGCTCTGCGCCGCCGTGCTGGAGGCTGGTGACGATCTGGAGACAGCGGAGTCCCGGGGCAAACCCGGCATCCAGGGGAGACCAGTGGAAGATGCGCGGCGACTTGAGCGCTGCAGCCACTGGCAGCGGGCTCGCGGTGAGCCGGGCCTCGGCCAGTCCGATGGCAACGGCTGCTGCATCGAACCACTCGCATACACAAGGAGGAAGCTCCTCCGCGGTGGAGAAGTCCCCGCCGTGCGTTTCAAAGAACCGCGACCAGGGTTCCGCCGGGCCAGTGCCTGCGATGTGTCCCACCGCCATCACGGGGTGGCTGGCGGGATGAAACGGCGGAGCTTGAAAGTGGGCGGGGTGGCGCAACCACGCCCCGGCGCGGAGCAGGAACACTGGCCCCGATCCAGTGAGACCTGGTGGGGGGCTCCCCGCACGACGGAGGGTGATTTTCTCAAACCCGGCCGCCCGCAGGCTGCGGGCACTGCGGGCGGCAAGGTGCGGAAGACGGGGATCCGCGTCGAAGACGAAGGCTTCCACGAGAGGGGCGAAGCGACGACCTGAAGGACGGGATTAGTAGGCGGAGGGATAGGTGGGGGGACGATTGTCGTCCCGGTCAAATGCATTGTCGCGCCGGGTGTCGCGATTGTCAGAGTCGTACACGAAGGCGTCGTCCATCGGCTGGCCCCCTGCTTCCGTCACACGCACGCTCTCGGGTTTCGCTCCCGTGTACACATATTGCCCATCCGGCCCGGGTTGATACTGGACCTGGCCGCTCACATCCATGCCGCCGTGGGGTCGGTACACATAGCGGACGGTGCTGCCGCGAGCGAGATCGACGAGGATCCAGAAACCGTCCTCGACGAGGCGGATGCGCGGGCCACGGCCTGAACCGGAGGGCTGCTGGAGGGCATCTGCCAGGGCGGCTCCGGCGGTCCTGCCCCCACGTGATCCGGGAACGGGTGGCGGCGCGCCCTGGTTCTTGCTTTTGACCGCACGCACTACCAGCCAGATCACAAGGCTGATCACGACGAGCGGGCAAAGGAGGCACATGAACCCCACCAGGAGGTCGAAAGGTCCGCCCTTGGTTTCGGTGGGTGTCGTGCCATGGGCTTGGGCATCGTGGGAAGTCGTTGGCGGGGCGGGATGAGACGAGGTCACCGGCGCTGAAGGCCGACCCACGGAGGTTTCTGAACCGCCATCCATGCGGGGCAGGAGGCCGCCTGTGGCAGCGGGGGACGGAGCTGATTTGGGGGCGGGAGGGGGGGTGACCTCTGCCACGGAACAGAGCACGCGGAATCCGATGTCAGCATTGCGGCTGCGGGCATCCGCACGGTAGCGGGCGGCGCTCCGGGTGTTCTTGGGATCGCGGGACCAGGAGCCACCGCGCAGGACGCGGCGGGGTTTATCCGAGAGATTTTGATTCGTCTGCACCGGATCGGTGAGCGGGCCGGACTCATAAGGACCGTACCAATCCAGGCACCACTCGGCCACGTTGCCGCCGATGTGCAGGCCCCAGGGGTTCACGGAGCTGCTGGCGGCGGGATGAGTCTGGTTGCCAGCGTTCTTCTTGTGCCAGGCGATGCTGTTGCTTGCGGCTTCGTCACCGAGGTTGTGCCAGGCGGTGGTGGTGCCAGCGCGGCAGGCGTATTCCCATTGCGCCTCGGTCGGCAGCGTGACCTTGCGTTTCACCCTTTTAGAGAGCCACTGGCAGAACGCTTCCGCATCGGGATAGGTGATGATCGTGACAGGATGGTCTGGAGCTTGGGTGAAGCCGGGATTCCTCCAGGTGAATTCTTTCTTCTGAACGAGGGTGTCTCCCGCCCAGCCGAAGCCGCCGCTGGGGCCGCTCTCGGCCTCGGTGCGGTAGCCGGTCTCCTGCACGAACCGCTCAAACTGCTCCACGGTCACGGCAGTCTTCGCTAGATAGAAGTCGCTCGTGAGATTCACGAAGCGCTGCATTTCATCGTTCCCCCGGTCGGCCTCGTCTGTGGGGGAGCCTTGCATGAAGGTGCCCTTGGGAATGAGCACCACGGGGAGCGTCACACCCTTGCCAAGCTCAAGGCTCAGGGCAGGGGCGGGGTCGGCGGCACGCAATGCGGTGCCAAGCAGCAGGAGGCTCGCAGTCAAGAGGCGGAGTCGCATGCGCGGGATGCTAGTCGAAGTCGCCAAACTGAAAAGTGATAAAATAGGGCCGCAGAAAAACTTCATCTGGCAACTTCTTGCCAAGCAGGTGGCTATCTGTTGAGATGCCTTCCTATGAGGTCTGCATGGCATTGGATGGTGTGGCTGTTGCCGGTGTTGCTTGCCAGTTGTGCAGGGTCGGCAACGTCTGGCGATGTCAAACAACGGGAGGCCGCCTACCGGAGCCGATTGGCTGCGCTGCCCGATCCCGCCCTGCGCGCGCATCTCAAGAAGTCGTTCCCGGGATTGAAGCATCTCTCGCCACCGCGGGGGCCGGAGAGCGACTCTGTCCTGACGGGCACGGAGGTCTTTCGCGTGGACCGGGACTTTGTGCTGGATGTGAAGTTCATGTACGCCGCACCGTATCGCATCGCGGCAGGGGCGACTCGTCTGGGGGCACAGGCGGCAGCGGATGAAGGTCCGTCCTTCTGGCAGGTGTTCGGTTATGTCCGCGAAGCGTCAAAAGGGCCGTGGGCGGAGTCCGAGCATGACGAGGTCTTGGCGACCAAGTTGCGGTTTGTGCCGGTGGGGCGGGGGAGGTAGGTGCCGGGCTTGCAGTGTTACAGCCGGAACCATTGCAGATAAATCATCGTCGTTTTGACGCCACGATACCCCAGGAGGCGCTGTTGTCAGGAGATCGTAGCCCGCCAGCAGTAGATGGTTTGGAAAAGTGTGGTGGAAGATGTGGGGCAGCTTTAGGTGGTCGCATGTTCCCCGGGCGGAATTCCCAGGTTGGGCGGACCTCAAGAGCCAGTTCGGTCAAGATAGCAAGACGAAGCGTGAGCAATTCATTGGCGCAGTATCCATTTTTGGATATGATCCCAATGAATGCCGGTCGACCTCAACAGAGAAACTGCGACGCAAGTAGTTCCATTGCATTGTAAAATCAACAGGTTAATCCCTTGTGAGGACACAGAATTTGTGTCCGCCCATGGCAGGGCCGGCACCCGCCATCTAAGCTCATCTATTGGTGTAGTCGCTTGTTCGCCCAGCTACAAATTCTAAATGGCCAACACATCCGATTATGAACAGAAGATAGAGCCTTGGTTTCGGGGTGGATTCGTATCGGAAAGACATCCAGGCGCTGAAATCCTCAAGGAGTCGGTGCGGCTAAAATGGGGAGGTTTTTTTGAGGCCGATGCTGTGGTACGTGAGAATGGCAAGATTGTGGCCGTGTATTGTCTTTCATGTGCGGAGTATTTGACCCACGGGGGCAATCCTGGTGCGGGAAAGTTCAACAAAATCAGAGCCGATGTCTTGATGCTTTCAGGCATTGAAACCCCGGTTCGATGCTTGGTGTTCACTGGCAGGACGATGTATGATCGAGTGTTGAAGGAGCGGAGCAAGGGGCGACTGCCACAGGACATCTTGCTGGCCCACCTCACTCTGCCCCAGGAACTCTCCACATTGGTGAGTTCTGCAAGCGCGCGAGCAGTCGCCGAAGTGACTCCTGGCTTCGTGTTTTTGCAACCATTTACAGACTTTGATCCTGCGACAGGTATTGTAACCTTCGAGATGCCCGTCGACCCTGAATCGAGCAAGTAAGGAACTATGAATCAGCGTGTGCGAACAAGGCGCTGGCTGCAAAGGCTCGTAGATCTCCGTCGTGTCTCGGAGTCTTGCGCTCGGTGTCGCCACAGTTTAGTTGTTGAGCGACTTACACGTTTTCTATGCACCAGACACCTCCATACGGCGACGATCGCCAGTTGGCGTTTTGCGCTTTCTGCGGCGGAGCCACGGGCACGCGAGATCACTGCCCATCTCGCGTTCTCCTTGACGAGCCTTACCCCGCCAACCTGCCAGTCGTTCCTGCCTGCTCGAATTGCAATACACGGTTTTCGCCACACGAGCAGTACCTAGCCTGTCTAATTTCGTGCGTCCTCGCTGGCTCAACCGACCCCACCAAGATTGCTCGCCTAAAGATTCAACGGATTTTGTCGGACACTCCCGCCCTTCGCGCACGCATAGAGCAGAGTCGCTCCGAGTCCGCCGATGGGATTGTTTTCAGTCCCGAGTATGAGCGAGTCTCCGCCGTCATCACGAAGCTGGCGCAAGGACATGCGCTCTACGAGTTGCACGAGCCCCACCCCGATCCACCCGACGCCATTCAGATTACTCCGTTCGGACTTATGTCCGAGTCGGACCGAGACGCCTTTGAGTCATCACGTACTGGGGGCCTTTCAACTTGGCCCGAGGTTGGCAGTCGTGCCATGCAGCGCATGGTCGGCATCGACACTCCGCCCGAGTATCCTTGGCTAGTAGTTCAGCCCGGCCTGTATCGCTTCCACGCTTCGGTGACTTCCGGCATTTCCATTCGCATTGTCATCCATGAGTATCTTGCCTGCCATGTCCTCTGGGATTGATCGAGCGTCGCTTAACAATAACGGGTGCAGTGCTGCGACCTTGCGAGCCAGCAACTGCGCCCATGGTCGAACAAGCCCGGTTTGTGGGGGGGGTATGGTGCATGTGTTCGCATTCAGCGGCCGCGGTTCACTTGGGCGCCAGCGCGTAAGAGCCTTATTGTTTCGCGCAGCGAAGACGGTGGCGTTGGGATAGTCGATGACGTCGCGTCGGGCCGATTTTGGAGGTCCGCCAGTCTATGTGCCTGCGTGCACAGACTTGGTCGGCGTGAGATTTCGGCAGCGCTGCCGAGGCCGTCATTGCAGTAACAAGGGTGTCGAGTTTGCTGTGGATGGGCCGGAGATCTGGACGCGATGCTCCATTCGGCTTGTGCCCACCATAACAGCAAACAGTCTTGATTATTCTGTTCCTAGTGTTCGGTCAGCAAGTGTCGCGATGAAGGTGCGGTTTTTTTCGATTTTGTTACATTCTGCTCGCTCCGTAGCTAACTGAGCTCTATCGTTTCGCGATTGAGCGGTGATCATGACGACGAACTCAGCGAACGAACATAGGACTCACAACGTGGACCATTTTCGTGGCACTAATCGGCGCAGCCTGACTCTGGGCAGACTCAAGCGGTGCGCCGCCCCCCGGCACCATCCCAACCGCCTGCACCCCCGCCTTTCGTAGCCCGAATGGACCATTGCGCTGGTAAATGGAGGTGGCGAACCAATGGTCGGAGTATCAATTTCGACCTCAATAGAGACGGCACTTTTGCGGCCGAGGATTTCCCCGATCAAACTTCTGGCAGCGGAGGGTATGGAATCGTCAGCTCGGGGAAGGGGCACTGGTCGGTGTAGAAGGGACGGCTCACCATTACCATGACACACGTTTGGGCCGTGTTCTTCTGGAAGGAGTACGGAGTGAACTGGATCAGCGCAGCTCGGGTCAAGTCGGCTTCGGCTTCCGAGATCGAATTGGAGAACTTGAGTCCCTTGCGACGCAGGGACTAGTTCAGGATGATCTAGCTTGGTAACGGCAGGGCGAGGAGGCGTTCGCTTCGACGGCGCGCAGCTCGGTGCAGAGTCGTACGCGTGGGTAAAGAGAGTGCCTTCACGCGCAAGCCTATTCCAATCTGGCGTCACCGCTTTGTTTCAGCCATGGGCTCTGCGTTCCGGTCAGCTTTCATCAAGGTGATGAAGACGACGATGTTCGGCCGGTCAGCGCCAGCGCTGAATGCAGTCGCTGCAAAGTTAAAGATCGCAAGGCAGGGGGGCGTAGCGTAGACAGCTCATTCGTGTAAGTACTTGTCAGAGGCGGTTCGCCTGCCAACCTTCGACTCAATCAAACCACCTGTCCCAGTGACATCCAGGCACTTTATCCAACTCAGCTCAGCGTTTTTCCTAGGTATTGCCGCGTCCCTTGGGGCTCTGGCTTCCGAATCTCCCGAAAAGCTGGGAAGGGAGGCTGGCGGGAAGGAAAGCCTCGGGGAGGCGACTCCGCCTGCGTCATCAACACGTCCGTTGATCGGTGCCATCCGATGGGATGGATGGGGAAACAACTGCGAGGTCGGGAGGGACTGCGAGCGAGTTCTCAGTTCGTCGAAGTATCGGCATCGCGCGCCCTTTTTTGTGGGCTCGGCTGGGCCGGAGTTGATCAAGTTCAAACCTCTCTCCCAGGAGATCATGGACACGGAGATTGGTTATGCCATTCACGCCGGTATCGACTACTGGGCGTTTGACTGGTACCCGCCAGGCAGCGGAATGGAGCTGGCACGGAACTTCTATCTGACTTCGGCCAAGCGGCAGGGCCTCAAGTGGTGCGTGGTTCTGGGGACCAATCCTTTTGACATGAATCGAGATGCGCCCTGGCTTGCCGCGGGGTTTGCCAAGCCGGAGTACCAGAAGGTGTTAGACGGCCGTCCCCTGGTTTATCTCTTCACGCCCATCGCCCGCAAGGATCTTGCAGTACTGCGAGATCTCTCGATGAAATCCTGCGGCAAGAGTCCCTACGTTGCCATGATGGGCTGGACTGCCGCGGAGGCGGCGCAGGCCTGCGAAACGGTCGGCGCTGACGCGGTCAGCATGTATGCAGGCGGTATGGAGAAGAGCTGGAGCGACTACTCCAAGCTCAAAGAAATCATCCCCAATGTGGGCACCGGTTGGGATCCCACCCTTTTTCGGGACACTCACGTCGCTTGGTATCCTCGCGAAAACATTGAGAAGGACTTTGTCGGCTGGTCAGCGACACCCAAGCAATTGGTTGCCAGTATGGAGTCTGTCTTTGTCTGGACCCGTGCCAATCCGGGCAAAGTTCCCGCCAATACCATCCTGGTGTACACGTGGAATGAACACTCCGAAGGTGGTTGGCTTTGCCCAACATTCACCCCCCAAGGGCCGAACACCGAAAGGATCGACGCGCTTCACGAAAGGCTGACGGGCTGGAATACGGTTAGGGGGAAGTGAATGAAACGGTGTCTCACGATGCGCCTGACTATACATCGCGCACGGGCTGCGAAGGGCACCAGCGCTGAGCTTTGGCTTTCGAAATAAGATGACTTCACCGCCAATTCACTTCGGTTTCACCAGAGTTTCACATTTCTTTCATTAAGTGTGGGCAGGGTTCTTGATCGCAACTCGGAACTCCCACAAGGCATGATAGCGAGAATAATCAGGCATCTGCCCGCACTGCTGCTTTTCGGTTTATCTGTAGGCTGGCTTTTGTGGTACTTCCGCTTTTCTCTTGCATCGTTCGACCTCAGGCCTTGGATGCTCGGGATTTTTGCGATTAATTGGCTGGTCGCCTCTGCTGCCATCTCGTTCGTGGTTCGCCGTCTCCATTTTCCTGCGCCGATTTCGGGATACGTTTCCGCTACCGGGACTATGGTTTTGGGCTCATTCCTGTTTTTTGCTGTAGGCTGGCCATTGGCGGAGACTCTGGCTGCTGCTTTTCGAGAGGTTCGTGGAGTGCATTCCGACTTGGGCAATTGGTACTTTTACCACGACTTTTCGGGAATGGGCATTGGTAAAGGATTTCGCTCGTACGCGGAGACACTTCAGACTGCACTGGTCATGACTTTTCTGTCGGGTATTCTCAGCACTATTGTAGCGCCGTTAGCGTCGATGCTTGTATGGACCGGCGCCTACGCAATGAAGTCAGACAAGCAGAAACCAACCATCGGAGTTTAAATGGTACTGGTATGAGCATCGTGAATGGGTTCAAAGCTCTTTGGCGATTTGTCGTGAACGCTACAGTGACCTTGTCGGCGATTCTTGTCGGGTTGAGCTTCACGCCGATGATGCGCACCTCAAATTGTGGTGGGAACTCATCTGCGTTGCACAAGGTGCACAGTCTGAAAATTTTGCCGCGATGGCGATCGCCGAGAGGCACGACGGGATCTTCAGTTTTACGGAACTTTCCGAAACCGAATTGGATCAGCTCGTGGATTTGGTTGACTCCTCCTGGAATCGCGAAGCCAAGTTCTACGTTGCATCCGGGAAAATCAGTTTTTCTGAGACAGCGCGGAGGATCGTTGCGGTCTGTGATACTCCCTACAGCAATGTCCCCGAACATAGGGTGGGAATCTGGCGGTGGCCGGGGCCTCCGACTCATGCTGCGGCGTACTCAGACGGCAGTACAGGATTGATCTCTCCGGAGGAGTATGCAGACATCAACAAGGCTGACTTCGTGGACGTGGCGAGTACTGTCTCCCGAAAGCCGAGCAGAGAGTAGATCATCGAGTTCAGAAATGACTCTCAGGAAGGAGTTGGTCCCAGTGGCAAAGTCTTGCATTCGTCATTGTCACGGGTTAGACATAGGATAAACGACAACTCTGTCTCCCTCGCAGGAGGTCAAGTCATGAGAACCTCTCCATTGCGTCGCTTGTTTTGGCTGATTGCCGTCTGGATTCCTTTGCCGTGCTTGTTTCTCCCGTTCACGATGATGAGGGAAGACTACCATCCCTGGTATATCAGCTACACGAGTCCGCTCGTCATATTGGCCATTCTTTTTTACCAGCCTGCGAATCTCGTCACAACGGGCGTAGGCCTGCTATTGGGCTTCGCACCGTCCATGACAGCGGTAAAAACTGCTGCTGTCATTCAATCGGTGATCCTTTCGTATTTCGTTTTGAGGTCTCGACGTAGGAATGTCGGCTCATTGGACGCCGATCAATCATGAAATGACGGTTGCTGGTATCGAGTCCATCAAGCACTACGTCGAGCAGCCTGGATGCTTCGTGAAGTGCCTTTTGACTGATTCGGTCGCGGTGTTTTTTCCTGGTTCGAACCAGCATCGTGATGTGAAGCGAGATGGTGTTTCCTACGAGGACGACTATCAGGGCAATGCTCTGGCAGCGACGATTGTGCCGGGGCGATTGAGGCCGATGATCGCCCTTGGCGAACGAGTTGAGGGCTGAAAGCCCGGTGTGATGCCAGCCTTGGGCAACGCCCAAGGTGGGTGTCAGATTAAGATGTTGAGGGCTGTAAGCCCGGGGTCATTCAGGGATGCTCGTCGTGGGCAGGGTTGATGAGGCCGGGCCTTCAGCCCTCAAAGGTTGTTTGGTCATCTATTCCTTGGGCGTTGCCCAAGGCTGGCTTGAAGCCGGACCTTCGGCCCTTCTGAAGTGGCACCGCTCCCTCCTACATAGCGAGGATGCAACATCGCGACTCCGTGATTCACCAAGGTAATTTAGCCGGACTATCCGTTTCCCATCGGCGGTTGTGCAAGCACAAACCGCCGCTCCTTGGGGCCCCAAGGGTTCATTGTGGGATACAACTGGCCTGGCTGCGGAGGATGTTCTCGCGGGGGAATTGCCGACGGTTGAAGTTTTGTTCAGCAAGCTGCGTTTCTGTTTCACAATCTTCTCGTCTCTCTGCAATCGCACCTGCTACTACTGCTTCCATGAACCTGAAATTCTACCTGCCTGGTCCAACCATCGTTTGTGCCTTGGGAATGTTCTTCAACAGCGCGGTCAACGCCGCCGCCCCTGAATCCGTGCCGCTCTGGCCGGAGGGGGCTCCGGAGGCCAAGGGGACGGAGCCTAAGGATGTGCCGCGGGTGGAGATTTTCCCTGCGGCCAAGGAAAAATCTTGCGGGGCCGGGGTGGTGGTGTTGCCGGGGGGCGGCTACGGTGGGCTGGCGGCGGATCACGAGGGCAGGCAGATCGCGAAGTTTTACAACAGCCTGGGGGTGACCGCGGTGGTTTGCTACTACCGGCTTGGCTCGGCGGGTTATCACCATCCCACCGAACTCAATGATGCCAAGCGGGCGGTACGGTGGTTCCGGTCCAATGCGGACAAGCTGGGGGTGGACAAGGGTCGCATCGGGGTCATAGGCTTCAGCGCGGGCGGTCACCTGGCCAGCACGGTGGGCACGCTCTTCGACAATGGGGATCCGAATGCACCCGATCCCATCGACAAGCTCAGCTCCCGGCCGGACTTCCTGGTGGTGTGCTACCCGGTGATCTCCATGACCGAGGGCTACATGCACCGGGGTTCAAGGAACAATCTGCTGGGTCCGGACAAGGACAACGAGGAGATTGCCCGCCAGGTCTCGAGTGAGCGCAATGTCTCACCGCACACGCCGCCCACCTTTATCTTCCAGACGGACGAAGACACGGTGGTGCCAGCGGAGAATGCCGTGGCGTTTTACCTGGCCCTGCGCAAGAACAAGGTGCCGGCAGAGATGCACATCTACCGTCGCGGACCTCATGGCGTGGGGCTCTTCCAGGGAGATCCGGTGCTGTCCACCTGGGGTAAACATCTGGCGGCCTGGTTGCGTAACGAGGGTTTCCTGAGCCCAGCCAGCACGAAGCGTGGCGCGGTGGAGGGAACCGTCAGTGTGAACGGCACGCCGGTGGCCTGGGGCAGCGTCACCTTCACTCCCGAGAATCCCCATGCCCCGGAGGTAACGGCACGGGTGATGAATGGCAAATTCAACCTGCCCGCCCGTGATGGCGCGGTGCTGGGAAAGAACAAGCTGACGGTGAGCTATACTTCAGCGGTGGCAGCGGCGATCACGGACCAAGATGCGCCTGATGGCTCGGTGAGCACCACGACCCTCTCCAACAAGGGTGGGGAAGCTCTGGTCTGGGATGTGAAGGAAGGCGCGGGAGCCAACAAGCTCGCCCTGGAGTTGAAGTGGGAGTGAGCAACCCCGGACGTTATTTCTTGATGCCGCCGACCTCGAAGCCTTCCGCTTCGAGGACCTTGCGGATGCGGTCCACCTGATCTCCCTGGATCTCGATGCGGCGGTCCTTGAACGTACCGCCGCATCCGCAGGCGGCCCGGACGCGTTTGCCGATCTGCTCGATGACGGAGGCGGGGAGATGGGAGGCGAAGTCTTTGATCACGATGACCGTCTTTCCGCCGCGATGGGCGGTCTCACGCTGTAGCGTGACCTTGCCCATCTTCCACCGGTTTTGAGGTGAGTCGGGGCCACCCTTGGCCGAAGGCCCCGGTGGCAGACCTGAAGAACTCAGGCCGCCGAAAGGGGAGTCTTCGAGGGTGGGGGACATGGTGGTTGGGGGGGTGAAGAAGCAGGATGGAATCCTGCGGTACGGACAGGTTGGAAACCTGTCTTACTTCCCTTTCGCAAAACCATCCCGGAGGCTTACGGTGCGGTTGAAGACCGGGGCACCGGGCTGGGAGTCCTTGGAGTCTGCCACGAAGTAGCCCACGCGGATGAACTGGAAGTGCTCGCCTGCTTTGGCTTCACCGAGGGTGGCTTCGAGGCGGGCGTCTTCAAGGACTTCGAGCGACTTGGGGTTGATGAAATCAACAAAGTCCCCGTTTTCGCCAGCGGCGGCATCGGGATCGTCCACCGTGAATAGGCGGTCGTACAGACGCACCGGGGCGGTGACGGAATGCTCGGCGGAAACCCAGTGGACGGCGGCTTTCACCTTGGGGCGGCCTTCCGGGTTTTTGCCGTGGCGGGTGGTCTCGTCATAGGTGCCGCGGAGTTCGATGACATTGCCCGCCTCGTCCTTGATGACGCCCATGCAGATGACGCAGAAGGCGTTGGTAAGGCGGACCTCGGCACCCAAGGTGAACCGACGCCAGTCCTTGGGCGGCACTTCCGCGAAGTCCTCCTGATCGATGTAGAGCTCGCGGCCCAGCTTCACCTTCCGCATGCCGGCGTTCGGGTCCTCCTGGTTGTTCGGGGCCTCGATCTCTTCGACCTGGCCCTTGGGGTAGTTGGTAAGAACCAGCTTGAGCGGGCGCAGGACGGCCATGCGGCGCAGGGCCACCTTGTTGAGATCCTCGCGCACGGCGTTCTCCAGCACTCCGTAGTCGGTGAGCGCCTTGAACTTGGTGAGCCCGACGCCCTTGCTGAAATTCCGCATGGCGGCAGGGGT
Organism: Verrucomicrobium spinosum DSM 4136 = JCM 18804; assembly: GCF_000172155.1. Classification (NCBI taxonomy): domain Bacteria; kingdom Pseudomonadati; phylum Verrucomicrobiota; class Verrucomicrobiia; order Verrucomicrobiales; family Verrucomicrobiaceae; genus Verrucomicrobium; species Verrucomicrobium spinosum. The sequence continues at coordinate 6,219,169 of NZ_ABIZ01000001.1, read as the reverse complement.
GTAGCCCCGGCGGCGGATGCCGCTGAGGGTGGGCATGCGAGGATCATCCCAGCCGGAGACGCGGTCTTCCTTCACCAGGCGGAGCAGCTTGCGCTTGCTCATGACGGTCCAGTTCAGGTTCAGGCGGGAGAATTCCCTCTGTACGGGGCGGCTGGGCAGGCCGTCCACGTTCTCCACGAGCCAGTCGTAGAGCGGGCGGTGATCCTCAAACTCCAGGGTGCAGAGGGAGTGGGTGATGCCCTCCAGCGCATCGCTCAGCGGGTGGGCGAAGTCATACATGGGGTAGATGCACCACTCATTGCCGGTGCGATGGTGCTCCGCATGCAGGATCCGGTAGATCACCGGATCACGCAGGTTCAGGTTGGAGCTGGCCATGTCGATCTTGGCCCTGAGGGTGTGGCTGCCATCGGGAAACTCCCCGGCGCGCATGCGGCGGAAGAGGTCGAGGTTTTCCTCCACACTGCGATCCCGGAAGGGGCTGGGTTTCCCCGGCTCGGTCAGATTGCCGCGGTACTCGCGCATCTGGGCGGCGTTCAGGTCGCAGACAAAGGCGAGGCCCTTGGTGATGAGCTGCTCGGCGAACTCGTAGAACTTCCCGAAGTAGTCGCTGGCGTAGTAGAGATGGGTGCCCCAGTCGAAGCCGAGCCACTTCACGTCCTCCATGATGGAGTCCACGTACTCGGTCTCCTCCTTGGTGGGGTTGGTGTCGTCAAAGCGGAGGTGGCAGCGGCTGTTGGGGGCGTTTTCCTCCGCGAGGCCGAAGTTCAGGCAGATGGACTTGGCGTGGCCGATGTGCAGGTAGCCGTTGGGTTCCGGGGGGAAACGCGTCACCACCTGGCCGCCATTCTTGCCGGAGCGTACATCGTTGGCGATGAACTCGCGGATGAAGTCGAGTCGGGGCGTGGCGGATTCGGTCGGATTGCTCATGGAACGGGAAAGATGAGTGCCTTTGCAAGGGGGCGGAGTCAATGGAGAATGAGGGGTGGGACGCTTGACGAGTGCGAAGGTTGCGCCCAGAGGTGCGGATTCCTCCATGGTCTCCCCTGATGAAAAGAAACTGATCCTCGGCATTCTGGCCCTGCTGCTGCTGGGTGCCGGGGTGAAGGCGTGCCGTCATCGTGGCGTCCAGACGGAGCTTCCCAAGGCGGTCATCCCCGCAATAGAGGAGGTGGAGCCCCCACAAGCGGCTCCAGATTGACCCACTCCGCCTTTGCGTCATCTTGGGTACCCCCACCAGCTTTTTCCGTTCATGAGAGATTCCTTTGCCCTCCAGCTTGCCGTTCATGAGGTGCAGCAGCGCGACAATCGCTATGCTCCAGAGAGCTATGCTTTTCTGTGCCAGGCCCTGGGCCACACGGTGAAGATGCTGGAGCGCGAAAATGACGAAGACCGTCACGTCAATGGCCGGGAGCTGCTCTCGGGTTTCAGGGACCTGGCGGTGCTGGAATTTGGTCCCATGGCGGCATTTGTCATCCGGGACTGGGGCCTCGAACGCAGCGAGGACGTCGGAAACATGGTGTACAACCTCATTGGAGTCGGCTATTTCGGAAGGAACGAGACCGATTCCATTGATGACTTTTCCGACGGGGTGGACTTGATGGAGGCGCTGCGGCGTCCGTTTCAAGTCGCCCGCCGTCGCTGAAGTCCTCTGCTTCGACTCTCTGTTCGTATCCCAATCCAGCCCCTTTCCACCGGCGTGAAGACTGCATTCCCGCCGATCTCAATCTGACTCCATGAAAAGTGATCTCACCATCCCTCCCAACGCCGCCCAACTGCACACCCTGGACAATGGCTTGGAGGTGATTCTCCTGGAAGACCACGCGCACCCGCTGGCGAGCGTGCAGCTGTGGGTCAAAGCGGGCAGCCTGCATGAGGAAAAGTGGACCGGGGCAGGCCTGGCCCACCTGGTAGAGCACATGTTCTTCAAAGGCACGGAGCGCCGGACGGCTCCGCAGATCTCCCAGGAGATTCAGGCGCTGGGCGGCTATGTGAATGCCTACACCACCTTCAACCGCACGGTGTACTGGATCGACGGGGTGGCCGAGAACGTGGATGGCTACCTCAACATTCTGGCCGACATGGCCCGCAGCTCGAACTTCCATGCGGACGAACTGGTGAAGGAGCAGGAGGTGATCCGGCGCGAGTTCGCCATGGACAACGATGACCCCCAGTCTGTGCTGCAACATCTGATGCAGGCGACCGCCTTCCGGGAGCACCCGCTGCGTCACCCCATCATCGGACACCTGGAGATCTTCAATCAGGCAGGGCGCGAGGATGTGGTCGGCTTTGTGCGGCGGCACTATGTGCCCAACAACTGCTTCCTGGTGGTCGTGGGCGCCTTTGATTCCGCCACCGTACGTGCGGCGATTCAGCAGCATTTTGGCAGTTGGGAGCGTCGCCCCTATGAGCCGGTGCTGATGCCCGAGGAGCCCGTGCAGGTGGCCCCGCGTCAGTCAGAGAAGGAGTTCAACACCGACATCGCCCGCCTCAGCCTGGGCTGGCCGATTCACGGGGACTCGCACCCGGACAAGCCAGCGCTGGATGTGCTGGGTTTCATTCTCGGCAGTGGACGCAGTTCCCGTCTCAATCTGGAGTTGAGGGAGCGCCTTGGCATTGCCCACTGGGTGGGAGCGGGCGCATGGTCAGCGCTGGATCGCGGCCTCTTCGCCGTGGAGGCGGAGTGCGATGCGGAAGATCTGGAGAAGGTGGAGGAGGCGCTCGGTCAGGTGCTGGACAAGATTTGTCAAAATGGCCCGACCCAGGAAGAGCTCGACAAGGCAGTGCGCGCCACCCTCAGCCACCAGTTGCGGCTGCGCAGCACCACCCGTGGCATGGCCAACAGTCTTGGTCACAGCTGGCTGACGGTGGGGAACCTTGACCAGGATCGCACCTATCTGGAGCGCATCCGCACCCTCACGGTGGACGCCGTGACGAACGCGGCCCGGACGTACATTCAGCCGCATCGTCGCTGCCGTGTCTCCCTTCATCCGCAGGGCACCCTGAAGAAGGCGAGCCAGGCCAATGCCCGGGTGAACCGGGAAGAGGCGCAGCGCTTTACGCTGAGCAACGGCATGACGCTGCTGGTTGGCGAGAACCCTCGCCTGCCGCTGGTGTCCACGCGCATTCAGTTCCTGGCCGGCGTGCCGGTGGAAACGGATGAGAACGCCGGGGTCACCCAGATCACCGCCCAGTGGCTGGTGAAAGGTACCCAGAGCCGCACGGATGAGCAGATCGCTGCCGTGCTGGAAGATCGTGGGGGATCGCTGCTCTCCACCGGAGATGCCCACCGACTGGTGGTCGGGGCGGACGTGGTGAAGGGGGACGAAGTCGTGGCGCTGGACCTCCTGACTGAGATTCTCACGCAGCCAGTCTTCCCGGCAGGCCACCTGCCCAAGATTCAAAAACGTCAGCAGGCATCCATTCGCGAAGAGCTGGAGGACCCGCTCACCGTGGCCTTGCGCCGGGCGCGTCGGGAGATGTTCGCTGGCCTGGCTTTTGAGCGCACCGCTCTCGGGACCCAGCAATCGGTGGCCAACTTGAACGAAGAAGAGTGCCGCGCCCACTGGGAGCGCACGGTTCAGGGAGGCAACGGCGTGGTGTCCGTGTTCGGTGACGTGAAGGCCGTGGAGGTGCTCGCGCTCGTGGAAGAGCGACTGGGCAAGCTGAAGCCTGGAACGAAGTCCACGGCAGGCTTTGCGCCGGATCATCCCACCGCTGCTGCCGCCCGCTGGGATCTCAAGCTCGACAAGGAACAAGGGGTGCTGGTGATCGGCTTCCCGACGGTGGGCATGCAGGATGCCTATGCGCCGGCGCTGCAACTCATCGACGAGGCTTGCAGTGACATGGGATCGCGCCTGTTCAACCGCATCCGCGAAGAGATGGGGCTGGCCTACTATGTGGGGACGCAGGCCTTCCACGCACTGGGCTCGGGTGCGTTCTACTTCTACGTTGGCACCGATCCGAAGAAGCTGGATCTGGTGGAGACTGAGCTCATGAAAGAGATCGCCAGCCTGGCCAAGGAAGGTCTGGAGTCCGACGAACTGCAACGCGCCAAGACCACGTGGAAATCCTCCTGGTTGCGTCAACAGCAGGGGAATGGTGCCATGGCGGATGCGCTGGGCTGGGATGAGCTGAACGGCTTTGGCTTTGGCCATCATCAGAAGCTGCCGCAACTCATGGAGTCCGTGACGGATGCCCAGGTGAAGGAGACCGCCGCGCGGTTCTTCGATCCCGCCAAGGCGTTTGTCGTAACGGTGAGGCCGTAGGCCGTAGGCCGCGGAGCGGCCAGACAAAAGACTAGAAGACGAAAGACAGAAGACCTGACGCTTCGCGAATGGCGTCAGGTCATGTCTTTGGTCTTCTGTCTTGAAGTCTTTCGTCTCCCGCGCAGCGGGCCAGGTGCAAAAAAACCGGTGTGACCTGCGCCACACCGGTGTTGGGAAACTTCTTTATCGAGCCCTGGATCAGGGGGCGGCCTTGGCGGCGGCCAGAGGCGTCGTGATGGGCTGCTGCATGTCGGGGACGACGTGCCACTTCTTCGTATCGAGCTTGTCCTGGGTCAGGGAAATAAGCAGCAGCTCTTCGATGGCAACATCGGTCGTTTCCTGACGAGTGCGGACCACGGCATGCACGATCTTGCCTTCTTCTTCAGACACGAGGCCGAGGATGTTGATCTTGAGGGTCTCCTGCTTTTTCTTGATCGTCTCCGGGCTCACCTTCATGCGGCTGTGCACGGCGGCGCGATCCGCGACATACGCTTCCTGCGGGGTCATCTTTTGAAGCTCGGCCACATCCTTTACGCCCAGCATGTTCAGCTTGGCGGCCTCCTCCGTCATGGTGGTGGAGTTTTTGACCGAATTGATCATCTGGGTTTTCCGGCGCTCCAGAGAAACGGGCAACAGCATCGTGGAGGCAGTCTTCCAATCCTGTTTCACCACCGCTTCGAGATAAGCGTTCACGACTTTTGCCGTTGGATGATCAAGCGGAAGGTTTTCAGCACGGATACCAGCAGTAAAAAGCAGGGCAACGGCGGCGGAGGCCAGGAAGGCGCGCAAATTCATACAAAAAGAAGGGGATGCGAAAACGTTTGACCCGAACAGCAAAAGTTTGTTCGTGCTAGTTCCTAGCCTCCGCTGAAATGCGCGTCAAATGAGAAATCGTCTCATGTCGAACGTGCGACTCCTCCGAAAGTCTGTTCCTTGCCGCCATGAAAATTGCTGTTCTCAGTGACATCCACGACCATCTGCATCATCTGACTGCCGCGACCCGGCAGGTCAGGGAGCTGGAGGCGGAGGTGCTGGTGTTTCTGGGTGACTTTTGCGCTCCATTCACGCTGGCCCAGCTGGCGGAGAGCTTCTCTGGCCCCATCCATGTGGTTTTTGGGAACAATGATGGCGACCAGTTCCTGCTCTCCCGGGTGGCGGGCAAGCACACTCACGTGACGTTGCATGGGCTCCTGGCGGAGCTGGAGTTGGCCGGAAAGAAAATCGCCCTCAACCACTATCCGGACATTTCCCGCCGTCTGGCTGAGAGTGGCGCCTACGAGGCGGTCTTCAGCGGCCACGACCATCAGCGCTACGTTCACCAAGTGGGGAAGACCCTCTGGGCGAACCCTGGAGAGCTCATGGGACGGTTTGGCAATCCGGGGTTTGGGCTGTACGACACCGACGCCGGGCAATTTTCTCACGTGGACTTGGTGTTGTGAGTCGTTTTATGGTATAGCAGAAATAGCGATATGCTGAGTGATCGTGACTACATGCGTGGCCCCCAGCCTTCCCGCTGGTTGGAGGTCATGTGGCCGGATGCCGTTACGCTTCTGGTAATCATCAATGTGGCGGTATTTGTGCTGCAGGTGTTTGGCGTGGGATCATCGGTAGTGGTCATGCCTGACGGGACCACAGACTGGCAACCTTGGGGGGCGTTCTCCCTCCAGGCGCTGCTACAAGGTCGGGTCTGGACGCTGGTCACGCACATGTTTGTCCACGGGAATCTGTTCCACCTGGTGTGCAACTGCCTGATGCTCTTCTTCTCTGGCAAAGGGTTGCAGTCTCTGGTGGGGCCCCGCTACTTCCTGTATATTTATTTCATTGCCGGGCTTGGGGGGGCTTTCCTGGAGGTGCTGGTGGGTTGGATGGCCGGTCAGCAGCATGCCGTGATCGGGGCTTCTGCTGCCGTGATCGGGGTGTTTGTGGCCATGGCGGTCATGCTCCCGCAGGAGGTGGTCACAGCCATGATTTCTTTGATCATTCCCGTCCGGGTGCGGATGTGGACGCTGGCGTTGGTCGTCATGGGCGTCAGCGCGGTATTGGGTGTGCTGGAGATGCTGCGAGTGATCGACACGGGTGTGGCTCATTTTGCCCACCTGGGCGGGGCACTCACCGGGATGTGGTTCATGCGTCTTTTGGGGTATGGCGGGACACCCGTGACCTACGAGCGGCTCTGGCATGAGCGGCAGCGTCGCGAGGCCGGGCGCCCGGCTGTGGCCGCCACCAACGTCCGCCGCCGTCGAGTGGTGGATGTGAATGAGCCAGATTCAGGCTCCTTTGTGCCCGCCCTGACGAAGAAGGAGTTCATCGAGCGGGAGATCGACCCCATTTTGGACAAAATTGCCAAACAAGGACTGGGCAGCCTCACTCATGAGGAGCGTCAGCTTCTGGAACGGGCGCGGCAGGAGATCATGGAGCGTGAGGGCAAGGGCAAGTCATAAGCGCTGAGTGTGAAGGAACGAGTGGAGACTGTAGCCTCGTATTGAACGGCGGTGCATCCCGGTATAGGGGTGAAACTTTTCCGCCTCATCATGAGAATCATCGCAGGCCGCGCTGGCGGCATTCACCTCAAAGTACCCGCCATGGTGGCCCGCCCCACCGCAGACCGGGTGCGGGAGGCGTTGTTTTCGATGCTGGGCGACCTGGTGCAGGAAGCCAGGGTGCTGGATCTCTTTGCAGGTTCCGGTGCTCTGGGCCTGGAGTGCTTGAGCAGAGGGGCGAAGGAAGCGCTGTTTGTGGAACAGCATGGGTCCGCCGCCACGCTCATCCAGGAGAACCTGAGCAAGACGAAGCTCGCCGGCGGCAAGGTGACGAAGGCGGATGCCTTTGCGGCTCTGCGTCGGCTGGCCGATACCGGTGCGAAGTTTGACCTTGTGTTTGCCGATCCTCCTTATACGAAAAAACCGGGGGATACAGACTTTGCCGGATTGCTGCTGGCCAACGAATCCCTCCCGAAGGTGCTGGCACCGGGGGGATGGCTGGTGCTGGAAACCATGGTGACAAAACGCGACAGCGGGGTTATTCCGAACTGGGAGGTGGTGCGTGATCGTTCCTATGGCTCCACCCGCATTCTGCTGCTGCAACTTCCGACAATATCCGATGCCGAGAACCCTGGTGCTGCTGTGTTACAATCTGATCCTGCCGATCATGCTCCTGGTGATGCTGCCGGGGGCGATCAAGAAGATGCGAGCCCGGGGCGGTCGCTGGCGTGATCTCTGGCAGAGGTTGGGCTTCTTCTCCGAGTCAGCGCGGGCGAAACTGGACGACTTGCGCCGCTCCCATGCTGAAGTGATCTGGGTGCACGCGGTAAGCGTGGGGGAGGTGGGCATCGCGGTGAAGCTGGTGCACGAACTGGTGCGGCAGAGGTCCCGAGTGGGGATCGTGATCACGACCACGACTCCCACGGGCATGGCACAGGCGGAGAAACTGGCGGCGGAACTTCCGGGCCACGTCGTTCCCCTCTACAGTCCGCTGGACGGCTGGTTTGTGGTGCGTCGTTGTCTGTCGGCCATCCGGCCCACGCAGATCGTGCTGGTGGAGGCGGAGGTGTGGCCCAATCTGGTGCAGGCAGCCTCGCGCCGGGCTATCCCGGTGCGGCTCGTGAACGCACGCCTGTCCCCTCGCTCCGAAAGGCGCTACCGACAGCTGCGAGCCCTGGTGAGGCCGATCTTCACCCTGCTGGAGGAGGTGATGGTGCAGGAGCCAGAGGATGTGGAGCGTTGGCTTTCGCTGGGGCTGGATCCTGCGCGGGTGGCCTGGACGGGCAGCATCAAGTTTGATGAGGTCGGTGACCGGGAACCGGTGGAGCAGATCGCGGAGTTTCGCCGGATCCTGGAGCGTGAGGGGATCCGCCTCACTCGTCCCGTCCTGCTGGCCGCCAGCACCCATGCGGGGGAGGAAGAGGAAATTGCCAGGGTTTACCTGCGGCTGCGGGGGGAGCATCCCGCGCTCTTCCTGATGCTGGTGCCGCGCCATGTGGAGCGGGCGGCGGAGATTCAGCAGCGGCTGGGGGCGATGGAGCTGAAAGTGCGGCGGCGAAGCATGGTGGACCGCGAGCAGGCCGCTGCTCCGGACTGCCTGCTGGTGGATACGACCGGAGAGCTGAAGGCATGGCAGGGGCTGGCCACGCTGGTGGTGGTTGGGAAGAGTTTCCTCGCCACGGGCGGGCAGAATCCCGCAGAGGCAGTCATGCTGGGCAAGCCGGTCCTGTTCGGCCCGCACATGGAAAACTTCAGTGCCCTCGTGCGCGTGCTTCTGCTCCGGCAGGGGGCCGCCCAGGTGGCGGATTTTGCGGCCCTGCACGGGCATCTGGACCATCTTCTGCGACATCCGCAGGAGGCTCAGGCCATGGCACATGCAGGCCGCGAGGCACTGCGTGCCCATGCAGGGGCGACGGCCCGCACGGCTGCCCGTCTGCTGATCCAAGAAAAGAAGAAAAGTTGAAGAAAATGAGCAAAATCCAGTTGCACATTTTCGGATCCTGGGCACAATAACAGCCCGCACAAACGACCCCTTCGTCTAGCGGTTAGGACACATCCCTTTCACGGATGCGACACGAGTTCGATTCTCGTAGGGGTCGCCACTCTTTCTCCAGCAATGAGAAAAGTGGCTGAACCAGCTGTCAATACCATGGTTGGCGGCTAGAACTTTTGGTCCGTCGGGCTGGATTGCGTGTGTCCGAAAAGCGATGGCTGCACTGGTTTCCGGGCATGGGTATTTCCTGAATCCAGGTGGATCTGTTCCTCCTGGTGATGCTGTTATTTCATGGAGCTTTGACGCCGCGTCGGGCTTTTGCCGTGCCACGAAAGGCCGCTTCGATCCAAAGGACGGCCCAACTCTCCTGAAAAAGTCCTGGTGGTGTCATCATGAGGTGCCGGGAGGGGTGGTTTTCCCGCTTCACCCCCCAGCAAAACGTGCAACTTCAGGCTTGGGCAGGGGTTCATCGGAAGAGTGGCTGGCACCCGGGGAACAGAGACGTTCCACAAATGCCATTGCCAGCCTGTCTGACCCTGTGATAAAACGCCGTTCTTCATGTCATCTTCTCTGAGCATTGACTCCCTTCTCGAGGCCGCGGAACAGCACCAGGTCAGCGACCTGTTTCTCCAGGAGGGGGAATTGCCGCGATTCAAGATCAACGAACAGCTGATGGTTTATGGGGAGGAGCCGTTGGGGTTGCCTCAGATCCTGTCGCTCTGGCAGGCCTGCGGCGCAGATCCCGCCACGGACATGGACCGTGATTCGGGTCTGATCTCCCAGAATCATGTGCGCTTTCGTGTGAATCTGCACCGCACCATGGGCCGCCTGGGGGCGGTGTTGCGGCGGATCAAGACGCAGATTCCCTCCCTGGACACGCTGGGCGTGCCGGTGGACCTGCTGACCCGCTGGGCATCGCGAAACTTTGGCCTGGTCCTGGTGACCGGGCCGACGGGGACTGGGAAGTCCACGACGATCGCCTCCCTTCTCCAGTGGGTGAATCAGAATCTGGCCAGGCACGTGGTCACGATCGAAGATCCGGTCGAGTATGTCTTCACAAATGACATGAGCCACTTCACCCAGCGCGAGGTGGGGCGGGATACGGGCTCTTTCGCCCAGGGATTGCGGGGCGCGATGCGCCAGGCGCCGGATGCCATTTTTGTGGGAGAAATCCGCGACTTCGACACCGCTCTGACGGCCCTGCAGGCGTCTGAAACCGGGCACCTCGTGCTGGCGACGCTGCACTCCGAGCGGGTGAGCGACACCATGGAGCGATTTTTAAACCTTTTCCCCAAGGATCAAGCCGGAGTGGGCACTCACATGCTTTCCAGCCAGCTGGTGGGCGTGCTCTGCCAAAAGCTGGTGCCCCGCACCGATGGTGGTCTGCATCTTCTGGTGGAGCACATCGAAAACGTGGGGGCCATTCGTGATTGGATCTCCCAGAGAGACTCCGCGCACATCCAGGATTTTCTCCGAAAAGGGTCGGATGCCATGACGCGAGCCTTTATGCACAGCACGATGGCTGCCTTTGATGCGGGACTCATCACTGAAGCCACGGCGGTAGAAGCGCTGGGCAGTGAGACTGAATTCCGCAGGGCGGCTCGCGGCATCCGGGGCTGACAATTCGCCGTTGTCGTCCCCAACCTCATCCATCATTTCCTCATGGCTCAGCACGACCTCATCGACTATCTCAACCTGGTCTGCCAGTTTGGCGGCTCGGACCTGCATCTCAGTGCGGAATCACCTCCAATGATGAGGTTGAACGGCATTCTGCAACCCCTCACAGACGAGGTGCTGGATGCGGAGACCTGCCGGGAAATCATCCTGGGTGGTCTGAAGGAATCCCAGCGTTCCCGTCTGGAGCAGGAGTGGGAGCTGGACTTCGCCATTGAAGTGGAAAACCTGGGACGTTTCCGCGGCACGGTGTACTACGTGACCAGTCATCTGGAAGGTTCTTTCCGGCATGTGCCGGAGCATATTCCCGATCTGGCAGATCTTGGTCACGGCCCGAACGTGGAGAGGATGTGTGACCGGGAGCATGGGCTCATCCTTATCGCAGGGACGAGTGGATCTGGCAAGACCACCACCCTGGCCAGCATGATCCAGAAAGTGGCGCGTGAGCGTGGGGGCAACATCGTGTCCATCGAAGACCCTGTGGAGTACGTCTTCAAGCACCACCGCGGGGTGGTGCGGCAGAGGCAGGTGGGGGCTGACACCCAAAGCTTCGTGCATGCCCTGCGCAGTGCCCTCCGCTCAGATGCGGACGTGATCGTCATTGGAGAGATGCGCGACCTCGAGAGCATTCGCATCGCCATCACCGCGGCAGAGACGGGACACCTTGTCATTGGGACGCTGCACACCACGGATGCCAGCACGACGGTGGCGCGCATCCTTGATGCCTTTCCGGAAGAGATTCAGGACTATGTGAGCTCACAGCTTGCCCACAGTTTGATCGGGGTGGTCTGTCAGCACCTCATCACCCGTCTGGATCAACCTGGACGGGTCCTGGCGACGGAGGTCATGACCAACAACCACGGGATCTCTGCGTGCATTCGCAGTCGTCGTTTTGCCCAGCTCCCCGGCCTCATCCAAATTGGGGGAAACGACGGCATGCACACCATCGACGACAGCCTCAGCCACCTCCTCCGTCACGGATTCATTTCATTGGAGGACGCCCTCGCGCGCTGCCGCGACAAGAACATGATTCACCAGGCCAACCACCAGCGGCAGCAGGCAATGCGGCGTTGATGGACGCTTGCTCCTCCTCAGGAAACGCCTTAAGATCGAAGCAGAGTCATGAGAATGCTTTCCATCATCATCGTTGCCGTCGGTATGTATTCCGGCTGGATTCTTCTCCAGCGGGACCGTGCCAAAAAGGTGGAGGATGGGTGGGCGCTGCAATGCTCCAAGGTGCTCGACTCCCAGGCCAATGGCCGGGTTGTGACCGCCGCCCCTGGCTCCCCGGATGAAGGGGCCTACTTCAAGATCCTGCATTTCCTGCGGAAGGCGGAAATGGACGGGCGTGACCTCCATGCGATGGTGGGCACTGCCTGCGAGAAAATCGGCATCACGGGTGAGAAGCGCGGGCTGATCCAGGACGCGCTGATCGCCAACTATGAGACTGCCCGGAAGCTGAAAGTCTTTGATGATCCGATGAACATGGTGCGGCTGGAGCAGGGGCAGGCTGCTTTGATTGCCCTGGTGGGATGGCAGGGGGAGCCGGTGGCGGTGGGGGTCGTTATCCCTCCCACCCATGCGCCTGAGCTCTCCAATCATCTGATCAATCTGGTGCTCCTGCCGTCCAGTGTGCGCGATTCCCAAACGGGTCGCCTGACCCGGGAGATGACGGATGCCGCCCGCAAATTCGAGCACGCGGGAGCACTGCCCAAGTCCACTCTGGATTCCATCTACCTCGCCTCCCGCTCTGGGGAGTAGGGTGATCTTGGTGTTTTTTGCCAGTGTGGAAAATGCGGTTTCCCTGAGTCCGGGGATGTGGAGAGATTCGCGGCTGTGGATCCTGAGTGAAGCTTTACTCAGATCAAACTGGTTGACTAAGTGCCGTGTCTCTAGCACCAAGTAGTCCCAGCCATGGGCGATGTCCTCCACAAGACGACGGTGCTGGTGCTTAACCGCAACTGGCAGGCGATCGACATCAAAACGCCGGCTGATGCTTTTTGCATGATGGCCGCCGGGACAGCCACGGCTTTGGACATCGCGCAGGGCGACAGCATGAGCCCCACCATGTGGCCTGAATGGCTGCTTCTGCCTGTGCGGGAGAGCGACAATGCGGTGCTGACCGTGCATGGGCCGGTGCGTATTCCAACCGTTCTGGTGCTGGCCCGTTATGACAAGGTGCCCAAGCGTCGGCCCAAGCTGAGCAGCCGTGGCATCTGGGATCGCGATGGGGGCGTTTGTCAGTACACAGGGAGGAAGCTCACCCGGGATGAGGGGAACATCGACCACATCATGCCGCGGTCGCGTGGTGGGAAAACGAGCTGGGACAACTGCGTGCTGGCGGACAAGCGCATCAACAGCCGCAAGGCGGACCGGACTCCTGAGGAGGTGGGGCTGAAGCTACAGCGCAAGCCAGGTACCCCACGAGAGATGCCTTCCACCTATTTCATTCGCAACGTTCATGGCGTTCCGGATTGGGAGATGTTCCTGGAGTAGCGGGTGATTGCGCCAGCTATTCTTTCCCAGCTCCGACGATCCCTCGCTGGCTGGCTGCGACGAAGGTGATCAAATGCTCCAAATCCCGGTCAGCAGTCTCCTGGCGAAGCTGTTCCAAAGCCTGGCTGATGTTGAGCTTGCTGCGATACAGGGTTTTGTAAGCCTGACGGAGGGCGCGGATTTGGGCTTCGCTGCGGCCGTGGCGCTGGAGACCGACCATGTTCACGCCGCGGGCGCGGGCCGGATTGCCGTCCACAATCGTGAAGGGAACGACATCCTGCACGATCTTTGAGCAACCGCCGGTGATGGCGTGCTGGCCGATCCGGCAGAACTGATGCACCGCGGTGAGCCCGCCCAGGATGACGTGGTCTTCCACGGTGACGTGGCCAGCCAGGGTGCCGTTGTTGGAAAAGATGACGTGGCTACCTACCACGCAATCGTGGGCGATGTGGCTGTAGGCGAGGAAGTTGTTGTGACTGCCCACGGTGGTCTTCGTGTGGGGCAGGGTGCCGCGGTTCACCGTGCAAAATTCGCGGAAGACATTGTTGTCCCCGACCTCCAGCCAGGTGGGTTCACCGGCGTATTTCAAGTCCTGCGTCTGCTGGCCGATCGAGGTGTAGGCGTAAAATTTGTTCCGCGCACCGATGCGGCTGGGGCCGCAGAGGGTGACGTGATTTTGCAGCCAACAGCCGTCCCCCAGCTCGACATCAGGACCGATAATGCAGTAGGGGCCGACGACCACTCCTGCGCCCAAGCGGGCGGAAGGGTCAATAACGGCGGTGGGATGAATCTGTGACTCAGGCATGAGGCGGCAAATCGGATCGGATCAGGGCATCAACGGTCCATCAAGGCGAACATGAGGTCGGCTTCGCTTACCACCTGTCCGTTGACAATGCAGCGTCCTCTTGCCGTGCCGATGGAGCGTTTTACCTTGAGCAATTCCGTCTCGATGAAGAGAATGTCTCCGGGGAGCACGGGGCGACGCCATTTTACGTTGTCCGCGCTCATGAAGTAGCCGATTTTGCCCTGGTTTTCCGGGGCGCGGAGGAGCTGGATGGAGGCCACCTGGGCCATGGCTTCGAGTTGAAGCACGCCTGGCATGATGGGATGCCCGGGGAAGTGCCCCTGGAAGAAGGGCTCATTGATGGTGACGTTCTTGACGCCTGTGCACTTGCTCTCGCCTTCGAAGCCGACAATGCGGTCCACCATGAGGAACGGATAACGGTGGGGGAGGATCTTCATCACCTCATTGATATTGAGGACGGCTTCTCCAGAGGGGATCTGGATGGGCACCGGCACCATGGCGCGCATCTCATTGTAGGTGCGGAGCAGCTCGCGGGCCATCTCCGTGTTGGGGCCATGGCCCGGGCGCACGGCGATGACGTGCCCCTTGATGCGGCGGCCGAAGAGGGCCAGATCACCCACGATGTCGAGGATCTTGTGGCGGACGAATTCTTCCTTGAACCGGAGGGGGTGCTTGCTCAGGGCGGTGTCACCGCGGATGACCACGGCGCTTTCCAGCGTGCCGCCTTTGATGAGGCCCTTCTCCAGAAGGGGGGCAATATCCTCATAGAACACAAAGGTGCGCGCCGGGGCGATCTCCTTTTCGTAGGTCGTGGGATTGATCTCGGTAGAATAAAACTGGGTGGTGCGGCCTTCCGGGCCCACGTGGGTGCAGGAAATACGGAACTTTTTGTCCGGGACAATGGTCAGCAAGCTTCCGTCACGGGATTCAAGGTGGAGGGGTTCCCGCACTTCGAATACGCGGCGGGGCTCATCCTGCGCCTGGAGGCCGGCTTTCTTGATCAGCTCGACGAAGGGGAGGGAACTGCCGTCCGCGATGGGTGGCTCGTTGGCGTCCATTTCCACGATGGCATTGTCCACTCCCATGCCGACCAGGGCGCTGATCACGTGCTCCACCGTATGGACGTTCACGCCGCCTTCAGCGATGGTGGTGGCACGCTCCACCTTCTGCACTTTTTCCACGGAGGCCGGTATGAAAGGGCGGTCCTCCAAGTCCACACGACGGAACTTGATGCCAAAATCCGCAGGGGCGGGTTGCAGCGTCAGGGTGACCTTTTCCCCAGTGTGCAGGGAGGTCCCTTCCAGGGAGGCGGCTTTGGCGATCGTGTGTTGGCGGTCTGACATGGAACGCGGGAGTTAGCCGCGCCATGCGGGGAGGTCAAGCCTTGAGAACAGTTCCCGGTCATTCCCCGCGCAAGGCCGAGCGCCCCTCGCGGTAGCCTTTCTCGTAACCCTTGGCGAAGGTGGGCTCGGTATCCAAAGTGTAGGCATGCCGGTGGCGCTGGTAGTAGGGGGGCTGGCCGTTCTCACTGTCGGTGTGGCCGGCGTCGTAGCCATGGTTCCGAGCGGCGTCGCGATCCACCTCCCTGGCTTCCGCCTGGTCCTCCCCGGCCTCATAGCCGAGGTCATAGCCCTTTTCGAAGGGTTTCTCGGTGCGCGGATTGTACTCGTAGTAATAGCGTTCGTAGTCGCTGTCGCGTCCGCGTCGGCCGTCTTGAAATCCGTGATGATAGCCACCGCGGTAGGCGGCCTCGCCCTGCCCGGAATACATACCACTCCCTGGAGCGTCAGGGGGCATGCGAGTGCAGCAGGCCAGTGCAAGGAGCGCGATCGAAAGCAGGACGGGGCTGAATCTCATAGGGAATTAATCGCCGGTGAGGCTGACTAAAGGTCAAAATTTGTACATCAGCAAGAAAAGGGGTTTTCCAAGCGGACTGCTTCCGGTTGACTGGGAAAGTGAAGAACATGAGCGACCACCATTGCAAAAACTCAGAAGGTGTCCTGTGCTCCCTGCACCGGGGGTGCGAAAGGGGGGGGCGATGAGCGAGAAGGAAGCAGGCAGAGTGGCGGAGCGACTTCAGCAGGGCTGGATCTGGACCGTAGGGGGGCTGCTGGCGGCCTCGGCTTTCTTGCTCTACGGGACGTTTACCTGGCACCCTCCAGAGGAAATTCGCCCATTGAAGGTGGCAATCGGCGTTTGGCCAGGATCTGAGACGCTTGTCTATGCTAGGGAAACTGGGATGTTACCGCGAGATGAAGTGCAGCTGGTGGAGATGTCGTGGTCTTCCGCCACGAAAGTCGCTTTCGCGAACCGGGTGGTGGATGCAGCGGTCGTCTCACTGGATGAGGTGTTGAGACTGCTGGAAAGCAGGAATGATCTCAAGGTGGTGATGGTCTTTGGTTTCTCCAGGGGTGGGGATGCTTTATTGGCACGACCGGAAATCCATGACCTCGCAGGTCTGCGGGGCAGGAAGGTGGGCGTGGAATTGAACTCTGTGGGCTCTTTTGTCTTGAGCACGGCTTTGGAGAAAGCAGGGCTGCCCGAGGGCGTGATCGAGGCGGTGTCGATGAATCTGGCGGAAATGGAGACGGCTTATCTGGCCGGTGAACTGGATGCGGTGGTGACCGGTGAGCCGTGGACCACCAGGCTGGAAGCCAAGGGCGCCGTAGAGCTCTTCAGCAGCCGCGAAACGGACCGGGATGTGTGTCGCGTACTGGTAGTCCGGGAGGACGTGCTGGCAGAGCGGCAATCCGACTTTGTCCGGCTGGTTGCGGCCCATTTCAGGTCCAGGCAGATGCTTGGAGCCGGTGGGGATCCCGCTGCTCTGGCTGTCATCAAGCGCCGTATGGGGGTTTCGGATGAGGACTACAAAAAGTTGCTGGCCAACATGGACATGCCGGATGCCGGCGAGAATCGCCGCCTGCTTGGGGGTGGGCTCCCGACCTTGAAGTCGCTGGCCAACAGTGTGGCGAAGAAGATGGTGCGGCAGAAACTGCTGGCTGAATCCCACCCGGCTGAAGACTGGATAACAGCGGAATGTCTGACAGAGTGAGTTCGATGAAACGATTGATGACCCTCCATCTTCTCGTGCCAGCGGCCGTGGCCTGCTTTGGCATGGCCCTCATTGTGGTGGGATACCTGCGCAATGAACAGCAACTCCAGGATCGTTCGCGGAAAGAACTCTGGGACAATGCCTACCGTGAAGGCACCCGATTGTCCCATATCGCGCAACATTTGCTGCGCAAGGGGCTGGTGCAGGCGGCAGATCTGGAGATGAGCTATGTGGCACTGTCTCCTCACCTGGCCTTGGGGGTGATCTGCGATGGAGAGGATGTTGTGCGTCATGCGAGCCAGATCCAGTGGCGCGGAGTTCCGTTGAAGGAAACTCCTCTGAAGGAAATCATGCCACGTCTGGCGGGCATACGAAAAGAGTTGAACGGCCAGGTGGCCATCTACCCCGACGGGGAAGTGCTCTGGGCGGTGTTTCCGTTTTTCGAGCGCACCACCACCACCCCGTTTGTGGTGGTGCTGGCCTATGATCTGGTCGGGCCCAAGCAGGAGTCCACCCGTCTGGCGAGACACGAGTCAATTTCCCAGAGTTTGGGACTGCTGGGGGGATCTTTGGTGCTGTGGATGTTGCTGGATACTCTGATCACCCGGCGGATCGCCCGAATTCTTGTGTACGCGAAGCAAGTGGCATCTGGGCGGAGTCCGGGCGTCCCGGCAACCGGGGGGGATGAGATCGGGGCCGTGGGTCAGGCGTTTGCCGACACGGTAAGTCAGCTGCGTAGCACAGAGAAACAGTTGCTGGAAGCGGCGGAACAAGAACGCTGGCGCCTAGGGATGGATCTCCACGATGATATCTGTCAGAGAATCGCGGCGGCCCAGCTCAAAGCGGGAGTGCTGGGGGTCTCTTTGTCTCGGGATCAATCGCCGCACAGCGTGCTGGCGAAGCAGGTGGCTGAGCAGCTTGCCGATGCCGCGGAGATTGCACGTGGTTATGCCAGAGGGCTGGCGCCCGCCACGCTGGACCGGGATGGATTGAACGCTGCGCTACGCGACATGACGGCGCATCTGGGGAAGGCATTTGGGGTGCCCATGCACCACAACACGGATCCTGCGGTGCAGGAGTTGCCTGATGCCACCCAGGTACATCTCTTTCGCATTGCCCAAGAGCTGGCCACCAATGCGGCCAAGCATGCGAGGGCGAGCTTTATCAATGTCAGCCTTGGCTTTCGCGATGACGTGCTGGAATTAAAGGTGGAGAGCGACGGCAGGCGATTCGCCACGGAGTCAGGGGCGACGTCGGGGATGGGTTTGCAACTGGTCCAGCAGCGGGTTCGGGCTCTCAATGGCAAGTTGTTGTTCCTTGAACGCCGGGAATCGGGAGGGGGGACAGTCGCATTGTGTGAGGTGCCGGTGCCACGAAGGCTTGATCATTAATTGCTAAGCCGCTAATAAGGAAGAATGACGATTCAAATTCCCGAGCCCACCCGCCGCAAGAGCGACCCGACCTGCAGGGTCGGCATAGTGGAGGACCATACTTTCATGCAGGAAGGCATGAAAGTCTTTGTTGAGAGTCTGCCAGGCTTCGAGTGCGCCTGGCTGGCGGGCACGGCCGCAGAGGCGGTGGAGAAAATCGCACAGGATGAACCCAATGTTCTGATTGTGGACATCACGCTTCCAGACCGGAGCGGCCTGGAACTGATCAAGGACCTGCATGCCACACACAATCAGATGCATGTGCTGGTGGTCTCCATGCACGAGGAGGATCTCTACGCTGAGAGGGCGCTCAAGGCGGGAGCCAAAGGATACATCATGAAAAATGCACCCCACGATGTGTTTGAGAGTGCTTTAACTCGTGTCTCGCAAGGAGGGGTGGCAGTTAGTCATAAAATGACTGACCGGGTGCTGATGGCGTTCTCCTCCGGGGTGCAACCCCGGCCTGATAGCGGGCTCCACAACCTGAGCGACCGGGAATTTGAGGTGTTTCAGCATCTGGGTGAGGGCAAAAGCACCCATCAGGTGGCTGAATCAATGCGGATCAGTCCCAAGACGGTGGACGTGCACCGCATGAACATCAAGAACAAGCTGAACCTGGAGGATGGCGCCGCCGTGACCCGCTACGCCATCCGCTGGGCTGAGGCTCGCAAGCATGGGGCTGTGGAATAGCCGGGCTATGGTGAGGGCACCTTGTGGCGGAATCCTTCGATCCGGGTGCCTTCCGGTGATACCCCGTAGAGCTTTTGGAGATCGCCCAGACGCATGACCACCCAGGGGGCCATCATGGTCATGCCGTTTTTGGTGTAGGCCAGGTCATCCGCAATATAGGTGGCGGAATGCACGGCTTGCCCATCCCGGTTCACGAACATGAGGATGTCACCATAGCGGTAGGGCGTGGACACCCGGTCAAAGCTGCCCAGTACCGCGCTGGTGGCCAGCCTGGTGTCTAGGAAATAGTTTTGAGGCTGGAAATTGAAAAAATTCAAACACGTCCAGTGGCAGTCCGGAAGCCGTCCCATGGCCGCATGGCTTGCATCGGGATACGTGTAGAGCAGCTTGCGTGGGAGGGGCGGCAAGAGATGCAACAGGTCCAGGTGGGAGACGCCCTCTGTTTGCGAGATGGCATTGATCAGAGGCTCCAGTTCTTTCCGACGCAGCCCAAGGCCCGTTGACCAGTACGCAAGGAGAGGGGCCACAGATTCTGTCTTGGAGATTTCCAACCGTGCCATCAGCGTTCTCACCCGGGTCATTTTCCGCACCAGCATGCGCGCTTCTGCGTCTGATTCTGCGATGCTGACCAAGTAGGGGATGTCAGAAAAAACCAAGGCCTCTCCCACCTTGTAGCTCATGAGTTTTATCTTCTCCACGATTCTGCTGGGAAGCTGGGAATCCTGGGCCCATTCTTCTACAGTGTCTGAGAGGAAGAAGATGGGGGAATAATGGAATTCGTTGGCAGGGAGGCTGGCCAGTTCGGCATAGACAGTGCTCCGCACTGTGGGAGAGAGCGATTCGAGATCCGACCTGGTGGGAAAGAGATGCACATGGCGGGCATCTTTGACCATGCGGCGCTCAGAAAACAACCTGTCCAGGGTGCCACTGGGGACACCGGCTTCTGAGAGGCGTCCCCGTACGGTGTCGAAACCCCTGCCGTCGAAGGTCCATCGTGTCACCGGACTGGGCATGGGGAACTGGGCCACCACATGGTCGGGGGCCTCCAAATAGAAGTAGAAGTAGCTGAGCTTTCCCCAGGGCCCAGGCTTGCATTCATGCAGCAGGTAAGGGCGTCCGGTTTCTCGAGGGGTGGCCTCTGCTGCAACCAAGCTGGAAACAGGGGAGATGGAGGTGGTCGCCAACAGCCAGACGGCCGGTAGCCAAGCAGATGGTGCGGAGAGCGGCATATGCGATGTGAAGTGCGCGTGCGACGCACTCAATCACCTTGCGCGCGTCGTGTGAACCTGCAAGCAACCCGTTGTAAGCAAAAGCTTTAGCAAGCTTAGCGCGATTGTGCAACCGCTCGCTGTAGTATGGTTGATGTAAATACAAACCATCAGCTAATGGATCGGAGTCTGGCACACAGCATAGGATAATCCCGACTCGAATAAATCGGGTCAGCCTCCGACGCTTCTTCCCATCCATTAGAGTCACCATGAATTGCCGACGTTCATACAATGTAACTCCATTCTCGAAGCCCGGCTTCTTCGTGATGCTTAAGGCTGCTGCGATCTGGGCTGGCATGGTGCTGGTCGACATGGACAACTGCTCAAGGGCCGCAGAGGGCACCTGGACCCAGACCGGAGATGGATCTTGGGGGGTGTCTGGCAACTGGAGCGGCAGCGTCCCCGGAGGAGCGGCGGGGGACGTGGCAAAAGTGATAGCCAACATCGGTGGCAACAGAACGATTACACTGGATGTGCCGGTCACCTTGGGGCAATTGCAATTGGGTGACACGAACAACTCCAACTACTATGTGCTCGGAGTTCGAGGAGGTGCCAATGCCCTCACGTTTGACAACATGGGTGCCTGGGCAGTCATCGACCACAGGACTGGATCAGGCATCAGCCCGAACAATTCTGACCGGATCGACGCGGATGTGGTGCTTCAGGATTCTCTGACAATTCTTGCCAACCGGAGCCTGGAGCTACGGGGGACATGGACGGGAAACGGAAATGATGTCACGGTGGATTTCGGGAGCAATGACAGTGGAGCTCTCGTGAACTTCAACCGTACGGGCACGCCCACCCAGGTGGTGGCCGGCATCGGCACCCTGAGGGTTGTGGGTGACGGCGAGGTCAGGATTTCAGGTTCAGGAAATGTACTGGGTGCCAACCTGCTGGTGGTGGGTGACGGTTCGATTTCCAGCGGGCTGCGGGTGCGCCCGATTTTCCGCTTTGAACGGACGGACACGACTCAGACAGCGGGCATTCAATTGAATGCGGGACACCTCATCTTTACAACCAATGCAGGGGCCACTCCCCAGGTGTTTTCAGGGGATCTGGAAATCGTGACCGGCAGCTCCAACATTCTGCAGCTGGGCAATGCAGGCAACGACCGGATATCAAGGATCACGGGAGCCTTGCTGGGGGGCGGCCTGGTGACGAAGCTGGACACCGGCCGGTTGCAACTGCAGGGGCATGGCAGCGGATTTGATGGCGAACTGCGCATTGCCCGGGGCACGAACAACGACAATGCGAATGCTTCCGTGCTGTTGTCCGGGGCCAATGGGACCCTCAATGGCGCGGGCACGATCATCAGTACGGAGCGTGATGGTTCTTTGTGGATTGATGACCGTGGCAGCGCCAATACTGACCGACTTTCTGACGATGGCGAAATACGTCTTGGAGGGTTGGGGCTGAATCACCGCTCCCAACTGAGGTACTACGGCAATGCCTCTGGCTCCACTGAGACCATGGGAACTCTGGTGTTCACTTATGGGGCGGCAGGTTTCGGTACAGCGGAGTCCGCAGGTGGGGTGAATGTCCTTCTCGACGGTGTGGAAATCCAACAGAACGCCGCAGCCCAGTTTACAGTTTATGGTTCCAACCAGTCGTTTGGCACCACGGCCGGGGCCTTGGTGGCAAACACGGTTACCATGCGGCTCAACAATGCGCCAACGGCTGGAACAGGGGCTGGTCAAGTTTCCCATGGCGTGATGGTAGGGGCCTTTGGAGGGGCGGAGCGCTATCAGATGGGGTTGATCAATGCCGGGCGGGAAGACGAATATCCCTGGGTGGCGAGAGATTTGATGATGGTGGATGCCACTTCACAGCCGGGGCAGCTGTTTCTGCGCCCAATGACGGCGTCAGATTACAACAACAAGACTGTCAGTTCCCCCACTCACGCGTTCACTGAGGACATGGCGCTGCATGCTGGCAACGTGCTGGCATCTGACAACGTGCGGCTGACGGGTGGCTTTGGTTTGGACACAATCACTGCGGCCAGCCAGACCCGTTGGGATTCGGTTTATCGGGTCACGGAAGATCTCACATTCAACTCTCTGGTTTTCGCGCAAGACTACACGACTGGGGTGAGCAATCCTGCGGATCTGACGGCCAACGATCAAGACGGCAACCGGGTCCTCTTCGAACTTGCGCCCAACACCACGGTGAACCTTACGTCGGGGATGATCGTCTTCGGGGCAACCGGAGACTACAACAGCAACAGCGGCAACTTGAACATCCAGCAGTTTATACGTGGTGGCACGATAGACGCTGGCACCTCAGACTTCTACCTGCATCACAGTGCTGTCTGGCTTCGCTCGTCCAACAACACGTTGTCGAGCAGCTATACAGAGGGATTCATTGACTCTGTGTTGGCAGGTAGTGGTGATCTCATCAAAACTGGGGCTGGCACCATCTATCTCCAGGCTGCCAATACGTACACTGGCGCAACCATCGTGCACCAGGGCACTCTGGTGCTGCGAGATCCTCTCGCCATCCAGAACAGCACGGGGGTGCTGGTGGATGGACTTGGGAACTTTGGACTTTCTGGTGGCATTCATGTCAGCGGGCAGAAGCAGATCACCGTGGGGTTGCTCAGCTCTTCCGTTTCCGCATTGCAAAGCTACTCCGGGCACAACACGTGGGATGGGGACTTCGTGGTGAACAACGTGGATTCTGCCGGTCTGGCGTCCCTTCACTCCGCGCGAATTGCCGCGTCATCAGACACGACGCTTACCATGTATGGTGACATTTATGGAGATCCCAGCGGGATATCCTCCGACACAAACATCACGGATCCGCAACTCATCTCCACTTACAATTCGGGCAACGGTATTCTGAATTTGAAGGGTGTCTTCAAAGACACGGCGGCGGGAGCGGTGGCCGGTGCCGTTGGCAGCTCGAACGAAAATACCGTGACCCGGTTTCAGATTGGGGGAGCGGAGGATCTGAATGTGAACATTTACCAGCAATGGGAGGCCCAGGGCAGGATCTACCTGGAGAGGGGCTACATGCGGCTGATGTCCGGGATCACGGGTGACTTTTGGACAGCGGGAATCACCCCCAGCTCGTCCAGCGGGTTTGCGGGTCTGCAGATGGGCGGAAGCGGATCCACGGGTGGCAGCAACCTGGCGCTGATGCTGACCACGGCCGGGCAGGTCTTCAACCTCGACAGCTGGGGTGTGGGTGGGGATAGCACCAATCAGACGGGCAACTCCATGCTGGGGGGCGAGAACGAAACGGGCACGGTGACTTTTGGAAGGGGGACAGGATCGATCACCCTGAACAACCGTTCTACTCCCGGTGACCCGGCTGGCGGTTCGGGTGCGTCGGTGATCCAGACTTATAACCGGGACCTTCGCATCTATGCCAACGCAGGGGGCAATGTGGATATTGCGGCACGGGTGAACGACGGTGGCAGCATGGTGAACTCCACCATCAGCAAAATCGGACGTGGCAGTGCGCGCCTTTTGGGCAGCACCGCAGGTGCTTCCACGGTGGAAGGGCTGAATGTGATGGATGGACGGCTGGTGTTGGACTACTCCGCCAACAACAACAACCGGGTGACAAACACGAATGCACTGACGAGCATGGAGGTGCTGAATGGTGGGTCAGGTTATGCGGTGGGTAACGTCATTACCGTTGCAGGCGGCGGTGGGGCGAGTTTCCGTGCGCGTGTCAGCAGTGTGGACGGTACCGGAGCCATCACGGGCATCATCATCGAAAATCAGGGCCAGGGTTTCACGGGGGATCCAACATCCATTGCCGTTGCCCAAGGCAGTGCCAGCACGGCAACTGGCACTGGGGCCCAGCTGCTGGCTGTGCGTGGCACGCCATTGCAAATGGGCGGGGGTGTTCTGGAAATGGTGGGCAATGGGGCTGCGGCGACGGTGCAGGACATTGCAGGGTTGCGGTTGCTGGCAGGGGCTTCGGAGATTGTGATAACGTCCCAGGCTGGACAGTCGGCCACGTTGAACCTCGGCTCTGTCGGTAATGGCACCATGTCCGTATCACGGGTGCAGCGCCATCGTGGCGGTGTGCTCAACTTTGTCCTGGCGGGGGCTGGCTCAGCCTCCATCAGCCTGAGTGGGAACAATGTGTCATCCGGATTCCTGGGTGCCTGGGCCACGTACGGCGAAGGCTCCGGCGAGGCGACGAGCTGGGCGGCGCTGAATGGGACTCTTGTGGAAGCCTTTACCGATTATGTGGCTAACGTGCTTGCCACGGGCAATCACACCGATGTGACCACCGATCTGCTTTTGGGGGGTGATGCCAGCACCAGCACGCTTCGCTTCAATGACGGTCTGCAGCGGGCTCTTGATCTGGGTGGGCACCTTTTGACGATGGAGCAGGGGGGCATTCTAGTCACGTCCTCGCAGAGTGGTGATGTGGATCTCTCCAACGGCACCCTCACGAGTGCATGGGAAAATGACGCGGGGGGGAATGACCTGGTGATCCACCAGTATGGTGGCGGTGTCTTCAAGGTGGGCGCACAGATCGTTGATGATGCAGTGAATGGGCGGGCAGTGACGCTGGTTACCGCGGGTTCCGGGATCATTGACCTCTCGGGCAACAGCCTTGGCAACACCTATACTGGCGGGACGGTGCTTAACCGCTCAACTGTAGTCATCAGCCAGGAGAACCAGTTGGGTGCTGCGCCAGCCGCCGTGAGCGCTGACAACCTTTGGTTTCACGGGGGCACGCTGCGGAGTATGGAAAATGTGACGCTGTCTGCCAACAGGGGAATCCTGATCGGTGGCGGTGGTGCCACCTTCGAAGTAGATGCCGGCAAGGCACTCCGGATTGACGGGGTGCTGGCGTCTGAAACCAATGTGGTGGCTGGCTACTCGGCGAGTCACATGTGGGGTGACATCACCAAGACTGGCGGCGGGACGCTGGAACTGTTCAACGGCAACGCCAACAACACGTTCGCGGGCCACCTTGATGTTCAAGAGGGGATCGTTGCGGTGCTGAGCAACGCCGATGATGTTTTGGGCACGAACCGCAATTATCTGGACGGGACGACCATCCGGAGTGGAGGGGTGCTCCTTTTAAATGCCCCGGCCAACGATCAAATCAGCCGTGAATGGCTCGTCATGGATGGTGGCACCCTGCGGGTGGACCTGAGCGGGGGGAACTGGCAGTACAGTCTGGGTGGCATGGTCACATTTAATCAGGACTCCACCATTGAGGTGGCATCCGGGGACACCCTTTACATGAACCGGTTTGGCGGGACGATGGAAGGGGCGGGCAGCCTGATCAAGACGGGCAGAGGATCAGTGCAGCTCATGGAAAACAGCGTGGACTTCACCGGCCAGATTGTGGTGCTGGAAGGCTCCATTTGGAACCGCTCTCTGGCTGATGGGTATGGCACGCTGGACGGCACCCCTGGCAGCAAGGGCCAGGCGATCCTGCTCGGCAATGACGGTGTGGTGACCTCGGTGAACAACGGCGAGGTCAACATCGGATTCAGCGTGAACAACGGCGGCTCGAACGGGTCCTTTTTGGGGACGTCGAGCAGCGTTGGTTCCTCGTCCAACGCTGCGGCGGTGGATGCCTTCAGCCAGGACTATTATATCAACAACGACATCATTGTCCGTCTGGAGGGGGCTGGGAGCACGTCCAACCAGAACAAGCGGCTCCGCATCTACGGGCATACCTACAATGGCCAGACTTACAAGATCAACGGGGATATTTACCTCAATGATGACCTCCTGATTGCCCCGAACCAGAGTGATTCCGAAACCCTGACGATGGGTGAGCGGGCCCACATCGAGCTCAATGGCGATTTGTACGGCGACCGGAACCTCCAGCTCTATGTGGAGCAAAACGGGAACGTCACGGACCCGGACAACTCCTTCTATGCCCTCTACAAACTGAGCGGGGACAACTCCGCCTATACGGGGAAATTGATCGTGGGAGGCAATAGTGACGCCCACGTGCGGGTCTATGCGAGGCCGCTCTCTGCTGAGGCGTTGCCGTCTTTGATCGATCTTGAAACCAATGGCTATCTGGACCTGCGCCTGGCCATGCCCGGAACGGGATCGAAAACCATCACGCTGGCTGATCTGGACACTGAAACGGGCATCACCACTGGACGCATCATCGTGGACATGAGTGATACGGGTGCCGAGTTCAATCTTGTGGCGTACAACCTGACCAACCAGAACTACGACAGTGTGCTGACGGACCTCAACATTGCGGCAGCACCCGCTTATGACGACCAGGATCCCACGACTGCGATCAACGCGGCGGCTGGTGTGACCAACCTGATCAAGGACGGTCCCGGCTATCTCCGGATCAACAATGCGTCAAACAGCTATTCCGGATACACCCTTGTACGGGGGGGAACGTTGCTGCTGGAGCACAACCAGGCCATGGGCGTCTTCAATGCGAGCGACCTTTCGACGCAGACTTTTGTCAATGTGGACCCGGAGACGCTGACGCCCATACCCGGAGCGACGGGGTCTATTGATCTGCGCGGCAGAGATTTTCGCCCATCAGACGCGCTCACTGAAATCTTTCACATCAGCGGCATGGGGGACCGTGGGCTGGGGGCACTGCGCAACACCACGGGCACTTCCAATGTGGGACACATTATTGTTTATGGCGACGCGTCTATTGGCGGGTCGTCCACGGGAACGATGACTCGGCACACCAGTGGGAGCAACGAGGTTGCGGCTATTCTGGACATGGGCGGGGCGGGGAACAGCCTTTCCAAGATTGGGGCGAACGAGTGGCGGTTTCACAATGTGGACATCCGAAATCGGACGGGAGCCACGCTCAACATCTACGAAGGCGAGGTAAAGTTTGAAAACAATGGAGCACTCGGTGGCGGGGGGCTGATTGACGGCACGACGTATGGCAACAACCTGGACGGGTTGACCATAAATGTGGTCTACAATCGCAAACCTTATGACGGGCTGGATCCTGCCAACGGCACGCGCACGTATGATCCGCTCAATCCTCCGTCAATCCACACTGGAACTACGGGGAATGCCGTCATCGATTCTCGTCTGTCGTTTGGTACCTATTGGGGGAATCATGCGGCCAACACCAAAGTGACGGACTTCTTCGACAACTTCACTGTGAATCTGAACAACGGCACCTGGCAGCGTGAGGGCCATGGCGAAACCGGGCGGACGTTTGATCAGATTTTTGGCACTGGAGTGGTGATCAACCTCACAGGGGGGGGCATCGGGCGGGATGCCGCGGGGAACGGAAACCTCTTTGACATGCAAGGCGGAGCCTCGGGCTACAACAGCACGCTGGGTGTGTTTGATCACCCGGGCATCACGGAAATCCAGGGTGTCTTTGACAACACCAGCAGCGGCAACAACGGCACAGGCTTCACCGTGAGGGGGAGCCGGGAGCTCCGGCTGACCGGGGATTCGGTGGCGTTTGACGGCGACATTCTGATCAAACAGAGCACGGGCCGCTGGATCACGAACAGCTTTGACCGGGCGAATGGGGGGCAGGCTGCATCGCAGTACACCAACATGTCCCTCGCCGGGGCAAATGGAAGCATGCGAAATGCGGGCTCCATCACGCTGACGCGGTGGGGTTCCCTCGCCCTGTTGAACGGGGACGCGAACAACGACGACCGGCTCAATGACGGGGGTTTCATGAACCTGCGCAACGGCTATCTCCTGCTGAACACCCATGCCACGGAGACCAACCGTGAAAACCTCGGGCATGTGGTCGCTGACATCGGTACAAACTACCTTTACGTGGACACCACAGCGGGAGGCAAGTTCGACGGGTCGTTCCAGACCTTCACGCGGAACAATGGTGGGGTGCTCAAGATCTACGCGACGGATCCGGCCGACACCTTCGGCGGTGGGGCGGGAGACGATGTCCGTATCAAGGTGGAGGACACGACGGGGCTGGTGACGGTGGGTTCTGGCGCGGCGGGGACTTCCACCACGAATGTGGTGGTGGGCGTCTTTGGGACGGTGATCCCCACGCTGCAAACCCCGACCATCTCCAGCCACACGCGGCCGCTGGCTTCGGTTCAAGGATCCTACATGATGAGCGGGGGCGGCACAGGTCTGATGACGCTGGACAACGGCTACCTGCGCCCTCTGACGGCGGCTGAATTCAGCACCACGCCGGACGCGGGGAGCAACTGGATGGTCAACCGCTACATTTCCCCCACAGGCGGGAACTACTCTGACCGGAACAACTACGCGGATCGCAATGTGACGGCGGATACAGTGATCAACTCGCTGTCTATCAGCTTTGATGCGGCGGCCTCGGGCCAGGCCCTTGCCACGTCTGCCAAAGACACCGTGATCATTGACGGTGCCGCAACGCTCAAGATCGACTCCGGCATCATCAACATCATCAGCTTCGCAGAGGCCAACAGCGCCAATCTGGAAGCCGTGATCCGGGGCGGTACCCTTGACATGAACGGAGGTGCCGCGATCATCAACTCCAATACTCTCTGGCACGATCTGGACCGGGATACACCCAACTGGTATGAGCTGATGACGGGCAACAGCTCATTCATCCGGTCAAACATCACGAATGTGACGGACCTGGTCAAGACCGGGCGGGACAACCTGTACCTGGACACGTGGAACGACTTCACGGGGAACATCTCTGTTAGCGAACAGTCCAGCCTGGTCGTGCGTCACGGTGGAGCGTTGGGTTTGGGCGCTGCGGGCAGGGAAGTCCTGGTCGGCGGCGGTGCAGCCTTCCTGCTGGAATACGGCACGAACATCTCCGGGATTGACTTGCGGGTGACCAATACATTCCAGGGCTCGGCCACCGTTCTGCGAAACGAGGGGTCCACCCATAGCAGCTGGGGCGGCGATGTGATCCTTGACGTGGCGGATGCCGCTGGCTCCTCGGAGGGGCAGAGCTACACCATCACCGCACGGAACAACGGTACGTTGACCCTGTACGGGAACGTTTATACCGACAACAATGACCGGTTCTCGGACAGTGACGCGTTTGTGGATCCTCCGCTGGTCACAACCAACATTGGTGAATCCTACACGCTGAACCTTCGTGGGCAGTTCCGGGATGTGAAGACGGGCAATCTGGGGACGGACCCCGCCAATGCCGCAGTGACTTCGATCTACCGCACGGGGGATTCTGAAACACGGCTCGACGCCAATCACTCCCTCCGCTTCCAGATGACGGGACATGATGAGGGGAATGTGAATGTGTACCAGCAGTGGGATGCGACGGGGCGGCTTGATCTCAATCGTGGTTATTTCCGCATCATGTATGATCCGGCCCAGGGCGGCTTTCTCACGGAAGGCGCCAACGCCCTGATCCAGGGCAATGACTACTGGACCCGCGCCGCCCTGGGTGTGGACAGCTCCACCAATACCGGGACCTACCACTCCCACCTGATGCTCACGAAGGCTGGGCAGGTGTTCAACTGGGCAAACATCCTGTATGTGTACAATAACAATCGGGACGGCACTCTGAGCATCGGTGGCGAACAGGAGTCTGGAAAAGTCTATATTGGCTCCGCCGACGGGGCCAACTACCAGATTGTCTTTGAGAACCAGGGTGGCGACCGGGATCTGCGGTTCACGCAGGTGCGCGGGGGGGAGCTCGTCATCAACGCCCGACTGTTGGACAATGGCAGCAGTGTGAATGCCATTGCCACTGTGTCCGGACCCGGGACGGTGACCTTCAATGCCAATGGAGCCGGGGCATCCACCGTGGAGCGGTGGAACTTCACAGGGGGGGAGGCGGTCTGGCAGGGCCAGGTTTCAGACGGCGGTCTGCTGGGGGACAATCGGTTCGCGGTGTCAACGGCGCAGGCGTTGTTTGGCGGGGGGGATCTGACCCTCAATGGTGACACGGCAGCCGTGGCCCGGACGCAAAACATGACGGGCAATGTCTGGGTGCTGAACGGGGGCTCCATGGTACGTGTGAACAGCGGGGCAGGCTCGACCACGAACCTGAACCTGGGGGCGGCAGCGGCCACGCTCACCAAGCGGGCGGGCGGCACCATGGCCTTTGTGGAAGAAGGCGCTGGCTCGTCCAACATTACCCTGCAGGCCACCGGAGTGACCGGAAGCGGGATCATGTCCTGGGCTGTCTATGGCAACTCTGCGACGGGGATCACTGACTTTGCCAGCAATGGCACTGGTGGTGCGATTGAGGCCTACAGTGGATACACGAGCGGCACAGTGGAGGGTGACTACACCCCCTCCGCCAACATGGACGTCGCTGGTGATGTGGCCTTCACGGGCGCGGCCAATGCGAACACGCTCCGGCTGGCTGCTCCAGTGAACCTCTCGCTGGACGGGCAAAGCATGACCCTGGCAGGCGGGGCGATTCTGGTCACCAGCGGGAACACTGGCTTCAACTCGATTTCCGGGGGCACCCTGACGAGCGCGTTTGATGCGGATCTGGCGGAGGCCGGCACAAGCCGCGACCTGATGATTCACAACTGGGGAACAGGTGGCAAGCTGACCATTGGCGCGACCATCACCAATGACGGTGCCAACAAGGTGAACCTGGTGCACGGCGGCACGGGGACGATGGTGCTGACCGCGGACAACACCTACACCGGAGACACATATCTGAACGGAGGTGTGCTTGAGATCTCCAGCGATGGCCAACTTGGGGATGTCAACGGGGGTGTGGCCCAGTTGATCCGCGTGAACGTGGGGGGGAGCAATGGCACCGCGAACGGTTCGCTCACCTTTTTTGGGGGTGGGGGTGGCAGCGGAGCTGCGGGCACTTTCACGGCCAATTCATCGAACCAAGTCACCGGGGTTTCGGTCACGAGCGGAGGCAGCGGTTACACCAGTGGTTTGTATGTAAATGCGAAGGCCGACGGCACCGGTTCGGCCGGGATCTGGGCGATCCTGGATTCAGGCAACCTGCACTTTGATGGAGGCACGTTGAAGGTGACCAATGACATCAACCTGAACGGGGCCAGGACGATCTTCCTGGGGGCGAACGGGGGCACGTTGGAAGTGGCGGCGGGGTCCACCCTTACGATCAATGGTTACATCACCAGTGAGTTCAGCCACATCAACGGGACGAACGGTTATACGGCCAATCACCTGGGATTGAGTGACCAGCCTGCCAGCGACAGAAATCCAGACATAGGCGACCTGGTGATCAACGGTGGCGGCACCGTTGTGCTCACCGGAGCACCAGACGGCACGGTGCGCGCCAACGTGTACAACAGCTACGGTGGCATCACCTGGATCAATGATGGCACGCTCTGGCTGGCTTCCGCAGGCAGCACGGGAAGTGGAATCCTGGGCACCCACCGGTCCTGGGTGGACAGCACCGTCATTGGTGCCGAAGGGACGCTCATGCTCAATATGACGTCTGACTCCACCATTTACGAATGGTTCACGGTGCGGGGCGACGGTTACCAGGGCAATGGTACCTTCCGCACGGCGGGAACGGTGCGCACCTACAACCTGGCGGGACAGATCAGCCTGGAAAGTGATGCTGTGTTCAATCTCAAGAACGGTTCGCACATCAACCTCAACAATGGTGGCGGGGACACGTTTGGCTCTGGTGACATCATCAAGATTGGCACCGGGGAGTTTCGCTTCTACGGCAACATGCCGGAGTGGACTGGGAACTACGTCTCGTCCGGCGGCAACACCCGCCTCTACGGCGCGGCGAGCTTGCAAGGTGCCCAGGGCATGACCCTGGAGAGAAACACTTACTTTGGCTACGGAGCTGGAAGCACGAGTGTGGACGAATTCCGTGATCGCCTGGGTGACAACATGGCCATCACGACTGACGGTTATGTGAAACTGCGTATGGAGGCAGGTGCCGGCATCTTCTCTGGCAAGGAGAAGGTCGGGACCTTGACCGTGGCTGGCGGTCAGGTGGGCATTGAGTTTGACCTTGGCGCGGACCTGTTTGGCGGGGCGCCCCGGCTGCAGGGCGATACGGCGGGCTGGCACTTTACCGAGATCGTTCGTCAGGCTGGAGCGTCAGTGCATCTGAGGAATTTTGATGCAGGGACCAGTTTTGCCGACGGGTCTTTTAACCCGGCAACTGGTGCCAATCAGGCGGTGGTCCAAGTGGACATTGCACCCCTGCTGTATGGGTCTGGAGATGGAAGCAATGGCAACCGCGCCATTGCGGTTGGCTTCTTTGGCGGCACCCGGCCCGCATGGATCGGCGTGGATGGGGCGGCCCAGCGCTACAATGAGGAGTACACCAGCAACAGGCTGGTGACAGTGGATACCAATGAGCAAGGCGAGAAATTCCTCCGCCCGCTCTACGATTCTGAATATCGTGAAGTGTCCAATCCTGATACGGCCCAGACCTCAACCATCGCGCTCGATGCCCAAGGACTGACCGCCGACCAGAACTTGAAAATTGTCGGGGTCACCACGGACTCTTCCATCGGGGTGGGACAGCTTACGGACCGCCGCAATTCCTTCCTGACCATCGGTGCGACGCCGGTGGAGGTGAATTCCCTGACGTTCGCCTCCGAAACCTTCGCGGACGGCTCTGCATCGGGACGAGGAAACTTCACGGCCATCTACATGGATGCAGACGGGGAGTTGAAGATCAACTCCGGCGTCATCCAGTTGTCCAACACCGGGGTGCAGAACTTCAACGGTGCCGCTTGGGCCGACCGGAATCTGGACATCCGCAGTGCGATCAACGGCGGCTCTGTGAACTTCAACGGACAGGAGGCGCATTTTTCCGTCGGAGGTCTGTGGGCCCATTACAACAGCTCGGATTCGCTCAATGCGTACCGCGGCTCTGACGGGGACAACAACTACCTCTTCATGAACTCCAGCATCCGCAATGCCAACGGCCTCACCAAGACCGGGCAGGCATCGCTGATTCTTGCGGCACGCAACTACTATACCGGCACGACTTCCGTCAACCAGGGGGCGCTGTACGCGAGGCATGACAACGCTCTGGGATTTAGCGACCGTGTGGTGATCTCTGGGAGCGGCACCCTTGTCATTGGGTTCGGGGCGCGCGTGGCGGACACAGACCTTTACATTGGCAAGATCAGTGGAAACAACACGGCCCTCCAGATCGAGAACAATTCATTTTGGGCCGGAGATGTGATTCTCGACAACGTGGATTCTGCCGGTGCTGCCGGATACGGTCGTAATTTCACCCCGCGCATCTTCAACAACACGACGGGCACGGGCACGATTCAGGGGAACATCTATGGCGGTCCGACCGCGATTGCCACAGGGCCAGGGTTGACGGACTCCCGGATGTTCAGCACTTACACCGGAGCGGCGGGTCTGTTTGACCTTCGTGGACGGATCAGTGACACGGTGAGCGGCTCCATTGGCGGACCCATAACGGAGTTGAACCAAAGTCAGCTTCTGCGCATGGAAGTGGTTGCCACCACCAACGAGGCCTCG
The DNA here is from genome assembly GCF_000172155.1 of Verrucomicrobium spinosum DSM 4136 = JCM 18804. Lineage (NCBI taxonomy): Bacteria > Pseudomonadati > Verrucomicrobiota > Verrucomicrobiia > Verrucomicrobiales > Verrucomicrobiaceae > Verrucomicrobium > Verrucomicrobium spinosum. The sequence goes on along the minus strand of NZ_ABIZ01000001.1, from coordinate 6,185,667 downwards.
GTGCAGCTTTGGCAGTCTTATGACACGGCGGGCCGCATCCGTTTGTTGCAGGGCGGGTTGTTCTACCAGGGCACCGGAGATTTCTACACGGCCGCAGCGGCTGCCTCGGCCAACTCGAATCCGCTTAACCCCATGGTGGGGCTGCAGATGGGCGGGCGTTCTGTGATGTCGGGCGATGGGGAGACTGCCGGAGACAATCTCGGCTTCTTCCTGGTCAATGCGGGCAGCAACTTCAATCTGAAGTCGTGGGAGGTGGGTGTCGAAACCTATGATCCGCTCAACCTGACGGGCAATGACAACTACGGCAGGGGGAACACCACTGGGAACAGCACTATGGGCGGGCTCAATCTCGAAGGTGAGGTCGTGTTCGGCACCGGCGAGGGCACCGTGACCCTGACCCAGTCCACGCGGCAGACCAGTGCGTATGACCGTGATCTGCGTCTGCTCGCAGTCAACGGCGGGACGGCCACCTTTAATGTCTCATTTGTGGATGGCGGGAGCAATGTTAACTCCTCGATCACGAAGATCGGAGGCGGTGTGGTCAATCTCGCCGGATCAAGCGCTGGTGCCGGGTCAGTGGAGTCTGTCCACGTCATGGGCGGCATTCTGAATTTGACCAACTACGGTGAGCACAACAACCGCCGAGTGGGGGCGGGAGCCGGTCTGCTGCTCGCGGGCGGCACGCTGGTGATGGATGCGAGCGGCGCCTCCTTCACGGAGAACTTTGGCGGACTGGCGGTCCGCCAGGGTGGGAGCGGCCTGGTGGCCGCCGGGAATGGTGCTGGAAACTTTGGCACTCTGCTGATTGGCGGGGCGTCCATCGACCGGAGCAACAACGGCACGCTGCACTTCCAGTCCATCGGGGGAGGCGTAATCCAGTTCACGAACGGTGGGATGGCATCCATCACCCGGCTTGGCTCCTATGCCACCTTCGGGGCGAATGCTTCAGCAACCCCCTATGCCAGTGCCTGGGCGGCGACAGATGCCAGCGGCCAGGTCATCGCGTACACCCACGCCCCCGGAGAAGTGGACCAGTTCGGAGCGGGGCTGAACACTGACGTGACGACCGATCATGAGCTCAGTGGTGCGACGGAAGCTGCCTCGTTGCGGTTCAACACGAACACCGGGAGCATCACGACGGACGGCGGGGTGCACACTCTGTCCCTGTCCGACGGGGGCATCCTCTTCACAAGCGACTACGGCACTGGGGCAGCGTTCGACAGCAATGTCTCGCTGACAACGGCGGCGGCAGCCACGGATCTTGTCATCCACAATTTTGCCACCGGCATGGTGAATTTTAATGCCGGCATCACCGGGGCGCAGAATGTGATTTTCTCTGGGGCGGGCACGCTGACCCTGGGAGGGACGAACAACTACACGGGCGCGACGCACATCAACGGTAACTCCATCGTGGCATTCGACAGCGTGGCCCGGTTTGGCGCGACCTCGGAGTTCTACCTCAATGGCGGGACCCTGCGGTACACCGGCTCCGGGACAAGCACGGCCATCACCCAGCACATCACGCTGGGGGGTGGGAACGGGATTATCGATGTCAGCGACGCGGGAGGCCGTCTCATTTTCCGCGGATCTGCCATCAACCAGTTCTCCTCTGAGACGAACAACGTCATCTCCAGCTACGGCGCAAACAATCCCAACAACGGCGGGCTCGTCATTGTGGGCGCAGGAACGGTGCAGTTTGGCGACCGGTCCATGAGTGCCATCACCTCGGATGACTTTCTGGGCATCCGCAACAACTATACAGGGCTGACTGTATTGGGTGACGGGGTCAATGCCCTGCGTGTGGACATCCAGGGGCAGCCCAATGATGGCAACTACGACGCGACAGTCTTTGGTGCCAACGAGTCCTGGGCGGATGCCACGGTCATTCGTAACAATGTGACGATGGAGTTCTCTTCGCGCCGGGGAGATGGAGCCCGTGACGGTCAGGTCCGCTTCCTTGAGTGGTTCCAGATTGGTGAAAAGGAAGGGGACCAGATCACCTTTGACGGCACCACTCAACGTCAGCCCACTTTTGACGGGGTGTTGAACGTTGTCGGGGACCTGACCTTCATCGCGCGAGGCAACCTGTATGCAGACGCCGGTGGCACCGGGAATTCCGAATTCCTCATCAACCCCAACCAGGGTGGCATTTATGGGACGGGCAACATCATCAAAAAAGGGGACGGCAACCTGCGCTTCTATACGGGGCTGCACGAGTGGTCCGGCGATCTCGATGTGCAGGACGGCTACCTGGGTCTCCAGATGAACGGTGGGGCGTTGTTCCATCCGGGAGGCAAGGTGTATTTTGGGGATGTTGCAGGCATGGAAACCTCGGCGATTCAGTTGCGCATCGAAAACCGGTTCGTCGGCAACAGTACCACCAGTATTGACGGGGCGGACATTGATCTGACGTTCAACCGGGACATCATCGTCCGGGATGACCTGCGCCAGATGGTCACGATCGGGGCCGGCTATCTGCCCCAAAGCTCGACGATATCGTTTATGAACTCCATCCACCTGGGTTCCGACTCGAACAATGTCGTGCGCTTCTATTACGAGGACACGACGAACCTCGATCCCGCACTCGTGGGGCACAACCAGCACGCGGTCTTCGACATCACTGGAAGTCTTTCTGGAAACAACAGCCTCCTGGTTGAGCCCAATGAAGGAAACAACGCCAACGACGACCATGACATCTTCTTTACGATCTGGCTGCGCGGGGACAACTCCCAGTGGACAGGCAGTTTGTTGATTGGCAATGACAACGGCCCGGTGGTGGACTTCGACGACACAGCAGTTGTCCGGCTTGGCCATGAGAATGCGATCGGGCAGCAGACCATCACGTTGCGGAACAACAGCTTCCTGCAACTCGCAGGCATGGACCGTACCTTTACCCAGGACATCCTCTATTCCGGCACCAATCCGTGGTCCTCAAAGGTTCAAAATGCGTCTGAGACTGAGATGGCGGTGACGTTTGAGACGAACAAAACAGGGGTTGACTTCCAAGACGTGGGGGTGGGCCTCAGTGACGGGGTTGCGGCCACGCGATTTGGTGGGGGGAGTGCGCGACTTAACGTTGTGAAGCAGGGGACGGGGATCACCGTCTTTGGTTTCAGCACTGGCGGCGGTGCCGACATCGACGGATTCAGTGACTACACTGGCACCACCACGGTCGCTGAGGGGATTCTGACGTCTGGGTCCAACAATTCTTTTTCACCCTACTCACGATTCCACGTTCAGAGCGGAGCGGAGCTGAGCTTCTACTTTGACCAGGCTGAAATCGGCTTTGACAGCACCATCGGCTCGCTGGTGGGCGGACCGGGTGCTTTGGTGGATATTGACGGGGGCGGCACCATGCAGGTGGGCGGAGATGATACGCACGATGCCGACTACTCGGGCGAGATTACGGGCATCGGAAATCTCTACAAAGTTGGGACGGGTACCCAGCGGATCTCAGGAGCCAATACCTTCTACGCTTCCAATCTGGCGGTCATCAGTGGCACGTTGGTGTTTGGGTCCAATGAATCTCTGGGCGTGTCGGACACCATCCAGTTGGGCGGAGTGCAACTACTGACGGTGAATCCCATTGATGCGCGCGTGGAACTGCTTCTGGACGGCACGGCGGATGCCGTGACCCAGGGCGTGATGATGAACAACTTTGACGGCAATGATGAGGGGATAACCCTCATTGGTACCCGTGCGACCTCCGGCAGCTATGGCTTTGCGGAGACGAGTTATGTGTACGGTTACGGCAATTTCTTTGCAGTGGCAGAAGGGGCTTCTACCTTTAGTTTCGGCGGGTCGGTTGGGAACAATGGCTCTGACGAGTGGGCCACTTCGATCACAAAAGTGGGTGCAGGTCGCGTGGAGCTGAGAAACTACAACAGTTATGGGAACTACCAGGCCGCGGGCGTAGCCATTGATGGTGGCACGATAGTCCGCCACGGCACCCTGGCCTTGTACAACTCCGATTCCCTGGGAACCACTGTGGTGGAGATGGGAGACAAGGTGACGCCGCTGGCGTCAGGTGCTTACTTGGCCACGACCGGTTCATTGCTGACCACGGACAAGGGCGGCGAGTTCGACGCAACAAGCAATGGTGCCGGCGGGGCTGGCAATGGTGCCTTCATCAACGTGAAGGCTGAGGTGGACGGGGTTGCTGTCACCGGCGCTGACATTGGGAAACGCATTCTTGTGAAGGACGAGGGGCGCAATCCAGAGAGGAACGGTGTGTATGTGGTAACTAGCGTGGATCCTGCAACGGGTCTGATGAGTCTGGTGCGGGCCGCCGACTTCGATGAAAGCGGCGAGATGAACTACGGCACGAGCATCACCGTCGCGGCGGGAGTCACCCAGGCGGGCGGGGCATACTTCATGGCGGCCAAAGATGTGGCCCAGGTCAATGGAGTGGATACGGACCCTGTGTACTGGGAAAAAGAGTTGCAGAATCCCGAAATCGCTCTGCTAACCTCTGTGGACGGCATTGCCATCTACAATGCGGTGGACATCAACGGTACCAATGGCACCGGGAGAATTTCGATTGGCGGCGATCACACGGTCGGTGGCAGCACCTTCTTTGGGGACATCACTTTCCAGGATGCAGATGGCGTGGCGACTTCGCGTGAGCTCTCGCTGACTTCAGCCTCTGACGAAGAGAATTTGGATGGGGGCGTGGGAGTCGTATTTCGGGGTGCCATCACCGAGGCGGTCATTGATGACATCCTGAGCATCCGTAAAACTGGTGAGGGAACGGTGACGCTCGCCAGCAGCCTGAATACGTACTCCGGTAAGACCACCGTTGAAGAGGGCACTCTGGCAATGCTGGAAGAGGGCACAGTGGGGAATTCACAGTGGATCGAAGTGCACCAAGGGGCGACGTTTGACACCTCGCAAGTGACGGGTGGCATCTACGTTTACGACCATGTCATCAGCGGAAACGGCACCCTGCGCCCCGATGCAGGAAATACGCTGCAAATTGGCACCGATGGCGGAGCGGGCATGCTCCGGCCGGGCATGTCCAGTGATCCCGCTGATCCCGCCAAGGCCGGGAACCTGATCGGAACCCTCACCGTGGACGGAAATTTGACGCTTTCAGGGGACTCGGGTGGTGCAGTCCGCTTGGTGCTTCAGTTGGGGGCCGGGGCGGCGGACTACAACGATGCTGCGGCATTTAGCGAGCACCTCGGTGCGGGCGATTTCAACACCTGGCTGACCAGTGCAGATCGGGGTGCCTTCTATGATGGCCTGACGGCAGGAAACCATGACCGCCTTGTAGTCAACGGGGAGTTCTCCATTGACGCTGGTGGCTACATTGTTGTGGACAACGCGGACTCCGGGTTCAATCCGCAATTCGGCGATGTGTTTAATCTCATCGACTGGGCCGACCTCTATCAGAATGATTTCGACTTTGGTGGCGATCTCCGACTGGGAGGCGCGCTGGGGGATCTCTCCCTGCCAACCCTGTCCGGTGGTCTTTTCTATGACACCACCCTGCTGGAGAGCCACGGCGTGCTGATGGTGGTGCCAGAGCCGGGGCGGTCTCTTCTGCTGCTGGCGGCGTCAGCCTTCCTTCTGCTCCGCCGTCGGCGGCGCATGCATGACTAGTTTTCATGGGGGTTCCGTGTCCTCACGCGTGGCCCCATGTTACCAACCAACAACCCATCGATGGAGAGTCGTTTCATGAACTCACCCCGCCCTTTGTCAAAATCCTCCCACCGCCGCCCGCGAGGCATGGCCCTCATCGTGGTGATCAGCGTGCTCACGCTGGCAACCGTGCTTCTTCTGGCTCTGCTCTCCACCACGCAGACGGAGCTCAAGTCCACGGTGGCGTTTGCCGACGGGTCGGCCGCCCGCATCAATGCCGACTCTGCGGTCAACATCGTCATGGGTCAGATCCGGAAGGCGACAGAGCAGCGGTCGGACGTGACAGGTCGGGAGATTTGGACCTCCCAGCCTGGCATGGTGAGACAATACCGTGAAACAGGGGTGCTTTTGGGTGGCCACAAGCTTTACTCGGACCGGACGATGACTGCTACCTCGGAGAGCGCGATTGCCGCTGACCTTCCGGCCTGGAACTGGGACACTCTGCCGGACAACTATGTGGACCTGAACGAACCAGTGGCAAGGCTGGACCCCGCCAACCCGGCGGCGGGACCCCGGTGGTTTTTTCCGATCATTGACCCCCGCGCCTACTCCACTGATCCACAAAATTCGGTGGAGGGCTTTTCATACACCACCAGCACGAACGGCGTAGCTGGAGGGACCTCGCTGGCTGGTGTGGTGCTGCCCTCTGGTGGAGGGGCTTCGGACGGGCAACGGGTGCCCATGCCTGTGGAGTGGCTTTACATGTTGAAGGACGGAACTCTGGGATACTTGAGTAATAACGGGAAATTTGTCGGGGCGGGCGGCGTGAAGGCCTCGATTGACAACCCTATTGTGTCGCGGGTGGCATTCTGGGCGGATGACGAGTCCTGCAAAATCAACATCAACACCGCTGGCGAGGGAACCGCGTGGGATACTCCCCGTCTGTTTCACGACCGCGACGGTGACTGGGCTCGCTTCCAGCCCATGGCATACGAATACCAGCGCTATCCCGGTCACCCCGCCACGGTGTGTATGAGCACGGTGTTGTTTCCAGGAAAGGATATGAATGTCCGCAAGGACGAGGACGAGGATGCGTTCAACAAGATCCGGGACTGCAAGGAGAAAATATATGAATTAATGCCGAAGATCCTGCCCGGCGGCTCTCGTTCAGGATCGGTGCTGGTCCCTGCTGGCAGGGCGTTCTCGCCGACTGATTTTGCCGAGGTGCAGAATGCGCTGGGAGAGCGCCTGTTTGCCAGCGTGGACGAATTTTTGCTGCGCTCCAAGACTGGTTCAGGCGGCACTCGTGACGAGATAGACCTGGCAACTGCCGGGGTGTGGTCTGGCGTCTCCCGCCCGGACCTGATGCAGCGGCTGCGTCCGTTTCTCACGCCGCACAGTCGATCACCTGAAACCAATCCTTTTGGGCTGCCCAAGATTTCCATGTGGCCGGAGCACCGGATGAACACGAGCGACTACCGGACGGTCTTTGACAAGACGATCGCCTACTGTTCAACGCTCGCTGGGCGGGACTATTTTTTCACGAGGCAGGACAGCACGAGCCAGAATGAAATTACCGGCATTGCCCGGAACAAACAGCTGTTCGACTACCTGATGGCCCTGACGGCGCAGCCCATCCCCGGATTCAGCCCATCCACTTCCGCGACCTTTGAAGCGAAGTACGGAGACAATCGGCAACAGATTCTTGTGGAGATCTTCGATTACATCCGCAGCACGAACCTCTACGATGACGCCATCGCTGAGAAGAGTGTGGGTTTGACCCCCTCCATAGCCGGTCTGCCGGATAATCGTTTGACGGCCTACTCGGCCGCCGGAGGGCTGAAGAGCAAGACTTTCACGCCCATCCGGAATGCGGACGGTAACAGCTTTGCCGGACATGGGCAGGTGACGCCAACCGTACTGCCCAAGGGCAAGGACGAAGTGTACCGTGGCATGGGCCGGTTCCTGACCATTTCAGAGGTTGGCCTGAACTTCATCGCCTGTGCCCAGGGCACAGACACCGCAGGCGGGGTGTCGGCTGCGCGCATCACTCCTACGACACCACCACCTGCGGCGAACTACACCCCACCAACCTGGCGGGGCGGCGAGTGGGGGAATTTCGACTTCTGGTACTCCAACTTTCCACCGCTATCCGCCACCAATCAGGACCCCGCGAACGGCTTCTACAAGAACAAGTACCCCACCCAGCATGAACTGGAGGGCAAGAAGGGCGATGAAGCCCTCCATCCTGGCTACAATCCCCTTAACTGGAACTGGACCCTGGACAAGGACGCGCCCCTGGCTTCGGGGATGAAGCGGGTGCAGGCGACCTTTCTTCTGGAGTGGTTCTGCCCTGCCACCGGCTGGACTCTGATCAACCCCGACATTCAGATTGAGGTGGATGCCAGTTCTCTGATGGTGGGCAACCAGAAAATGTTTCCTGTAAACGGGGGCAAGACAGTGATCCGGCCCTTCAAGCACATGAGCAACGCCTGGGGCATTTACCAGCGGGGAGGGACCATTTCCTACCGGGCCTTTCTCCAGGAGCGAAAGCTTCCTGCCGTGGCAGCAGGGGTGAACGGGAACACCAAGGGGAGCATCTTGTTTCCTGATACCAATATTCCTGCCAATGACACGGACAAGCCGCCCTATACGCCCGGCAAGGTGGACTACAGCTACTACTCCAGCCGATCCGACATCCTGAAGGATTGCAACCAGTACAACCTCGTTAGCGACTTCTTTGATGTGCCGGTGGACGATCCGGCCACTCCGGCCACCGAAGATGGGAAAATACCCTTTTCAGGTGGCGCGGTAACGGTGAAAATCATGACCAACACCTCTCCGGCGAAGGTGCTGCAAACGTTCAACTTTGATTTCCCCTCCGCCGATTTCCTCGCTCCAAAACTCGTCACCCGGAATGAGGATACACGCTTCGGTAAAAACTGGGACGATACTTACTGGGTCAACCAGCCGGTGCCGGCACCTTATTGGTGGTCCTATCACAGTGACGGGGCGCTGGGACGTGACCAGAGCGGGAGAATCACCTCTACTGCGGCCTATCCCCGCACCCGCATGGGTGGGCGATTCCGCTACATCGGCAATGAGATTGGCAGTTACGGTGAAACGCAAGCCACGGGCACGTATAACCGGGGAAATCTGGTGACGTGGGACGACACGTTCCAGTCGCTGGTGCTGCGTCATGGGGACCCTCGCTTGACGATGGGACAGTTTGTGGTGCCGTCGGGAGAATTCGAACAGCATCGCTTCTACGGCGATCCAGCCCGGCGTATGGCGCACAACATTGTGCTTGCCCATTGGAGTGATGGACCAGGGCTGGACCGCGGCGAGGACAAGTTGGGTGCACGTCTGGTGCGCAATGCAGACTACTTCTTCAGTTTCGTGCCGGATCATCCCTATTCACCCGGCACTGCAGCGGGACTGCAACGGTACGGCGACTTTGACCGGGGTATATCCAATCAGACGGATGGGGCCTACATCAACAAACCCGACGAGGGCAATACGCTTGGCAAGGTCAACTCCACAACCCAGGAACAGTCTGTTCCTTATTTCACGGAAGCTTGGGCGACGTGGATGGGGGGGGCTACCTACTTCTCCCCGAACCGTCAGGTGCCATCACCGGGTATGTTTGGCTCTCTGCCTACAGGGGTCCATGCCTCCGGTGCCGCACCGGCGGGGCGGAAGCGTGAGCCATGGCGGACGCTGCTTTTTCGTCCCCAAACGTGGAGCACGGCGCTCAACCAGCAGGCGCATCCGGGGGCTCCGAAATTCATCAAGGGTTACGGTGGCAACTTCAACAATCAGGGAGTCGATCCACCCGACTACCTGTTCATGGATTTCTTCTGGATGCCGGTTGTTGAGCCCTATGCGATCAGCGAGCCGGGCTCGACCATGGGTAAAATCAATCTCAATTACCAGATGGCACCCTTTCAGCACATTCATCGGTCCACTGCATTGCATGGGGTTATGAAGAGTGAGGTGCTCACGGCGGTGGCTCATGCGGATGCGAACTACTACCTGCGTCGCCCGCGGGCGGCACCCACTGGGAAGGGTGAGAGCTGGTTTGCGAAGGAACACGTGGACAATGTGTACGACATTCGCGGCAAGCAGGTGAATGTGGGCCGTTTGTTCTGGCACCGCAAGGTGGACACAGAGGCGACATTGAAACTCTTCGATGAACGGTTCCGCTCGGGATTCGCCTTCATCTCCCCAGCACAGATCTGCGAAATGCATCTGCTCCCAAAACGTATGGACCCAAGCGACGTGCGGGTGCCTGAGCCGTGGCCTGACAACTTCAAGGACCTGCTCAAGGTGGGTGCGCCGAACGGAATCACGAAATTCTGGGAAGATCACGCAATCACGGCGGAGAACCTGAAGGAGCGGCCCTATACCAACATGTATCCCCGGCTGACGACACGCTCCAACACCTTCCAGGTCCACGTGCGCAGCCAGGTTGTCCGCAAGGCGCGTTCCACGGATCCAGAGACCTTCGACTCCACCAAGGACTCCGTGACGGCGGAGTACAGAGGATCTGCAGTAGTGGAACGTTACCTGGATCTGAATCAGCCACAGCTTGCCGCGGGCTCCACGCTCGACTACGCGGGCGCCAATCCCTTGAGTAAACCGACGCTTGATTCCTTGCACCGCTTCCGTGTGATTGCCCAGAAGCGATTCGACCCCTGATAAGTCCGGAATCCAACTAACTTAAATCAATTCCGACATGAATACAAAATTGCATGACGCGGTGTGCCGCGACTGGAGGAATCAGCGGGGATTCTCCCTTGTGGAGGTGGTCTTCGCCCTGGCCATTGCTTCGCTGGGTTTTTTGACCCTGCTGGGGTTGCTCCCAAGCGGCCTGGAGATGGCGAGAAATTCTGCCGACCTGTCGGCGGAGGCTAGAATTACCCAGCTCATTGGGGGAGAGTTGCAGTCCACTGCGTGGGACGAACTGGACTGGTCGGGCTACGGAAGGTCTCGTCTGTTCAATGACCAGGGTGTGGAGATTCCCGCTGCCAGCGTCGATTCAAAAGGTCCAGGGTATGCGGCGGTGGCTTATGTCGTTTCCGTCAACCTACCCGCAAGCGCTATGGATGTGCGCCTGCCCGCCGATGGAGTTAGTGCCTCCGCGCAAAAGGTGGAAGGGTCACTGCGACGCGCCAAAATCTGCATCGTCCCGACCAGTGATCCGGGCTTCAAATTTGAGGGCTCCGGGGCCGCTTCACGCCGGGTGCGGGCTTATACGGTCATGCTCTCCCAGTCGAACGGCTGATCCTGCTGCTGGCGCTAAAGTGCACATCCCCACCGTTTCTCAATGAATCCGCAGTTCCAACTTCCCCGGCTAGGCACCGGGAGGGCCATGAGCCCGGCCTTCACCCTTGTCGAGTTGCTGGTTTCCATGGTGGTGTTATCCATCATCATGGTGGTCTCAGCCAGTTTCGTCACCCAGATGCAGCGTACCTGGACGCAGAGCACTTCGCGGATAGAACAATTCCGCGAGGCGCGGATGGCGTTTGAGACCATCACGCAGAGCCTCCGGCAGGCCACGCTGAATCCGTATCTCGCCTATCGGTACAACACGGGTGCCACGCCGACTGTTCCTGCCACTCAGGCAGAGGCACCGCTGGCGTATCTCAGGCATTCAGAGCTGCAGTTCGTAACTGGTGAGTCACAGTCCCTTCTGCAGGCCCCCACAGCGGGTGCGCTGGTCTCGCACGGCTTGTTTTTCCAAGCACCTGTGGGGGTGACGGAGCGTCCCGGCTACGAGGCTTTAAACCGTCTGCTGTGCGCCCGGGGCTACTTTGTGCTCCATGGGAATGATGATGCCTACCGCCCTGCGCACGTTGCGACGGCCCGGACGAGGTTCCGTCTCTGGGAGTTTCGACCGCCGGCAGAACGGAACGCAGTTTACACGGCGGCTTCTTGGTTTGATCAAGCGGCCAAGGAGACGGTGTCCACCTCGGAGAGTGCCGAGCAGTTGTCGTCCTCCCGGCCGGTGGCGGAGAATATCATCGCGTTGATCCTCTCCCCTCAGGTGACGGAAAGCGATGCAACACTGTCCAAGAAGGTGGCAAGCTGGATTGCTCCAGACTACAGTTATAACTCACGCAACGTTGTGGGGGCCACGGGAACAAACCCTCAAGGGTTCCAGCATTTGCTGCCGCCGGTGGTGCGTGTCACGTTGGTGGCCATTGATGAAAGCTCGGCGGCTCGTTTGGCCGACGGGGCTTCCGGCAGCATGCCCGAATTGTTGGCTGAAGGGGCCTTCAAGGATTGCAACAACTATCAAAAGGATCTTGAAGAGTTGGAGGCAAAACTCGTGGCAGAAAAAGTCAACTACCGTGTCTTTTCCGCAGCGGTGCCACTGCGCAGCTCCAAATGGAACCTCATTCCCCAATGAAAATGAAAACAGATCCTTCGGACGTTACGGATCCAGTGAACGGCCGCCCCCCAGCCACCTGTAGTGCCTTCACGTTGGTTGAGCTGATCGTGGTGCTGGCAGTCATCAGCATGCTCCTTGCATTTGCGGCACCCAGCCTCGCCAGGGTGATCGCCGCGAACCGGCTGACAGCCGCGGGAGAGGGGTTGCTGTTTAAAATCTCCCTGGCGCAACAGGTTTCGGTGACTGAGAGCCGACCGGTCGAACTCAGACTCTATTCGTACACTGCCGACGGAGAGGCTGGATTTCATGCCTACCAGCTGTTTTTCCTCAACGAATCTGGCGGAGCGGCTACAGCCATGGAAAACCCGACGTATCTGGGTGAGGGCAGTGTCATGATCGCAAAAGGAGGGCTATCTCCGCTGCTGGATGCTCTGAACGGGGGAAAGGAGACGGTTGTGGATGTAGAGCCGTTCAAGACCCTCGGTGCCAAGTACCAAAGCCTGGTATTCTATCCCAATGGCTCGACGAACATTCACCTGCCTCTGCGTAGCGCATATATAACGATGGCCCAGCCGGGCAGCTTTCCTGCGGCAGGGGCGAACTCCACACCCGACAACTATTATACGTTGCAGATTGACCCGGTGACCGGACGGGGACGTTCTTACCGGCCGTAGCTTGTGGTCAGGCTAAGTGAAATCTTTATGCTTTACTGTGTGATTCTTGCCTGGCTCTTAAAGCGCATGACCAATGGTGCAGCCGGGTCTCTCTGACGCATTATCGGGAGTAGAAATTGTTCCCCGCCATGCAAACATCGTTGCCCCCATCCACCGCCGAAAGCAGCTTTCATCTGAATGGAAAGTATGCGCGTCTGGACCTGGGGCATCTGGAGCCGGTGCCAGGGGTGAAATCGTTGGCGGTGTATCTGAGCCCTGAGACGGCGAAGGCCATGCTGGCGCGCAATGTTCGCAACAGGAAGCTCTCCGACCAGGTGGTGGAGAAGTATGTCGAGGAAATACTGAATGACGAATGGCGGCTCACGCCCGCGGCGGTGGGGTTCGATGCGGAAGGTACCCTGGTGGACGGACAGCATTGTTTGTCGGCGATCGTCAAAGCGGGCGTGACGGTGCCCATGGTCCTCACCACCGGGCTGCCTGTGGCGTCCCAGGAAAAGGTGGACCGTCAACGTCGCCGCAGTCTCTTTGATGCGCTCTATCTTTCCGGCCAGGTGCGCAATCGGAAGTGGGTGGAGATCGCCACCTGTCTGGCGAGGCGTACCGTATCCAGCAACAGTGGCAGCACACCGCCTGACAGCGTGGTGAAGCAGGCTCTTGAGACCCACAAAGTGGCCATTACGGCCATCACAGATTTCATGGGAGAGAAGAGTGTAAAGGGCATTTCCCAGGCCTCCTTCCTGGCCGCGGCGGTGCTCTACCACGAGATCAATGCGGAGAAGTGCCTGGAGTTCATGGCTGCCATCCGCACCGGGGCCGGCCTGGCCCTGGATCATCCTGCATTGAGGCTGCGCAAATTGTTGATGGGCGAATCGGTTCTCCACTCCATGCCACGTGGTGGGGCGAACCAGGCATACATTTTCCGTCGTTCGGTCTATGCCATGCAGGCCCATCTTGACGGAAGGATGATTGGCGGGCTCCGGGAGGCGGATGACTTCGATCAGTCAACCGCCCCCATCAGGCAACGTCGGAAGCCAGTGGTGAGGAGTGTTCCGGCCCGCAGCATGGAGTTGGTTTGACCGGGGGAATTATTTGAGTTGCTTCGTCACGGCGGGGGGTGCGGGCACATGCAGACAGCATGAGTACCAACTTTGCCATCCGTTGTGGCCGTATGATTGCGGCATTTGCCCTTGGTTCCTTTTGTTCGCTGTCGCTGGACATGACCCATGCGGCAGACATTGAGGGCTCAGCGGACCATCCTCTGTTCAAGCGTTATGATGGTGCGGAGATCGCGGTCTATTCGCAGCAGGCGTTTGCCGAGTATCCCATTGCGCTGGGGAAGGCTTTGAATCCGGCGATAAATGAGGGCCGGAAGATTGAGAAGGAAACGGTCCTTCGCGGCCAGGTTTCGCGCATCACCTACCTCGTTCCCATGGGGCGGTCAGCCCTGGAGGTGTATGAGAACTATGAGGAGGAGTTGAAGGCTCAGGGCTACGAGATTCTCTGGTCGGCCAAGGCCCCTGACACAGGCTATGAATTTGGCTATCGCTATGGTGGGGTGGGCGGGCAGCTGTTCGAGTACAGTTCCCAGGCAGCCCACTATCTGGCGGCACGTCAGATCAGGCCTGAGGGCGAGGTGGCCGTTGCCATCTTTGTGACGCAGTATCGCGATGGCTATACTCCCAAGGTGGCGGTGAAAAAAGGTCAAGTCATTGTGCAGGTGGATGTGATCGATGCCCGTCCACGTCAACAGCGGATGGTGACGCTGACTGCTGCCGAAATGGCCAGCGGTCTGAATGCCAAAGGTCGCGTCACGCTCCATGGCGTGTTCTTTGACACGAATCGCACCGAGGTGAAGCCCGAGAGCAAGCCCGCGCTGGACGAAGTGGCCAAGCTGATGACCGAAGACCCGGCGCTGAAAGTGCTGGTGGTGGGCCATACGGATACCGTGGGTGGTTTTGAGCCCAATCGCAGCCTTTCCGAGCGTCGTGCGGCGGCGGTGGTGGCGGAACTGAAGGCCAAATATGGAATCAGCGCCGAGCGGCTGTTTTCCTTCGGCGTCAGCTACGCTGCGCCTGCCGCTACGAACTCCACCGAAGAAGGTCGTGCTCAGAACCGCCGGGTGGAACTGGTGAAGATGTAAGTACCCCACGCCGGAGATGCACTCTTCCGTTGCCCGCAGGCCGCTTCTGGCGACACTGCGGGCCGCCCCATGTCTGACCACCCTCTGCTACGCCGCCTCCCTTCCACACCTGACTGCTCGAACGATGAGCTGCTGGACCGGTTCCTGGACTACGTGGCAGAAAAGAAGCTGGAGTTGTATCCGGCTCAGGAGGAGGCGGTTCTGGCGCTCTTCGAGGGGCAGAACGTCATCCTCAATACGCCAACGGGCTCAGGTAAGTCCTTGGTGGCGACCGCTTTGCACTTCCTCTCCCTGGCACGCGGTCGTCGGTCGGTTTACACCTGCCCGATCAAGGCGCTGGTGAACGAGAAATTCCTCGCGCTCTGCCGGGATTTTGGGCCGGACAACGTGGGCATGGCCACGGGGGATGCGACGGTGAACCGCCATGCGCCCATCCTCTGCTGCACGGCGGAGATTCTCTCCAACTATGCGTTGAGGGATGGCGAGAATGCTCCGTTCCGCGAGGTGATCATGGACGAGTTCCACTACTACGCGGATCGCGAGCGTGGGGTGGCCTGGCAGGTGCCGCTTCTTACCATGGCCCAATCGCGCTTTTTGTTGATGTCCGCCACCATGGGGGCGACAGACTTCTTCCAAAAGGAGCTGATCCGGCTGACTGGGGCTGAGACTTCCATCGTTTCCTCCCAAACCCGCCCGGTGCCGCTGGAGTTCAGCTATGCGGAGACCTCGGTGGATGTGACGCTACAGGAGTTGGTGGGTGCCTGCCGGGCGCCGGTCTATCTGGTGCACTTTACCCAAAACGATGCAGCCCAGGCGGCGCAGGATCTGATGAGCCTGAACTTCTGCACCCAGGCGGAGAAGGCCTCGATCAAGGAGCATCTGGTGGGGGTGAAATTTGCCAGCCCGTATGGCAAGGAGGTGAAAAAGTACCTCAGCCACGGTGTCGGCATCCACCATGCGGGACTGCTGCCGAAGTACCGGGTGCTGGTGGAGCAGCTCGCGCAGAAAGGGCTGCTCAAGGTGATCTGCGGTACAGACACGCTGGGAGTGGGGGTGAATGTGCCCATCCGCACCGTGGTGCTCACCCGGCTCAGCAAGTACGGCGGGCAGAAGGTGGCCACGCTTTCGGCACGGGACTTTCACCAGATCACCGGCCGCGCGGGCCGGCGCGGGTTCGATGACATTGGCTACGTGGTGGCTCAGGCACCAGAGCATGTGATCGAAAACGCCAAGATGGACGCCAAGGCGGGCGGGGACCCCAAGAAGCTGCGCAAGATGGTGAAGAAGAAGCCGCCCGAGGGCTTTGTCGGCTGGAGTGAGGACACCTTCAAGAAGCTGCAATCCGCCGCCCCGGAGCCGCTTCAGTCACGGTTTCAGGTATCACACGGCATGTTGCTGCAGGTGCTGAGCCGGGAGAGTGACGGCTGCCGGGCCATGCAGAAGCTGATCCGTGATTCGCATGAAACCGCCGCGGCCAAGAAACAGCACCGTGACCGGGCGTGGCAGCTCTTCCGTGCCCTGGTAACGCGGAAGATCATCGAGATCCTGCCCAGGGATCAACAGAAGGCCGGTGGCCAGAAGCTCCGGGTGAATGTGGCTCTCCAGGATGATTTTTCCTTGAACTACACCTTGTCGCTCTACCTCATCGACACGCTGGCCCTCATTGATCCCAACTCGCCCAACTATGCTGCGGACGTGATGACACTCTGTGAGTCGATCCTGGAGAATCCGGACACCATCCTGCGCCGGCAACTCAGCAAGGTGAAGGACGAGGCCATGGCGGCGATGAAGGAGGAGGGCGTGCCCTATGAGGAGCGCATTGAACGGCTGGAGGAACTGGAGTATCCCAAGCCCTGCCGGGAGTTTGTGTACAGCACCTTCAATGAGTTCTCTGCCACGCACCCGTGGGTGGGTCAGGAGAACATCCGGCCCAAGAGCATCGCGCGGGAGATGTACGAGAACTTCCGAACCTTCACGGACTACATCAACGACTACGAGCTTCATCGGGCGGAGGGTGTGCTGCTGCGCCACCTCTCCTCCGTTCACAAGGTGCTGGCCCAGACAGTGCCGGACCAGTTCAAGACCGAACCGGTGCAGGAGATGGAAGCCTGGCTGGCCGGGGTGCTGCGCGGGACGGACTCCAGCCTTCTGGATGAGTGGGAGCGCCTGCGGGATCCGAACTGGAAACCGGGCGAAGAGGATGAAGAGGGGAAAGAACCGGAGCAGGCACCCGACATCACCCGCAATCGCCGCGAGTTCACCGCGCTCATTCGCACGGAGATCTTCAAATTCCTGCGACCTCTGGCGACCGAGAACTACGTCGCAGCGATCCAGGCTCTGGGATCCCCGGGAGCGGAATGGACTGCGGATAAGCTTGCGGCGGCCATGGACCCCTACTACGACGAGCACGACCGGATCCTCCTGGATGCGGAGGCCCGGAATGGTCGCCACACCTACGTGGAGGCGCTGGAGGATGGGCGCACCTGGAGAGTCTGCCAGGTGCTGGTGGATGCGGAGGCGATCAACGACTGGCAGGTGGAGTTCCGCGTGGATCTGACTCTGGCCCGGGAAGAGGGTAAGCCCACGTTGCTCTTGGTTTCGGCGGCACCCGTGGTGGCGGACTGATTCGACACAAAGTCCCCATTGCCCTCCTGCGAGCTATCATTTAGACATTCCACCCCCTTAAAAGCCATGTGGAAAGGACGCTTCCAACAACCCACCAGTGCGCTCGTGCAGCGCTACGGCGAGTCCGTGTCATTTGACTGGAGACTCTACGCTCACGACATCCGCGGATCCATCGCCCATGCCAAGGGGCTGGAGAAAGCGGGCATTCTGACCACCGCCGAGCGGGAGGCTATCGAGCGCGGGCTGTTGCAGATCCGCGATGAGATCGCGGGCGGCGACTTTGCCTGGAGCCAGGAGCTGGAAGACGTGCACATGAACATCGAGTCCACGCTGACGAAGCGGATCGGACCCGCTGGGGCGAAGTTGCACACCGCCCGGAGCCGGAATGACCAGGTGGCCACGGATGTGCGCCTCTATTCGCGGGATGCGATTGATTCCCTGATCGCCCTGACCAGGGAACTCCAGCGCGCTCTGGTGGAGTGCGCTGAGCGGGGCGCGGATGCTGTGATGCCGGGGTACACCCATTTGCAACGGGGGCAGCCGGTGCTTTTTGCCCATCATCTGCTGGCTTATGTGGAGATGTTCGCCCGGGATGCTGAGCGCCTGGCCGATGCACGGAAGCGGGTGAATGTGATGCCGCTGGGCTCTGGAGCGCTGGCGGGATCCACGATCATCCTGGATCGCGAATTTGTGGCCCGGGAGCTGGGCTTCGACGGCGTGACGCAAAACTCCATGGACGCGGTGAGTGACCGTGACTTTGTGGTGGAGTTGCTCTTCACCATTGCTCTACAGGGGGTGCATCTGTCCCGCTTGAGTGAGGACGTCATCCTCTGGGCCAGTGCGGAGTTTGGCTTTATCCATCTGAGCGATGCCCACACCACAGGCTCCAGTCTCATGCCGCAGAAGAAGAATCCGGATGTTGCGGAGCTCACGCGTGGCAAGTCTGGTCGTCTGGTGGGGAACCTCATGGCCCTGCTGACCCTACTCAAGGGTCTGCCCATGACCTACAACCGGGACATGCAGGAGGACAAAGAACCTCTGTTTGACTCGCTGGAAACGATCACCCTGGCGCTGGAAGTCTTCACCGAGATGGTGCGCGGCATGGATGTGAACCGTGACCGGACTGCGGCGGCGGCCAGCGATCCGCTTCTGCTGGCCACCGACCTGGCCGACTATTTGGTGCTGAAGGGCGTGCCCTTCCGCCAGGCGCATGAGGTCATCGGGAAGCTGGTGGCCCACTGCCTGAGCACCGGTCGTCCCTTCCCCGAGCTGTCGTTGGAGGACTATCGCCAGTTCAGCGACGCTTTTGGGGACGACGTTTTTGCCGTGCTCAAGATGGATGCCGCCCTCGCCGCCCGCAAGGGCATCGGTGCCCCATCGCCTGCCAATGTGGCCGGGAGGTTGCGGCACTGGCGGGAGAGTTTGGCGTGAAAAACCGTAGCACAGGTTTCCAACCTGTGGGGCTGGCAGGATTTCATCCTGCCTCGCTCCCTGCTGCTGACGTCTTTGTCCCTTTGGACTGGACCCGTGCGATCCGTGTGAAGCAAAGGCACCTGCCTCATTGGCGACAAGAGGGTGCAACCTACTTCGTCACCTTCAGGCTGGCTGATTCGCTGCCTGTTCACGTACTGGCCCAGTGGAAGGAGGAGTTGGAAATCTGGATGCATCACCATCCTGAGCCTTGGAAAGGGAAGACTCTCGCTGAGTACCAAGCCCGGTTTGTAGATGGGAGAGAGGATTGGTTTGATCGTGGTTATGGGGAGTGCCTTTTGGGACAGACCCGGTTCCGTGAAGTCTTGGAAGATTCCCTGCGGCATTTCCACGGAGTGCGGTACCTGCTGGATGGCTATGTGGTGATGCCCAACCACGCACATGTATTGGTCAAACCGTTGCCCGGAGTTGAGCTATCCGACGTTGTCGGAGGATGGAAAAGGCATGCCGCCCGATTGATTCACAAACAGTTGGGCCGTTCCGGCTCACTTTGGATGGAAGAGAGCCATGATCGGATTGTGCGTGACGCAGTGGAACTTGAACGGTATCGCGATTACATCCTGCAGAATCCGCAAAAAGCCGGTCTGTCGACGGGTGAGTACAGCGTGGAACTTCGGAACGTGATGAAAACTGAGAGCGACGGAAGTGTAATCCAAGGGGATTGTCCTGATGGTGGCGGGGAGGGGACAGGATGTAATCCTGTCCAGCCGACAGGTTGCAAACCTGCCCTACCCTTCCCCCTGTGCGAAATCAGGGACCATGATGACTGGAAGAAGCTGCCGGGGGAGATGGTGTACCCGGGGAAGTACGTCCAGATCGAAGAGTGTGCCTACCTCACTCCCGCCCGCCCGGAAACTCCCGTACACTGGACGGTGGCGCACCGGAAATCCGCCATTGCGGTGGCTCCGATCACGGATGACGGAAAATTCATCCTCATCCACCAGGAGCGGTTGCCCGTGCAGCGCACGCTCTGGGAGTTCCCTGCCGGACAGCTGGATGACGGGGAAACCCATGAGGCGATCCTGGATACGGTGCACCGGGAGCTCGACGAGGAGGCGGGGTGCGTGGTCGCCCCAGAGGGCACGCTCACACCTTTGGGCTGGTTTTTTGGCTCGCAAGGATTTACCAATGAGCACGTTTATTTGTTTGCCGCTCATCCAGTGCGAATCGTCCGGACTCCCCAGCCTGTCGGAGGGGAGCACATTGGCGAAGTGCGGCTTGTGACCGGGGCCGAATTGCGCCAGATGGTCGCCAGCCATGTGATTCAGGATGCGCTTACCCTCGCCCTGTTTGCAAGGATGGCCGCCCATGGCATGGTCTAGCTCCTGTCACGCGAACCCCTGCATCTTTATCGTTTTCTCATTCCCGCGAATTCCCACCCATGTTCAACTGGATCTTCAAAAAAGTCGTTACCCTGCGTGAAAAAGTCGCAGTGGATCTCGGCGGTGCCGATGAAGAAAAGCCGTTTCTGGATCACCTGGATGATCTCCGGAAGATGATCGTCAACATGGTCGTCACCCTGCTGGTGGTGACCCTGGGGACGTTCTTCTTTTATGAGTACCTGCTGCAGATCATCGAGCATCCGCTGGTGATGGCGGGTATTCGGGACAAGATCAGCCTGCAGAACCTGAAAGTCACCGGAGGCTTTATGACGGTGATGAACATATCACTCGTGGCAGGGGTGATTCTGGCCTTCCCCTTGTTGTTGTACTTTCTGCTCCAGTTCATCCTTCCTGGGCTGCGAACCACAGAGAAGAAAGTGATCTTCCCCGCGATTGGTGTCGGTGGCGGACTGTTTTTGCTCGGAGTGGTCTTTGCGTACTATGTGGTGAGCCCCCGTGCCCTGCTGTTCTTCTATGAATTCAGTGTGAGCATGGATCAGCTCAGTGCCAGCCAGGGAGGCGCGGCCTCTCCTGACAAGCTGATCTGGGAGCGTGTGGAATACGTCAAGTTTGTCTGCCAGTTCGTCCTGATTTTCGGAGCCTGCTTTGAGCTGCCGGTGGTCGTGATGGCCCTGGTGAAAATGGACGTGCTCAACTACAAGGTGATGAAGACCTCCCGTGCCTGGGCTGCCATCATCATCTGCGTAGTTGCGGCGGTCATTACGCCCACTCAAGATGCTCTGACTCTGGCGCTGCTTGCAGTGCCCATGTACGTTCTGTACGAGGTTTGCATCTGGCTGGCCTACTACATGGAGAAGAAGGACCGCCAGCTCTATCCCGAGTACTACAAGGAACAGGATGAGGAGTCCAAGGCCGTGGAAGTGGCGGATGACTGGGACAATGAGAACTACAATCCCTGGAACACCGGCGACTCCGATGATGAGGAAGAGGAAGACGATGAAGGCAAGCGGAAGGAAAAGCAGGCTGCTGCGGCGACAGTAGCCACGCCTGCCCTAGCCAGCAGCGTCATTACTGAGTCCTCGACGGCAAACGACTTTGCTCCTAAGCCGGACGACTCGGTGAACTCCCCTGATCCTTCGCCTGATGAATCCAAGCCGGAGGAAAAATCAGAGACTGATCCGACCGCTGACAAGCGGGACACGGACTAGGCTTCACTGTTCCTCTCCGCTGTTGCACTGCGAACTTCTTCATCGACGATGAGCCCAACCCCTGCTGGCCTACCCATTCCAGCAGGGGTTTTTCTTGCTCTGCTGGGAACCCTGCTCTGGAGCACCGTGCCAGTCCGGGCAGACAGCCCTCTGCCTGAAAATCCGCAGGTCGGCACCACGGGTTACATTCAATACTGGCCGGGGGAACTGCCCGTCGTCCTGGCGGCTCCGCATGGGGGGCGACTGCTCCCCAAGGACATTCCCAACCGGCCTTACGGCAAGTTGTTGCGGGACACGGGCACCCTGGAGCTCGCGGTGGAGATGCGGGCGGCCATGCTCAAACAATTTGGCCGGGCTCCGCATCTGGTGGTGTGCCAGCTGGCGAGAGTGAAGCTGGACTGCAATCGCGAGGTGCGTGAGGCCGCACAAGGCAACTCCAAAGGGCAGGTGGCCTGGGAGGAGTATCATGGCTTCCTGCGTAACGCTGAGTCGGCCGTAGTGAGTCAGTACGGCAAAGGTATTTTCCTCGACATTCACGGGCATGCGCATCCCAAGGCCCGGATTGAGCTGGGCTATCTGCTGAAGTCGCGGGAGTTGCAGCAGAACGATCAACAGCTCAACGCGCCAGACGTGGCGACCCGCAGCAGCATCCGGCTGCTCGCTGGGCGTACCGATTTGAGCTTTGCGGCATTGATCCGGGGCTCCACGAGTTTTGGGGCTCTGCTGGAGCAGCGCGGTTTCTCGTGTGTGCCATCGCCTTCCAGCCAGCTGGAGCCGGATGATCTCTACTTCAACGGTGGATACAGCACGGAAACGCATGGCTCGCGCGACGGGGTGGGGCTGGATGCGATCCAGATGGAGATGCCGGGGGAGTATCGGGACACTGCGGTCAAACGGGTGGAATTCTCCCGTGCTGTGAGCGATGCGTTGGGCAGTTATTTCACCGTCCACTTCAAGCTCCCGTTGGATCGCCCCGATGCGGACAAGCTCGCGCCCCCACCCCAGCAGGCCGGGCCCCGGTAAATTTGCTGGCACACGCCAGGATTCTGGCAGAAGGATGAGGACAGTATGTCGTCCCTGAGCCGCTCCATGAACGTTTCGGTCATTGTCCCAACCCGGAACTACGGGCGGTTTCTCGCGGATGCTGTGAAGAGTATCCTGGGGCAAAGCCTGCCTGCGATGGAGGTCATTGTTGTGGACGATGCGTCTGACGACAACACTGTGGAGGTGGCTCGCGGTTTTGGTGACAAAATTCGGTATGTACGGCTGGATGTGCGGGGAGGGGCGGCTGCGGCCCGCAATACCGGGCTGAAGCTGGCGGTGGGAGAGGTGGTGTGTTTCCTCGACAGCGACGACATCTGGCTGCCTGGTGCCCTGGAGATTCTGGTGGGAGGGCTTGAAGCCCATCCTGAGGCAGCAGGGGCCAGCGCGAGAATTGTCAATGTTCCGGACAGTGCAATGGACGAGGCGCTCGCCTGTCCAGCGTCTCTGGTGGAGAGGGCATTTCAATGCTGGGGTGCCGGGGGGCTGCTCTTGCGCAGGAACTCCTTCGAGAAGGTGGGCTTTTTTGATGAAGGCACTTCCATTGCGGAGCTGGTGGCATGGGTCTCCCTGGCCCGCGACCAGGGGCTGGAGTTTGCCACCTTTCAGGAGTTGGTAGTTCTCCGTCGGGTTCATGGTGCCAACTCAGTGCTGACGATGCCCACACTTGCTCCCGGCTATATGCACCTCATCCGGCAGCACATGGAAAGACAGCGTGCGGCTGCTTCCCGCGAACCGCAGAGCTGAAACCTGGGTCAGCGTGTGAGGCTGGCGAAGACCTGCAGGTAGCGCTCGACGTAGCGATCAAATCCGAATTCCGCTGCCGCCCGGGACTCTGCGAGCTCTCCCATGGTGCGCATGCGCTCCGGGCTGCTTAGCAGAGAGCCGAGAGCATGGGAAAACTCGGGTACATTCTCGTTTTCGAAAAGGAGGCCGGTCTCACCGTGGACCACGATCTCAGGGGTGGCTCCCATGCGGGAGCCCACGACAGGACGACCCATTTGGGCTGCCTGGAGGCTGACCAGTCCAAAAGCTTCTTCCCAGCGTGAAGGGACCACCAGCAGGCTGGCGGTGTTGATCAACTCTGGTACCCGGTCTGGCGACACCCATCCCATGAAACGAACGTGATCGTGCAGACGGAGTTCCATCGCAAGCGCCTCCAGGGATTGACGTTCTGGTCCGTCTCCAGCGATGACCATGACGGCGTTGGATCCTGCATCCCGGAGACGGGACATGGCACGGAGGGCCAGGTCAAAGCCCTTATCATGGACGAGACGCCCCAGCGCCAGAATGACAGGGGGATCCAATGGCAGTGGCTGCGGAGCGCACCTGGGTGTAGGAAGGCTGTTCGGAAGGGCCACTACCTTGGAGGCCAGCTCTGGCATGGCCCCGCATACGGCGCGATGGAGGAATTGTGAAACAGTGATGATGGCATGGCAAGCCCCGAGCTGTTTCCTCACTGATCCTCCGGGGCTCAGATAGTCCTGAAGGGCTCCTTGGAGGCTGGCGATGGTTGGGACAGCGTTCCGGGAGTTGGCCATGTGCTGGAGGGCAACCATGGGGCCGGAAACAAAAACAACTTCCGCATCAGGCTGGAAATTCAGTTTTGCCGCCTGGATGTTTTCACGAACTTCGAGCATGGCGCGAAGATTTTTGCGTTCGATCGCCTGCCGGAACTCAATGCGGTGAACCAAGGCTCCGTTCAAAGTCTCCTGCGCGGGAAGGGTGGCAGGGAGGCGGCTCGTTATCACCATGCAATCGTGCCCTTGCCGGCAAAGTTCGGACACAAGTTCTGCGGAGCGGACCTCTATCCCGCCGATGTGGGGGGGGGAAGAACTCAGTCCAGAATAGGAGTTTCATCAATGGGTGTTGTTTTTGCGGCGAGGGTGTAGAGTTCGTGGTATTGACAGGCGCAGCGCTCGATCGAGAAGCGGGCTGCCGCATGCAGCCGGGCGGCCGCCCCCATCGCGGCAGCTGTGCTGGGGGCAGCAAACAGGGATTGCAGGGCATCCGCAAGGGCGGAGGGATCTTCTGGTGGAACGAGCAGCCCGGTTTCGCCGTGATGGACGATCTCAGGCAGACCTCCGATACGGCTGGCAACGATAGGGCGGCCCATTTGCGCTGCCTGGAGTGCAACGAGTCCAAACGGTTCCTCCCAGCGGGAGGGCATGACCACCGCGCTGACTTCGTTGAGGAGCCCTGGCACAGCGTGAGGATGCACCCAGCCTCGAAATTCAACGCGATTGGCGATGTTGAGCTCAAGTGCCAGTTGCTGAAGGGTGGGCAGGGCTGCGCCGTCTCCAGCCACGATGAGCCGGAGTTGTGGCAGCTTCGCGAGTGCCTGCAAGGCGATGTCAAAACCTTTCTCGCGCACGATGCGCCCCAGGCACAGGGCGGTGAACGGCTGTTGGAGGGGGGCGGGGGAGATGGCGGGAAAGGACAGGCCGTTGTGAACAACTTGAACCAGTCCGGTGCGCCCTTCCAGCAGGGGGGCGAACTGCTGTTTCATGCTGGCAGAGACGGCTGCGACAGCCTCGACTCCCATGAGGAGCCTTCTCTGCACGGGAGCCGGCAGGCGGATGGGGGCGTGCAGCGAGAGGATGGTGGGGCAGGATACGGCCTCCCGCGTCAGGAGATGGAGCCAGCCCGCCATGTGGGAGCCATGAATATGGATGACATCCGGCTGAAATCTGCGTTTGAAAGCGGCGCATGCCTTGACCTGCTGGCTCAACAAGCCAGGCTGCTGAATGAGCCTCTCCTCCGGCACCGGGCGCCGCCATACCGGGATATTGTCGATTTCCTCCTCAGCGGGGCAGTCAGGAAGAGACCGCCCCACCACGGTGACATGGTGACCGGCTGCCTGTTGCACATGGCAGAGACTACGTACGAGCAACTCCGTGCCGCCGATGTGCGGGTAGTATCCGTCGTTCCAGTGCAGGATGCGCATCAATCCGAGGATTCTATGAGCTGGCGGATGACGGCGGGGATCTCCTCCATGCGGGTGCCGAGTTCGAGGCGATAACAGGGCAGGTGCCGCACGAGCCGGGCCATGTCGTGAAAGGAGGCATGCTCTGGATGCGAGCGTGGCAGCAGCGTGCTGGGGGCCAATGCCCTGAGCGCCTCCGCCGGCGAAATGACGCTGGAGCGAGTTTCCGGGGTGCCTGCCACCCGGGGAGCGATCACCGCCTTCAAAGGCATTTCCCCCGCGACTTTGTCTGGGAAATGCTGGTGCATGAAGATCACTGGCTTGCCCTCTGATCCCGGCTGTGGATCCACCGCGAGGGATGTAAGCTGGGGAAACTGGCTCAGGGTATGGGGCAGGAGCTTTCCACTGTTGAAAAGGCAGTAGGCATGGGGGTGCGGCTGGGTCCGCACCAGACAGAGGTCATCGCTCAGGTAGTGAAACCCGGAGAGGGCGCAATGAAGAGCAGTGGTGGATTTGCCTGAGCCACTCTTGCCGACGAGCAATGCAGCTCCGGAACCGATGCCGACGCAACCCGCGTGGAGCATGAGAAGTGCGTTTTGCTGGGACCACCAGCGGATGAGTGCGGGAAAGGGGGCGGAGTGAACGTAGGTGGGGAGGCTGGCCGCTTCGCGCGTCCAGATGACCGCCTGCCTTTTGTTCAGGGAGTACATGATGAAGAACGCTTCCTGTTCTGCGAGTTGGATACGGTAGTCTTCCCCCCCTGCCGGCAAGGTCAGTCTTGGGGCCGAGGTTGCTGTGCCTTCAGGAGGAGGAGGCCACGGGGGAGCGGGGAGCGGAACTCCAGTGGCAGCCTCATCCCACGCGAGCACCTCCAACCCGCCAGGAAGGCAGGTGGACAAGGTGGGAAGGTGAGTGAGCGAAGGCGTGAACACCTCCTGAAGTGCCTTTCCGACCGTGCGCACGACAAGGCGTCGTTCGGCCAGAGCGCGGGTGTAGGAATGGGCAGGGGATCTCCTGGTCGCCTCCTCGTAGGCGGCGAGCAGCGCTTCAAAATAGGTGTCCAGTCTCGTTCGAATCTCCGAAGGTTCGACCGGGGAATGTGTCGCTGCCATGCCCGGGGTCAGGAAGCCGGTTTTTGAGGCCAGCCGGTTTGCACGTCCACTTCATGGATCGGATCGATGAGGAGCAAATCCTGCATGTCTGTGTAGCTCTCAATCAACGGGCTGACGAAAGGTTTGCCAGCAGGCTCGGCAGGGGGCACGTCTGCAGAGCTTGTCGCATCAGGCGCCTCAACGACCAGCCCTCCCTCCACCAAATGTTTTGCGAAGGTCTCCGTCTCCGCCAGGGCTTGCGCCGCGATTTCGGGATACTTGGAGGTCAAGCGGGAGGCGGTCTCCTCAATGGAAAAGCCCTGCATCAAAGTCTGCCAGAGGAAAATGGAAGACTCCCTCAGGCTGTGGTAGTGCCCAGTCTTTAGATTGATGGCGAGAACTTCTTCGTCGAAGACTTCGGCACTGACATCGGGCTCGTTGAGGCGGTAGCGGGGAGACATGGGGTTCAAACGGAAGGAGGAACGCAGGCTTCACCAATGGATGCAGAATTCCAGCCCGAATTTTTGTCCAGGAATGAAATGTTTGCATGATTCGTGCCGCAGTCATGCGAAGTGTGGGAATCTGCCGCACCGTCCTGATCTCATGCCCATCTCAGCCCCCCCTGCTGTCACCGCCGTGCTTTTGACCGGAGGCTGCTGGCCCACGCCGGGGCAAACACTGCTGCTGCGGGCTGCGATTCTGGATGCGAATGAGGCCTTGCCGGCCTGGGACCGTTGGAAGGCGGAAAATGACATCAACCATCTGGAGGCCGGGACTTTCCGGCTCCTGGGCCTGCTTTACCGGAATCTCGTGCGGGTGGGGGTGGATCCTGCAGACCCTCTGCTGCCCAGGTTGAGGGGGATCTATCGCAATTTCTGGACGAAAAATCAGATCGTGCTAGGCCGCAAAGGCACAGTGCTGAAGGCCCTGGCCGCAGAAGGGATTCCCTGTATGTTGCTCAAAGGAGCAGGGTTGACTCTCACAGTCTATCGTGATCACGGCGTGCGCCCCATGGATGATTTCGATCTTTTGGTGCCGCTCTCTCGTGTGGGGCAGGCGATGGACATCTTGGAAGGATTGGGCTGGCAGTCGCAGGTTCACGCTCCGCGGGAACTTCCTGCAAGCATCCACGCTTGTTCGTTCCGGGATGCGGCAGAGGCCACGATTGATCTCCACTGGCGCCTCTGTCACCTGCCTGCGGGAAGAGATTTTGACCGCACCCTGTGGGAGGGCAGACAGCTCCTGGAACTGCATGGCGAGCCCGCCGGGGTGCCCTGCGCCACCGACCAGTTCCTTCACACCTGCGCGCATGGTCCTCAGTACAAGGCTGTCTCGCCGGTGCGCTGGATTGCCGATGCTTATTTCCTCGTGCAACAGGCGGGGGGCAAGATTGACTGGCGGCGGGTGGCGGAGCATGCACCCGCGGTGGGCACGGTTCAGGGGGTGCAGGGCACTCTGGACTATTTGCAGAAGCATCTGGAGGTAAAGATTCCGGCAGAGGCATCCCGATGGCTGGGGGATCTGAGGCCAACTTTTCAGGAACGATGGGAATCCCGACTGCTGGGAAAGCGCCTCCCTTCTCCGCTGCACAGGATGCCGCTGGACTTCAGTCATCACCTGCGTTGCTCCCGTGGGCAGGGCATGTGGCGTCAGTTGAGGGGGTTTCCAGTGTACTTCCGCCACGTCAACAACCTTCTGCCGGGGCAGTTCACCTCGCACCACCGGGCGCGGGCCGCCTATTGGTTTCGACACTGGCTCCCCTGGTACATGCGTCAGGTGCCGAGGCTGCTCCAGCACCGTGAAGTTGGAAGTGTGGGCCAGTTTAAGGGTGAGGACCTGAGAGGCTTTTATCCCCTGGAGCCCTATGGGAATCGGCTGCTGCGCTGGTCCCGACCCGAGGCAACGGTTTGGCTCACGTTTCCCGAAGGGCTCTTCTTCAAGGTCTGGATAGATGTGGGCAGGCTGCGTGCCTGGAGTTCAGATCTCAGCAAGCACCTTCAGTTTAGTGTGGACGGGGAGCCCCTCCCGCAGTCGTGTGTGAAAGGCAAACAGGGGATATTAACGCTCTCGATCGCCCTGTCTGCGGTGGCTGACCAAAGCGGGCGTCGTGCGGAGCTTTCCTGGGCCTGTCTGCCCCACGTGGCTGCGGGCGACTCGCGGGCCTTGGGCCTGCCTGTGCTCTCCGTGAAGGTGGCAACAGTCCGTCCGTCCAAATCGGATTCGACGGTGCCGAATGAGGCGCTGTCTGAAGTCCAGATGAATCCTGTAGATGCCTCTTGAAAGATCCGTGTCCGGCTCTTGCGTAAGAGCCCTATGGTTGAAGTAAATGTGACGTACGATGGCGGCTTGCGATGCCGTGCCCAACATGGTCCCTCCGGCGTGGTGCTGACGACGGACGCTCCGAAGGATAATATGGGCAAGGGGGAGGCTTTTTCCCCCACTGATCTCGTAGCCACGGCTCTCGCGACGTGCATTGCCACCACCATGGCCATCGTCGCCAACCGCAAGGGGTATGATCTGCCACAAATGACCGTGCATGTAGAGAAGCACATGACCTCGGCTCCCCCGCGTCGCATCGAGCGCCTGCCCGTGGTTGTCACCATTCCTCTGCCGCAGGATCACGCAGACCGGGAACTGCTTGAAGGCGCAGCCCGGGGCTGTCCGGTGCATCGCAGCCTTCATCCCGACGTGCAGGCACCCATTGAGTTTGTCTGGAACGGCTGATTGCCTCCCAGGGCTCATTTTTCCGGGTCGTGAAAACGGAAGCAGCCGGCAAATCTGTTCTCAGTTTATTTCCTATGAACCGACGCTCCCTTCTCAAACACACGACCGCCCTCGGGGCCGGTCTCGCCATCTCCGCAGTCCATGCACAGGAGGAGCGGGATGTGCGAAAGCTCAAGGTGGCCGTGGTCGCCCTGGGGCGCGGCATGGGACATGTGCAGGCGCTTCTGCAGATCCCCAATGTGGAGATCAAGTACCTGGCTGAGGTGGATCCAGTCCGACTCGACCGGGGGCTGAAGGTGGTGGCCGAGAAACAGCAGGTCTCCTGCGTGGGGGTGAAGGACTTCCGCACCTTCCTCGATGACAAGGAACTGGATGCCGTCTTCATCGCCACCCCCAACTTCTGGCACACGCCCGCCGCCGTACTGGCCATGAAGGCGGGCAAGCACGTGTACGTGGAAAAACCCGGCAGCCAGAACATGCAGGAGGCTGAACTCATCGTGGAGGCGGCGAAGAAGTATGACCGGGTGGTTCAAATGGGCAACCAGCGCCGCACCTGGCTCAAAGAGCCCATCGCCCTGCTTCATGAGGGAAAGATTGGCAGGGTGCACTATGCGCGTGCCTTCTACAATGCCAATCGCAAGGCGATCGGACAGAAGGCCAATCCGGCGTCACCTGAGATTGACATGGATCTCTGGCAGGGGCCGATGGCGGCCGAGCGGAACATGGAGCCGTATGTGCACTATGACTGGCACTGGCTGTGGCACTGGGGCAACGGGGAACTGGGAAATAACGGCATCCATCACCTGGACGTCCTCCGGTGGGGGCTGCAGGTGGACTATCCCCTGCGCGTCACCTACAACGGCGGGCGTTACTGGTACAATGACAAGCAGGAAACCCCGGACACCGGATCAGCCGTGTATGACTTTGGTGGGGTGGGCATGAGCTGGGAGCAGAGCAGCTGCCATCCCCGCCCCGTGGAGAAGACAGGAGAGTGCGTCTTCTACGCCGAAGGGGGCTCCCTGCACACCGCAGGGGCCGCTTACACGTTCTACGACCTGAAGGGCACAGAGATTGCCAAGGGCAAGGGCAAAGGGGGCGACGTGGAACACATTGGCAATTTCCTTGAAGCCATCCGTGGCAACGAGAAGCTCAATTCGCCCATCGATGAAGGGCAGAAGAGCACCCTGCTTTGCCACCTGGGCAACATCGCCTATCGCACGGGCAGCATGGTGCACTTCGACCCCAAGACGAAAAAGATCACCGGGAATCCGGAGGCCGAAAAGTATCTGGGGCGCAAGTATCGCAAGGGTTGGGAAGTGGGCATCTAGGGAGTGCGGTTGTCGCATTGCGCTGGCCGGGGTCTTGGCGTAGGAAGGGCGTTCCCACGCCTCTCCAATGTCTGTAAAGGATACTGCCAGTTCCGTTGCCCCACCCGCGAAGCGCATTGATCTTGCCTCGGGACTCACCGAGTTTCCTCGGGAGGTGTTCGATCACGCGGACACGCTGGAGGTGCTGAACCTTTCGAACAACCGGCTTTCCTCCCTGCCGGATGATTTAGGACGCCTGAAGAAGCTACGCATCCTCTTCTGCTCCAACAATGAGTTCACCCGGTTGCCGGCGGTGCTGGGCACCTGCCCAAGCCTGACCATGGTGGGCTTTCGCGCGAACCAGATCGAGGAGATCGAGGAAGGGGCATTGCCCCAGAATCTGCAGTGGCTCATTCTCACAGAGAACCGGCTCCGTGAGCTGCCTGTTGCGCTGGGGAAATGTGGGCGTTTGCAGAAGCTGATGCTTTCTGGGAATCTCCTCCACTCCCTGCCAGAGGAGATGGCGGCGTGTGAAAACCTCGAGCTCTTGCGTCTGGCTGCCAACCAGTTTGAAACTCTCCCTGGGTGGCTGTTGAAGCTGCCGCGGCTTTACTGGCTGGCTCTCGCGGGAAATCCGATGACAGGGGGTGTTCCTTCAGTAGATCAGGCTCATGACCCGTGCATTCCTTGGGATGAACTGGAACTTCAGGAGAAGCTGGGGGAGGGAGCATCGGGGATCATCCATCGCGCACGCTGGATTTCGGCACCGCCGCCGGGACTGGTCGCCGTAAAGGTGTTCAAGAATGCGATTACTTCGGACGGCCTGCCCGCCAGTGAGATGGCGGCAAGCCTTGGCGTGGGAGATCATCCCCACCTCACCAAGGTGCTGGGGAGGGTCTCCTCTCATCCTGAAGGGGCTCAAGGTCTGGTGATGGAGCTTATCAATCCCGGTTACACCGTGCTGGCTGGGCCGCCGAGTTTTGAGACTTGCACCCGTGATGTGTACGCGCCCGGACAGACCCTGGCACCCGAGGCGGCTTTCCGGATGGTCCTTGCCATTGCTTCCGCCGCCGCCCAATTGCACGAGCAGTGGATACTGCACGGGGACCTGTATGCCCATAACATTCTCCATAAGCCCAGTGGCGAATGCCTGTTGGGGGACTTTGGCGCAGCTGCGTACTATGACCGTGACGAAGAGGATTTGGCAGTGGCGCTGGAACGGCTGGAGGTGGGGGCATTTGGCTGCCTGCTGGAGGAACTGGTGAGGTTGATTCCTGAACCAGATCGTGGCAACCCATTGACGGGCAGGTTGACCCGGCTTCGAGAAGCCTGTGGTCAGCCCGCCGTGGCCCTGCGCCCTTCGTTCAAGGAAATTATGACTGGGCTCTCTGCTTGATCCTTCTCTGAGGGCATCACCGGTCCGTCGGGGGATTGCTACAGCAGGCTGGCGTCCCTGAGGTTGGCGCGGAGTATTCATCGCGCCGCTTGACCCAGTCCCCCAGATTGAAGTTGGGCCCGTTTTCGTTGCTGCCTTTTGGCGTGATATCGAGGAAGTGGTACGCTCCCAGCAGTGACTCCGTGGTGCGGGCGTAGTCTGAATAGGTGTGGAAGACGTTGCCGTGATCGTCCTTGTAGAAGACGCTCACGCCGGGCAGTTCGTCGATCTCCAGGTCTGTTTCCTCGAAGTTGTACTCCATTTTTCCTCGCGCCTTGTCCCCCTCGGTGGCGGAGACGTGATAGTCCTGATTGAAATCCGTATCATGTGCGGACACCCAGGGAAACTTCCAGCCCATGCGGGTTTTGTATTCCTCCAGCTCAGGCAGCGTTGCACGCGACACGGCGATGAGGGTCACGTCATGATGGAAGAGATGGATGTGTGGTCCATCGAAGTGGTCCACCATAAAGGAGCAGCCCGGACAGCCTTCCTTCCAGCCCGGACCAAACATGAAGTGGTACACAATGAGCTGGCTGTTGCCGGCGAAGAGGTCGGCCAATGATTTTTTTCCTGTTGGGGTGTCAAAGACATAGTTCTTCTCCACTTTCACCCACGGGAGTTTGCGGCGTTCCTCTGCCAGTTCATCCTGCACCTGCGCGGCAGCTTTTTCCTTCTTGATCAACGCCTTGCGGGCTTCGATCCACTCGGCGCGAGAGACGATCTCATGGCTGGATAGGGGCGATTCGACAGCGGTTTGAGGCTGGGGGGAGGGGCTTTCGATGGTGTTGGTACTCATGGTCTTTTCTCCTGTTTCGTTGGGCTGGCGGGAAATTCCCGGTCAGCAGGCTTCAGCCCCATGACGAATCGTTCCCAGTTGGCTGGACACTCGATCCAAGATTTTTCTTACCTCTCCCGTCGAGTGGTCGGTGAACCAGGGCACCGCTGATGTGCGAATGAAAGATGATGCCTCGTCGGACTAGAGTACCCTTTGCTCAAGAAAACAGCGCTGCCACACATGTCGATGTCGGCCACAAAAACATCTTGCCAAGGAGGCTAAGAATGGTGCGCGATACAGGGTTCGAACCTGTGACCCCCTCCGTGTCAGGGAGGTGCTCTACCACTGAGCTAACCGCGCAAACGGTGCTTCCTCTTTTTGGAAGCGGCCTGCTTGATACAATGAGGTGGTGCAGGACGCAAATGTTTTTTTGCGCTTCTGCCTGAGACCTCAAATCACTCTGGCCGCTGTTGTGCCTCGGCGGCACGGGCGGCTTCCTGCTTTACCAGATCGGGGGCCACGTCCCGAAGTTCAAACACCCGCAGGATCGTGTCCTCGATCAGATTGTTGGGGCAGGAGGCTCCGGCGGTGATGCCGACCACGATGGGTTCTTTGCTCGCCAGCTTCTCGGAGTAGCTGGTCTTTTCCGCCTTCAGGTGAAGATCGAAGTGCACGATCTCGGTGAAGCTCTTCAGCAGCTCGGCCGTGCGGATGAAGAAGGTGGGGAGCTCTTTTTCACCGATTTCCACGAGGTGAGTCGTGTTGGAGCTGTTGTAGCCTCCCACCACCAGCAGGATGTCGAGTGGCTTGCGGAGCATCTCAAACAGGGAGTCCTGGCGCTCCTGGGTGGCTCCGCAGATGGTGTCAAAGACCTGGAAGTTCTGCTGTGCCGGTTCCGGGCCGTCCCGGTCAATCACGGCTTGCTGCACCCTGCGTTGAAGTTCCTCAGTCTCCGACTTCAGCATGGTCGTCTGGTTGGCCACACCGACTCGCTTGAGATGTTGGTCAGGATCGAAGCCCGGCGACATCGCTCCTTCAAACCGCTTCAGGAATTCCTCACGGTTGCCGCCGTGGCGGATGTAGTCGCAGACATAATCCACGTCGCCCAGAGTGAGCACCACCACGAAATTTCCCTTCCCATCATCCCCCTGGGCTCTTGATGAGGTGGCCCGGGTTTCCTCATGAGAGGCCTTACCATGAATGATGGAGGTGAAGCCTTGCTTGGCGTAGCCTCGCACGCGCTTCCAGACGCTCATAACGTCGCCGCAGGTGGTATCCACCACCAGGCAGCCACGTTCGCTGATGATGTTCATCAACTGGGTCTCCGCGCCAAACGCGGGCACGATGACGACATCCTCTGGCCCGAGCTTGGAAACGGCCTCGAGGTGCTGGCTGATGGGGATGCTGACAATCCCCATTTCCGTGAGCTGCCGATTGACCTCGGGATTGTGAATGATCTCCCCCAGGAGAAAAACCCGCCGGTCGGCGAACACCCGCCGGGCGGCATACGCGAGATCGATGGCCCGTTCCACCCCGTAGCAGAACCCGAAATCCCGCGCCAGACGGATGGTGGTGTTGCCCACCGTCATGAATCCGCCAGCTTTCCGCAGGTTTTCCACCAGGACACTGCGGTAGTGCGTTTCCACCTCTGCTTGGACCCGCTCCATCACCTCCGGGGTGCGGACATTGACGCGGCGGGACTTGGCGGCAGGGGCTGGAGCGGACACAGGGGTGGAGGCGGCAGACATGAATCGGAGTCAGAAAACGGAACTCAAGGCCGGATCAGTTGGCAAAGAGGGGTTTGTCAGGGGCCTTGAAGGCGGCCTCAGTGATTAGTACGCTGTTCGGCGGGTCCGGCGCAAGGTAATGTTCCGGCCCGGGGCGGGTGGCGCTGGCTCCAAGCGTGCTGTCTTCCGGCTGGCTGTTGGCAATGTTCACCGGGGTACCCAGGCGGGTGAGGGCGAAGAATTTGGGGGCCACATTCTTGTGCAGGCGCAGGCAGCCGTGGGAACGGGGCACATTCCACACATACCCCTGGTGGAAGCCGTAGGCCGGGGAGAACTCCACCCAATAGGGCATGGGGTAGCCGACGTAACGTCCGCCACGCATGCTGGTGGCTTTCACGGGGGTGATGGCGTTCCCCTGCACGGCAAATCCGTAGCTCATGGAGCGCTTCTTCTCGATCTTCTTATAGACCGTGAAGTTTCCCTTCGGGGTTGGGTTGCTCGGAGTGCCGACACAGGTCGCGGTGACCAGGAGCGGCTTGTCCCCCTCCATCACATAGACCATCTGCTTGTTCAGGCTTACTTTGACCCGTACATTGGACAGGCTCTGCGGCCGGTAGGCCGGTGAGTCATAGTCGTCCTGCTTGGCTACTTGAAGGGTTTTGCAACTGGAGAGACCCAGGGCGGACAGCCCTGCGAAGGCCAGGATGACGAATTTGGGGAGTTGACTCGGAAGACTCATGGCGATTGTTTCGTAGCACACAACCCCGCTACTCTCCACCGTTTTCGTCCGCCCATGAAGGTCCTGCTTGCCCCAATTCTCTCCGTCGTTGCCCTGCTCACACCCATGACCGGGAAGGCTGAGCCCGCCCCGGTGGCCAGTACGGCACCGGCGACCAGCAAGGGCGTGGTGCTCTTCGACGGAAAGAACCTGGACAGCTGGAAGGCCTATGATGCGGGGGGCAGTGGTGAGATCACGGTCAAAGACGGACAGATGATCATTGGCTCTGGGGAATCCATCACCGGTACCATCTATCAGAAGACCAAAGATCTCCCGCTGACCAATTATGAGATCACCCTGGAGGCCCAACGTGTGGAGGGGATCGATTTCTTCTGCGGCCTCACGTTTCCCGTCGGAAGCCTGAAGACCTGCGCCACGCTGGTCGTCGGCGGGTGGAGTGGCAGTGTCACCGGCATTTCTAGCATTGATGGGCTGGATGCTTCCGAGAACTCTACCGGACACTTCCGCAAACTGGAGGACAAGAAGTGGTACCGTATCAAGCTGCGCGTCACGCCTGAGTCGCTCACGGCGTGGATCAACGATGAGAAGATGATCGATGTTGATATCGCGGGCAAGAAGATCGGGGTGCGTCCGGGGCCGATTGAGGATTACCAGCCTCTTTCGTTCACCACGTATCAGACCACGGCTGCCATCAAGAATGTGGTGCTGACGCCGATAGCGCCGAAATAGTGAGGTCTCACGGTGTATTCACCCGGAGCAACGTTAGCAGGGCGGCATGATCGGACTCAGATGACCACAGCTTTTGCGCCATCAAGGGCGGCAGGTCCTTGGAACTCCAGATGTGATCGATACTGAGCAATGGCAGTGGTGACTGGCGGGGCCAGGTTTCGCTCCAGCCATGGCCGGCTTCATCGAAGGCGTGATGGAAGGCCTCCTGCCACGGGGCGAGCCAGACGGATTCCCGCGGGGTGTTGAAGTCCCCGACAATGAGGGTTCGAGGTTTGTCCCGGGCCTGTGCCAGCACCTGCTCCAGCACGTCCTGCCGGGAACGGATGGGGGAGGAGACTCCGTCCACCATGAAAAGCTGCCAGCTCTGGCCGTCCACGGTCAGCTCCAGTTCGAGGTATTTGCTTCTCGATGGGAGGACGTGGGCACTCAGCACGCGGGCTCTGCCCCGGACCAGCACCGCGGTCCCGTGGGCGGTTTTCAGCATCTGGTAGCCGTCTGGAAGGGAGGTCACCAACGGATTGGGGTCCCCGGAAAGGCGGCCTGTTTCAACGAACCCCGCGATGTCGGGGTGATGTTCAGCCAGCAGACGGGCGACGCCCTCGTGCGGCAGGCGGCGATGGGCGAGGTTCCAATACAAGACCTTTAGCTCGCGCTGACCGGGGCGGGACCCCAAGGGGGCATGCTGCTGGTACGATGAGCCATGCCACCAGAGTCCGCAGGCGACGCCCAGGCTGAGTTTGACGGCGCGGCTGATGAGTCCCTGTTTCCCCGCAAGAGCCACTCCCAACCAGCCCAGTGTGAGGAGGGGAAGTGGCAGGCCGTAAAACACAGTGGCCAGGACGGGGTACCGGTCGCGCACCGTCAAATGCAGTGCTACCCCCAAAAGAAGAACCGCCATGGTCGGGCGGCGCGCCCAGCGCAACGCTCGATCCATGGCGGTCCGGGAAACCATTCTGGTCGTGGGGGGCTTACTTGGTGCCCAGCAGCACATTCATGAACTCCCGCATGGCGGGTGTGGTGATGCGGGCCTGCTTGCGGAGGATGCCCAACGGGCGGTTGAGCGATGCATCCTCCACCTTCACGGCGGCGAGACGGCCCTCGGCGACTTCTTTATCCACGGTGCGTCGGGGGACAATGGAAATAACGCCTGCCACCTCGACGGCGCGTTTCACGGTCTCGATGTTGTCAAATTCATGCTGCTGCAAGAAGGTGATGGCGTGCCCCTTCAAGGCGCGATCAATGGCTTTGCGAGTGGGGGTGTCAGGATCAAAGGCCACGAAGCTCTCACCCTGCAGTTCCTTCAGCTTCACCTTGCGCTTTTTGGCCAGGCGGTGGGTGGGGGCGCAGATGACCACCATCTCGTCTTCATCAAAGACATCGCTGATGATGCCTTTGCCTCGAACCGGGAATGCGACCAGGCCGATGTCGGCACGGCCATCCGCCACGTCGTCATAGATCATGGGTGAGCGCTTGTACTCGATCTGAACGTCCACGTCGGGATGGGATTCGCGAAACTTCTTCAGCTTGGCGGGCAGTTCATGCAGACCGATGCTGTAAACGGTGCTCACCTTGAGCGGGCCCGCCACCACATCCCGCAGTTCATTGAGACGGGAGTTGATGCTGTCATACACGCTCAGAATCTCCCGGGATGCTCTGTCAAAGATCTCGCCCTCAGGAGTAATGGAGAACTTCTTGCCGCCACGCTCGAAGAAGGTCACGCCGTACTTCTCTTCCAAAACCCGGATCTGTTGGCTCACTGCACTTTGAGTGATATTGTTCTTGGCGGCGGCGAGACTGAAGCTGCCGGTCTCAACGAGATCGCAGAAGATTTTGAAAATTTGCAGCTGCATGAAGTTAGGGTATTAATTATACTTTGCAAATAAATTACCAACTTGATAAAGCATGCTTATCCGTGACAATCTTTGCGTTGTAAAATCAAAAATTGTCGCAGCAGCGACAAGATCTGGAAGGAATTCAGACCAAATTGAGCTAATTGCCGTAACAAAGACATTTTCTCCTGAGATTATTCACGAAGCTGTCGTGGCTGGACAAAATTTGTTCGGAGAGAACCGGGTTCAGGAATTAATGTCAAAAGTGCCCTTGCTGCCCCCGGATGTGCGCTGGCATCTTATCGGCCACTTGCAGTCGAACAAAGTTCGCAAGGTGCTTCCCGTGGTCGAGGCCATCCACAGCGTGGACAGTCTGGATCTTGCCCGGAACATCCACCGGATCGCCGGGGAGCTTGGCGTTGTTTCCCAAATCTATTTGGAAGTCAATGTCTCTGGTGAAGCGAGCAAGTATGGCTTTGAGCCCGCCGGGCTGGAGGCGGAGCTGGAGGAGTTGCTGGCGCTAGACAGGCTGAATCTGGTGGGCCTGATGACCGTGCCTCCGATTGGTGAGTCAGGCGAGGAGAGCCGGCGTTACTTTGCGGAGCTCCGTGAACTACGGGATCGGCTGGAGACCCGGAGCGGCAAACGGCTGCCGGGTCTGAGCATGGGCATGAGTGGCGACTACGAGACCGCCGTGGAGGAGGGGGCTACCATCGTGAGGGTGGGCAGTGCCATCTTCGGTGGACGCTGACACTGCTGGCGCACCCTTGATCTCCATTCTGTGGCTTCACTGTAAAACAGCGAGTGCGGGCGGGAAATCAGGAGCGCTGGAGGCCCCAACGCATCATGACCATGCCATCGTCCCAGATGTACTTGGTCCTGGTACCGAGCTGCACCAGGATCACATCCTTGCGACCGGAATGGGCGGTGGAGATGAGGCAGCGGCCGGCGGCCACGGTGTACCCTGTCTTCATGCCGTTGCACTCCGCCATGCGTCCCAGAATCTCGTTGGTGTTCTCAAGAGTGACGCGACGCCCGTTGTTGAAGGTGAAGGTGTAGTACCTCCGCCGGACGGCGTCGCGGACCACTGGGTTGTTGTAGGCTGCCCAAGCGATGCGGGAGAGGTCACGTGCAGTGGAGTGCTGGCCTCCTCCCGTCAGTCCATGGGGGTTGGTGAAGTAGGAGTTGACCGCGCCGAGGGATCGTGCGCGAGCATTCATTTTCCTCGCGAAAGCTTCCACGCTCCCAGCGTTGTCCCGGGCCAGCACATTGGCGACATCGTTGGAGCTCTTCACCAGGAAAGCGATCAGAAGGTCCCGCCGGGTGTAAACTTCACCAGGTCTCACGCCCAGTTTGGAGGGCTCCACCACCACATCGCTGGGAGCGATCCTGACCCTTTGATCGAGATTCCCGGCCTCGGCCACAATGAGGGCGGTGAGGATTTTCTGGGTACTGGCGGCACCTCGCTGGGTGTCCGCATTCCGGGCGGCGATGACGGCTCCGGTGTCAGCATTCACGAGGATGAAGGACTCGGCCCGGATCGGAGGGGCGCTGCCGACGTTCGAACCGCTGGAAAACAACATGGTCTGCGGAGCGCCATAGTTCGGCGCTCCGTACGGCGAGGGATAACCTGGACCCTGCTGGGGGACGGAAAGAGAGATGGGATTGGGCGGCGGCATCTGGGGCGGCCGCGCCGTGGGCTGGGAGTAGGTGGCCAGCTGGTAGGAGGGGGCTGCCGGTGCGGCATAACCTGCTGCAGGGTTTGTCAGGCCCGTGCCAGCGCGATACCCGTAGGCGGGCATCGGAGCAGGCTTGTCGGCGCACTGCACGAGGAAAATGGAGGCTAGGATGGCCAGGTTCACCTTGATCTGGGTTTTCATGAGGGGAGCTTGATCACGATGGCGGGAGCGGAGCGTATTCACAACCGGGATTTCCTTTGCTCTTTTTCACCAGACACGCACACTTCATGCCATGGCTTTGATCATCAACGGCGAGACAATTGACGACGAGATTATTGAGGAAGAATTCCGTCACATCAAGGGGCACTACGAGCGGGCGCTTCAAGTTTCGTGCTGCGAGCGTGATCCAGAATTTCGCGGCATGGCCAAGGACAATCTCGCCTCCCGGGCCCTCCTCCAGCAGGAGTCCCGGCGTCGTTTCCCTGAGGTGAGCGAGGGGGAGGCCAAAGCGAGGTTGGAAAAGCTCATTGAGCAGGCGGGGGGTGAGGAGCAGTTCTACATGAGCATTGGGATGCCGTTCAAGGATGAGAGCCTGCTTCAGGACAATCTGGCAAACGGGGTGAGAATGGACAAGATGCTCCAGAATGTGTACTCGCCCGAGCCGGAGCCTGGGGAGGCGGACATTCAGGCCTATTATGAGGCAAATGTGAAGCATTTTCTCTCCGAGGAGCAGATCCGTGTCTCTCATATTTCCTTGAACCTCAGCGGTGCCCGCAGCCGGGCGGAGGTGTACCAGACCATGCGGGAACTGCGGGAGCAGGTGCTGGGCGGGGCCGACTTTGATGCGCTCGCGGCCGAGCACAACTCCAACAAGGACATGTCTCCTGATCTTGGCTGGTTCAAAAAGGGTGAGTTCATGGAGGAGTTTGAGGCCATAGCCTTCTCCATGCGGGACGGCGAGATCAGCCCGGTGTTCACCACCCAGTTGGGGTTCCATATCTGCCGCCTCACCGACCGCAAAGCGGCGGTGCCCAAGCCTCTGGACGAGGTGCGGGAGGCCGTGCGGGCCCGCATCCTGGAGGAGTATCGGGATGGCAAGTTCAACGAATTCCTGGAAACGCTCAAGGGCGGGGCCAAAATTGAGGACACTGAGCCGGAAGAAGATTGCGGCTGCGGCGGCGGGCACTGCTGAGGCGGAGTCTGCCAATTTCCAAAAAAAGAGCCCTCTGTGGAGAGGGCTCTTTTTTGTTGAAAGGCAAAACGGGCGTTGTGGCCGGTGTTATTTGGTGGGTTGGTGGGCCGTCTTTACGTGCTCGCCAAGGAGGTCCAGCCCGAAGTCAGAGTCAAAGTCGCGCCACGCGGTGTGCACGTGGTTGGCGTTGTTCTGGGTGTTGTCATACTCCACCACGAAGCTCTTGCCTTGAATCCGGTAGTAGTGGCCCTGACTGGGTTCGCGGCTGCCTGCCCAGGCAAAATGGATGGGGCCGCTGGCAAGGAGCTCCTGCCAGGCGGCTTCGGCCACCTCCGGGCGGATCCGGAACAGGTGCTCCTTGAGCAGCGTTTGGAGCTGAGTTTTCTGATCGGCGTTCAACTCGGCATCGCTGAGGCCATCCGGGGAGAGGGGGCTGACCTGGCGTTTCGCCTCTGTGAGGATGTCTTTGAAGGCGGTTTCCTGGATTAGCGCCATTTTCCACTGATCGTCATTGAGAGACTTGGCCAGCTGGCGACCCAGATCCTCCTCCGCCGAGAGCGGACGGACTCCCGTGCGGGGGCCCTGACGAATTTCGCCCGGGTTGGAGCCGAAGAAGCAAGGGGTGCTGCGGAACAGGGAACCGTCTTTAACCGTGAAATTCAGGGCCAGATGGTGCCCCTCCAGGCGCCAGCCCCAAACGCCCTTCATAGAAGGCTCGCCAAAAATGCTGATAAAATACTTCTCAGGGTCGCGACGGGCCCGGGCGGCGTCGCGTTTGGCGGGGTCAGCCCCTTCAATGCCAAAAAGGACCTCCTCCAGACTCATGATGGTGGTTGCCTTCACGTAGCCGCGGTAGCTCAACCCGGTGGTAAGCAGGGCGTGCCCGAGAAGCCGGGCCTCCGGGGGCATCTCCTTAAAAGAGAGGCCATTGCGTTCCCTGGGGACGAAGTGCCAGTTGAACCGTTCCTCTGACTCAAAGGGGTACAGGGCTTTCGTGCGGGCCTCCGCTGGCAGGGCCTTCAGGAGGGCGGTGGCAGTATCCACCATTTGCTGGCCTGCCTCGTGGGCCTGGAGGCGGGATGGGCAGAGGGACGACAGGCAGCCCAAGGCGAGAAGAGTGGTCAGGAAGCGGCGGAGTGACATAGGGGAGCGGAGGATGCGTACGGTGCTTGCGGCTGACTCGAACGGCTCTGTAGCGCGTTATTTCTCAAGATTTTGTCAAAAAAACCTGAGAGTATTGACACGAAAACTCGCAGCGGGGTAATCTGGCGCGCCTTAGGGACTATTTTCGAATTATTCACTGCCACCGCCTCGTCATACATGTATTCCAACGAAGACTTTTTGCTCGAACTTCTCCGGGAATCCGGGATGGTGAACGAGCAGGATCTCCATCACGCCCGCACCACCAAGAAACCTTCCGAGACCCTTATGGAGGGGCTCATCAAAGGAGGGGTGCTTTCTGAAGAAGACGTGGCGCAGACGATGGCGGTGAACTCCGGGATGGAGTTCATCGACCTCACGGGGTACGCCGTTTCTCCCGACCTGAAAAACGTGGTGCCTGAGGATGTGGCAAGACGCTACAAGGTGGTGCCCATCGGTTTCGAGCACGGGCGTCTCCAGATTGCCATCAGCGATCCCAACAACTTCGAGACTCTGGACGCGCTGCCGCACGTCCTCTCCACGGAGATCGAGTTCATCTGTAGCACGCCTGGGTCCATACGTACGTTGACCAGCAGCATCTACGGAAATGAGGGTGATATGGCGGGCACCGTGGTGAAGGGCATGGAAGGCAGTTCTGAGACGGACGCCCCCATCATTCGCCTGGTGACGAACACGCTGATGGAGGCGTTCAAAAACCGGGGCTCGGATATTCACATCGAGCCGATGGAGAAGGACCTCCGGATCCGCTATCGCATTGACGGGGTGATGCACGATGTGGAACACCATCCCAAGAAACTGCATTCCTCGATCATCGCCCGTCTGAAGATCATGACGGGGACGATGAGCATCGATGAGAAGCGCATCCCTCAGGACGGTCGTATCCAGATGAAGTTCCAAGACAAGGAGCTGGATCTGCGTGTCAGCATCATCCCCACGAGCAACGGGGAGAGCGTTGTCATGCGTATTCTGGACAAGTCCTCGCTGCGGCTGGGGCTGAGCGATCTGGGCTTCCTTTCTGATGACCAGGAGACGTTTGAAAAGCTGATCACGCTGCCGGACGGCATCATCCTGGTGACCGGCCCGACCGGTTCAGGTAAAACGACGACCCTGTACGCCTGTCTGAACTTCATCAACCGGCCGGACCGCAAGATCATCACCGTGGAAGACCCGGTCGAATATGAACTGCCGGGCATCAACCAGGTGATGGTGAAGGAGGACATTGGCATGACCTTCGCCGCCGCGCTCCGCGCCATGCTGCGACAGGCACCCAACATCATCATGCTGGGGGAAATTCGAGACATGGAGACGGCGAGCATCGCCATCAACGCCTCCTTGACCGGGCACTTGGTTTTCAGCACCCTGCACACGAATGATGCTCCGAGCGCCGTTTCCCGTCTTGTGGATATTGGCATCAAGCCGTTCTTGATCGCATCCTCCGTGCGGGCCATTGAGGCCCAGCGCCTGGTGCGCAAGCTTTGCCCGGAGTGCAAGACGCCAGGTTCCCTGACTGAGAAAGAACTGCGCTCCCTGCAACTGGATGCGTCCCAGGCCTATGGAGCGACCATCATGGATGCGACCGGTTGCCCGAAATGCCGCGGCAACGGTTTCCGAGGTCGTCTTTCGATCGTGGAAATTTTCAAGATGGATGACGAGGTGCGCGGAATGATCAACCAGTCGCTGCCGGCTCCGGTGCTGCGGCGCAAGGCCCGCGAGCTGGGCATGCGTACGCTGCGTGAAGACGGGGTGCGCAAGGTGTTGGCAGGCATGACCACTGCGGAGGAAGTCATTGAAGCCACCATGTCTGACGCGAACTGATGATCTGAAGACAACTGGGGGCGGGGCCCTGCCGGACTGCAAAACGGCCGCCCCAGACCCTGCCGGGAGCACAACGACAGAGACTAGACTTACTTTTTACACTTACAATGACAGCGCAAAGCGTGGTGGAACTGCTGACGAACCGGGGCCTGCTCGATGAAGGGCAAGCGGCGGACATCCTGTCGGACCACAAGACGACGGGGAAAGACCCGGTGGACCTCCTGGTGGAGTATGGCATCTTTAACAACGAGGATGAGTTCTGGGCTCTCGTGGCGGAAGAGATTGGTGCCGAGCACTACGATCTGACAACCTTCGAGCCTGGGCGGGATACGCTGGAACTGATTCCCGCCGGGATGGCCCGTCTCTGTGGCGCTCTTCCCATTCAGCTGGGGCCAGATGGCCTGTATGTTGCACTGACTGACCCGCTCAATCCCCAGTTGCTGGAGGACCTTCGGTTCGGTCTGGGCAAGAGCATTGTGCCCGTGGTGGCCCGGAAGGAGCAGATCCAGGCGCTGATCGACAAGCATTACGGCAGTGGCACCCAGAGCATTGAAGATATATTCGGCCAGCTGGGGATCAACTCCAAGCCGGGCGACCGGGCGAGTGTTGAGGCGGAGGCCAACAGCGCACCGATTGTCC
This sequence comes from Verrucomicrobium spinosum DSM 4136 = JCM 18804, assembly GCF_000172155.1. Classification (NCBI taxonomy): domain Bacteria; kingdom Pseudomonadati; phylum Verrucomicrobiota; class Verrucomicrobiia; order Verrucomicrobiales; family Verrucomicrobiaceae; genus Verrucomicrobium; species Verrucomicrobium spinosum. Next base: position 6,141,397 of record NZ_ABIZ01000001.1, on the reverse strand, counting down.
GCTTTGTGGACCTGGTGCTTGAGCAGGCCATCAAAGAGAAGGCGTCTGACATTCACTTCGAGCCGTTCGAGCACGAGTTCAAGATCCGCTACCGGGTGGATGGCTCGCTTTACGAAATGGCTCCTCCGCCGGTGCACCTGGCGATGTCTGTCATCTCCCGTATCAAGGTGATGTCGAACATGAACATCGCTGAGCGACGCGTGCCACAGGACGGTCGTATTATGACTGTCGTGGATGGCCGTCCGGTGGACATGCGTGTCTCCACCCTGCCGACCCAGTACGGCGAGAGCGTGGTGCTCCGCGTGCTTGATCGTTCTTCGGTGAACTTGACGCTCTCCGCACTGGGGATGCCACCCTATCTGTACGACTACATTCAGGACACGATCCACAAGCCCAACGGCATTTTCATTGTGACGGGGCCCACGGGTGCAGGCAAGACCACGACGCTCTATGCCGCGCTTAAAGAGATCAATACCATTGATGCGAAGCTGCTCACGGCAGAAGATCCGGTGGAGTACGACATCGAGGGCATCATGCAGGTGCCGATCAATGAGGCAGTGGGCCTGACTTTCGGAAAGGCACTGCGATCCTTCCTGCGTCAGGACCCGGACCGCATCATGGTGGGGGAAATGCGTGACGTGGAAACGGCGCAGATCGCCATTCAGGCGTCGCTGACGGGCCACTTGGTGCTGAGTACACTGCACACGAATGATGCCGCTGGTGCCGTGACCCGTCTCATTGACATGGGTGTGGAGCCCTTCCTGGTGGCGGCCACGCTGGAAGGCATCCTGGCGCAACGTCTCCTGCGGACCATCTGCAAGGAGTGCGTCACTCCCTACACGCCCAGCCCAATTGTGCTCAACCAACTGGGGCTGTCCCAAAGTGACATTGGGGACAAGAAATTCTTCACTGGTGCAGGTTGTGGCGCCTGTGGCACCAGTGGCTACAAGGGCCGAAAAGGCATCTATGAGCTTCTGGACATCAACGACCCGCTCCGGGAGTTGATCACCCAGAAGGCTCCCACGCTGGTGCTCCGCCAAAAAGCCATCGAATTGGGAATGCATACCCTGCGCGAAGACGGTCTGCGCAATATTTATGACGGTGTCACGACCATCGAAGAAGTGCTGAAATACACCTAACCGCGCCTCATTCTCATGGACCCCGGCGAAAAACCGTCTTTTTCAGAGTGGACAAATTGACGCCGGAACCAGTAAGCTTTTCCCCAGAGTTAATACAATCCTGATTTACTGACGAACCCCAGCCATGCCGAAGTTTCACTACATCGCCCTCGACCAGAACGGTCAGGAGACTGCCGGAGACATAGACGCCCCGAATGAGGCGGAAGCCATCGGGCAGTTGCGCCGGAGCCAGCTCTACCCGACTCAGGTCGTGGAAGAAGGCAAGGGGGACTCCGCCGCGATCAAGCGCCGTGCGCGCGGCACCTCCGCCAAGGGCAAGACAAAAATCGGGGGCAAAGCCTCTGCATCCGCCAAGGTGGCGGGCAAGACGCTCATGATTTTCACACGTCAGCTCGCGACGCTGATCGACTCCGGTCTTCCGCTGTTGCGTGGTTTGACAGTGTTGGGGCGCCAGGAGCCGAACCCGATCATGAAGCGTACGATCAACACGCTGGCGGATTCGGTGCAGACTGGCAGCACGTTCTCGGAGAGTCTTCAGCAGTTCCCTCGCATCTACAACAAGCTTTACATCAACATGGTGAAAGCTGGGGAGCTGGGCGGGGTGCTGGAACTGGTGTTGAACCGTCTGGCAGAGTATCAGGAAAAGGCCCAAAAGCTGAAGAACAAGATCGTGGCTGCCATGGTGTACCCGATGATCGTGATGATCATCGCCGTGGGCATCATGATCTTCCTCATGACGGTCATTGTTCCGAAGTTCGAGAAGATCTTCGAAGACATGCTCGGCTCCCGCGACAAGCTGCCTGAATTGACGAAGTGGGTGATCAACACCAGCCGATGGATCCAGGGGAACCTGCTCATCCTTGCTGCCATCACTGCAGCGCTGATTGTCCTGTGGCAGGTCGTTAAGGCTACCAAGGGTGGTCGCCGGGTCATTGACCAGCTCAAGTTGAAAATGCCGCTCTTCGGGGATGTGCAGCGCAAGAGCGCCATCTCCCGGTTTACCCGCACTCTGGGAACGCTGGTCACCAGCGGTGTGCCGATTCTACAAGCGCTCAACATCACCCGTGAAACCGCTGGCAACGTGGTCGTGTCCGACGCCATCAATAAGGTGCATGACGCGGTGAAGGAAGGGGAGAGCATGGTGGCACCGCTGGAAGCCAGCAAGGTCTTCCCGCCAATGGTCATCAGCATGGTGGACGTGGGTGAGGAAACGGGTCAGCTTCCGGAGATGCTGCTCAAGGTGGCTGACGTGTATGAAGATGAAGTGGACAACTCGGTGTCCGCCCTCACCTCAATGCTTGAGCCGCTGATGATCGTGATTCTCGCTGTGGTGGTCGGTGTGATCGTGCTCGCCTTGTTCATGCCGCTGATCCAGATCATCCAGGGGATCAACCAGAACACCTAGTTCTACAACCTTCGAAGTGGAATTCATGCCCTGGTCGGTGCCTTCTGATGTGCACTGGCCGGGGCTTACTTCAAACCCCCAACTGCTCCGTAAAACGTCATGAAAATTCGCACCGTTTCCCGTCATTTGAACCGCCATTTAGCAGGCGGCTTCACGCTTATTGAACTCCTGGTGGTGATTGCCATCATTGCACTGCTGGCAGCGCTCACCCTGGGCGGCTTCCAGTACGCCCAGCAGGCCGCGGGCCGCAACAAAACGACCGCCTCCCTCGCGGCCATCAAGTCCGGTTTGGAACAATACAAGGAAAAGTTCGGTGAGTATCCTGCAGTGCCAGCAGGGATGGCTACTGAAACGGGCACCTATGGCGGATTGACGGTGAAGCGCGCCGCAGCGGCCATGCTCTATCAGGCTCTCAGTGGTGATGGCAATACCTACATTCAGTTGAGCGGAGCGGCAGGGGTGGAGTCTGACGGGGAGGTGTCGGCCGATGAAGTGCCGAATTCTATCAACAGCAATCTGCCTCCTCAAATGATCTTCTCCGGCGGGATGAGCAGAGGAACCCCGGGCAGTCGCTATTTGATTGACGGTTTTGGTCGGCCCTTCCAGTACACCAAAGGTGGCGAGGCTACTGCTGTGAACCCCACCTATGACATCTGGTCCTTTGGCCACTCAGATAGCTCTGGTACCCCCACTGACGATCTGAATACCAAGAAGAGCGCCACGGCAACGGCCACCTGGATCAAAAACTGGTAATCTTAGTTGTTGGTATTGACTGCAGGCCTCGTTCCAGATTTCTGGCGCGAGGCCTTCTCGTTTCCAGGGAGGGAGGTTCCCGAAAAAGCCAAGGTGATTTTCATGAAGCAGCGATCCGGCAAGGGCTACAGAGTGGGAGGACTCCAATCAGCGAAGGTCGCAACCACGCCATGGCTCCCTGCCATCAAATGTGAAAGTCCGGGACAGTGAGTCGGGATGTCTCAACAAAAGGGATCACCAGAAAACGGCAAGCTGGATCAAAAACTGGTAAACAGCGAGGATCTGGTTATCGTGCCGACACTATGGCACGAAACTCGATTCTCTTTGGCATCCTGATGGTTCTTCTGGGCGTGGCTGGCTGGGTGGCGGCTGGTGCCACAGCTGCGGCGAAGACGGCGTTGATCATCCCTTCTGCCTTTGGCGGTGTCTTGATCCTCTGTGGATTGATTGGGGCAAAGTTCCCTGGGGCCAACAAGCACGTCATGCATGTGGCAGCTTTGGTGGCGCTGCTCGGGACGGTGGGTGGTCTCATGATGGCCATCAAGGGCCTGCTGGGGGAACCTCATTGGCTAAAGATTATTACGCAGGGAAGTTTGGGCGTTCTTTGCCTTGTTTTTCTGGTGCTCTGTGTACGTTCATTCATCCAGGCCCGCGTGGCACGGAAGCAGGTTTGAGACTGAAGCATGCGCACCATGAACTCCCCCGACATCATCAGCCAGTATGAAGGTACGGCGTGGGGGGGCGGGAAAGGGGGCTCTCCCTCCATGGGGGGGCATCGACAGGCGTTCAGCAGAGACACCCGGTTGCGCCAGTGGATCGCCAGGATGTCTCGCGGGCCAGTTTTGGGGTGTTGTTTGATGGCGGCTCTCCCGCTCGTGGCTGCATCCGAGGCTCCCCCGCTGGAGGTGGTGTTTCAGCTTCCTCTGGCCCCTGCGGGACTGACGATGGCTCCAGATGGAGCCTTCCTGCTCAGCATCAGTTTTCAGGAAAAGCCGCAGAACCGGGTGGTGGCGGTGAATAAGAAGGGGGAGTCTCGTCCCTTCCCGACCCTGCCGATCAGTCAGGCCTCTAAAGAGGAGTCGCTGCTATTGGACGCTGTGGAAGGCTTGCATACTGACAAGAATGGGACGGTGTGGATGGTGGACAACGGTCGGCGCAGCGAGCTGCCGCCCAAGCTGGTGGCTTGGGACTTTGACCACAACAAGCTCCAACGTGTCATCCATCTTGCTCCTCCTTCAGTGCTGCCAGACTCTTTGCTGCATGATCTTGCAGTGGATCCCGAGTACCCCTTTGTGTACCTCAGTGATCCTGCCAACGGTTCGGACGCAGCGTTGATTGTCGTGGATATTGGCACTGGACTTGGTCGGCGGATCCTCCAAGGCCATCCCTCGGTGGTACCTGAGGAAGGCACCCAGCTTGAGATCGACGGGCAGCGGCATCAGACGCTGCGACTGGATGGCAGTGTGGCGAATACCCAGGGCGGGGTGAGTGCGCTGGCCTTGGATCGGAAGGGGGAATGGCTCTATTTCGGCCCCATGCGGTCGCGTCGGCTCTATCGGATCCGCACGGAACATCTGCGCAACACGGCCCTGGCCCAGGACAAGCTGGCCGGGCTGGTGGAAGAGTACGCGAGCAAGCCCGTTTGCAACGGCATCAGCCTCGATTCCAAAGGTAACATCTACGTTTCAGACGTCGGGGCCAAAGGAGTTGGGATGATCGCGGCTGGCACCAAGCAATACCGAGTGCTGGCGACAGATTCCCGGGTGTTCTGGCCAGATGGTCTGTGCTTTGGCACGGATGGCAAGCTTTACTTCTTTACCAACTCACGGAAGGGACGGGCTGGTGAGGTGATGACGGCATCCCTTTCAGCACCGGAGGCTCCGATGACGAATTATCTCTTCAGGCTCTCGACTGTGGGCAGCGGAAAGGTGGGAGATTAGATTGGGGCTGGCTCTAAGCCGCTCACCAAAGGTTGCTGAATGCCCTTGGGCTCCGGATAGTCGGGCGACCCTATGAATGCTGATCTGATCAAGGTGCTGTTCGCGCTGGCTGTGTGCGTGGTGATGCTGGTGCGCGATAAACCGCGGATGGATGTCGTGGCCCTGCTGGTGATGATCGCTTTGCCCCTGATGGGGCTGATGACGGTGCCGGAGGCGTTCGCAGGCTTTGGAGATCCCAGTGTCATTTTGATTGCCGCTCTCTTTGTGGTCGGGGAAGGGCTGGTGAGAACTGGCGTGACCTACCAGGTGGGGGAGTGGTTGTTGAAGAAAGCGGGCAGCAGTGAGTCGCGTCTGTTGATCCTGCTGATGCTGGTGGTGGCGGGGCTGGGGGCTGTGATGAGCTCCACTGGCGTGGTGGCGGTCTTCATTCCGGTGGTGTTGGGTGTGAGCAGGAAGCTCAAGATCCATCCGGGGCGGTTGATGATGCCGCTGTGTTTTGCCGGGCTGACGAGCGGAATGATGACTCTGGTGGGGACGCCGCCTAATCTCGTGGTGGATGCGGCATTGAAGCAGCGGGGACACGATGGATTTTCGTTCTTCGCGTTCACGCCTGTGGGACTTTCTGTGTTGGGGTTGGGGGTGGGTTACATGCTGCTGGTCAGGCGCTGGCTGGTGGGTGACCAAAACGCCGCGGCTACGGTCATAAGTCGCCGGGGTCTGTCCCACTTCATTGAGGAATACCAACTTCAGAACCGTGGATGCCGATTCCGGGTGTCTGTAGGTTCGCCGTTGGCCGGGGCAAAACTGGAGACGCTGAATCTGCGGCAGACGCATGGGGCCAACTTGATCTCTGTGGAGCGTCCCGGCCGCTTCCGATCCGAGCTGCTCCAACCGGCAGGCAAGACGGTGCTGAGGGAAGGGGATGTGCTGCTCGTGGATTTCTTCGCCGCCCACAATGCGATGGAGTTTGGTGTAAAGATGGGCCTCAAGCGGATGCCGTTGCGAGGGCACTATTTCATGGAGAGGTTAAACGAGGTGGGGATGGCGGAGGTGGCCGTACCCCCGGAGTCGTCCCTGATTGGGAAGACGGTGCTGGGGCAACATTTCCGGACGCAGCATGGGGTAAGCGTGGTGGGGCTGCGGCGGAATGGTGCGGCGCTGAGGACGGGGATTCTGGAAGAGAAACTGAAGATGGGAGACGTCCTGCTGGTGGCGGGCCCGTGGAAGGCAATCCAAAAGCTGCGGGGGCAAATTCAGAATTTTCTGGTGCTCAGTCTCCCGGCGGAGATGGATGAAGTGGCACCGGCAGCCAGCCGGGCTCCCTACGCTTTGGTGGTTTTGGGGATCATGATGGCGCTGATGATTGCCGGTGCCGTTCCGAACGTGACGGCCGCGTTGATCGCCTGTCTCCTCATGGGGGCGTTCGGTTGCGTTGATTTCAAGAGTGCCTACCGCTCCATCCATTGGCAAAGCTTGGTGCTTATCGCAGGCATGATGCCCTTTGCCCGGGCCTTGGAGACCAGTGGCGGAGTGGAGATGGCGGTGAATGGACTAACGACCGTGCTCGGAGACGCCGGGCCACGGGGGATGTTGGCCGGTGTGTTTGCTCTGACGGCGATGATTGGGCTTTTCATTTCCAATACCGCCACTGCGGTGTTGATGACTCCCATTGCGCTGGGTCTGGCGGAGAAGCTAAAGGTGGCACCTCATGCTTTCGGGATGACGGTGGCGATTGCGGCCTCCGCTGCGTTCATGACGCCGGTTTCTTCTCCGGTGAATACGCTGGTCATGGCACCTGGGCGCTATCGGTTTGGGGATTTCGTGAGAGTGGGGGTGCCGTTTGCCTTGCTGGTGCTTTTGGTGACGGTGCTGGTCGTTCCCTGGCTGTTTCCCGTGCGGTGAAATGCGATGGGCTGAAGAACATGTGAAAAGTGCAAAATTCTAGTTGAGAAGTTTGGTGCCCCGTCCATGTTCACGACCCGGCCGCAATGAAAATGCTCACGTGGCGGAATTGGTAGACGCGCAAGATTCAGGATCTTGTAGGGAGACCTGTGGAGGTTCGAGTCCTCTCGTGAGCACCATCACTATTCTATTTTTTAAATCGAAAGCGGTGGCATGCAGCCAGCCTCAAGCGACAGCGCCCCAAAAAAAGGGCAAGATGCCAGCTTCGTCCGGAAGGCGTTCGCTTCCATTGCCAGCCGTTATGTGCTGACGAATCATGTGTTGAGTCTCGGCATTGATGTGCTCTGGCGATGGCGCACGGGTCGGGATGTTGCTGCCTGCGAGCCGAGACAGGTGGTGGATCTGGCCACTGGCAGTGGAGATCTTGCTGCGGAGGTTCAGAGCCGCTGCCCTGAGGCGACGGTGCTGGGGGTGGATTTCTCCCAGCCCATGTTGATGGAGGCCCGGAAACGTGGGCTGACTCAGCTGGTCGTGGGGGATGGCATGAACCTGCCTCTTCAGGATGCCTGTGCTGATGTGGTGACCGTCGCCTTTGGCTTGCGCAACATGGCTTCATGGCCGGATGCGCTGAGGGAGATGTCACGCATTCTTCGCCCTGGTGGTCATTTGTTCGTATTGGATTTCTCCCTGCCGGAATCAAGAGTGATTCGGACGGGGCACCTCTTCTATCTCCGCCACGTGATGCCTCGTGTGGCGGGATGGTTGACAGGTGAACGGGCGGCATACGAGTACTTGTGCGGTACCATTGAGGCCTTCCCCAGTGGTGAGAAGATGAACGCCATGATCTGCGAGAATGGATTCGTGAAGAGCGATGCCTCCGCGCTCAGTTTTGGCATCGCTTCGCTATATCACGCTCGGAAAGCTGGCTAGTGTAATCTGGACAGGGGGTGGGCGAGGTAGGGAAGGTGAAACCGTGGTCCGCCAGGTTCTGAGCGAGGGTACTTTTGTGTCAAGAGGCATGTGAAACTCAAAAAAACGCCCCCGTGAGGGATAAGGGAGATTCGATGTCCGACTGCGAATCTTAAAATTTAGCAACTTGCTCACTTTCCGTCCTCTCCAGTGCTTTGTTCTTGCCTCAGGGGGCCTTTTTTGAGAGGAAAGAGGATAGCAACAAATTACATCTGCCATCATGTACGACTCCTCTCCTGCGACGGCACCCTCACTGCGGGTTTTAGAGATTCAGAATGGCCTGGTGATCAGTGAATCTGGCCAGCAGGATGCGGATGATTTCGCTGCCGACTATCAGGGGTTGCGCCATTTCGCGGACCGTGTGGGTGGTGCTCTGGAACTGGGGGGCTCTCTGTACGCGGCGATCCATGAGCCGGAGTTTTCCATGATGTTCCTGTTGCCTGTGGGTGCGGACAAGCCCGCCACGCAAGCTGTGGGGGCCATGGTGGACGCCAATGTCTCCAACAATGAGCTGCTGGTGACCCTGCGGCAGCAGGGAGTGTGACCCTCTTTCTCCCACCCAGATGACTGAAAGGTCGGCAGGCAGTCCGATTCCTGTCGGCGCTGATCACAACTTCCTCCCGCAATTATACTCCCATGGCCAATCCCATCACTCCCTCCCTCCGCGCGAGCCTTGAGCGCCTCAAACACGCGGGATCTGTCAACGGGCTGTGCCTGTCATGGCGTAGGCAGATCCTGGTGAGCCTCATGCCTTATGAAGACTTCCGGGTGGAGCAGCTCGTGCAGGTGCTCAATGACGGGCGCGATCATTTTCAAAGTGGCGGAACACGTCTGGTGGACTCCCTTTGGCTGGGCTTCCCAGATGTGCATGCCCTGGTCGTCTTTGCGGGTGATATCAGTGTGGTGTTGCTGCACACCCGCCAGGAGGAGGCGGATTTCCTGACGGGAGTGGTGAAGACATTCCTGAATGATGCCCAGCTGCTTGTCGCGGCGGCGCTCAGCCCTAGCAATGGTGAAACGGCCGGTGGGGATGACGAGGAAAACTGGCTGCCACAGCCCCCTCGTCTGGATCCCAATTTGACGAATGTGGTGTCCTGAGGGGCGCGTTGACGGAGATTTCGGAGGAGAGGGAGACCGGGGAGTCGCATCGAAGCCGGCCCCCGTGGAGTGTGCGATTTTTGCAGGAAGCGTGTCACACCTTTTAAGGCGTGGCCATTTGACGGAAAGAAGTAGCGCCGGTGGCGCGAACTTCGTTGTGCACCGTCAATCTTCCTTCATATGAATCCCACTACACTGCAAGCGCTCAACCGCCGTTCGTTCCTGGGCCACTCCGCCGCCCTCACCCCGGTGTTGTTTCCTTTTGTCCTGAAGGGGGCGACGGGCGCTGACGCGAAGAATGCTGATACCTTGAAGATCGGCCTGGTGGGTTGCGGTGGCCGTGGCACGGGCGCGGCCCAGCAGGCGCTGAGTGCGGACTATAACACCACTCTCTTTGCCGTGGCAGATGCCTTTGCGGAGAAGGCTGAGGCCAGCGTGAAAATGCTGGGTGACAGCTTTGCCAAACGGGTGGACGTGCCCAAGGAGCGCCAGTTTATCGGGCTGGATGCATACCAAAAGCTGATTGATATCTGTGATGTGGTGATCCTCGCCAGCCCTCCCGGATTCCGTCCGGCCCATCTGGCGGCCGCTGTCGAGGCAGGCAAGCATATCTTTTGTGAGAAGCCCATGGCCGTGGATCCGGCCGGCTATCGTGTGGCCCTGGACGCCATCAAGAAGTCCCAGGAGAAGAAACTCAGTGTGGTGGCTGGCTACTGCTGGCGTCGCAGTGCGTCGCGTGTGGAAGCCTTCAAGCGCCTGCATGATGGCCAGATCGGTGAGCTGGCTTCCGTCTTTGCCACTTACTACACCGGTCCGGTGAAGCCCATGCCGGAGGCCTCCGCCCGCAAGCCGGAGTGGAGTGATGTGGAATGGCAGGTGCGCAACTGGTACAACTTCTCCTGGCTGAGCGGTGATGGGCTCGTGGAGCAGGCCATCCATAGCGTGGACAAACTCTGCTGGGCCCTCAAGGACGCAGACCCGATTTCCTGCGTGGCGACGGGCGGGCGTCAGCTGCCCAATGAGGGCGGCAACATCTTCGACCACTTTCATGTGGCCTATGAGTTCCCCAACAACGTGATGGCCCATCTCGGCTGCCGCCAGATCAAAGGCTGCTACAATGAGAATGCAGACTACATCCGGGGCACCAAAGGGGCTCTCATTATCGGCCGTGGCGACAAGCCCTTCATCGACGGAGAGGACCGCTGGCGTTTCCGCGGCGAGGAGAAAAACATGTATCAGGTGGAGCATGACGAGCTCTTTGCCGCCATCCGCAAGGGCGAGGTGCTCAACGACGGCACCTGGATGCTGCACAGCACCATGGTGGGCATCATGGGCCGGATGTCCGCCTACTCAGGCAAAAAGATCACCTGGCAAGAAGCCATCACCAGCGACGAAGACTTGGCCCCTGAGACCACGCTGAAGTGGGGTGATAAATTTGAGCCAAGCCCAATCGCTCGACCCGGGCTGATCAAGGCGTGAGCCCCTGTGCTGTTCTCCACCGCTGAGAACAATCGCATGGGGGAGCCGGGAGGTGGCGTGAGCCACCTTCGGATACCCGTGGTCAGATTGTCATTCTTTCAACACTCATCGTAAAAACTTACGGTGGGAGAGGAGGTCCGTAGTTGAGACTCGATCTCTGAACTTTGGGGTTTCCTCCCTCCCGCGCTGTGCTAAGCCATTGGTTCCCATGCGACCGACATCCCTACTTGCCATCGCTTCCATCCTTCCTTTTGGGGGGGCTTCAGTGTTCGCTGAAGCGGCCGCCAAGATTGAGAAACCTGATTTCAAGCAACATGTGAAGCCGATCCTTGAGGCGGCTTGTGTGCACTGTCACAACGACAAGTCCGACAAGGGCGGACTGAATGTGACGACGCTGGAACTGACCGTGAAAGGTGGCGACAATGGGACGGCTCTGGTGCCGGGCGATCCTGCCAAGAGCCCTCTTTACACCACGACCGTGCTGGCGGCTGATGAGGATGCTGTCATGCCCCCCAAGAAGGAAGGTTTGCTGGCTCCTGAGCAAGCAGAAATCCTGAAGCTCTGGGTGCAGCAGGGAGCGAACTGGCCCAAGGAAGTGAAGCTGGAGCAGACGGTACGCGTGAACTTTGAGAAGCACATCCAGCCCATTCTCGAGGAAAACTGTCTCTCCTGCCACAATGCGGACAAGGCCAAGGGTGACCTGAACCTGGCGACGAAGAAGGACGCCTTCACCACCGGCGAGAATGCGCCGACGATCATTGCTTTCAACTCTGCCAAGAGCTCCGTGTACTCCCTGGCCTCGCTGCCGGCGGATCACGATGACCTCATGCCGCCGGCCAAAAGTGGTGGCCCTCTTAAAAAGGAGCAACTCGACCTGTTGCGCGGCTGGATCGACCAGGGGGCAGTATGGCCAGAGGGCGTAACGCTGAAGGCCAAGGAGAAGAAAGCCCCGACCGGCGACACGCTGGACAACATGGAGCTGGCGAAGAAGATCCACGATTTCATCGTGCAGACTTCCAAGGAGAAAGCCGAAGGGGAGATGAAAGCCTACGACAGCAAGGTGCCCAAGACCGGCATCGGCTACAAGATGGCTGCGATCCAAGGGGGGGAGTTCCTCATGGGCAGCCCGGAATCTGAACAGGGCCGCAAGGACGATGAAGGGCCGCAGGTGAAGGTGAAGGTGAAACCCTTCTGGATGGGCGTGCACGAAGTGACCTGGGACGAGTACCTGCCCTTCATGATCACGGATGTGGGCCGCAACAAGAACGGCTCCAAACAGAAGCCGAACCCGGCGGACGGGATTGCGGACGTTATTTCCCAGCCCACGACTCCCTATACTGAGATGAGCTTCGGCATGGGGACGGATGGCTATCCTGCCATCTGCATGACGCAGCACGCGGCCAACAAATACTGCCAGTGGCTGAGTGCCCAGACGGGCCACTTCTACCGCCTGCCGACAGAGCAGGAGTGGGAATACGCCGCCCGGGCCGGCACCACGACCCCGTTCTACTGGGGTAACGATGCTGGCCAGGCCAAGGAGTACGAGTGGTACTACGACAACGCGCCGAACTTCCAGTACTCCCAAGTGGGCAAGAAGAAGCCCAACCCTTGGGGCCTCTATGACATCCTGGGCAACGTGTGCGAATGGACGATCGACCAGTATCAGCCCGACTATTACAAGAACCTTGCAGCTCTGGGTGACAAGTCGGTGGGCTTCTACGTGAAGTCCACGAAGCCCTATCCCCAGACGGCTCGTGGAGGGTCCTATGACGATGACGCGATCGGACTCCGCGCCGCGGTGCGTCGTGGTTCCAACCCCGACTGGAAACAGCAGGATCCGCAGCTGCCCAAGAGCATCTGGTACCTCACGGATGCCAAGTTCCTCGGCTTCCGCATTGTGCGCCCTCTGGAGATCCCCAGTGCCGAGGAAATGTTCCACTACTGGAACAACGGCGTGGAGAAAGAGTAGGCGTATTTTGGATTGCTGATTTTAGAATTGTGATTTGATGAAGGCGGCGGCGTTTCCTGAGGAAGCGCCGCCTCCTTTGCGTTGGCTCATGATGACGGGTTTGCGCAGAGCGATTTCCTTCGTGGCAGCAGGGGTGCTGGCATTTGTGTGGGGCTGTGTAGCGCATGCTGAAGAAGCAGCTGCACTGAAACGGTACCACTATTCCCGCCCCCAAATGGGCTCCGTCTTCTCCATCACGGTTTACGCTGCAGATGAGGCAAGGGCTGAAGCGGCGGTGGAGGCAGCTTACAAAAGGGTGGAGGAGATCAATGCTGCGGCCTCGGACTATCTTCCGGAAAGTGAGCTGAGCCGGCTGAATCGGGCTCTCCCCGGACAGGCTGTGAAGGTCAGTGGTGATCTGTTCACCCTGCTGGCCCGTTCGGCTGAGACCTCGCGACGGACGGAGGGCGCATTCGATGTGACATCGGCGTACGCCGTGCAGCAGTGGCGTCGCGCGAAGCGGAGGAAACAACTGCCGGATGAGGCGGACACGCGCAGGGCGGTGGCCATGGCGGACTGGCACAAGTTGCAGCTTGATTCCGGGAACGGGACCGTCACGAAGCTTGCCGAGAACGTGCTGATCGATCTAGGAGGGATCGGCAAGGGGTATGCGGCAGATGCTGCGCTGAAAGTGTTGCGAGATCGCGGCCTGAACCGGGCTGTCGTTGCGGCGAGCGGGGACCTCGCTTTTGGTGATCCGCCCCCCGGGAAAGCAGGGTGGGATGTGGCACTCCGCACTTTTGAAAGCGCGGAGGATGCGGATCGGTACGAGCATGTGACCCTGAGCAACTGCGGCTGCTCCACCTCAGGAGATCTGCATCAATTCCTTGAACTCGGCGGCAGACGGTACTCTCACATCGTTGACCCGAAGACGGGCCTGGGGCTGACTGATCGCATCGCCTGCAGTGTGGTGGCACCCGATTCTACCACGGCGGATGCGTATGCCACCGCCTTCTGTGTCATGGGAGTGGCAAAGACGGAAGCGTTTGGGGAAACGAATCCGGAACTCCAGATGCACGTGCGGATGACGTGGCAGTCGGATCAGGGGGGTGGGTTCAAGACCCATCTGATGAACTGGGGGCAATGGCCCGCCAAGGATGCTCCCCAGCAGGGAGACTGAATTAAGGACATTGGAACAGGTAGCGTCCTGATCTTGCCGCGGCACCTGCCGACTCCATTACGGCGACCGCCCTGGCTGCGGGTTCATCAGCACGGCACAGGGTGGAGGCGCGTTCGGCTGCCTCTTTGACCGTTCCATCTCGCACCAGGTGGTTGAGCTTCGCTGCCACGGCCCCGGCTTTGAACTGCTTCGGGGCAAGGTAATCCCCTGTGCCGAGCCTTTGCAGGCGCATCACGTTGTCCGGTTGATCGTGCCCCATGGGCATGATGAGCTGGGGCACCCCGGCAGCCAGCCCCTGGGAGAGTGTGCCGATGCCTCCATGGTGGACAAAGGCGGAGACGTGCGGGAGCACCTCGCTGAAAGGCAGATAGGCAAAGTGTCGCGCGAACGAAGGGAGAGGCGAGGGTAATTGCTCGGGGAAGCTTGTGCCCAGCAAGGCTCGCAGCCCGAGTTTCTCGCACGCTGCCAACCCCTCACGGAAGAACGCGGTGGCCTGGGTGTTGCCGGTTCCCGGGGTGAATAGTACCGGCTTGGTGCCTTCCTGGAGCCAGGTGGCAAGATCGGCCGGGAGCTCGAAAAGCGTGCGGAGGTCGGCTAGAGGAAAGCCGACGGTGTGGGTGTTGGCTGGCCAGTCGGGCTGGGGGGCGGCGAACCACTCCGGGAACAGTGCGAGGTTTGCATCGGGGGAGTGCATCCAGTCGGGCACTACGCGTCGAGGACTCGGGATGTTGATCTCCCGGCACATCGCTTTGACTTGGGGCGTGAGCTTAAAATCTGAAGGGTTCGGCAGGGAGAAGAGGATCTTCTTGGCCCAAACCGGCAGCTTCAGCATCCACTCGGTGCCGGGCATGATGATGGGTGTGTCATGTACGCTCAGGAAGCAGACGGGCTGCAGATGCACGGTGACCAGGGGGCACTTGAACTTCTCCCTCGCAGCGCGGGCGGCCATCATGGTGAAAGGTGCGGCCAGGACGGTCTCGCCGGGGCGGATGCGCCCGGCGATAGTTTCATAGAACGGACGCAACAGCTTGCCTGCCATCTCAAAGACCAGCGCGGTGCCCTTGTACGGTTTCCAGAGATCGGGGTGACTCAGGATCTTCTCGTACTCATCCTTGCTGCCCACGCCGGTAAAACGGAGTTCAGCCCGACGGGCGGCATCGTCGAAGAGCGGGGAGGTGATCAACTCCACATCGTGTCCGCGCGCCTTGAGCAGACGGCCCATCCAGATGAATGGGTTGACGTCACCGGCACTGCCAAAGGGAACGAGGAGGTAGTGGGCCATGGGGAGGGCTGGGGGCTGAGCGTGAGACTAACGGGCGGGGGCGCGGGATGCACCCAGAAAGTGGTGCTCGGTGTGGCTCTGGCATCTGAGTGGTCCCAGTTTTGTTGATGCTTCTGGCGTGGACTGTAGCGTCTTGTGGAGGAGAAGCAGAACGCAGGAGTCAGGAGCATCCACTATTTGGAGGGCGATGCTGATATCATCGGGCCAGGCAGCTGCGCTGTCGGACGCCTGCCATGCGAACTGCTATGGCAGCTTCCCGTATGCACGGAGTTGGAACCGGTGCTTCCGGACGGTGCTGGAAATTTCGGCGGCGCGGATAGGGTAGAGACGTCCCAGGAGCCGAACGTAGCTGGCACAGCCCGGGGAGACCGGTTGATTGTCTCTAGGGCAAACCGAGGTCTTCTGCCTAGTTCTCCAAAGGGCTGGGGAGATAGTCGCCTGGGAGGTTCAGGGGGCTGCTGGAAATATAGAACGAAAGGTCATAGACGCCACCTTTGTACACGTCTGTGCCATAGTAGTTTGCGACATGAGAGGCATCGACTGAGGCGGCTACTTTGAACGTACCGTTTGGGAGGTCAACGGATTGCGCAGTGCGTTGTGCGAGAACTACTTTCGTGGATTCCGTTCCGCTGAACCGCACGGTGAGTTCATACCCAGTGTCATTCTTGAGAGCAATGATTGTGCGTGCACCGCGGGATTGTCCCGTAGCTTCGGCTTTGGGAAGCGCTCCGTGATCGCCCGCCGCAATTGCCGCTACTTCCAGGTCGATGATGCGCTTCTGCATCGACGGAGTATCTTTGTGCTTCGGGTGGCTGGCGACGAATCGTTGATAGTGTGCCAGTTGATCTTGCTCCTTCACCCATGAGGGATCGTTGTAGAGCAACTCCCGGGCCTCTTCAGCCTTGTACCACTGCCGCAATTGCGGATAGTTCCGGTCAAATTCAGCGATCCTTTCGAGGGATCGAGCTTTTTTCACCTGTTCCCATTCAGGACTGGCCAGTTCTCTCATCGTGGCGATGATGGGCCAGTGGGATTGGATGGGGGGTGGCAGTCTGCGAAAGCTGGCGACCTTTTGAAGTGATTTTTCTGTGGTGATCTCATTCCAAAGCTTGTCCAAGACGGGAACCACGGGAAAGCGTTCCGCCACTTCTTCGAAACCCTCAGGAAATGCCGCAATATTTTCAGGAACTTTTTCAGAGGCGGTCTCTTCCCAAAGGGGGAGCGCCAGACTGAACAGTGCATCCTTGGCGGGCGCGTGGTGTTTGCCATCTGGGTACCCCGTGAGGTAAGAGCGGAGGCTTTGCAAGGTGTTGGTTTGGGAAGCTGAAGCCCAGGCGGAGTCGTCAGTCAACTCAAGGTACCGCCGCTTCGCCTCGATGGCGTGAATCGTGCCTGCGAATTCCGCCATCACCTTCGAATAGGCTTCGGGAGTATCCTGCTTTTTTGCGTACCAAAGACGTACGGACGGGGCTTCGTACGCAAGCCAGAAACAAAACGCGGGAACGAAGATGGCGACGAAAGTCAGAATAACCCGACGGATCAGCGCGTCCTCCTTGGCTTTCTTTAGCTTCTGTGCGTGCTCGTTGGCTTTGCGTTTTATCGCGCCATCAGTCAGGGCTTTCCGGTAGTCTGCCGCCACCGAGGCGATAATGGCTGGTGGCAGGCCTATCGGGATGCCTTGTTTCAATTGGACGGCACAGGAGGCGAGATCGTTGTCTGACATGCAAGCTCTTGAAAGCAGGATGGCCTCTCCACACTCCAGATCACTTTGGGGAATCCGGTAGCATTGAGGACATGAGTACACGGGATTTGCCTTTGGGGCACCGCAGAACTGGCAGATGGCATGCATGAGCAGGTTTTCCCATGAGGTTTCACACGTCATGACGATAGTCAACAAGGGTTTGTCCAACGTGGTGTAATGGCGTCCGGTTCGTCGCCCAGGAATGGGGATCGTCGTGAGTCGGGTGCTGTCAACCGGCATTCCGTGTCGGGTAAAGGGCTTGGTCTTGCGGGATGGCTTGCAACACTGTACGATCCTCCTTCCGCATGATGACGCGCTCGTCCTTTTGTAAAACGCTCTGGCACCTGGGGGTGGCGGGGGTGGTGGTGCTCCGGATCGTCACTTCATCTGCTCAAGAACCGGCCGCGACTCTGGCTGCTGCGATCAGCAAGCTCGAGGGGGTGGAAGGCTCAAGTGGCGCGCGTTTGGGTGTGTATGCACTGGATCTGGAAAGTGGCATGGAGGTGAGTCGTCGGACGGAGGAGCGGTTTCCCGTCTGTAGCACCTTCAAAGTGATGCTGACTGCGGCGATCCTGAAACAGAGTGTGCAGGATGCAGGCTTGATGACGCGGCGGGTCTCCTATGCAAAAGAGGATCTGGTGACCTATTCACCTGTCACGGAGAAGCATGTGGAAGGTGGGATGACGGTGGAGGCGTTGTGCGCGGCCGCCATGCAGTACAGTGACAATACGGCGGCGAATCTTCTGATGAAGATCCTGGGCGGACCTGGCGCGGTGACGGCGTATGCGCGTTCGATCGGCGATACGCAGTTCCGCCTGGATCGATGGGAGACGGAACTGAACACTGCGTTGCCGGGCGATCCGCGTGATACCTCGAACCCTGCGGCGATGGGGCACAGCTTGCAAAAGCTGGCCTTGGGCGACGGACTGCCGGAGGCGCAGCGTGCAAAGCTGGTGGAGTGGCTGCAAGGCAATACCACCGGGGACAAAAGGATCCGGGCGGCAGTGCCCCCCGGCTGGAAGGTGGGCGACAAGACTGGGTCAGGGGACTACGGCACGGCCAATGACATTGCAATCCTCTGGCCACCGGGACGCAAGCCGATTGTGCTCGCAATTTATCACACGCAAAAGGCGGCGGATGCGAAGTGGCAGAATGAGGTGGTCGCCGCGGCGGCTCGTGTGGTGCTGGAGGCCTTCGGTATGCTGCCCGTCAAAGGGTGAGCTACTACTAATGTATTAGGGAATCACGTCCCTTTGGGCAATTGCGATTGCCTTGTCCTGTTATTCTGGGCGTCGAGAGTAGACGGACTGGAGGGATGCATTCCAACGCATGGGTTTGTCATTGAAGGGATCGATAGGGACGGTCTCGAGGTATTGGGGTACGAGTTCCTGCAGGGCGGCAGGCAGCCGACCATCCCCCAAGGAGTGTTCTTTTGATCTTCCACCAGATTTTCTGTGTGAGAGAAGCTTCAACGCCATGTGGCCGGATCCGTTTTTATCAGATCAGCAAACGACTGGAGGCTTGCAACATGGGCATCAAGAAATTCCCGCACCTTGCCCGAGCTGCCGGGCTCCAACTTTTTAGCAGGCTGTGGAAGGGCGTCGTGAAGAGAGATGCGGTCGGCCTTTAGCGCGGAGAAGAAGGGTTCTAGGGGATTATGCGAAGCCTCAGTGGGCGCTGGGGTGGCGGGCGGCATCATGTCCCTGTCATCCTGCGGTGCGGCGTCGTGGAAGTAGAGGAGGTAGATCGCGGCGAGGATGAGGATGACGAGGGAGGTCAGAATGCGCTTGCCGAGCGAGCGCTTGCGGCGGGGAGGGGCGGAGGCAGTGCTCATGATTGGAACGAGGTGAAAGCGGGATGGGATTGAGGGAGTTATCGAGCGGAGGGAACCCCGGGGCGGCCACTCTCCTCCGGAGGTGCCAGGCGTTGCGCGTCTCGGGCTTGGGAGGCGGCCTTGCTCCACCAATAATATTGACCGATGTCACGCTCATCGATGGTGACAGGTATGCGAAAGGCTCCACCGTCGTCAGAGCCATTCACGCCAACGGAGTATAGGACCTGAGTGCCGGGGTTCCAGCGCATCGGCAAATCCGTGAAAGGGTCTTGGGGGATAGAGGATAGATAGGCAGGCGAAAGCTCGCTCAAATCATCAGGCAGACGGTGATGATCCACTTCATAGCGGCGCAGGGCGACCTGCAGGATGACTTGCCTGTGGATGGTTGCGTGACCCATCTGGCGGATGAGTGAGTCTTGCAGATCCTGTGCATCCAACACGCTGAAGGCGATGCCGGTGGTGTTGGGGTTGAGCCAGAAGCGCACCGGTGATTGGTAGATCTTATCAAGATTCCCCCTGCTGATCTGATGGGCATCCAGCGCAGACTTCCAGCTGGATTGAAGCCCCTTGATCAACTGGCGATGAAGATCAAGGCGGGTGGCCAGAGTGAGGTTGGGTTTGAGCAGCATCCCTCTCACTGGTTCAGGATAGCCACGAAGGTTGAGCTTGCGTGCATCCACTTGCAGCGGCGCACCGCCTTTGGCGGCCCGGTAGGCTTGCGCGGCAAACAGGTATTCGGCCTTCAATGTCTCGGCAAATGCCGCTAGGGAGGGATCCAGGGCATCCAGTTCTCTTTGAACTGATGTCAACGTGATGGGAGAAATGGCGTTGAGAACCAGAGGGCGTTCGAGTTGAAGGATGGCGGTGCGCTGAATGGCAGCGGTTACCATGTTGTGAATCAGCAGGCCTCTCGAATTGTTCAGGCCGTGGGCGAATCGTGCCAGAGAGAGGTTTGTCCGGATGCTCTCATCAGGGGATATCGATTCCGCGAGACCTGCCTGCACCCGGATGAGGTTGGCGACAGGCATCAGATGTCTCAATTGTCCATTCAGCGAATCCTCAAGCGAGACGCCTGTCTCCGTCGGCCATCGCCAGGAGGTGGGGTCTGTTTGTAGAAGTTCCTCATAGGACTTGAGGACCAACGCGCGGTTGTTCAGAACAGTTTCCTGGGGTGAGGGGCCCGTTGCCGATGGAGCTTTCTTCCGCGGAGGCGGGGCGTCCACAGGGTGTTGCTGAAGCGTCGTGAGAAACTTCTCCAGGGGATTGATCTGACCGGATTCGGACGTTTTCGCGGTTGGGACTGGGGCCATGTCGCTGGCATCGGGTGGTTCGATGTCATAAATCACCAGGAAGGCGATGAAGGTGGTAATGAGCGAAAGCGCCAACGTGACCACGACGATGAGCACACGTCGACTGGTGGGTGCCTGGGCAGCAGTGGGATCTGAGATTGCTGGCATGTAGGAATGTTTTTGATTTAATCTCACTCTCGTCTTGCGGGATTGATGATGACATGGGGCTTGGCCGCTGGCAGAGATGTGGCTGGTGCCCGAAACTGGATGTGTAGATGCAGAGTGAGGGGGCGACACACCCGATTGGGAAGACTAGAACTTTCGAGTGAAGGGAAGACTGCTGTTTCTTGGTGGTGGTGGCTCTTCTGATTTGGCCGGGGTGGGGGCGCCCCACCAGTATTTCATGCCAATGTCAGGGGTGCCGGGATGTTCGCCATCGCGATAGGTGGTGACGTTGCCGTTGTTGGATTGGAGATCGGGACCGATGGAGTAGATGGTATGTGTGTTGCGATCCCAGTTGAGAGGTGTGCCTGAAAAAATGTCCAATGGCACGGTTGGGTGGATGCCCTGGGCGAGGTCGGCGAGCTGGCTGGGAAGACGCTGCTTCTCTAGTTCATAAATTCTCAGAGCAAGAATGACGCGGGTGACATCATGCCAGGCGTGCGCGGAAAGGATCGAACGCAAGAGGGCATAATTGACCTCTGAGAGGTGGAGGTGAATGTGCTTGGCGATGTAGTTGCCGCTGTGCCGGTGCTCGTCCCGATTGGATCGACGACTTCGGCATCCCTGTAGTAAGTGGGAACCCAGCCGTGTGAAGGGGCGGTGGGGACTGCTGAAAGATACTTGGGCACCAGTTCGCCCAATCGCTCTGAGAGTTTGTCGCGGTCGAGGTCATAGCGCCTGATCGCGATCTGAATCAGCGTCAACCGGTGAGCGGTAATGCCCTGGGCAAACTCATCGAGCAGGACAGGCATCTTGATCAAATGCTGTTGATGATGGTATTCCCTCAAGGTGTTTGGGTTTAGTCTGCGCTGGGCCAGGTGTAGCGGTGGAGGGACTTTTCCCAGTGGCCGCGAGTTCCAAACGGTAGCGGGAGGTGAATAGGAATCTGGGGACACAGGCGTCTTTGTGGGGTGTTGTGACCGTCCAAGGGGTTTTGGACTGGATTGACAGGATTTGCGGAGTTCTTAGGAAAGGGGAAAAGTGGTCGCTGGGGAGATTGGGGATCTGGGGCTGGGTACAAATGAACAGTTTTTTTGGCAATCTCTGGTTATGCCAAAAAGCTCTGAAGACGTCTATCCAAAGCCATCGGGATTCTCCTTATGTGCGGGCGAATGGTCCCGGGTTGCTGTAATTTCTTTCTTCCCTTGCCATTTGTGCTAGACTTTGCGCCCCATGACCAAAGTCGGCCTCGTTTCCCTCGGATGTGCGAAGAATCTCATTGATTCTGAGATCATGATTGGGCACCTGCAGCAGGCAGGGATGGCCATGACGCCGCAGGCGGAAGAAGCAGACGTGCTGATCATCAACACTTGCTCCTTCATCGATATGGCCAAGAAGGAGAGCATCGCCAGTGTGCATGAGGCCGTGGACGGCCGTGCGGAGGGCGGAAAAGTCCGGGCCAAGCAGAAGATCATCGTGGCGGGGTGCATGGCCCAGCGATTCGCCCAGGAACTGCCGAACCTCATGCCTGAGGTGGATGCCTTCATCGGTCTGGACCAGCTCACGAAGGTGGCTCCCATCATCGAGGGGCTCATGGGCAAGAAGCGCGAGGAGGACGAGGCCCCGGAAAACCATGTCACGGAGAAGCCGCAGTACATCCCGGACTACGACACCCCGCGCTTCCGCCTCACGCCGAAACACACTGCGTACATCAAGATCGCTGAGGGGTGCAACCACCCCTGCTCCTTCTGCATCATCCCGAAGATCCGCGGAAAGCACCGCAGCCGCACGCAGGAGAGCGTGGTCTTCGAGGCCAAGGCGCTCATCAAGAGCGGGGTGAAGGAGATCAACCTGATCTCCCAGGACACGACCTACTTTGGCATGGACAAGTGGGAAGGGCAGCGCCCGAACCCGCGCAGCGGCGTGGACAGCAGCCGCGGCGAGAGTCTTGCCACGTTGATCCGGGAGCTGAATGCCCTGGAGGGCGACTTCTGGATCCGCCTGCTCTACACGCACCCGGCGCACTGGAGTGACGAGCTCATCCAGGCCGTGGCAGAGTGCGAAAAGGTGGTGAAGTACGTGGACATCCCGCTCCAGCACATCAGCGACAACATGCTGACGCTGATGAAGCGTGAGACCAATGGTGCGTACATTCGCGAACTCATCCAGCGCATGCGCGCGGGCATTCCAGGTATCGCGATCCGTACCACATTCATCGTCGGCTTCCCCGGAGAGACGGAGGCGGACTTCGAGGAGCTCGTCCAATTCATTGAGGAAACGAAGTTCGAGCGGGCCGGTGTGTTCAACTACTCCCGTGAAGAAGGAACGCGTGCCGACAAAATGGAAGGCCATCTGCACCACTCCACCCGCAAGCGTCGCTGGAATGAAGCCATGCGTGTCTTGCAGCATCGGGCAGAGGAGTTCAACGCCAGCCAGTTGGGCAAAACTTACCGCGTCCTGGTGGAGAATCCCGGCGAAGGCCGCTCCTACATGGATTCCATCGATATCGATGGCGTTGTATTTGTGGATCCGGCACTCCCGGTGGGTGAGTTCGCGGAGGTGACGATTTCCGACTGGCGCGGCTACGACCTCGTGGCGCACGGCGGTCTCAATGGGCGTGACGGAGGCCGTGAGGCCTTCCGTGAGCGGGTGCCGAAGATGGCTCAGTAGATCCCGCTTAGGGCGGGATCGTTGAGACGCTGCGCTGGTTGAGGGGGCCGCAAGCGGCCTGTTGAGACGGCTTCGCCTGGTTGAGACGCTCCGCTGGTTGAGTTGCTTTTGGACGCTCAGTCCATTGATCGAGGGTCAATCAGGAGTTGCTTCAGGGCCATGACGTCGATGTGGTCTTTTTCCCGTTGAGAAGATTGCTTCAAACGAATAAGGGAAGACTTCGATGCATAGAAGATTGATCGGCCATTGATCTTCCAAGTCTCCGCATCTTGGCGAAGGTCGGAAAAGTGCAAGCCCGACATACGGGTGAAAAGGTCGATTTGGCGCTGTTCCGTGACCTCGACGATGCGGATCGCTCCCTCTTCGTCCCCAAAGTCATCGAGAGTGAGTTCACTCGCGAATCCCTCGCCATAGGTGGCAAGGCTTTGGAGCAGATGGTTGATGTTGTCGGGTGCGCCGTCCAAGAGGAGAACCACGTCTTCAGTCAGACGAACATAGCCGTTTAGGGGACGGCTACTCCGCCAACAACCACAAACTGCACCCCGGCGTCAACCAGGCGCACCAACAGCTTTTCGAACGAGGGTTCCATCGTTGGAAGGGGGCTGCCACTTGCCACCCCGGAGAAGGAGTGCATTGCGTTGAAGCATCGCCAACCGGACCAGCGGAGGTAGCTGGGAGAGACTTCCGCCAACCCTGCGACGGATCGGCTCTTGAAGCTGATTATTCATGCTCTGCGCTTGCCTGATAGGGTAGCGGCGAGGGGGATTCAGTGCAAGCGCCTGTTGAAACGCGTTGCTGGTTGGGGAGTAGATTGGTGGAGTGGATGCCGAGGCTGCACCTTGCTGCCATCCTATCAGGATGGGGCCGTTTTCGCCGATCCCCGGGGGTATGACGCCTTTGGCATCGGGGCCACAGGTCGATCCGGGAGTGATGCATTCCGATGCAGGCCGCCTATCTGGGGAGGCGGAGAACTCAGAACGTGCGACGGAGCGGGATAAGAATCCTTTGGCTCCTCCAACCTTTAGGGGCTGGGGGCATGACGCGCTGACGCACCGCCCACTGACGCACTGGGAAGCTACTTCGCCTGGATGGCGGCGGCGATGGTGTCCACGGAGCGCAGCACCTCGCGGGCGGCGGCGGCATCGGCGAGCTTCAGGCCGAAGCGTTTCTCCAGGGCGACGGCGAGTTGAAGGGCGTCCACACTGTCGAGGCCGAGACCCTCTGGGCTGAAGATGGCGGCATCGCTGGCGATTTCATCTGCACCCTGGGGGAGCATGAGTTCTTCCACCATGGCTTCTTTGATTTGCTGCCGAAGGGCGTCGAGGTCGAGGTCTGCCATTTTGCTGGGGTCGGATCGGAGTTGGACGAAAACTTTGAAGCAGGGTGAGGAGGGCCTTGCAGAGGGATCGGAGGTGTTGGGCTCAGAGGATGCCACCGTCGATCTTGAGGGCGGCTCCTGTGATATAGGCAGCCGACGGGGATGCAAGGAAAAGGACGGCGGCGGCCACTTCTTCCGGCTTGCCCAGGCGGCGCATGGGTACCCGCATGGCGGCGGCCCGGCGCTCCTCAGGAGACATCTGGACCAGGGCGTCGGTCTCGATGTAGCCCGGGCAGACAGCATTCACGGTGATGCCGGCGCGCGCCACTTCCTTGGCAAAGCTCTGGGTGAGACCGATGATGCCTGCCTTGGCGGCGGCATAGTTGGTCTGGCCTGCGGGGGCCATCAGCGCGCTGAGGGAGGAGATGTTGATGATGCGGCCGAAGCGCTGTCCCATCATGTGTTTCACCACGGCTCGGCAGCCCAGGAAGGTGCCGGTCAGGTTGCTCTGCAGGACGTCCTGCCAGATGGCATCGGACATGGTGGCCAACAGCGCATCCTCGTGATGCCCGGCATTGTTCACCAGTACATCCAGCCTGCCTGAAGCGCTGAGGATCTCTGAAATGGCGGCCGTCCACTCTGTATCAACGGTCACATTTAGCGGGATGAGGTGGCAGCGCTTAGGGTGCTCCTCCGCGAGGGCTTCCGCTTTGTTCCGGCGGTTGCGAACGCCCAGCCAGACGACATTGTCAGGGGCGGCCTGGAGAAATGCGGTGGCGAGGGCGATGCCCAGGCCGCCATTGCCGCCGGTGATGAGAGTGACTGTGGGCATTGAAAAAGGGTGCTTTTGAAGAAGAGGGGGGAACGAAATAATACGGTGGAATCTGCTGTGAGGGGGGGTCAGGGCTGGAGAGGCTCATGGAGGGAACCCTTCAGCATAGCGCCCATGGCCTGCTGGGTGAGGCCCACAGCACTGATGAGGGCCTGGCTGGCAAGGCCCCGCTGGAGCAGCTCACATGCGAGCACCGTCTGCCAGCCGGAGGTGATGGCGAAGCCCTCTCCCACCACTGGCTTGACCCCGTACCGAGGACCGCCCCAGTCCTGCCAGAGGTTCTGTTCGGTGGTATCACCTCTGGTGCGGGGGCCGGGCTGGGTATCGGGGTAGGAGCCTTCACACAACACCGTGCCCGGCTCGGCAAGGGGTTCGAGAGTGCCACGGACAGCCGCCGCAGCTTGAGCCCGATCGCGTCCTTGACCATAGCTGAAGGCCTCGGTGACCGCGTGCAGAGTGACGCCGGGGGGCGTTTCCGACATAGATGTGTCCTTCTCCAGCAACACCGCAGCGGCTCCTTCTGCGGCCACCCCGTGGGGAGCAAAGAGCAGAAGTGCCTCGTCAGAGATCCAGTCCAGCTCCTCAGCGGCGATCACGAGACAGGCATCGACCAGACCGTCATCCAGCCACTGAGCCGCCAGATCCAGCCCAGCGAGGAACTGGGCGGAGTCTCCCACCAGCGTGTAGTTCATCTCTGGAGAGCCGAGCAGCGAGGAGACATGGCTGGCTGGCGCATTGTACACAGTCTCGGGAAAGAGGATAGGGCTGGCCAGGAGGGGATTTGCCAGGACTTCGGCGTAGAACCGGCGGCTGAACTGTACGCAGCCGCTCATGGTGCAGAAAATAGTGCCAATGCGGCGTCCGCTGCTGCGGATCGCCTCCAGATTGCCTTCGCCCAGAGCCTGCATGGCAGCGTGCACGGCATGGCGCGCCGCTGAGGTGGTGCGGCGCAGACGGGGTAGCTTCATCCATTCTGGCGTGACAGGGATGGGGGGCACGCGTCGGAACTTCCGCTCCTGGGCCTCTGGGACGCGTCGCTCTGCGGCATGGGGCAGCGGTATTCCCGCCAGTACGGCGTCTGCCAGGGTGGTGGCGTTCCAGCCCGCTGGGGAGACGGCCCCCCAGCCGGTGAGACAGATGGGTGTGGAAGAACCTGAAGACGGGGACATGGAGGAAGTCGGCGGTGTCACGGTCTGGAAGGGGTGCTCTGGAGCACCAGGGTGGCATTGGCTCCGCCGAAGCCGAATGAATTGGTCAAGACGCAGTCGAGCTCCGCATGACGGGGCTCGCGCACCAGATCGAAGGTGCAGACGGGGTCTGGATTTGAGACTGGCGAATTGGGCGGCACAAAACCTTCGCGCAAGGCGATCACGCAGATGGCGGCCTCGACGGCCCCTGCACCGCCGAGGAGGTGACCGATGGCTCCCTTGGTACTGCTGACCATCAAGCCCGTAGTGTGTGGGCCAGCCCAGCGCTGGATGGCCATGCCTTCTGCCACATCATTGAGCGGCGTGCCAGTGCCGTGGGAATTGATGTATTGCACCTGGCTGGGCGGTACGTCGGCTTCCATGCAGGCGCGGGTCATGCTGATGAGCGCTGCGTCTCCCTGGGGGTGGGGTTGAGTCAGGTGGTGGAGATCCGTCGCCGCCCCGTATCCGGTGACTTCTGCGAGGATCGTGGCCCCACGACTCACGGCGTCTTCATAGCGCTCCAGAGTGAAAACGGCTGCGCCTTCACCCAAGGCGAGCCCGTCGCGTTGGGCGTCGAAAGGGCGAGGTAAGGTGGTGCTCAGAGCTTGAAGCGAGTCGAAGCCCGCAAAGACCATCTGGGCCAGCGCGTCGTAGCCGCCAGCGATGGCCCTGGATGCACGACCCGTTTTGATGAGCCGGAAGGCGTGGCCAATCGCATTCGCTCCAGACGCGCACGCATTGGAGATCATTGTCACAGGGCCTTGGACGCCCAGGGCATCGGCCAGGAACTGAGCCTGTGTGTGCGGTTGGTACAGGATCACCTTGTGTGGCAGCGAGTGGGCCGTGCCCGGTGTCTCCACCTTCTGGCGATAGTAGCTCTCACCCACCGCCATGGCACCTGCGCTGGTGCCGAGCACAATGGGAATCTCTGCGGCAGGAGGGCCGTCTGCATCACCATTGGCTGTCCAGCCACTCTGGGCGAAAGCTTCTGTGCCAGCGTGAATCAGCAGGCGGGAGGCTCTATCCAAGCGGGCCAGTTGCCGCCGACCTAGCCGGGTGGGAGGCAAGGGTTGGTCAAAAACCACCTCGCCGGCACGCTGCACCCGCTGGCTGGAGGCATCGAAGAGGGTAATGGGGCGCAGTGCCTGCCGCCCCTCACGGAATCCGTCGGCATTCTGGCGCCACCCGATGCCCATGGACGTGATGATGCCCACACCTGTGACCGCTACGCGAAAGGGCGCGCCGGGGGAGGGGGAGGAGGGATACGGCATGGAGGAATGACGGGTGAAATGAACCTCCACCTCTAGCGAGGGTGCGAGGGACGCTCAAGGGGATCTTGGTCCGAGTTCAAGGTTGGCAATGGACGGAGGGGGGGCAGGTGCTTGATGGTGTTTCGTTCATGGGGTGTTTGTTGAGTGTGAGGGCTTGGTGACGGGACGACCGGGGGGGAATCAGGCAGAGACGCTGTCATGGTCAATGACGGGCCCTGAATCCACACACATGTCGGGGCCTTCGATGTGGCGACTGCTTGCGAAACGGGTTGGATGGGCCTAGTTAGCGGTTTGGTTCCGGACGCTCCTATTCTGGCTGCCCGACACCGGGTCTAGTCCTTCTTCTTGCCTATCTTGATTGATGCCCACTCTCTACGACCTCTGGCTGCAGACTCTGAACCGGCACGCCGATGCTGTGGCGGTGAGGGACGCAGCCACGGGAGAGCAGTGGACCTTCTCTGCTCTGCATGAAGAGGTTGCCATGTTGCCCCCACTCACGCCCAGGCAGGTCCATGTGGCCACCGTCCGTGGGGTGGGCGGGGCGCGACAACTCGTGCTGGAGTGCCTGCGGGCGTGGAGAGACGATGCGGTCCTCTGCCCGGTGGAGCTGGATACTCCGCCCCTCTTGGCGGAGGCTGCGAGTCAGCGGGTGTGCTTCCCGCCAGAGATCTGCCACATCAAGTTCACCTCTGGTTCCACGGGGCAGCCTCGGGGGGTGCTCTTTCGCGGCGACCAGCTGGCGGCGGACGGGGAAAACATCCGACAGACCATGGGTCTGGACGTCTCATGCCCAAATCTGGCTGTGATCTCCCTCGCCCATAGCTACGGATTTTCCAACCTGATCCTGCCGCTGCTTCTCCAGGGGCACCCCATGGTGCTGGTGCCGGATCCCATGCCATCATCCAAAAGGCAGGCACACGCATTGGGCATTCGCTACACAGTGCCCGCTGTCCCTGCCATGTGGCGGGCCTGGCACCAGGCGGGATTGTTGAAGGATGCGCCCATTGCCCTGGCCATCTCGGCAGGGGCTCCTTTGCCCCTCCAGCTGGAGGAGGAGGTCTTTGCGCAGGCCGGGATCAAGATCCACAACTTCTACGGCTCCAGCGAGTGCGGCGGCATTGCCTATGATGCCAGCCCCGAACCGCGGAGCGATGCCAGCTACGCCGGCCAGGCCATGCACGGGGCGGGGCTGACGCTGGGGGAGGACGGGTGCCTATGTGTGCACAGTCCGGCGGTGGGGGAGGGCTATTGGCCTGCGGAAACCGAGGATCGTGCAACCTTGGGGGGCGGGAAGTTTCGCACCTGTGATGTGGTGGACCTTAATGTCGAGACCGGTGGAGTGACCATGCGGGGACGCCTCAGTGACACCATCAATGTCGCAGGCAGAAAGCTGAACCCTGCCGAGGTGGAGGCGGCCCTGCTCACGTGCGACGGTGTCCGCCACTGCGTCGTCTTCGGCGTGCCCAGCGCGGACGAGGTGCGGTGCGAGGAAACGGTGGCCTGTGTGAATGTGGACGCTTCCGCCGGAGTCCGGCAGGAGGACTTGGTGCGCTGGATGGGGGAACGTCTTCCAGGCTGGCAGCGCCCCCGTCGGTACTGGCTGCGGCAGGACCTCGTGCCGAACGCGCGCGGCAAGCTTTCCCGGGCGGAATGGAAGGGGAAGTTCCTGGAGACGGGATGGGCCGGATTGTTGAAGGACTGACAGCCCGGGGTTTTGAACTGCAATTGGGTGGATTTGATTGCGTGATACCAGAGGGGCAGGTAGTCTTGAAAAGATCTTCAACAAATTTCGCAGCATTCTTGACCATTCCCTGGCGGTTTGCAGTCCGGTTGTGATGTCAACAGGGAGGTCGAGGGCGAGAAAAGTGGCAACGATTCACCCCCAATGCGACTCCCATGATCATCCAGCGCCTTGACCACATCGTGCTCACAGTGCGTGATGTTGACGCATCCTGCGCCTTCTATGCTCGCGTGCTGGGCATGGAGGTGGTGACGTTTGCTGGTGGACGTCGGGCTCTTAAGTTCGGTCAACAGAAGATCAATTTGCATCCGGCAGCCGCCCCCGTGGCTCCGCACGCCATGCATCCAACACCGGGCTCGGCCGATCTTTGTTTGATCACGACGTCACCCATGGATGTGGTGTTGGCTCATCTGGCGGCGCAGCATGTGTTTGTCACAGAGGGGCCGGTGCCGAGGACGGGTGCGATGGGGTTGATCACGTCGGTTTATTTCCGTGATCCGGATCTGAATCTGGTGGAAGTGGCGGTGTATGGGGAGGTGCCTTCCTAAGACAGGATTAACAAGATGAAGAATGGGGGCAAAATGAGATTTAACCATAGCGGTCACGGCGTTTCACAGAGTGGGACGTTTGAGTTGCGACATATGAAACTGTTTGGTGGAGGGGTGCTACTACGACTGTCTGAGATCAAGAATGATATGAAGGGGTGGTTCGGTGCATTGGGGTTCGGGTTCGCGTTGAGAGGTTTGTTGTCTGCGGCGGAATCGCCCGAGGGCGGTGTCGGTTTGTTGCCGGACGGTGAAACAGGCGTGCTGATCTGCTTCAAGTGCAGTGAGTTGGCCATTTACGGTGCGATGGTACCGCAGAACAAGGTTAAACCCTTTCCCAGTCCGGTAGTGGAGTCGCTCATGAACCGTCTCCTGGACAAGCACAAGGTGGAGCGGGATGATCCGAAAAAGAGGGGGGCGACGAAGGAGTGATGGAGGGTATGACGCGACAATGAGAAGGTTGGTGATTTTGATGACGGTGGGGGCGGTGCTGGCGATGGCGTTGATCTCGATCAATCCCGTGAGCAGCGCAATGCTCCGGTTGGCGTTGGTGGGCTCTATTGCCGTGGTGTGGCTAGGAGTGCTGATCCTGGCATGGCCGAGCAAAGGGTTTCGCCTTGGCTGGGCGATGCTGCCGGGACTGGTGGCGCTGCCGTTCTTGCTGCCGGGGCGGAAGATGGACGAAGTGGAACTGCGACGACGCTATGTGGAGGCATTGTCGGGGTTCGAGGGCTCACCCTATCATTGGGGAGGGGAGGCGTATCGAGGGATTGATTGCTCGGGTCTGCCGCGCCGGTCTTTGCGCCAAGCGTTGATGGCCTATGGGACGGGGCACGCGGATGGCGGCGCGTTACGCATGGCGCTGGAGCATTGGTGGTATGACGCCAGCGCGAAGGCCTTGAGTGAAGGCTACCGGGGCTACACGGTATCACTGGGGCGCAAGGGCACCGTGAAGGAGATGGACTATGCCGGACTGAAACCGGGAGATCTGGCAGTGACTCAGGGTGGAGCTCATGTGCTTGTCTATGTGGGTGGGAATCGCTGGATCCAGGCGGACCCTGGACTGGAGAAGGTAGCGACGCTGGATGGAAGGCGGGATGAGAACCATTGGTTCGGAACCAAGGTGACGTTGCATCGATGGATCGTCTTGGCGGATCCGTAGTCAGCGCAGTGCTTGTCAAAGGACAGAGAAGCGATTGCCGGGACGCAGCGACCGGTCAGTTTGGAGATCATGTCGTTTCTCAAAGTTGGATCGCGAGCCGTTTTGGCTGGCTCCAGCGTGGTGGTCCTCCTTCTGGTGTGGGCCAACTGGCCAGCCTCACCGTTGCCCAAGGGGACCAGGGCTGACCGGCTCGTGGTAATCAAGTCGCAACGGACGCTGACGGTGTGGAAACATAACAAGGTCTTGGTGGTGTATCTAGTGTCCTTGGGCGGACAACCAGTGGGGGCAAAGTCCATAGAAGGCGACCAGCGGACGCCAGAGGGAGTCTATCCTTTACGACAGCACCGGGATCACAGGGCAAGCCGAAGGGGCTGCCTGTCTCCCTTCCGGATCAAGGAAACTTTATCGGTCTCGTGAGCAACTCCAAGTCCAACCGGATCGCATCTAAAGTATTGCGGGCGGTGGGCACATGGGGCAGTCGCTCGCCCCTTGTATCGCTGAAGGTGTTGTGCGGCCTGGAGAAGGTCTTTGGCGATCTGTTGCGGAGCGACCATACTCCATTCTGGAAAGCCGGGTTGCCGGCGCTCATGTGGACAGGCGCTTCCAACTTTCGCAACCCCCACTACCATCGGCCTAGCGATCTTCCTGAAATGCTGGACTACGAAGCCATGGCGGATGTGACGAAAATGGTGGTGGGCTATTTGGTGGGTGCCAAGGGGCGCAGTGAACGCTGAGCAAAGTCGTGCGCAAAAGAAAGATGGCCTGTGCGCTTTTTGTTTCGACTTCTTGCAGGGCCAGCATTGATCGTCTGGGCGGTTCGATTCAAAAAAGCCAGAAAAGATCAAAGTGACTCGTACCGGCAACCGTTCCCTGGGAAGGAGCCGTGCATGGAAGTGTGGCGCCCCCGAGGTGAGGTCTATGCGGCCCTGATCTGGATCGGGCTGCGACGATTTTTTTCAGGAGAAAAAGTTAGATCCTGAACCGCCGCCGGGATCTGTCGAGACCGTCTGCCGGGATGCTGGCAGGGGTGGACCCTTCCCAAAAGCCTGAAGAGGAAAAGTGGTGCTTTGGGATGATGGAACGGGTAAAAGTGCTGCGAGGGGGTGGACAACAGGGAGTTCGGGTGATATGGCGGGGCGGTCGGGGCAGGAGCAGAGGGCTCACCCTGGTATTCTTGCGTTCGCCAAAAAAATATTTCATCACCTACCCCCATGACCTCGCTCAGAGACGCCGTTGGCCATTTGTATCAAGCCCTTGAAGATCTGGCCCAAGATCATGAGGAGCTGACCGATACGGATGTGCGGGAGGCGCTGGCGGAGACGCTGAACCACTATTTCACCTGGGAGCAGCCGCAGGAGACCATGCCGGAGACGTACTTCATGTTCAGCGCCAAGGGAGACCGTGGCGTGGCCCATGCAGTGGCGGAGTTCCTGGCGGAAGCCCTGCCTGCGGCGCACGCAGAGGGCGTGGGTCCTGGGCAGCCCCGGCACGATGTGCTACAGGATGACTCCATCTCCACGGACAACGGCGAGACCTACGACCTGTTTATCGGCCAGAGCGATGAACCCCGCCCGGTGACTGCCCTTCAAGCCATTCGGTTTGAGCCGGGCGAGTATGACGAATAAAAGGGAAGAGGGGAAAGAGATAAGGGATGAGGAGCTGAGTTGCATTCAGCCCCGTTTCAGTGGACATCGACGTGAGTCACCTGCCATTTCCGGTGTGAGGAATCACGCTGGCGAGAGTCGCTGGGAATGGCTGATGGCCGGCTGACTCTGGATCAGGTTTGAAAAAGCGTGTTTCAGAGGGAGATGGTCGGTGGGCTGAATCGCATGAAATGGGCTGTTGCAGCGCTCTTGATGGTTTTGGCGGATGTGTGCGATGGTCCGGGCGGCGGGGGTGACAATGCCCATCTTCTGGAGAAAGGAGAGGATGCGATGAGCAGGCACATCGACTGCGTTCTGGACTGAGCGGAGGAATCTGTGCAGCGGGGCCGGTGGATCTGCTGCGGAGGCCCGCAGAACGATTCCGCCGTGACGGGGTATGTGACAAAGGGCGGAGTGGTGAGGCTATCGATCAAAAGGTTCTGAGGAAAATTAGCAAAATGGGAGGGGAAAGTGTGGAGGTTTGAGGGGGTGGCACTTGCGGAAGCGGGTTTGGCTGGGTTCGAGGATTGTGGAGAATATGGATGTTGCGAAGCTGTAGGTTGTGAGGTGCGCGTTCCTGTGCAATGGGTCGCGACATGTTGAAGGATGTGATTAAGACGATGGCGGGTCGTTTGGGCTATACGATCTCGAAGACTGCTTGTCGGCGCGATGGTGGGGGGAAGTCGGCGATGGGGGAACTGAAGCGCCTGATGAACGGGGTGATTGAGCCGGTGGTGTTTGATGTGGGGGGCCACCATGGAATGATGGTGAAGGCGTTTCGCGAGTTGTTGCCGGACAGCCGGGTGTACTCTTTTGAACCCTTCCACGAGTCGTTTGAGGTGCTTAAGGCGAACGTGGCTGGAGACTCGAGGGTTCGCGTGTTTAACTATGGTCTGGGCGAGGAGGACGGGCCCCGGACGTTCCACGTGAACGAACATGAGCAGACGAACTCACTTTTACCAACAGATGGTGAAGGGGCGGTGACCTGGGGGGAGGGGCTGCTGACGACCCAGCGGACCATGACGGTGGAGATCCGGACGCTGGATGCCGTGATGAAGGAACTGGAGGTCCCGCGGATCGATCTACTCAAACTCGACGTTCAAGGGGCGGAGCACCTGGTCATGGCGGGCGGTCGAACGGCTTGTGCAATGGGAAACATCCAGGTGCTGTACTCTGAGATCATCACCCGACCGACCTATCAGGGGCAGAAGCGGCTGGATGAAGCGCTACGGTTCTATCACGAGTTGGGTTTTGATCTGCATAACTTCTACAACGCCTCTTTGACCAGGGAGAATCAGTTGCGGCAGGTGGATGCGATTTTCGTGAGGAGGGGAAGGTAGAAGCGTGAGGTAGTCGCAAAAAAAGGCAGCCGGTGAGGGCTGCCTTTTTCGTTTGGATCGGATGAGGGACGAGTGACCTGGCCAGGTCTTGGATCAGGGGAGAGGCTTGATCTCCAGATCTTTGTAGAAAGCGACGCTCTTGGGGTCGTGGCCCTGGATGGCTATGGTTCCTTCGCTCAGGCTGCGGCCGGGCATGCCTTTGAGGGACTTGGTAGGATCCCAGTCATCGGGCTGCGTCCAGTCCACGGTGGTTTTGCCGTCGATTTTGATCGTGATGTGCTTGCCTTCCACCTTGATGTAGTAGTCCGACCAGACGTTGTCCTTGTTGGGAGCGTTGTCGAGCACGTCCTGCACCGCGTAGAGGCCGCCCGTTTTCTTGCGGTCCGTATGGGTGGCGTTCACCTGGCACTCATAGCCTTTTTCGGGCCAGCCCTTTTCCTGATAGGCGGTGTGGATGTAGATGCCGCCGTTGGCACCGGGGGTGGTCATGAACTTGGCCTTAAACTCGAAGTTCTTGAACTTGGCGTTGCCATCAGCACCGACAAAGAAGATGTGGGCGCGGCCGCCGGAGACCTTGAGATTGCCGTCTTCCACGGTGAAGACGCCGGGCACTTCTTCGTTTGATTTCCAGCCAGAGAGGTCTTTGCCGTTGAACATGCTGGTCCAGCCGTCTTCGGCAAGGGCGACGGCGCTCATGGCGATGACGCTGAGGAGGGTGAGAAACGTGGTATTCATCGGACGCGGATTTTGCACGAGGGCGGGTGGTTGTCACCCAAATTCGGCGGGACAAGGGTGGCTGGGTGCGCGTGGAGACAGGATTAACAAGATTTTAGAAGGATTTACAAGTGGGGGAGGAAGGGGGACCGTGGCTTGTGCGGAGCGCCCTCTCGGTATTCTGGTCGGCCTCCCTCACATGATTCAGGCCTGGAGTATTGGGGAAGGCCGTTCTAAGGTCAGCCTCTGATGGGAGATGACTCAGTGAATCTGGCTTGCAAGGTGACGCCGAATGCGCGTCGCAGTGAGATCGTTGGCTGGGGGGCGGATGAGCAGGGGAGGGGCGTACTGTTGGTCAAACTGGCGGCTCCAGCGCTGGAGGGGAAGGCCAACAAGGAGCTGGTCCGCTTTCTGGCGGAGCAGCTGGGCTGTGCGAAGGGGGAAGTCAGCCTTTTGAGGGGGGATGCCAGCCGCACTAAACTTCTGCGGGTGCCTGGCAAGGCTTACGAGAGGCTTCCGTCCCCGTAGTTGTCCGGCGGGGACCAACGGCAGGCCTGGCTCCGGCCAACAAGAAACCCCAGCCCGGTCGTCGCTCGATGGCGGCGGCTGAGGATGGGGTTTGCTTCAGGTCTGGTGTCTGGCGAGATTTCTTTTTGAATGCGGGATTCCCCCCAATGGGGGTGCTCTTGCACAGAGCGTTTGGAGGGAATCCCAGCGATCAGATCGCGGCTGGATCATTCACGGCAGGCCAGCACCCAGGCGCTGGCCCGCAGCAAATCAGCCTTTGATCTTGGAGACGGCTTTCTTACGGCACTCGACGGCAAGTTCCCAAGCCTTGTCGAGACCGAGCTTGGCGACGGAGAAGGACTTCTTCACCACTTTACCAGGTTCGGGGCTCCAGGAAGCCTCAACGTGCTCATAGACATATTTCTTGTCGTCTTTGGTCACGATGGTCTTGCGGAGACGGACACCACGGTAGCCGGAGGTGTTGCGGGCGGAGATCTTTTCCGCGAGTTCACGCCGGGTGTAGGGTTTGAGTTTCTTCTCCATCTTGTCGCGAACGGTGCGAGCCTGCTCCAGGGCGCCCTTCTTGCCGCCATGGGCGGAGTCAGAGAAGAACTGGTTGAAGCGTTGTCCGCGACGATAGATGCGGACTTCGAAGCCGCGCACGGGGCGCTTGCCTTCACCACCGGTGTTTTCAATCCGGGTGATGTTACGGTTGTTTGGATCTTTGGCCATAGTTAGTGGGTGGGTTAGGGTTTCTTGGTTGTTTTGCTGGGGTTCTCCATGATGCCTTGGTGGGGCAGATGGGCCTGTTTTTGGCACGAGCGTTTCACGGGTCAGTGTGAGCGCTGATGAGCTTCCTGAACAAGCCCCTCAATTGGAGGCTTTTTGGGCCAGGGCATAGGGAAAGGGGAATGTCGTCCACATGCGAAATGGGATGGATTTCGCGGATGGATGACGTCAAAAAAGCTTCCTCTGCCTCGCGCAGGGAGGAAACGGGAAGATTGTCTTCAAATACGGGGATCCGGTGCTCGTGGCAGAGCTCCAGCACCCTCTCACGGGTGATGCCGGGGAGACAGCCTGAGCTGAGCGGCGGGGTGTGCAGGCTGCCTTGGTGAACGAGGAAGACGTTGGTCGTGGCACCTTCGCAAAGATGCCCCGCCGTGTTCGCAAAGACAGGTTCACCAGCACCGTGGGTACGGGCGTGGTTCAGGGCGATAACATTCTCGCCGTACGAGATGGATTTCACCCCGGCCAGAGCGCTGCGCTCGTTGCGAGTCCACGGGACGATGACCACGCGCTCAGCATCTCCCCGCTCCACCACCTGCGCCGCCGTGCAGACCACCGTGGGCTCCACCGCGCCTCGCGGGGCTCCCAACGTCCCCGCCCCTGAGGTCACGGTCACGCGCACCCGTGCATCCGCATCCTCCAGATGGTTGGCGGTGATGGTTTGCTCGATCATGTCTTTAAATGCGATGAAAGTGGGAGTTTGGACGTTTATTTTTTGGCAGGAATTCACCAGTCTATTCCAATGACGCATAAGGGAAAAAGGTTTTCCCTTATAGGTCTTTAGGGTTTCGAATACACCGTCACCCACTGAGAACCCTTGATCCTGTGGGGACACATGAGCTTCGCTTTGCGGCACCACATTGCCCCGAAACCAAACGAAAGGTTCAGCAGGAGACTTCATGTAGTTGTGACTGGAGCACGGAACCATCGTTCACGGAAAAACTGGGTGGATCAAACCTATCATACATTAGGGTGGTGGAGTAGTGGACGGAAAAACTGGATTGGGTCGAGCGGGGTCTGGTCGGAGAAAATGCCGGGCAATTCGTTCTCACGCGAGGAGAGGGATGATGAGACTTGCTTGTCCTGACGTCGCTGCTAACGCAAGGGGACATGCTGCCCGCCATCCTCACTGCCATCTTGTTCGCAGGTTCAGGCATATGCGGGCAGAGGGCCGCAGTGGGCCTGGGGGCGCTGAAAGCCAACGCCCTGAGGCTGTTGCTGGCGACCCTGGTATTGGGATGTTTGGCGTGCTGGACTGGGCCGGTGGATCTCACTACGTGTACGGCGCAACGATTGTTCTACAGTGGCGTTGTAGGATTTGGGGTGGGGGATGTCGCGCTTTTTCTTGCCTATCCGAGACTGGGGGCGCGCCTTACCCTGCTCCTGCATTTGTGCAGTGCGCCATTGTTTGGTACCATAGGGGATATTTGGCTGGTTGGTACTTTTCTGACGCTGCATCAGGCCTTGATGGGCGGGGTTATTTTGTGCGGTGTGGCGTTTGCCCTGAGTGCGGGGCTGCGATTACCTCCTGCCTTGAGGGGTGCGGGGCATCGTTCGGCCGTTCGTTGGGGGGTGTTGTTGGCACTGCTGGCAGGTTGTGGGCAGGGCTTTGGGGCCGCATTAAGCCGCCTGGCGCAGGCAGAAGCGGTCCGCGAGGGATTGGTGGTCACCGGCATTGGGCAGGCTTTTTTGCGCGTGCTGCCCGGGATGGGCTTTGCGCTGCTGACCTGGTGTCTCTCGATGAAACTACCCAACTGGCTAGGTGGAAGGAGGGGCGCAGATGATCGAGAATTTATTCCAGGTGCAAACAAGGTTATAAATCGACGGGCATGGCTCTGGTTGCTTGTGGCCGCCACTTGCGGGCCTATTGGGGGCGTCAGTTGTTTTCAGTGGGCTCTGGGTGAGTTGCGCAGCGGGGTGGTGCTGTCCATCACTGCCACAACGCCGTTGCTGGTCATGCCACTTTCCTATTGGCTGGAACAGGATCGTCCTGGCTGGCGCGGCGTTCTTGGCGCGATTATCGCGGTGGCAGGCGTGATTGGCATGGTTGTGGCAGCGTGAGCGGTGCCTGGAATCCGTATGATGAGAGTTGGGCAAGGGCTCACGCCGCTACCCAACGCGACAAAAACATCACTCGCCTTGCCCCCATTCTTGCTATGGTCTTCTGAGCATGAGTTCACCTTCCCCCCGGCACTATGACGTTCTAATCCTTGGCGGCGGATTCGCTGGTGTGTACTGCGCCCAGCGGTTGGTCAAAAGGTTAGAGGGGACCGGCAAATCGGTAGGAGTCATCGCACGGGAGAATCACATGGTCTTCCAGCCGATGCTGCCGGAGGTGGTGGGAGGCTCCCTGGCCCCCCGGCATGTCGTGAACCCCATCCGCCTCATCTGCGACGGCGCGGATGTCTTCCGGGGTCTGGTGAAATTGGTGAACCTGCCCGGAAAGCGGCTGCTGTTGGACGGTGGGGTGACCGCTGGCACGGTGGAGTTCACGTTCGATCACATTGTTTTTGCCCTGGGTGCGGAGGTGGATTTGACCCGCATCCCCGGGATGAGCGAGCACGCCTATCTGGTGCGGAACTGCGGCGATGCCATGAAGCTGCGGGCCACCATCATCGGCCGGATGGAGGAGGCCAACCTGATCTCCGATGCGGCTACTCGACGCCACTTGCTGAGCTTTATTGTGGTGGGCGGCGGTTACTCCGGGGTGGAAACGGCTGGCCAGATGATCGATCTGCTGCACTCCATGTGCCGCTTTTATGAGCAGGTGCAACCGGAGGACTTCAGTGTCACGCTGGTGCACAGCGGGGAGAAAGTGCTGCCCATGCTTTCGGCCAAGCTGGCGGACTACACTAGCACCCAGTTGCAGAACATGGGGGTGAAGATCCTCTTCAAAGCCCGGGTGAAGGCGGCCACCGCCCGCACGGTTATTCTGGATGACGGGCGGAAAATCGATGCCTACACGGTGGTCTGCACCGTGGGGAATGCTCCCCATCCGCAAATTTTGGCCCTCGGTGCGTCTGGGGACTTGCCGCTGGAAAAAGGGCATGTGGTGGTGGAGGCGACCGGCCAGGTGAAGGGCTGCACGCATGTCTGGGCAGCCGGGGATTGTGCCTCCTTCCCGAAAGCGGGGGGCGGCAAGTGCCCGGAGACGGCACAGTTTGCCTACCGTCAGGGCCTGTTGGTGGGGGACAACATCGCGGCCTGCTTGCAGGGGCGGTCACTTGCTCCGTTCGCATTTACGGGGCTGGGAGAGCTGGCCTCCATTGGTCACCGCAAGGCGGTGGCGGAGATCTTTGGCTGGCATTTTTCTGGAATCATCGCCTGGTTCATGTGGCGGACCATCTACTTGATGAAGCTCCCGGGACTGGACCGGAAGCTCAGGGTGATGTCTGAATGGACGTTCGATCTCTTTTTCCCGCGGGATATCAACCTCCTCACGCCTCAATACTCCTCGCCCATGGAGGAGATGCATCTGGAGGCCGGGGATCCGTTGTTTCATAAGGGAGAGCCTGCCTTCTCCTTCTACGCCGTGAAAAATGGGCGGGTGGACATCACTGACGAAAGCGGTGAGGTGGTGAAGTCGGCTCTGGCGGGCGATCACTTTGGCGAGCGGGCTCTGCTGGAGGACCATATCTGGCGGTACACTGCGACTGCCAAGGAACCTAGCACCCTGGTGGCCATCGATGAACGCACCTTCCAGAAGCTCGTCAGCTCGATCGGTTCCCTGAGCACTCTCTTCCGCCGCACAGCGGAGACCTATGACAGTGCGCAGGAGATTGAGCATGTGATGGCCAAACTGCCCCAGCGGGCCCGCAGCGGCACGGCAGGTGACCTGATGGTGCGCCAACTGGCCTCCCTGAATGAGGAAGATCGCCTGGACAAAGCGCTGGACCTTTTTCACCGGGAGCGGCACAGCACCTATCCGGTGCTGGATGCGGAAGGGCGGGTGCGTGGGCTGCTGCGTCGGGCCGACTGCTACGAATGGCTGAAACACCATGCCATGGACCCAGGCACGCTGGTGAAGGACCTGCCAATCAAGCGAGCCATGGTCATTGCCACCCACATGCCACTGCCGGAAGTGTTCGAGCTGATGATTCGCA
The DNA here is from genome assembly GCF_000172155.1 of Verrucomicrobium spinosum DSM 4136 = JCM 18804. Classification (NCBI taxonomy): domain Bacteria; kingdom Pseudomonadati; phylum Verrucomicrobiota; class Verrucomicrobiia; order Verrucomicrobiales; family Verrucomicrobiaceae; genus Verrucomicrobium; species Verrucomicrobium spinosum. Next base: position 6,101,454 of record NZ_ABIZ01000001.1, on the reverse strand, counting down.
CGGGGGCGAGCAAGGCGGTGGTGTGTGATGCTGATCAGAAACTGGTGGGCATGCTCACCCTCTTTGACCTGCTCACCGCTCCGACCGAAGCTGCCCCATCCCCGGAAGAGCTGGCGGCCGTGCCTGCGATGTAGCTTGCCTTCCCCGGCAGGGTGACTAATGGGTGTGGCCCGCTTTGCAGGGCTGCCCTGCCCTGCGTTTGTTTCAGCCCCTTCCCGAATGCCCGCCACGCTCGCCTACTACCTCCACGATCTCAATCCAGAAGTCATCCGCTTCAGCAAGAGCCTGGCGATCCATTGGTATGGGCTGGCGTACGTGTTGGGGTTCTACTGCTGTTACCTCGTGATGGTGCGACTGGCCCGCCGGGGCTATGGGCAGCTGAAGGCGGAGCAGGTGGGGGACTTCATCACCTACGCGGCGCTGTTTGGCGTGGTGGCCGGGGGAAGGCTTGGCTACATGCTGCTATACAACTTCAACGAGTTCATTCGTAGTCCGCTCATCATCTTCAAGCTCTGGGACGGCGGCATGGCCAGCCATGGCGGGATTGCGGGGCTGGCATTATTCACTCTCTACTGGTCGTGGCGACACAAGATCTCCTGGACAGGGCTGGGGGACAATCTCGTTGTGGGCGCGCCGCTGGGCATCCTGTTCGGCCGCATGGCGAACTTCATCAACGGCGAGCTCTACGGCCGGCCCACGGACGTAGCATGGGCCATGAAGTTCCCCACTGAGCTTCATCAGATGGATGTGCGCCCGTCCGACTGGGGCTTGCAGGCAGCCGGGGATGTGTTCCCCCAGCATAGCCCCGACATTATTGCCCTGGTGAAGCAGGTCCCCGATGGGATGCAAAAGCTGGAAGCCGCCCTGCACCCGGTCCATCCATCCCAGTTGTATGAAGGCTTCGCAGAGGGCGCTTTCCTCTTCACGGTGCTCTTCCTGGTCCGCACCCGGGTGAAGAACCTCCCCAATGGCGTCCTGACTGGCATCTTCTTCATCCTTTACGCCATCGCACGCATCGTCTGTGAAAACTTCCGTGAGCCTGATTCCAGCCTTATCATGGGCATCACCAAGGGGCAGTTCTACTCCACGTTCATGATCCTGATCGGGGTGGCGTTCATTGCCTGGGCCTATCTTGTGAACCGCAAAAAAATGCCCACCTAGGGGGCCCTGCCAGGGGTGGCGAAGTTTGGGGTTTGAATTTTGAAGTTTTGCGAAAGGGGCGGGTCTCATGCTAGCATGTGCTTCATGATCCCCCGACGTCTTATTGCGGCTGCCGCTGTGGCCATCCCCCTGCTACCAGCGCTGCTGGCGGCTGATCCGGTAGCGGAGTCCAGGCCATCGGTCGGGGTGCCTTCCGCGACCGAAGTCGCTCCCGCTGTCCAAGCGCCTGCTGGCACGGACTTTGTCCGCTTTGTTGAGGACGATGCTGGAGCCCGTCTTCAGACGGGCATTGCTTCGTATCGGAACAAAGAAGGCTTGGTCGTGGATCTGATCGGGGCGATCCATGTGGCGGACCAGGCTTACTTCGAGAAGCTCAATGCGGCGTTCAAAGGCTACGAGGTCGTCCTCTATGAGATGGTGGGCGGCCCCATCAGCCAACGCGAGCGCCGTGAACTGGCTGCGGAGAAGGCCCGGCAGAAGCCGCAGGATCTGGCCAAGAAGCCAGGTGACGCGAAGCCAGCCTCTCCTGCGGCACCGGCCCCCCCTGCTGAAAAGAAGGTCCCGGCGCCCAAGGGGGGAGCCCGTGAACTCGGCCTTGAGCAAAAGGTTGCCGATCTTGAGGCTTACATGAAGGGCACGACGGGGGCGACTCCCGCTGAGGAGGCGTTTGAGGCGGAGGAAGACGCTGCCGCAGGCAAGCTCTCCTGGCTGCATGGTCTGCACGCCACCCTCCAGAACACGCTGGCTCTGAAGGGTCAGCTCGATGTGATTGACTACCATGCGGCCAATTTTGTCCATGCCGATATGAGCCTCGCGGAGTTCGCCGTCATGCAAAACCAGCGGAACGAAGGATTCGTTGCCCTCTGGCTCAAGGCCGTGCAGGTACAGATGAACCAGCCGCAATCGAGTGCCAGCCAGCCGGGATTGCTCAAGATCCTGGAGATCCTCTGCCGCAAGGACAGCGCCACAGAGCTCAAGCGTCTTTTTGGTCGCACCTTCGACAGTGTCGAGGCGGTCATGACGGGTATGGAGTCAGGGGACGGCACCGTCATTGTTTCAGAGAGAAACAAGGTGGCTCTTCGCGTCCTGCAGCAGCAGATCAAGGCGGGGAAAAAGCACCTCGCCATCTTCTATGGCGCAGCCCACCTGCCCGATATGGAGAAGCGCCTGCTGGCGATGGGATTTACGCTGCAGAAAAACGAGTGGGTGACGGCATGGGATCTGCCGCCGCCGCCGCCCCCGGTGGAGGCGACCGTCACAAAGCCCAAAGACGAGCGACAGAATCCCTGATTTGCCTCGTTCCCAAGGGCGGCAAAGTCACCGCCGCTGCCCCGATCCCCACACTGACATAAATAGTTCATGGCCGTCGTTTCCCTGCCTCTGTCCCGTTGCATCTTTGGTCTCTTGTCATTGAGCCTTCTGCCGCTGGGTACCCATTGCTCACCATCCTCCAGTCAACCCACGGGCCCCAGGAATACCTCCAGGACTCCTCCTGGAGCGACTCCGGCTGGTATGGTCTGGATTCCTGGTGGAGAGGCTTTGATGGGCGACAACGTGCGGCGGGAGGAGAGTCCCGTGCATGAGATCGCCGTGGATGGATTCTGGATGGACGAGCATGAGGTGACCAACGCTCAGTTCGAGGAATTTGTGAAGGCCACGGGCTATGTCACGACTTCAGAACGAGTCCCGAAGGTGGAGGACTTTCCAGAACGGTTGCGGCCGATGATCAAGCCAGATCAACTCAAGCCGGGGGCGGTGGTTTTCACCCCGCCTGCGGTGGCTCCGCCCAATCTCGATAATTTCCTGGAATGGTGGCGCTATATTCATGGGGCCGACTGGCGTCATCCTGAGGGCCCCAGCTCCAGCATCAAGGAACGTATGAACCACCCGGTGGTCTGTGTGTCATGGAAGGATGCCGAGGCCTATGCCAAGTGGGCGGGCAAGCGCCTGCCGACGGAAGCCGAGTGGGAGTATGCAGCGCGTGGGGGTGTAGGGCCCACCAAGCGAAACACCTTTACTTGGGGGGAGAATGGTGAGCAGAGGGTGAAGATGGCCAATACTTGGACAGGGTCTTTTCCCGTGGAAGATCGCGCCGTGGATGGCTTCAAAGGCACCGCGCCGGTGAAGAGTTTCCCGCCCAATGAATTCGGGCTCTATGACATGGCAGGAAACGTCTGGGAGTTTGTCGCCGACTGGTTCCATCCCGACTACTTCCGCAACAGCCCAAAGCTCAACCCTCCCGGACCCAGCGTGGGGTACGATCCCAACGAGCCGGATCTCCCAAAGAAGGTGATCAAAGGCGGATCCTTCCTGTGCAGCCCTCTCTACTGCACCGGCTACCGGCCAGGGTCGAGGATGTTCAACGATCCGGACAGCAGTGCGGATCATACCGGCTTCCGGTGTGTGAAAAATTAGGCAGGGGTTAAGGGTTAGGGGTTAGATGTTATGGGTTGTGAGCTGGTGAGGACGGGATTGCCGACGATGGAACTTGAGATCGTGAGCTTTCCACCTAACGCATAACCCATAACTCTACACGCTTCCCCCATGCTCACCGATACCCATGCTCATCTTGCCAGCCGGCAGTTCGCCAATGATCTGCCTGAGATCATCGAGCGGGCCCGGGCGGCGGGGGTGAAGCGGATCATTTGCATCGGCACCACGCTGGAGGATTCCAAGCGGGTGCTGGAGATAGCCGACATGTATCCTGAGGTGGAGGCGACTGTGGGCATTCACCCCTGCGACGCGGACACTGTGAAGGGGGATGGCTTCGTGGAAGAGTTGAAGGATCTCGCGCGACACCCCAAAGTGGTCGGCATCGGGGAGATCGGCCTCGACTACTATCACCAGCCCCCGGAGGGCTTCACGCTGGATTCGTGGAAAGAACAGCAGGCGTTTGTCCTGGAGCGGCAGCTCGAGCTGGCGGCGGGGCTCAAGCTCAATGTGGTGCTTCACAATCGGGAGAGTTTTGAGGATCTAGTCGCGCAAGTTCTGCCGTGGTCAGACCGGCTGCGTGGGGTCTTTCATTGTTTCACAGGGGGCAGTGAGCAGGCGTTGCCCTTGATTGAGCGCGGGCACCTCGTGTCGTTCACCGGGATTGTCACCTTCAAGAACGGGCAGGTGATTCAGGAATGCGCCCGCGCGGTGCCGTCGGGCGGATTCATGCTGGAAACAGACTGCCCCTATCTGGCCCCCATGCCATTCCGTGGAAAACGCAATGAACCTGCGTATGTGGCGAATACGGCGGAGTTCGTGGCCTCATTGCGGGGAGTGAGATTGGAGGATCTGGTGAGTGAGACCGGGGCAACGGCGGCAGCATTCTTTCGGAAGCCGGCGTAGATCGTGGGTGTAGTGAGGGGAGGTTGGGGCGAGCGGACCCTCAACGCAAGTTTGGAATTTCGAACCCGGAGGGTTCACCATGAATAGCCACGGGTTAGGCGAGTTTAGCGAGCCAAACCCGTGGAAAGCGTTAACACCTGCTACCGCGGAGCGGTAGGCCTTGGGCGGGTGCTGCCCACATGGGATGTTTGTCTGCGCTGATGGCCTACCGCTTTGCGGTAGTGTTTCCTCCTGACATTTTCCATGGGTTTCACTCGCTACGCTCGTTTCACCGCATGGCTATTCATGGTGAACCCTCCGGGTTCGAGCGCGTGGGTGGGTCTGTTCTCCCTAGTTGGTGGCTTTACGATTTCCTGGCCAGGAGGTATTCCAGCAGATCATTCAGCGCCTGCCCCGCCAGCACTTCGTTCAGTCCCATGGGCATCAGGGAGTATGGTGACTCCTGGTCTTCGGCAATGTCGGCCTTTTTTACGGCATGTTCCTGACCGGCGGCATCGGCAAAGATGAGCTGGTCATCCTGCTCCCGTCGCAATAGGCCTCCCAGCACACCGCCGTCGCGCTTCTTCACAAAGTGCATCCGGAACGCCGGGTCCACGGCGCGGTTGGGGTCGAGAATGTCCTCCAACAACCGCTCGGCACCCCGTGCACCGATGCCGTCGAGTTGGGGGCCTACCAGGTTGCCCTTCACCCCGATACGATGGCACACGGCACAGTTTGTTTGAAACAACTGTTCGCCTGCCGCGGCGTTGCCCCGTTCACGAGTGAACGCGGTGAGGCGGCTTTTGAGCATTTCGTCCAATCCGGCGTTCACTGGCGGCAGGGCGCGGGTGATTTCATCCAACCGGCGGGTGATGTCTGCCAGGTTCAGCGCTTGCAGTTTCCCAGTGACCACGGGGTCGGCCAGGACGCGAGGGGGCGCCAGTTTGAGCAGTTGGGAGCTCTGTTCCGGGGTGGCGGCCATGGCGGTCGCCAGTTTCACCTGGGTGCGGTAGGGCTGTTCTTTGAAGGCCTTGTCAAGGAGTGCGGCCGTCTGAGACGGCTGCGTGAGGAGGCTGAAGACCAGCGGTGCCAGTTCCGCCTCCCGCGCCAGTGCTGCGAGAGGCTGGAGTGAGGGCTGGGCAGTGACGAGAGCTTCTGCAATGAGCGCCCGGGTGGCAGGGGCAAGGGACCCAGTGGGGGCTACCACCTTCTGCAACTGACTCACTCCGTGCGGCGTGGGGAAGTCTCGCACCAGTTGAGCCAGGGACGCGATGCGCCGGTTCAAGGTCTGTGCATCGTCATCGGGATAGGCCACTGGTTGCGGGGTGAAGCGTCCCGTCGCGAGCCAGGCGTAGGCGGTGCCACTGTCGCCATCCACGAGTTCGAGGTAAACGCGAGGCAAGGCCTGTCCCAAGGCTTTCAGAGCTTCTTTCTGTCGGGAGAACGTCCAGGCCACGGGGAGAGCCCGGTCCTGACGGGGCGGCCAGGCGGTGGCCAGGATTTCATGGCTGAGCGCATCTCTCAACCTTACGACGTTTCGCCCGTGAGGTGGTTGATTGGTCGGGCCGCTGTGTCCGGCGATCCAGAATTCAAGTTGATCCGGCAGGTCAAAATCTGGAGAACGTAGAGTGCCTGTCAGCTTCTCACCGCCGGGAGGCAGGCTGCCCAGAAAGGCGCCCTCACTCCCGTCCTCACTGGACCGCTGCTGGAGCACCCAGGGGTTGTTTCCTGTGCCCGTGCGAACCCAGCCCGGTTGCTTCACCTGAATGAGCCATGACTGCAGGGCGGATTGCAGGCTTCCGGCCCATTTCTCCACAGCGCGGCCAGCTGGTTGCCCCGCCCGCTTTCTGCCCTCTGTGATGGCGGCATAGAGTTCCAACTGGGCATCCAGATCGCCGGGGTGGCATTTTTCCACCAGCTCCACCAACTCGGTCTCGAGCTCTGGACCTGCCTGTCTGGCGACGTGGGCCAACAAAGGACCCGCGCCACCCACAGCCTGGAAGTAGGCAGGGGAGGCGAACTGCTGCAGGCGCCGCAGCAACCATCGCGCAGAGTCAGGAGAGGGGATGGCGCAGACGACGAGCAAGAGTTCCCGCTCGACAACCTCATCCAGCCGCCCCTTTGCGAGCGAGCTCCAGTCGGCGGTTGTCTGACGTCGCAACACGCTTTGCATGGCCAGTCGCCAGGCGTATTGCATGCGCAGATCACCTTCAGGCAACCGGGCGCGAAGGTCGAGGAGTTGTCCGACCTCCGGCGCGTGATCTCGATACGGGACAGTTTCCAGAACGACAGAGAGGAGGTGTGGATCGGTCTGGGTCCAATCGAACGTGTTCTTTTCCGCGAGCGAGCGAACACGATGAATCGCTTCCAGCGGATCGACGCCGGAGGGTCTTGTCCTACTGGCTGCCTCCAGCCAGACCATTGAAGCGCTTTGCCGCGCATTCTCTGGGGCGACTCTCTCCAGTATCTGTTGCGCCTCGCTTGCCGCAGGCCCGCTGAGCCGCTCTTTCAGCTCTGCCACCGCCAGGCCCCGCAGGGTGAGGCTGGCGTCACCGAGTCTGGTGATGACGTCTTCCGTAGTCATCTGGTGCAGGGCGGTCTGGCGCAACGCACGGGTGGCATCCTTCTTCACCACCCGCCAGATGCGTCCGCTGGCGCGGTCCCGGCCTGGGTGATCCAGCGGCACCTCGTAGTGACCGATGATGCGATTGTAGAAGTCCGCGATGTACAGTGCGCGATCCGGGCCCAGTTGCAGATCCACCGGGCGGAACCACGGATCCGTGCTGGTGAGAAAATCCGGCCTCTCATTCGCCTTCGGCGTGCTGCCCGTGAAGGTGATCAGGTCCTGGTTCACCCTGGAGGTGACGGGATTTCCCACCAGCATGTGATCGTTCCATTCAGGCCCCCAGACATTTTGATCCAGGTACACCACGCCAGCGATGCCGGTGGAGCCGTGGGCATGCTCACACATGACCGGAGCGAAGCCCAAGCCATCGTGAGGGCGGCCGAAGCTGGGATAGGATGCCCCGGGAATGAGCTGGTAGATGGGGGAACTGTGGCAGTCGGCGGAATAGAGATTGCCTCGCGAGTCCCAGCATAGGCCAAAAGGGTTCACCTGGCCGGTGGTCCAGCGTTCCACTCTCGAACCATCGGGGTTGAACCGGAAGACATTGCCGCTGTTGAGATCCAGGGGGATGCCATCCTTCGCTTTGAAGTGGGAGGTGTTGGAGAAGCCGTGGGTGGCATAGACCCAGCCGTCCAGCCCGAGGCGCAGGCTGGAGATCATCCCGTGGGTGTCCTTCTCGTAGCCCAGCGGTCCAAAGAGAATGGTGCGGCGGTCACAAATGCCGTCTTCGTCCGTGTCCTCGAAGTGGACGATGTTAGGGATGCTCCAGGCGATGCAGCCTTTGCCGTAGGGCAGCACGCCGGTGGGGATGTTCAATTCATTGGCAAAGACGGTGGAGCGGTCGGCGCGACCGTCACCGTCCAAGTCTTCCAAGATGCGAATGGTATCGCGTCCTCCTTTTGCGCGCACACCCCCGTTTTCCCATCTCTCTTTGGGCACAGCATAGGGATACTCCAGGGTGCTTGTGACCCAGAGTCTTCCGCGCCGGTCAAATCCCAGATTGATCGGTTTGCCGCCGAGTTGGGCGTCATCGGCGAAAAGTTGCACCTCAAATCCTGACGGGACCTGGAAGGTGGCTTGTTCCTGCACTGCACTGAGCAGCTCCGTGTCCCGGACCAGACGGTCCTTGGATTCCTGGCCGTAGATGCCTGCGCCCCAGCCACTGGCGAAGATCAGGGGCAGGTAGAGTGCTCGAGGAAGGTGCATGACCTTCTCATACGCAAGCAGGGTGGGGAAACTTCAGGTGGGCAACACCGCACTAGATCAATCACCTCATCTCAAAGGAGGGAACATTGACGGGTGGGTTGGTTTGTGCTGTGATTTGTCGAATTTTTCTCGCAGCCTGCGGACTAACAACCCTCCAGTTCACTTTCAACACCTTCGCTATGAGTCTAGGAATCTATCCCGTCTTCCATCCACCTGTGTCAGATGCCAGCTTCGACAGCCATGGGGAAGACCTGGCCCTGGAGTTTGAGGCACTGGATGAACTGGCAGAGGAATATGAAATCCCGGCGCTTTCTTCATTCGGTGACACCCGTGAGATTCCTGAGGACTTCGAAGGAGGCCCGGACGAATTGGACGAGCTGCTGGGACCGTGCGAAGAGTGGTTTGACTGTTCCCAAGGCATCGCCGCGTTCGAGTCACTGGCGAGGGTTATCCTTCAGAATCCCGATGCAGCAGAGGCTCTGGAGACCCCCGAAGCTGTGGCTGATGACCTGATGGCTCTGGTAGAAGTGCTCAAGATCGCAAAGGCTCAAGGAGCCCAGTTCCGGCTGGAGATGAGTTAGGTGCCGCAGCTCGCGTCCAGTCTGCGAAGGTTCAAGGAAATGGAGAGGCTCGTGTGACGCAGGCGGAGTTCAGGGGATCAGGCTATGTGATACACCAACCCGCCATCTACGCGGAGTGCGGCTCCGTTGGTGGCGAAGGCTCGCGGGCTGGAGCCAAAGGCCACCGAGTCGGCGATCTCCCACGGTTTGATGAGTCGGCCGATGAAGGAAAGCGGGTGGTCGCGTTTCATAAACTCGGGTCCAGCTTCCTCCACACTCAGGTCCGGGAAGAGCCCTTGCGCCATCTCGGCGACTCTCTCCGTTCCGGTGGAACCGGGCAGGATGGTGTTGACGGTCACCTGCATGTTCGGTGGTGGTGGATGCACACAAAAAAGCCAGGCCCCGTCTCAGCGGAGCCTGGCTGGAGGTGTCTTGAGAGAGAGACCTCTATGGGAGAACTTACGGGATCTTGAGGGTCTGCCCGGGGCGGATGGTGTCTGAGGACAGTCCGTTGACGCTCTTGAGCTTGCTCACGGTGGTCTTCTTGTTGAGGGCGATCCGGTAGAGGGTGTCGCCCTGCTTCACGGTGTAACTGCCTCCCTTGGCCACGGGCTTCTTGGCAGCGGTTTTGGCAGGAGATTTCTTGGGTGTGGACTTGGCGGCCACTGTTTTCTTCTTGGCTGGGGCAGGGGTGTAGCTCGGCTGTGGCGGTGGGGTGTAGGAGGGCTGCGGAGGCGGAGTGTACTGCTGGTACTGGGGAGCGCTGTTGGACGCGTAAGACGGCGTCGGCTGGGGCTTGGTCTTGCTCGGAGCAGTGTACTCCTGATAGCCGGGCTGGCCGGGATAGGGATTGTAACCGCCATCAGCCCCTGCGCTGGTGTACTCCTGGTAGTCTGAACCGCCACCAGCGGCACCCTTGGTGGTTTTGCAGGATGTTGCGGCGACGCAGAGGGCTGCGGCGGCAGCCAGGATCAGAGCGGGCTTCATGGAAAGGAGTGGTGAAGGTGGAGGTGGAGATGCTGGTGAAACCGTACGCCAGCGCAAGCGAAAGATGATTAACGGGGGTTAACTATCGCTGTGATAGGCACCGTTGCAAGCGGCTTTGCCTTGTCTGATTTAGCCTACATTTTCACGCACCGAGGAGTTGCGTCCCCCGCGGGGACTCCCTAGTCTCGCAGTCCCATGAAAATCGGATTTAACCTGTTGCTCTGGACCGGTCACGTGACCGAAGAGAATTTTTCCCTGTTCCCCAAACTGAAGGCCGTGGGCTATGATGGTCTGGAGATCCCCATTTTTGACACGAGCGATCCCGCTCACTTCAAAACCATCGGGCAGGCGTTGAAGGACAATGGCTTGGAAGCCACCGCGGTGACAGTGCTTCCGGACGAGGCACACAACGCGATCAGCCCGGATGCCAAGAACCGCCAGGGCGCGATCGACCACCTGAAGTCCGTCTTTGAGTGTGCCCACAATGCGGGCGTGCAGGTGCTTTGCGGCCCTTACTATCAGGTGCTGGGCCAGTTCACCGGCCGTTTCCCTACGGAAACTGAGCTGGAACACGCCGCCGAGGTGCACCGCGCGATCTCGCCTGTGGCTGAGGCCGCAGGGGTGAAGTGCGCGATCGAAGCCCTGAACCGCTTCGAGTCCCACTTGCTGAACACGATGGAGCAGGCTGCCAGCTATGCCAAGCGGGTCAACCACCCGAACTTCGGCACGATGTATGACACCTTCCACGCCAACATCGAGGAGAAGGACCCGATAGGGGCCATCGACACCGTGTTCAACTCAGGCAAGCTGAACCACGTCCATATTTCTGAGAATGACCGCGGCACTCCCGGGCGGGGCCACGCCCCCTGCCGTGAGGCGATCCGCAAGCTGAAGGGGCTGGGCTATGATGGCTGGCTCACGATTGAGGCCTTTGGTGGCTCCCTGCCAGACCTCGCCGCTGCCACCCGCGTGTGGCGTGACTTCTTCTCCTCCCCTGAGGAAGTTTATACGGAAGGCTACGAACTGATCAAGAGCACGCTGGCTGAATAGAATGGCGTGAAGTGCACGTTAAAGTGAACTTGTTCCAACCATGACTACGCACGAATCCAACCACCATGCCATCTACGTGCCTGAAAAGGCGTCGCGTCGAGGCTTCCTCCGCGGGGCTCTCGCCGCGGGCACTGGCGTCGCTCTCAGCAATGCCACTCACGCCTTCGCCGCCTCCGGCAAGGATATTAAAATCGGCCTCATTGGCAGCGGCGGTCGTGGATCCGGCGCGGCAGACCAGGCACTGAGCAGCCCCAACAGCGGCTTCAAGCTCTGGGCCATGGCAGACGCCAGCAAGGAGCGTCTCGACGGTTCCTACAGCAACCTGAGCAACAAACACGCCGACAAGGTGGCTGTGACCGACGACCGCAAGTTCGTGGGCCTGGACGGGTATGAGAAGGTGATCAAGGAGTGCGATCTCGTGATCCTGGCGACTCCTCCCGGGTTCCGCCCCTATCACTTCGAAGCGGCGGTGAACGCCGGTAAGAACGTGTTCATGGAGAAGCCTGTGGCCGTGGACGCTCCAGGCATCCGCAAGGTGCTGGAGATGGCCAAGGTGGCTGACCAGAAGGGACTCAAAGTGGCGACCGGCCTTCAGCGTCGCTACCAGAAGTGCTACCGCGATGCTCTGAAAGAGGTCAAGGAGAACAATATCATCGGCGAGATCGTCAGCGGCCAGGTTTACTGGAACGACGGTGGCGTCTGGGTGAAGGACCGCCTGGATGGCATGACGGAAATGCAGTACCAGATGCTCAACTGGTACTACTTCAACTGGCTCTGCGGTGACCACATCTCCGAGCAGCACGTGCACAACATCGACATCGCCAACTGGTTCATCGGCAGCACGCCGATCAGTGCCCAGGGCATGGGCGGCCGTGAAGTCCGCAAGGAAAAGAAGGGCGACACCCCCGGCAAGTACGGAGAAATCTTCGACCACCACTTCGTCGAGTTCACCTATGCCAACGGCGTGCGTGTGAACAGCCAGTGCCGTCACCAGAAGGGCTGCTTCAACCAGATCCGCGAAGAATTCCACGGCACCAAGGGCATCTTGTACCTCAAGAACGACAACAAGTGCTACGCCACGGATTACAAGGGCAACGTCATCTGGAAGTATGACTTCCGCCAGAAAGATGAGAACCCCTACCAGGTGGAGCACAATGAGCTTCAGGACGCCATCCTGAACAACAAGCCCAAGAACGACGCTTACTACACCGCCGAGAGCACCATGACCTCCATTCTGGGGCGCATGGCCACCTACGGCGGCAAGGAAGTGAAGTGGGACGATGCCATCAAGAGCGAGATCCAGCTCATGCCGGCGAAAGTGACTTGGGAGACCGTGCCGCCGAGCAAGCCGGATGAATCGGGCAACTACCCGATCGCCATCCCTGGCGTGACCAAGGTGGTGTAGCCCAACCCTCCCGCCTTATTCTCGAGACCCCGGTTTGCCCACGGCAGGCCGGGGTCTCGCATTTCAGGAGGCGAAGAACAAGCGTCTTTTCATCCTCCTACATGGTGGTAGATTCTGCCATGGCCGCTCCAGACGACAACGCCCTCCACCAGCGAATGCTCAAACTGGGCATCCGGGAGGAAGATCTGGAGGAGACCTTCATCCGTGGCACGGGCGCGGGGGGGCAGAAAATCAACAAAACCTCCTCCACCGTGGTGCTCACACACGTGCCGACCGGCCTGGAAGTTCGCTGTCAACGGGAGCGATCTCAAAGCCTGAACCGGGTGGTCGCGCGGGAGGAGTTGTGCTCGAAGCTGGAGGAGAGGCTCGCTGCCGTGAAGCTGGAAAGGCGGAACGAAGTGGAGAAAAAGAAGCGCCAGAACCGCAAACGGCCGCGGGGACTGAAGGAGCGGATCTTGAAAACCAAGCACCAGCGCAGTGAGGTGAAGAAGCAAAGAAGCCGGGTACGGTCTGCTTCTGGAGACTGAGAGGACGGGGGAATTTTGAGCGGAGCCCAAAAGTTTGTTTGGGAAACTGCGAGCATCCGGGACATGTTGCCGTCTAATCGTTGCAACCTCAGCCCATCTGTGCACTCTTACTCATGCTCGAATATCAACGCCTGTTGAAGAAAGTTCTGGAGCATGGCAACTTCCGCCAGGATCGCACCGGCGTGGGGGCCTATTCCGTATTTGGCGAGCAGTCCCGGTATGACTTGAGCGCCGGGTTCCCCGTGCTGACCACCAAGAAGCTGCACCTTCGCTCCATTATTCATGAACTGCTGTGGTTCCTGAAGGGGGACACAAACATCAAGTACCTCCACGAGAACAAGGTCACGATCTGGGACGAGTGGGCGGATGAGGAGGGCAACCTGGGCCCCGTCTATGGTGCACAGTGGCGTCGCTGGCAGGGGGCGGATGGGCTGGTGCACGACCAGATTGCGGACGTCATTGCCAGCATCAAGAAGAACCCTTATTCCCGCCGTCACATCGTCAGTGCCTGGAATGTGGCCCGGATTGGGGAGATGGCTCTGCCGCCCTGCCATCTGATGTTTCAGTTCTTTGTGGATCAGGGCCGCCTGAGCTGCCAGCTTTACCAAAGGAGTGCGGATCTTTTTTTGGGGGTGCCTTTCAATATCGCCTCCTACGCGCTGCTTACCATGATGGTGGCACAGGTCTGTGATCTGCAGCCCGGAGAGTTTGTGCACACCTTTGGCGATCTTCACCTTTATGCCAATCATCTCGATCAGGCGCGATTGCAGCTTGAGCGCGAGCCGCGTTCCCTGCCGGTGATGAAGATCAATCCCGAGGTGCGCGACATCGATGGCTTCAAGTTCGAGGACTTTACCCTGGAAAACTACGACCCGTGGCCGGCCATCAAGGCCGAGATCGCCGTTTAACTCATCTGCCAGAGCCGACCCTGCCCGACTATGACCTTCACCCGCGCTGTGCTTACCCTCTCCTTCGTCGCCGGCACTTCGCTGGCCTGGTCAGCGCCCGCCGGTGAGGCCAGTTGGCCTGAGTTCCGCGGGCCGACGCGGCAGGGCACCTCCGATGCCGTCGGCCTGCCAGTGAAGTGGTCCACCACGGAGAATATCGCGTGGAAGGCCGACCTGCCCGGCAGAGCGTGGTCATCCCCTGTGGTGGGAGATGGGGTGGTGTATCTCACTAATGCCGTAGGGGCCAAGGACTCCACGGATCCGCACGATACCTTCTCGCTCCGGGTGATGGCTCTGAACGCCACGGATGGCAAAACGATCTGGGATCGGGAGGTGTTTGTCATCAAGGATCCGCACACCTTTGGCATTCACGGTAAGAACAGCTACGCCAGCCCCACCCCTGTCCTGGAAGGTGACCGGATTTATGCTCATTTTGGCCATTTCGGCACCGCCTGCCTGAACACGAAAGGGGACGTTCAATGGAAGAACCAGCAAGTCACCTACAGTCCGGTACACGGTGGTGGAGCTTGTCCGGTGCTGGTGGATGATCTGCTCATCTTTCCTGCGGATGCGGCCAGCAACCCCTTTGTTGTGGCGCTGGACAAGCGCACTGGCAAGATGAAGTGGAAGACGGATCGCACGGCCGGGGCGAAGAAAACGTTCTCCTTTTCCACCCCGCTGGTGATCGAGGTGAAGGGGGAGAAGCAACTCGTCTCTCCCGGCAGCAATGTGGTGAGCGCTTTGAATCCCAAAGACGGAAGCGAGATCTGGAAGGTCAGCTACGAAGGCTACTCCGTGGTGCCACGGCCTATCTATGCGCAGGGCCTGGTGTTCCTCAGCACGGGCTACGACCGGCCCACCGGCCTGGCCATTCGTCCAGATGGCAAGGGCGATGTCACCGGAACTCATGTGGTCTGGCGCATGGAGAAAGGGGCTCCGCTGACGCCCTCCATGCTGGCCGTGGGGGAAGATCTTTTCTCCGTCGCGGACAACGGCATTGTTTCGTGCTTTGAGGCCAAGACCGGCAAGCTCTTCTGGCAGGAGAGGGTGGCTCGGGCGACTTCGGCCTCGCCCTTGTACGCGGATGGCAAAATCTACATTCAGGATGAACTGGGCAATGGCTACGTCATCAAAGCGAGCCGCCAACTGGAGCTGCTTTCCACCAATGCCTTGGGTCAGAAGTCGCTGGCTTCTTATGCGGTGAATGGTCGTCAGCTCCTCATCCGCACCCAGAATACACTTTTTTGCGTGGGAACCCCATGAACGCTGATCCTCGAACCCCCTTTAGCGAAAAGCGACGCGCCTTCCTGAAGCGGTTTCGGCTGCTGGCAGCTCCCTCCATGATCATGGGGGGCGGTGCGACCTACGGCTACTCGTCTCTCATTGAGCGCCATCGCGTGACAGTGGATCGCCACGATGTGCGTCTGGCTTTGGGCAGTCGGGCTCCGGCGAAGTTCCGGGCGGTGAGCCTGACGGACTTTCACTTTGACCCCCTGTTTGAGGAGGCATACCTCGCGGAGGTGGTGCGGCGGACAAATGCCCTCAAGCCGGACATCATCATGCTGACGGGAGACTACATCTCCAACACCAGCCACAAGTTCGAGGAATTTGGCCAGGTGGTGGGTGGGTTCCAGTCCGCCTGCGGCGTCTTCGCCTGCCTGGGCAATCATGATCACTGGCACCAACCGGGGCGGATTCAGAACATCCTGGTGAAACAGGGCATTGACGTACTGGTGAACCGGCACACGCGGGTGCCTTGCGCTGGAGGCGAGGTGGTGCTGACCGGGCTGCAGAGCGTCTGGGGTGGTCGGCCCAACTGGGCGGTGGCCTCCCAGGGGTTGAGGCCGGACGACCGGACCCTCATGCTGGTGCATGAGCCGGACTACGCCAGTCATCTGGCGGGGGAGAAACAAATCGTCTTTCAGGCTTCCGGCCACACCCATGGAGGGCAGATTCGCCTTCCCGGCATCGGTGCCCTGCGCCTTCCCAGTTGGGGGGTGAAGTTCCAGGCCGGATTCTATGACGTGGACAACATCCGGTTGTATGTGAACCGGGGGATCGGCACGATCCAGTACCATGTGCGTTTCATGTGTCCGCCGGAGATCGCGTGCTTTGATGTGGTGAACACGGATGTGGTTTAGGGGTTCTTGGTTCTTGGTTCTTGGTTCTTGGTTCTTGGTTCTTGGTTCTTGGTTCTTGGTTCTTGGTTCTTGGTTCTTGGTTCTTTTGCTCGAGTTATCTCATGAACCCGAAGGGTTCGCCATGCGTAGCCATGGGTCGGCCGAGCGGAGCGAGGACTACCCATGGAAAGCGGTTGTGCGCATTGTACCGCGGAGCGGTACGCCAATGGGGTCCGAATGACGGATGTCGTGAATAGCGGGACGGTCATGCGAGGGCGGCAGCATGATGGGCCTACCGCTCCGCGGTAGATCGTCGGGGCGATGAATCCACAGGTAGCCCTCGCTAGGCTCGGTCGACCTGTGGCTATTCATGGTGAACCCTCCGGGTTCGGGGGGGCTGTGTCTGCCAAGGGATTGTTGTCAGGGGCGCGCGACGTAGTGGGGGGGCACGGGAGAGCCGTGATTGACTCATGAACCTGGAGGGCCCGGCGGGTACAGGGCTCCAAAAAAGGTGAAAGGAGTAACGCCGCAAACGATCTGAGAAAGAATTGCAGAGATCTGAGAAACTTTCACGTCACGGCTCCAGTTTCGCAGCCTTCACCCACCCACCTTGCAAGGCCCTTGCAAGACGTCACGGCGGGGTCGGTGGGCGGCCGTAGAACACCCCGTTGGACTTGGGGCGGCCATAGATGTGCTCGGGCTCGTAGGCCCCAGGAATGAAGCCAGGGGCAAACAGGGAGTTGCTCCCGTCAAACGGGTAGTGCGGGTACAGCGCGATCACATCACGATGCGGCCACACCCAGTCCATCCAGGTCTGCCCCTCGTTGGAATTGGTGATCCCCACTCCAGGGTCGGCAGGCTCAGGGACTGCGGGTAGGGGCGTCTCTTCCCAGTCCGTCCCTGGCCAGGTCGTGTTGATGCCAGGGTCATAGCCCTCGGGCACAGCGCCCTTCCACCAGTGTTCGTTGGTGTCACCCCACGTGGTGCTCGGTGCACCATTCACCGTCAGCCGCTCCTCATAGCGCCACCTGATGTGCACCATGTTCCAGTGCATGGGATGGTCACCCACCTGCCAGATCCAGCGCCAACGCACCTGCTCCCTCTGCGTGGTGACCACGATGTCGCTCTCCTCGGTGAGCTTCTGCTTGCGCCGCAGCAACCTGGCCAGGCGGAAGAAGGGCAGCGGGAAGATATCGGTCACAGTCACGCCGAGCGTCTCCCATGCCGGTGGCGTTTCATCGTCCTCCCAGTTCCTGATCTGGTAGACGAAGATCATGTGCACATACTGGGCGCGCCATTCCCCTGTAGCCAGCGGCACGCACAGTGGCGGGGTCGGATACCACTCCCGCAGCAGGTCGGCAGCGGTAATCTCAGCGTAGAGCAGCTCGTCCAGCATGGGCGTCAGGGGTCAGGCTCGCACGCGGATCAGCCCGCCTGGGGGGATGAGGAGCATCACCACATTGCCGTCGTTCTCAGGGTTCACAGTCGGTCCATCCTGATCCACGGGCCAGCTGGCACTGCCGATGGCCAGGGCAAGCTTCAGGGTGAGGTTCACCTCGCCCGTCTCGTAGTCGAGGTCCCACATCTGCTCATCAGGCATGGAGCCTGAGACGATGCGGCACTGGTCGAAGGTCATCGGTGTTGTAGGGCGGAACTCCACCACCTCTTCCCCCTCGGCATCCGTGAAGGTCATCTCCGTCATGGTCGGGGTGATCTCCAGCTCCAGCCACACCGTCACCGTGCCACCCTTGCCCAGGGCAATGTAGGGTGGCGGTATAAAGTCCAGCTCCGTGGTGTCCAGCGTGGGCGGTATCTCGTCCTCCTCGGTGCCCAGGTGCGAGGCGCTCACCCATCCGGGCGACACCCGGATCTGGCAGGTCCCCGTGTCCACGTTCACGTCGGCTGCATACACAGTCAGGCCCGTTGAGGGTACCGTCTCCTCGAACTCTGGCGCATACTCCTCCGTCTCCCCGCTGTCGATGGTATCCACCCGCTGGTCCTCATGCTGGCGGCGGGTGATCGTCCAGATCGTGGGCTTGTAGCCGCAGTACTGGGGCAGGCCCAGAGAGACATTGACGAAGCCGTTGTCCAGGCTCTCCTGCACCGTCTGCACCATCGCCCCCATGGTGGCCCAGCTCGCCTGGTCGCTCGTGATGTTGAGGCTCTGCCCCGGGTGCAGGCCCGTCACACCATCGGCCGCCCAGAGCTGCACGCCACCCTCCCAGGGCATCACGGAGAAGGCCGTGTAGAGCCGCTGGGCATAGCCTGCCAGCGCGTGCTCACCCTTCTTGAGGGTGATGGTCATGGCGATGGCATCCAGCACGTCTGGCTCCGATTCCGGCGGGTACGCATCCACCAACACAGCGGGCCGCTTCCCATCTGTGCTCACGGCCGTGCCGCTGCGCTCGTAGCGCACCACCACGCCACTAGGCACCAGATCCGGCCGGGGCTGTAGGTTCACCGCCCGCAACGGGGGCACCCCTTTGGTGAAGCTGATGGTTGTTCCCTCGTCCCCTCTCGTCGTGAGCCGGAAGGTGGGGGGCTCAGTGCTGTAGTCAAACCACACCACCGTATCGGGGTGGGCCGTCAGGGCACTGCGGATCAGCTCATCACAGCGGCGGTCCTGCTTCGTGGTGCGCGGCGGCTTGAAGGATGAGAGCACATACGGCTCCTCCTGGAGTTGAAAGCCCAAGCCCTTGCCCACTGCATAGTCCAACACCTGCTGGATCATTTGCAGGCTCGTCTGGCGCACACCGCCAGACATGTTGCTACGCAGCCGGTAGGTCTTCTCGGGAGTCTCCTCCACGCTCAGCGTCAGCACTACGTACGGCATGCGGGAGAGCTCCCACCACGGGCCGCCCACTTCGATGGTCATGCCATCGCCCGCAGACTCGCCGCTCACCACCCGGCTCATCACCCGCCCGCGGAAGTACGGCTCGCCATCGCGTTTCAGGGTGATGACCTGGTCGTAGTCGAAAGGGATCACCGCATCGGCCGCCCGATTGATGGGCAGGGACAGCACGTCCACCGCCTGGTTGTTGCGGGTCAGGGTGCCCAGCGTCACCCCCCAGTGTTCTGGGGTCTCGTCATTGATGAGCCATTCGATTGCCATGGTGCTGAGGTGTGTTTACCGTTGGGCGCTCGCGGATGACTCCAGGGCCTCCAGACGGGACTTGATTGCGTTGAGGTCCTTCGTTGAGCTCTCCAGCCGGAGTGCCACAGATGACATGGCGCTGGCCATGGCGGAGAAGCCGTTCGCCACTTCACCACCCATGTTATTGAGGACATCCTGGACCTTTTGCAGTTCCTGCGGTGCAATCCCATCTTCGATGCTGGCAGCCAATCGCGCCATGGCGTCGGCGGTGGCGTCGTCGATGCCACGCTTTTTGGCCTCCAGGGCCTTGAGCCCTTCCACAAGATTCTTGGCATCTTCTGTCACTGACTTGTCGGTCGCCTCCAACTCCTGGCGGGCCTCGCCGATATCTTCCTGGGCTCGCTGCTGCTCGGCCTGCTGCGCCGCCTTGTCATCTTCCATGCCCGACCTCTCCTGCCACTGCTCTCCCTCGTTGGCCCGGTCCTGCACATTGCGGTCCACGGTCTTCTGCCATTCGTCAGCCACTTTTTTCCCGTTTTCCTTGGCCTGCTTGTCCGCCTGGCGCAATCCCTCCAGGACCTGGCGGTATTTCTCTATCGCCTCCTTAAAGGGTAATTCTCCCTTGCCCACCTGGTCGTCGATGCTCCTCAGCTGGTCCTTCGTTTCATCGGGGAGATTCGGATCATTGAAGATGCCTTTGGCTTCGTCATTGATCTTATTGAGTCTATCTTGGTCCCGGGCGATCTGCTTCTTCACTTCCTGCTTCGCAGCTGCCACTTCCCCTGGCTTCAGCGCATCCGTGATGCTCGGCGAGGCGAAGAGAGCCGCCTTCCCCTCAGTGATTTCCCCCTCGACCATGCGCTTGGTTTCCAGCTTGGTCACCAGTTCCTGGGCCTGCTTCAGCCGGTATTCTGCTTCTGCCTGGGCCTCCCCGGCCTGGGTCGCTTTGGCCGTGACTTTCTCCTCATCACGTGCCCTTGCCGCATCGTTGATTTGCAGCTCATCCCAGCCCGCATCACGCTGGAGCTGGCGGCGTTTTGCCGTCTTCTCACTCTCTGGCAGGTCTGCCTTTTCCAGGTCGGACAGGTCTTGCTGGAGCATGAGCTTCCTCATCTCTTTGGCGTGCTCCAGCTCCCGCTTCAGGTAGTCGGTGCGCTCATCCATCTTGCCCTTCCACCTGTCGATCGCGTCGGACTCCTGTTGCAGCACTTCAGCAAAGGTGGTCTCGCGGACGGTGGCCGAGGCCGTGCCCATGGCCTCCACCACATCAGCGGCGCCCGTCATCATTTTGGAGAAGCTCTCCAGTTTGCTCACGGCGTTCGCACCGAAGGCCCACTCCACCGCCGTGGTGAACTTCTGCCCCAGCTCCGTCTGGGCCACGGCCGCGAGGCGGCTGATGCTCTTCTCCACCTCTGGGTTCTGATCCAGAAACCCCCGGAAGGCGGACCTCGCCACCGCACCGGCGGCGAAGACGGCCGTGCCCCATGCGGCCATGCGCATGGCCCCGGACTTCATGGCCTCATCGGACGCCTGCTGCTCCTCCGCCATCCGGCGTTGCCGCCGCTCGGCCAGGGCTTCTTCAGTCTTTTCCTTGGCCGCTGCGATGGCCTCTGCGGCCCGCTGCATGGCATCCTGCCTGGCCGTCTCCCGGTTGACCTTCAGCTCAGCATTCCGCTCCGCGGCAGAGACGTCACCCTCGCCCCCGTTCATCCCCTCCAGGAAGCTGTCGAGGTCATCCTCATCATCCCCCGCAGCCCTGGCCAGGGGCGACCCGGCCACTGCTCCCATTTCTTTGGCCAGCTGGTTCCAGTCCTTGGTCGCCTTGGCCGCCCGCTGGATCGCGCCCTCCGCCTCCGTGGCCTTGTCACCCACCTTCTCCATCCCATCTGCCGCCGCCTCAGCGGCCTTGGCAGATTCCTCCAGGCCCTGCGTCACCTGTTTCAGGGCGGCAGTGTCGGCTTGAGTGGTGAGCTTGATGACGTAGGGCACGGGGCGTGGAGGGGTGAGGAGTCAACAGGGTCAGCTGGCCTTGAATGAAGTGATGCTCAGCCCCACCACATCGGCAGAGCCAGCACTGGGCACCACAGACACATCGCCAAAGATGGCGATGCGATCACCCGAGCGGGGCGTGACGTAGATGCCCAGCGGCATCATGCAGGAGCCGAGGGATCGGGTCTGCGAGCTCGTGATCTGGGTGGGAAGCGTCAGAGACGGGCCGCCCACATCCGCCGCCGTGTTGTTGATGCGGCGGAATTTGAGGGTCATGGTCCGCGAGCTGGAGAATGTGGCAGCGGCGAACTGGAGATTGACGTGGCCAAACAGCAGATACACCCCGGGCATCGGCAGCTCGACATAGCCACCGAGTTGGGTGGATGTCGCCGTCAGAGTGTCCGTGGAGGTGCGGTTGTACTGCACGATGCCCGTCTTGGCGTCTGTGTTCCAGTCGAGGTTGGAGATCAAGAACATGTTGCTGTTCTGTCCACCCACGGATGCGTTGCCACTGATGGTGACCGTCCCAGCCGAGCCACCACCAGCCCCGCCATCACTGCCTCCACCCAGTTGGATGCTGTTGCCGCCGCCAGTCCATTTTACGTCATTTCCTAGATTCACGGACTTGCCGGGGACGCCTGGGGTGGACATATCACCGGCTGCTCCGTACCCGTAGATGTTACCTGACAGCAACAATGGCCCTGCTGCTTGCAGGCTCCCACCCGCATTGCTCTCCGCCAGCGATCCATCAGTGATGACGATGTTTTGCACTTTTGCCTGCTCCACCCCGACGAGATTCACGAACTGGCCTGGAGCCGTGAGGTTCCCCATTTCCCCCCGCAGATACAGATTGATGGAGTGCCCCCCACCAGCGTCCCACGTCACAGTCAACTCAGAGAAGTTGCCCATGTTGCTGTAGCCAGGCAGAAGGTCCAGGAACAGATACCCAGGGTATTCCTGGATCGTCACACTCTCGGTGGCCGCCAGCGTCCGCACACGAAGAGTCCGCATCTCAAAGGTGGACGGCGCTGCAAGCAGGTCATCCAGTGCAGCCTGAATCGTCAGGTACGGCTTGCTCGGGTCACCCACGGTGCCGGTGCTGTCGTTGCCACTGGCATCCACGACGGCCGTCAGGCTCTCCTGGGGGCTGGTGATGCCCAGGGTGGCCCGGGCCGTGGCGGCGTCGGCATCATCCAGGAGGGTCCTGGCAAAGGCCGTGAAGTCGGCGGTGGCAACAGCATCAGAGCCCGTGAAGTACGGCAGCTTGTCCGCGCCCGTGGTAAGCCCAGCCAGGGCGGTCAGCGTGGCGTCTGCCGCCTGCTTGGCCGCCAGGTCACTCACCAGGTTGGTGATGGATGATTGACCGATGTTGGAGAGCGTGTTGCTGCCGCCATCGATGGTCTTGCCAGTGAGCGTCATCGTCACGCTGTCCAGCCATTCACCGATCTGCGTGATCGTCGCCTTGCGGCTTGCGGGGGTGCCGTCTGGGTCAACCGTGACCTCAAAGATATCAGTGCCAGACAGCGAGCTGGCGGCCGTCAGGTCCCTGATCTTCTTGGGGGGTTGGGCATGGGCATCAGGGGCGACGAACGAAAACGCCAGAGCCAGGCTGGCGGCCAGCAGGGTGGGTTTGAGGAGGTGTTTCATCATGGGTTTCTCAGGTTGGGTTGGCTTGTGGTTATGGGTGGAAACTTGCTGTGGGTGGAGCTGCTCGGGCCAGGTCAGGCTTCGTCCTCCTGCACGCGGATGCCGCCGTCCTCGGTCTCGCGCTCCTCGTCGCCCTCAGTGATGCGGGCTCCCCAGACGCCGGTGCGGTTGGGAGAGATGGCCCCGCCCAGGATGCTGTAGTGCAGTCGCAGGCTCACTCCCATCGGGTACATCACCGGCGGGGTGATGATGCAGTTGGCAATGTCGAACTCCGTCCAGGTGCCAGGCATGGGACCGTCTTCGCGAAAAGTCACGGTGCCCTCCCAGGCATGGGCCGTCGAGATCGACCGCATGAACTCATGGACCTCGGCGAAGCTGTCGAAACGGCGGATGGTGTCGAACTCCACCTGCTGGGCCAGGTTGCCCCGGTCCGCGAACTGGGGCACCTCCCATTGCCAGCCTTCGACTTGCTGCTGGATTCTGCGGGGAGTCATGTTGAACTCCCCACAGGAGGAGCTCCGGTGCTCGCCCAGGGCGGGATCGCCAGCGAGGTAGAAGGTGCCGATGTAAACGCGCATAGAGTGGGAGGGTGTGGGTGGTGATGAAGGGGTGGGTGGCTAACGAGGAAATTACCGTGGGGCATTGATGCGGACCTGCTGCATCTGCTGCTTTGCGGCACTGGTCGTCTGGCGGGTCCGCGCCTGGCTGGCCCGCATCTGGGCCATGGGCATGGTGTGGAGATTGCGGGGTCGTCGTGAGCGGCCGGCCGGCAGGGCCTTGCCCCGGTCTGCGGCCGCGCTCTGCTGTTGGGATCTGCGGACGAACTCAGCCCCGGGAGCTTGCCGGTCCATCTGCTCCCCCTGCGCCTGGGACCGGGCCACGAAGCGGCCGCTCTGGGCCTGGGATGCCTGCTGGAAAGCTGGCCCTGGTGACCGCCTCATCATGTCCGCAGACTGCTCCCTCGATGCCTCTACAAACCCCCGGCCTGGCGAGCGGCGGAGCAGCTCGGCCGACTGCCTGCGGGAGGCCTCCAGGAAGCGGTTGCTCTGGGCCTGGCTCGCTTCCTGGAAGCGGTTGCCAGGGGACCGTCGCACCATCTCCGCAGAGGCCCGCTGGGAGGCCGCGATGAAGGCCTCACTCTGGCGCTGCGACGCCTGGCGGAAGAGCCCCCCCGGTGACCTGCGGGCCATCTCAGCGCTCTGCCTCCGCGAGGCATTGAGAAACAACCCGCTCTGCCGCTGGCTCGCCCGGGCGAACGCACGCCCCGCATCCTTCTGTTTCCAGGTCGCCGTGCGTCGGGCACTGGCGGCCTGGAACTTGGAGGAGCTGCGGGCGCTGTAGTCGTTGAGGCTGGCCATGGTGGCGGGTCATTGCAGGGGCCTTGCAAGAGGCGTTGCGTCAGGGCCTGTCAGGCCCCCTCTTCATCAGGGTCTTCCGTCCCCACCACAAAGAGCGGATCCACCACTCCGCCAGTGAAGGTGCGGGTGGCCCGGAACTCCATCTGCCCCACCCGGCGCACACTCGCACCATAGGCCTCGTTGCCCAGGATCGGAGCTGCTCCACTGAGGGAGACGAACACACCCGTGCCTGCGATCTTGAGCTTGTTGGTGGTCGCGGTACTCCCGCCACGCACGGCCCCAGCGCCCTGGTGCTTCAGCAGGGCCAGCACCTGTGCGGGCGTCACCCCGTCAGGGATGAACTTCGCCGACACATCCAGGGACTGGAAGGTATAGTCGAACAGGCCCTTGTGATCATTCGTCTCCGGGTTGAGCTGGAGGTTGAACTCCACAGCAATGCCTTCCTGCGTCTGGAAGCTGTCCCATGGCGCATCCTCACCCCATGAGCAGGTGTAAGGCTGGGTGATGATCTGGGCCGCGTTGAAGGCGGCATCGCCCGGGTAGGCCTCGGTGCTGTCGGTGAAGAGCGAGTTGGCGTCAGCCCAGGCGCTGGCCTCCGCATGCAGGCAGGTGAACTGCACATCGCCAAACAGCGTCCTCGTGGCCGCCAGCATGATGTTCGGCATCTTGGTCACCGCGCCTGCTTTGTACACACGCTTCTTGCCATCGATGGTCCAGATGGTGATTGTCTTGTCTGCGCCAAAGACGCTGGACCCAATGAGCGCCGATGCATAGGGGAAGAGCACGCCCAGGGCCGCCCACTGTCCCGCAGGGGTGAAGCTGATCTGGTGCATGATCTGGTCAACACGGTCGTCGACCTTGCCGAAGTTGGCCACGTTCACCGCGAAGGTTTCGCGGCCCAGCGTGACCGTGATGTCGCCCTGGGAGTAGAAGGTCTGGGCCTGGTACTGGATGATCGCGGGGCCGCGCAAGATATCGGTTCTAGACATAACTTTTAGTAGGTGGGAGGTGGGTGGTTGGGGTGGGCTTATTCGTCAGCGATGGGGGCCCAGTTGCAGTCGGAGGGGATCATCCCCTCCAGGTAGGCCACCGCCTGGAAGTCGATGGGGAACACCGTCTCCGGGGGCAGCGTGATCGGGCCGCTGTAGAGCGTGGCCGCCTCATTGGCGGGACCGGGATAGGAGCCGTCCGCCGTCCAGTAGATCTCAGCTCCAGCAGTGCCACAGGTGAGGGTGATGGTTTCGCCCGGGGTGATCTGCGGCTCCATCACCTTCCTCACGCGGTCCAGCCCCGTGCGCAGTCGCAGCACCACCAGGTAGTGCACCTCCCCTTGGACTGGGGCTTGCAGCGGCCGCATCGGCTTCTTGTCGGCGGTGAGGACGTTGCCCACACGCCGGGGCACATAGCGGTGCAGGAGGTTGAGCACGTTCACCCCGATCTGTTCGGCGTTCTTCCCCACGCCACCGCTGGCAGTGTCATCAGCGATGAGCGGCCGCACAATGACCTGGAAGGACTGCACCACCTCAATGACCGGCCCGGGAGATTCCCCCTCTGGCGCATCCACCTCGGGCATCAGCACGATCACGCAGGAGCCTGCCTTGCCATCCTTCTCATTGAGCCCGCTCAGGGCCAGTTCCACGTCACTGTCCACCAGCCCCTTGCGAGCCAGCAGCACAGGGATGTCGCTGAAGAACACATCGTTGGCCAAGCGGCCGTACACGTCCTCTTGCAGGAGGCTGATCACATCGTCGTTCCAGGTGTTGCTCATGATCAAGATTCAAGATTGCAGTTGGGCGAGGTCCTCTCGCAGCATGTCAGCCGCCGCCCCCTCAGCGGCCACCGTGTATTGCTCTTCGCTCGGCAGCAGGCCCCGGTCCTGGGGCAGCGTGACCGATTCCTTGAGCCAGTAGTGCACCACGATCTTGCGGCCAGACTTGTCGCCTTTGATGGGTCGGCCGCTGTCGCTCTCCTCCACCAGGGCCAGGTGTCGTCCCAGGCGGATCGGCTTCAGCCCCTGGAGCTCGCGGGCGCGGCGGCCGTAGGCCTGGGCACTGGCGGGAATGGTCAGGTACTTGGAGTTAACAGGCTTGATGGTCACAGGCCCTTCCACCCGGGCGAAGATTTCAGGCGCACCGCCCAGGGTGACCGTGGCCCCCTCCGCATTGCTCGCACTCTCTATCGCGTTGCCTCTCCGGATGAGGTATCCCGTGGGCTGTGCTCCCAGCCGGTCGGCAGTCGTATGGCGGGTGGGGGCAGCACGAAAGAGGATGTGCTCACGAGTCACCACCTCAGCAGCATCCGCGATCCTCTTGTTCAGCGGCTTCAAATCCGTCAAATCCCCCAGGAGGAACTTCAGGGCCTGCGTGACCGTGTCATCGATCTTGATGGTGATTTCAAGCATCGACTGGCCCTCCCATGGAAAAGACGGTCGCAGAGGTGATCACCCCATGCCTTGCCTCACTCTTGCGCAGAGCCGCTGCCAGCCGGGCGCGACGGTCATCATCCAGACCCCGCACACTGAACTTGCTCTTCGGGATCACCGCTTCCGGCTTGGTGGCTGGCACCTTCTGTGCCTGCTCAGGCTGGCGGGCCACCTGGCTGGGTGATGGCGTATCGAGCAGCTCACGAGCCTCTCGCCAGTGGATCTCCCGCCAGCCCATGCCGCTGTTGAAGGCGAAGGGCGGGTGCGAGACATCCAAGGCGTCACTGAAGGTGGCACTATCACCCAGGCCATCCCAGACCGGGTCCGTCTTGAGCGCGATCATGCGACCCTTGCGGAGCTCGCCACCGGCCTCGACCCACCGTTGGGGCCAGCCTTTCGTGCGACTGTCACGGGACCCACGGGGCACCTGCCTGGGGATCAGTCGCACCAGTTCCCACGCTGGGAACTGATCAACCCTCGAACCATCCAGACCACGGGCGCGGAGAGCTGCTCCACGCATGAGCTCCTCCTGCGTCTTGAGGATCAGATTGAGGCGCAGGTCAGAGGAGAGGTCACGCAGGCTGCCAGGCTCGGCAGGAGGCACGCCCCGGGCGGCATCGCCAGGGAATCCCTTCTCCGGTGTGTAGCCCAGTCGTTGTAGGAGCATCCGCAGCTCCAGCCGGATCTGCGGCCAGTCATTACCTCGACCCCCTTGCAGGAGCCTTTCCACCGCCGCCTTCAGAAACTGCACGTAGAAGGCATTGGTCGTCCGGGCACTGAACACCGCATTGCGCACGATCTGCTGGGCCACCTGGTCCCGGATCTGGGCCGTCCCCAGGGCAGTCGGCATCAGGCCACGCTCTGCGGCGCGGGCCAGTGCCTGGCTGATGGGTTGGGCTTTGATGGAGAGGGCCATTTGTTCAGAGGAGTCCGTTGGTGTCCTTGCGGCTGGCAATCGTGGGCCGGCTCTTCACCAGCTTGATGGCGGGACCCCCCGCCTGCTCCACGTCTGGCGTCTGGGGCGGCACAATGGCCAGCTTGCAAGCCGCCACATCGCGGAGTTCGTCCACCGCACGTTCTGTTTCCTTCTGGCGCAGGGCGTCGTTCAGGGAGCCCATCTGGGGCAGGCGCGTGAAGAGGTAGTCACGCACCAGGGCCAGGGCGCTGGCCTTCAGTTCGGAGGGGATGGTCTGGCCATCGCCCAGGGTGTTCTTCTGGCAGGCTGCCACGTAGCCACGCACCTTGCCGGTGATCTCTTCTATGGCCTCGGCCACCAGATCTGCGGGATCCTGGCTGGCCTGCTTGGCCGCATTGAGCAGCGCCGTGTACTCCGCCGCGGCCAGGCGGCGTTTCAAGTCTTCATCAGTGAGAGTGATCCAGGCCATGAGGTCAGATGGTGGAGAGCTGCACGGGCTGCATGAGCGTTGACCAGGCCAGGTGCCCTGGAGCCACCTCTGCGGCTGGGATGCGGGCCAGGAGATCCACCCCGGCATGGTGCAGGGCGGCGAACACGAGCTCGCTACAGAACCAACGCTCATTCTCCCGGGCAGACACACGTGACACGAACCGCGCTACAGATCGGTAGTCATAGCCCATGCCGATCTGCGCCTCCGCAAACCGGAACGCCTGCTTCCACTGGGCCTCGGTCATGCCGGGCACAATGAAGGCATCCACGCCCTCCCAGTCGGTGATGGTTTTCTTCCGTACCCCGGCCCCCTGCCAGCTCTCGATAAGGGTGTGGTTGTCGGGGTAAAGCAGGGCCGCGTGGCTGTACACGCTGCGGGTCTGCAGCCGGATCAGGCCACTCACAATGCCCCGCCCTTTGAAGAGCAGGATCACACCAGGTGATGAGATTTTGAGTGACATGGTCAGGATGCAGGAATCAACAGTTGAAGAGAAGACAAGGGGCGCAGTGCAGCGGAGCAGCCACGCCCCTTGTCTGGTGTCAGCAGGCCCGATGAACCGGGCAGAACAGGCTTAGTTGAAGGTGACGGTCAGCTTCTCGATGCCGACGTCGCTGGTGCAGATGATGTCGCTGTAGTGCTCCACGGCCACCAGGGTGCGCTTCATCTTCGGGATCACGTGCACCCTCATCGGGCCGCTCGTAGTCGGCGTCACAAAGCGCTTGATGTTGGACGGATCCTCCTTGCTGAGTCCCTTCCGAGCGTCGTAGGCGAACGCGACGTCACCCAGCAGCTTGGCTTTCGTCGACACCGTCGACTGACGACGAGCGTTGAGCGTGACCACCCGCTCGACCTTCAGGAAGTCGGCGAGCTGCTCGTCGGTGAGACGGGCACCCACTTCATCCGGCGCGGTCTTGGTGCGCAGGGCGATCACTCGTTTCAGAGCTGCTCCACCACCCAGCACCACGAGGCTCGGATTGAAGCCACGTTTGTCTCCCGAACCGTCCACGAGACTCAACAGGTCAGCGTCTGGATCGCGAGCGGCGTTGGTCGGTCCCCAGTTCACCCCGGTGTTGCTGTCGTTGGCATCAAGGATGCGCAGCACGCGGATGATCTCGGTGCGGAGGAGGCGGTTGCGCAGGCTCTCCACGGCCCGCTGCTGGATCTCCGGCATCTCGCCACCTTCATCGTGATCGATGACCATGGCCAGACCCTTGTTGTGAGTCTTGCCGTTCGCATCATCACCCTTGGCGTCGACCGTCTTGAAGTCTCCACCGATCTGACGCATGTCAGAATCATCGTCATCCGTCATGAACGCTTCCTTGTTGGAATGCGTGCGGTAGCTGAAGCGGCGGGCCGCTGGCACTGAGGGAGCCAGGGATTCCAGGGTGCCGAGCAAATCAGTCGGATCCACGATGGTGGCGATGAACTGTTGCAGCGGCTCAGAGAGCGTGGCGGCGTCCAGGTTGGCGTCGTTGGCGAAGCCATGGAGGGTGCCGAGTGTCTCGTCGGTCAATGCGTACATCATACCTGCACGCATGGTGAAAAGGTCGGCCGGGGCGGCGTTGTGGAACGCCGTCATTTCAGGACCAAGATAAAAAGATTGTTTCATATGGAATGGAAATTTGAAGTTGAACCATTGCCGTCTCTCCGACTGTCACGCCTGATCCCAGGTGGCGTTCCCCTCTCGGCAGTTGATTGGTTGGGGCTTAGGTCACGACCAGCTTCACAGGCACGCAGTCCTGCACCTCGATGAGGTCGCCGTCTGCACCCGCCGCAGTGAGTGCCGTGCCGACCCCGTAGTAGGTGCCAGCACCCGCAGGCAGATCTTGCACCTTGCCAGCGGCGGCGGTGAAGACTTGCTCGCCCACAGTGATGGCCTCGGAGGCTACCATCTTCTTGGTGGACCCCTTGCCGAGCAGGAGCACGCTCACGCGCTCATCGATATCGACAATGTTGTCCACCGTGCCCAGGGGGATTTCAGCGGCTCCGCAGGCGGAGACCTGGTTGTCCGCCGTCCCTTTCTTGTAGAGGAGATGGCGGGTGGTGATGGCGGCCTCCGCCTTGCGGTCGACGGCGCTGTGATGCGTGCCGACTGCCTCCTCATAGGTATTGGCCATGGCCACGCCGTGGCGGGGCCGTCCGCCAAACAGGCGGTCACCGGCTGTGACGACAGCGGTCGCAACAGCCACGAGTAGTTGTTTCATCGTGTATTTCATGTGGGTGGGTTCTGTGGGTTCTGGGTTGCGGTCCGTGCCGTCGTGTTGCCACCTGATCAGGCGGCCGTCTGCGGCTGGAAAACGGTGGGATGCTTCCTGCGGGCGTTGGTGAAGGACTGCGCGTGGTTGTTGGGGTTGCCTGGGTAGGTCCGCTCCAGGATGTCCCGCTCCACCTGCACCGCGTTGGCGATGGCCTGGGCACGGGTCGGGTCCGTCTTCGGCTGCAAGGCCTCTGCACGGCGGGCGGCGGCTTCGGTCGTCTGGCTCTTCGTCTTGAGCTTGGGGTCGGCCTTGCCGAGCGTCTCCAGCTCGGTGCCGATGGCGGCATCGTTGGCGAGGGCCAGCAGGCGGGTGGACTCTGCGGTCCGCTCAGCGGGGAGCACGCGGCCCTCAGTGACCAGGCGGTCCAGGGCGAGCTCAATGCGGGCGGAGCGGGCGGCTTTGACCGCGTTTTCCAGACCCGTCTTGGTAGTTTCCAAGTCCGTCTTCGCGACCTCCGCGTCTTTCTTTGCCTGGTCAGCGCCAGTCTTGGCATCTTTAAGGGCGGCCAGGTCGGCGACGATCTTGGTGACAGCCTGGATGACGGCCGCTTCATCGGCGGTCTCAGCCAGACCCAGCAGTTTGAGCAGCTCAGGGCTTAGTTTCATGGGTGCGATTTCGTTGGTGGGTGTGTTGTCCGCCTCATTGGCGAGAGCGGGCACAGGGATGTTGGGCGTGTTGGTCAAGCCCACGGAAATGAGGTAGACGGGGCGGTAGCCGCCCTTGCCGTCTGGCATGGCGTCCCAGTACACGGAGTGGTAGCGGTAGTGGGCGTTGGCGATCATCTCCGCCCCAGGCTTGCTCCACTTGGGCACGATGCGCAGGCCCGTGGCTTCAGCCTGGAGGGACTCGATCCAGGCATAGGCTTTGCCATCGGGATACAGGTGGCCTTGCCCTGGCACGTCAGGATGCCCGATGTAGACAGGCGTGCCCACATTGGCCAAACGCTTGATACGGGACCAGGGCTTGTTGAAATTCGAGACGAGCTGCTGGGCCGCCGCCTGATCAAAGCGCTGCTCCCCCAGCTTGTGCGCGTAGTTGCCATAAGGCACGAACAGATGCCCCTGGTCCACCACCTCGAACCCGGCATCGCCCAGGAGGGCGTTGGCGATGGCTTCATTGGCCATTGCCACACGACCAGGCGCGGCACGGAACATCGAGACAAGGCGGAGCAGCAGGCTGGCAGCAGCGGTGAGAAGACGGGTGTGCATGATCGGTATCAAGGGTTGGTCTTGGTGGCGAGGTTTTCCCGGGTGATTGCAACAGGGTTCAAGCCCTCAACAAAGGCATCACCCAGGATGCGGCTCAGGGCGGCCTCGGTGGCCTCGCCATCCAGCACGGCCTCGGTGATCTCATCCCACTTGCCGTCCAGCTCGCGGAGACGTGTCTCCAGGTCCTGGTCGTCATCCGCCTCCAGGATCTTGGCGATGGCGGCATAGATCGGAGCCAGGTCAGTGACCACGGCCTCACGTAGGGCCTGCTCTTCAGCAGGGGCCTCATTGGCCAGCACAGTAGTGGAAGGGGCGGCAGCTGTGACAGCAGCAGCCACACTCGCTGCCTGGGCCTTGCCCGCTTCACCGGCCAGGTCGTCGCCCTCGTCCGGCAGCGTACGGCCGTATCTCTCGGCGATATCTGCCTTGGACTGCGGGATGCCCAATTTTTCAAAGTGGTTGTCGATCTCCATCTCCGCCCGGTTGTCCTGGTCGGGAGTGGGCTGAATCTTGATGTAAGCCAGCGGCTCAACCGCAGGCCCAAAGACATAGGCAATAACCTGGCGGGTCAGCTGGATGTTGAGCGTGTCGGAGATCAGCTCGCAATCGTCCTTCTCCAGGATGCCCGATTCTTCGCCCTGCAGACTGGCTCCCACACCGTCCGTGCGGCTGATGGTGGAGAGGTCACCTCCACGCACCAGGCGGGCGATGGCCGCATCCATGCGGTCCACCATTGGGCGGAACGGGGCTTCCCCTGTCTTGCCCGCTTCGATCAGCTTCACCTCGCTGCCTGTGCTGGAGGCCATGACCCACTCGTTGGCAAACTCCTCCAGGGCAGTGACGAACGCATCCCATTCAGGGGTGCCGATCTGCGCGTTGGTCGTGCCATGCACACCCGGGATCCCGAATCGCTCACTAAAGTTGAGCCAGTCGGCCAATGAGAGTTTCTTGAACATCCAGCAGACCGAGATGGCCTTCATGAGACCCTCGCCCACAGTGACCATCCACCCATCTGGATCCAGTTCCATGCCAGACGCCTGGCTCATCGGCCCGGTGTAGCGCAGCTTGCCCTCGGTGTTCTCGAAAAGGTACAGTGGGCAAAACTTCAGCTCGGCCTGCAATTCGCGGCCCGGCTTCCAGATGATCTCATGCACCGCATACTGGTGCATCTGCGCGCCCATCATCTGGCGCACCAGCAAGCTGAACCCGCCACGGACATTGAGGTCCAGGCAATCGGTCACCGTGAGCCGGTTGAAGAACGTCTCCAGCGCATCCTTGTGGCTCTGCGCCTCCGGGCTGTCTTCTTCCACCAGCACAATGTCCCACGGTCGATGTGCCACCGCCTTGGTGCGCTTGGACACCACCGTGCGCACCATGTCATCGCGGTCGATGATGGCATTCCAGAGCAAGGCAGCATTGCGAACCCAGCCGCTTTCGAACATGTCGAGATCACGGCTCAGCGTGGCGGGCGTGCAGTTGCGCAACGGGTTGTAGCGCGTCTGCTTCCACTGCCTGGCCGCATTGCCCGTGGCAGGCTTGTTGATCAGTCCACTTTGGTGACGGTCAGACATGGCTCACGCCCCCCTTTCTGATCACGAGTTGCCTTGGTCGATGGGATGACCGTCCCAACGGCCTTGCATTCGCTTGCAAGGGCCTTGCATTTTGGCGCGTGGCGAAACGCCCGGTCTTCGGGCGGTGATTCGCCCCGACGCAGCAGCGGCCGTTTCTGTGGCTTGGAATGTGCGATGAAACAATCATGCTGCCATCCTCCTTTCACGAGGACGCGCAGACTTCACAGACTGCATGCCGCCGACAGCTCCACCAGTACCCGCAGCACGACGGCAGAGAGCCAGTCCAGTGCAACGGTCCGCGTGCCCATTGGGGGAGTGAGGAGCGCGGTAGGTCACGTTGCCCGCCGCTGTCACCACCCGATACATGGAGTGCAAGTCCTCACGGATCTCACGAGTGCCTGGTACGAGGAGGCCACGCTGTTCCATGGCCACCTTCAGGCTGGGGAAGATGTCACGCTTCAGGGAGTCGGTAAAGGTGCACAGCTCCACCTTGCCAAACTGGTGCTTGTCGAAGTTCCACTCGCCAAACTTCTCCACCAGGAGATCGCCCGCGCCCACACCCGCTCCGGTGTAGTCCAGGCACAGGCGCGTGATGTTTTTCAGGCGGTGACTCACGAGCTCCACCTGCTTGGGGGTGCTCATGCCTCGCATGACCAGCACTTCCTTGGTCACCAGGAGCGGGCCGATCTTCTGGGCCGTCCACAGGACGGAGAGATCCTTCTTTCGGGCGAAGTCCCACCCAGCATAGAGCGGGAACTGTGGGCGGGCGGCCCAGAATGCATCAGGCTGTGTCGTCGTGGCCTCCGGTGCCTCGCAGGAACCAATCAGCTCGTAGGACAGCAGCACCCCAGCAGCATCCAGGAACTCGCACTCGTACTCCTGTGCCCAGCCCTCGGGATCATCCAGCATGGCCCGCAGCTCCTCGGGATCGACGGGCAGACCAGCGGCCACCGCGTCATGGATGGTGACCTTGTGCTTGCTCCACTTGTGCTTGGTGGAGTTTTCCTTGGTCCAAAGATCATGTGCCTTGTTGCCCTGGCCATTGGGCGTGGTGATGAGACGCACCTTTTTTTCGCCACCCCTCAGCGGGTTGGTGATGGATGGCAGGATCGCCCGCCAGGTCGCGTCAGGATCTTCGAAGAACGCAAACTCAGTCATCAGCACGTTGGCGCTGAAGCCACGCACCGTGTCTGGCCGACCAGGCACCGCGATCACCCGGGAGCCGTTGGCAAACTTGATCTCGCCCTGCTTCAGCAGCGCCTCGGGACCATCACGCTCTTCACGGATGCCCTCACTGGCCAGGTCGAATGCCTCAGACCACTCACTGCACTTTGCCAGCGTCTCCAGGGACTGCCGCTCAGACGGTGCAGCGATCATCCAGGTCGTCTTGTCTCGCAGCTTGCAGTCACGCACGATCTCAGCCGCAGAGGAGAAGTCCTTGCCGGTCTGACGGGACCACAGCCCATACTTGAACCGCGATTCATCATCCACCCACTTCCGCTGGTAGGGCAGCAAGAGATCTAATGGAGACTTCATCATGAGATTCCAAACACCGCCTTCATCTTCCGATCCCGCTCCTCGGGAGTGAGCGCCTTGTCGCCGAGCAGCTCCTTGGCCTTGTCGGCCTGGGCCACCTTCTGCTCCATGAGCGCCACCTTGCGATCCTCCCGTTTTCCCGTCTGGGCTTTGATCACCAGCTCCAGCGCTGCCTTTTGTTGTTTCCAATCCCCGCTCTTCCGGGCACGCAGCAGAAAGAGGGCCTGCTCCAGCTCCTGGAGCTGCTGCAAGTCGAGGCTGGAGCCGCGCTCCTTGATGAGATCCATCAGACCGGTGATCTCCGTGTCCGCTTCCCGCAGATCCCGTCGCAGCGAGAACCAGGCATAGAAGTCCGACAAGGCACCCACCGAGGTGCAGACGTCCATCTCCTCGGCCAGCCACTTGCACACCGCAGCGTGCGTGGACTTGTTCTGACGCTCCCAGATCTCCTCCTGGAGCTCGTCTGATAGCATCTTGAGTTTCGCGTCTCCGCGTGGTTTCCTGGTAGACATGGTTCATGCCAATCCCTCTTGTTTCCGGCCGCGTTCGGTCAGGATCCATTCGTCCTGGTCCATCTCCTCGTTGTGGGTGTAAGAGACATAACCCTTGCCCTGGTTCCACAGCAGGGCGGCGTTCACCAGGTCCTCGTCGGTGACCAGGGGCGTGTCGTTGTTGATCTTGCCAGCCAGCCACTGGGCCGTGGCCCGCTTCCCAGTCGGGAAGGCGCTCAAGATGCGCCGCACTTCCTTGATCAGCTCTCCTGATGCTTTGGCATTGCTCATGACGAACGGGCTCCTTTCTGTCTCAGCATCTCGACCACGCCTTCCGTCTTGCTGGCCTGTTCAGAGACTTCGTTGATCCGGTCGAACGCCGTTTTGATCGAGTCCTGGTGCATGCGAGAGACGTCCTTGGAATGCTCCTCAACCGTCTTGACCACCGAATCCAGGTGACGGTGGAGGTTCTGAATATCCTCGCTCCGGGACTTTTTTAGGTCTTCGAAAGCCTTGTCGAACTTCGCCTCAAAGCGGTCCATCCGCCTGGCCAGGTCTTCATGTTGCTCCTTGGTCGCATAGACGGGAGCAGTCTGCACCTGCACCTGCACAGGGTTGGGCTCTACCATCACCTTGCGACTGGCAAACCGACCGTAGATGGCCAGAGCCAGCCCCCCGACAAATACCGCCATGGAGATCCAGTCTTTGAAGAAGCCTGAATCGACAGGGGGCGTCTGGGGCAAGGTCTCGGCGAGTAGCGGAAATAACATACGTGGGAGCGTGGGAGTCGTGTTGAGTGTTGGAGTTCCGCCTTCAGGCGGTCAGTCGTGCCGTGGCCCGCATGAGGGGCAACACGGAGGCGAAGAAGCCCGCCCCGGCCGCGAAGCCGAGACCTGCGAGCCAGGGATGCTCTGCAATGGTGGGCTGGCACAGGGCCGTGAGCATGACCCCCTGGACCACATAGACCAGGGCACTGCCGATGCCGGGGTTGGGAGTGTGCCCCTGGGCCACCAGCAAGAGATGGGATGCCAGGGCATCCCCCACCAGGGCTCCCACCAGCACACCCAGCCACACCGGGTCAGGCGCGAGCAGGCCATGCCGGAAGGTCAGCCAGGAGGCCACCACCTGGAGCCCCAGGGCAGGCAACACCACCAAGACCACACCTGCGATGAACCCAAAGCCTTCCACCAGGCGGTTGCCTGAGATCCGGCCAAAGTAGGTCCAGAGCTCCCCCTGCACCTCCTCCACGAAGTGGACCACGGCCACGGTGCACAGCCATGTCAGCAGCAGCGCCGTCCCGAAGTCGACCAGGAACAGGAAGAGGATGCCCAGGAAGGGGGCGATGTAGATGGGTGGAATGATCATGCTCGAATCGGGGTCAGGTTGAGGCGCTTCACTTACTTTCCTTGAACCGCCTCACCCCGCGCACCAGGGAGCGGGCATAGGGGGCGATGCTGACGGCGTTGCCCTGGTTGCCACCCAGGACCCAGACCTTGTCGCCTTCCAGGCGGTCAAAGATGGCCACGTGATTGCCGCCCGTGCGGCTGAAGACCACGGTGTCACCCTGGCGGGCATCATCCAGTTTCACCGGCTCGCCCCAGTTGAGCCAGTTGGCGGCCCGGTAGTGCTCAGCAGGCACACCCGTGGCCGTGAGGTGCCCCACGGTACCCCGGAAGATCCCGCACCAGGCAGTCTTGCTGTCGTCTTGGTCCAGCCAGTCGGGCGCAAGGCGGAACATCTCCGCGATTTGCGGGTTGGTCTTCGGCCCCGGCCATTCCTTGACCCCAATGTATTTGAGCCCCTCGGCATAGATGCGTTGATTCACGGTAGGAGTAGGCATGGCTCAGGGGAGTGGGGTTGCGGTGACGGGCGTCAGGGCCATGCGCTCCTTGCTGGCCAACTCAGCCATCTGGAGGGCATGCATTTGGCTCTGGGCCTGTTGCTTCGTGAGCTGTCCCGCCTGGTATTGGGTTGAGATCTCCTTGGCCTTGGCGATGGCAGCCTGTGACCAGGCGGCGACCGAGACGCCGACCATGGCGAGGAAGTCCTGGAAGGACTTCTGTAGGTCCGCTGTGATCGATGTACCCGAGGAGCTGGTCGCGTTGGCCGCACCGCCCAGCTGGCCATAGAAGTAAGTGTAGCTGGACTGATCAGGCCGCTGCATCTTCTCGCCCTGGACCACACAGGACGCCAGCAGGACAGGCAGACAGAGAGAGGAAACAACACCTTTCACGGCTGCACCCCCTGGTTGAGGTTGGCACCACTTTGCAAGGGCGCTGCAAAGAACGCCTGAAAAGGTGTAGTAGGCACCGCCCCACCCAAGGCCCTGGCACCAATGCCGCCCACGAGCCCCGACTCTGGCACCACCAGGGCACCCCGGATGCGATCCGCGATGGCCTGTTGAATGGGCGAGTTCTGCGTGGCGCAGCTGCTCAGCAAGCAGCTTGCCAGCAGGAGCGCGGCGACGGTGCGCGCCACGCCTGGCCCACCGTCCGCCGCCGCGCTTTTCCCGCTGATGTCCGCAGGGGAACCTTGTGAGGCCCGGCCTTCCTCCACATAGGGGTCGATGCCAGGCTCGATGATTTGAGCGAGATTGTCCTGACGCCAGTTGCGCCGGATCTTGCCGTAGGCGGCCAGGGCCAGACCGACGAGCGTGCCGATCACCCCCCAGTTGTCAGAGGCCGTCTTGGCCAGGGCCTTCAACTCCTCAGCCGGGACCACAATCCCGAAGAGGCCGCCGATCAAACTCAGACCCGTGAGCACCAGGCCAAGCTTGGTCATGTGCCCCTGGAGGAACTGGGGCTTCTGGATGGCCACCTGCTCAAGGGTGGCAAAGGAAGGCTCAGGAGCCGGGGCGTCCTGACGACGGCGGGGAAACGAATCAAGGTTGGGCGGCATGGGCGGCGTGGGTTGAAGTGGGACGTTCGGTGGAACGCCCGCCTCTTAACCCCACTTGGTACGAGGGTCTAACAACCCCGCAAAAGCCGCATGATCCGCAAAAGAAAAGTGCATCCAGACAGGCCCAGCAGGGGCACTTGTCGGGATGCACTCAGTATTTCAGGCCGCCTTATCGCACACTGGCGGCCGTTTGGCAATCAGCGCTGCTTCAGTTGCTTCAGCAGCTCATTTTGCGCTCTGATCAACTCCACACGCTTTTCCCTCAATGGGTACATGAAGTCGCTCGTTGGCGATGCCTTTTGCTCGATTGCCTCTCTTTGTGCATCATCCACATTCACGCCTTCAGCAGGCACGCCCAATTCATCAGCAGTCGCCACCATGTCTTTTGCCAACGATACCGCCTGAGCGGCAAGCCTATGAACGGGGCGCACATTCCCCCCCATGAACGGCGCGTTGCGGACGATGCTCTTTGCCATCCTCTCAAGTACATATGCACGAAACCGCAGTGCCAGGGGGTCATCCGGGAAAACATACTCATTGGGAAACCGTTCCAGTGTCGCCGCCACCGCCATTTCGCGAGTGTTGTTCTGCCAAAACGCCAGCCCGTAAAGAGTGACCACGCCCGCGATAAGTGTTAACCCCACGATCCTCAGCCGCGTAAAGAATGGCTGCCTTTCGGCAACCCGCATCAAGGGAAACCACTGATCCCTCCCCGCCACGCGGCAATTGGAGTCAGCAGTGAACTGGCCAGCCTTCCACATGGACCGCAGCTGCGTGAGAGTGAACGGGCCAAGCTCCTCTGAGCCGGTGTGGACCTGATACAACGTCTTGGAATCGCTCATAGCGGACATTCAATAGGTTAAGGGTTTCCTGACTTCGACAACGGGATAGATAAAACGGAAGTCCTCCCGACGATATTCCATCGGAGGGTAAGCCGGGTTAAAGCTGGTAAGAAGCACTTCCTTGCCCTGGTTTTTAGCGGTGTAGAGCTTGCAAAACACATCCCCCCCAGCGTCGTCAGTCAGGCGGGCCAGCACGACGCTTCCATTGCGAGGCTCCTTGCTGGGATAGACCATGATGGTATCGCCTGGGGAAATCTTGTCCTCCATCGAATCCCCTCGGATCTCGACAGTAAACGCTTTTGGGTCTTTGACATTCAGAGCGACACGCCCTTCGTACTCATAGCCGCCATCCTCCCAACAGGCCTCCATCTTCCCGGCCTGGGCAAAGGACAAGTGGGGGATGATCCGGGCCGTTGTCCCAGGCGGCACTTGGAGATTGGGGATCGCCCCCATGGTGCCAGTGCGGCCAGTCTCGTCGATGATCTTGGGCGCATCAGAGCCTTGCATCAGATCCTCCACTGGAATGCCCAATGCGGTCGATATCGCATTGATCATCTTCTCACTGGCACGCCCTGAAGCCTCCTCCATGGCCTGAAGCACCCCCACGGCGTATCCGGTGGCTTTGGACAGGTCTCTGATCGTCCACCCTTTGGCTTCGCGAGCATCCCGCATTTTGCTACGTGGGGAGGGCGTTGCCGCCGCTTCCTTCTCAATGAGATCGAGCAACACGAGGAGACTCTCACTCGGTGCACGTTTCCCAGCCTCAAGCTGATACACATAACCAACACTGAGCTTCAGCTTTTCTGCAAAATCCCTCTGTGTGAGACCCAAACGGGTCCGTAGCGCCTTCAACCTCTCAGAAAAATCCATCTGTGTGTCATTTTTAGTCTTGCCGAAATAGCACTGTGTGCTATTGCATAGTGCAAGAGCACTATGGCGCACCCTAACACAGCACAAAAGAGCCGCCAATCAAAATTTGGTAAGGCTGTCCGCAAAGCCCTGATCGACCGGGATTCCAGCATCACCAAGCTGGCGAAGGAACTGGGCTCCCATCGGAACTCAGTGCGATGGGCAATCGACACTGAGCTTTGTCCCCATCTGAGGGCACGCATCGCAACCCACCTTCAAATCCAACCATGAACGCCACTGGCAAACTGATTCGGTTGGCCCTCAAGCACCTCCCCGATGTGCCGTCATTGGGGGAGCGGGCGGAAATCCTAGAAGAGGCTTCGAGGCAACTCCGGGAGGATCACGAGTTCGCCTCCAAGTGCGAGGTAGCCGCTGCCCACTTCCGCCATGCAGAGCGCCTGCAAATGGAACTGCCCCTAAGCCTTCAAGACACCCAGCCCTAACTTCATGACTAGCTCACTCACCACCCAGCCCGCAGCCACCGTTGCCCTGTCCCAGGAGTTCGAAGGCGTCCGCAAGCTTTACCGCCACATCAAGATGCACCTGACGGCTGGTTCCAGCCTCATGATCTTGATGGGCCTTGAACTGAAGCGGCTCAAAAAGAACCTCGGGGAGACCCGGGGACGCAAAAACCCGAACGCGTCGGGTATTTCCTGGGGCGAGCTCGTACAGCAGGAGGTCGGCATCACTGATGACACCGCCACCAAGTACATCCTGATGGCGGAGGGCTCAAAAAAGCGCATCCCCATGCTGGAGAAGCTGGAGGAGAAACTCCTCACCGCTCCACTGTCCTCCCTCACCGAAGCGGAGCAGCAGGAAATCACCGCCGCCGTGCAGAACCTCACGGACGGGAAGACGGCCAAGGAGGTGATGCAGGAACTGGGCATCGCCCGCAAGGACGCAGGAGCCAACCTCGACAAGGACCGGCACAAGGGCGGCAACTCCACCAAGCCCATCGAGACCCCGGAGCAGCAGGCCCAGGGCTACTTCGGCAGCGTGACCGAGCACATGATCGGCCTCCGCACCGAGAATATCACCAAGTGGGAAACCCTGGTCTACAGCCTGCCCCTGGCCCGTGACCCCAACCAGAAGATCACGGGCCACGTGTCCATTGAGGACCTCGAAGAAGAGCTGACCAACTGGCTCGGCGTGGTGCAGACGGCCAAGGAGCGCATGGCCAAGGCCATGCACGCCAGCAAGACCAAGGATGCCAAGGCCCGGGAGACAGAGGCCCGGGAGCAGATCCTGGACGAGGAGGCCAAGGCTCTCATCGCGCAGACCAAGCAGCACCCCACGCTCAAGGACGCCGCGACCGCCATCAAGGAAATGGGCACCACTGAGGTCCTCGTGACCTGGCCGCCCGACGCCCCCACCGGAGCACCCGGCAACATCCACATCCTGGTCACCGCCGCCGAGCGCGAGGCCTGGACCCGGGTGTACGGGAAGGGCTGCCACGTCGGCTACGAAGGCCCCGGCAAGGACTTCAAGCTCCCCCCAGTCAAGAAACCCAAACCCACGAAAGGAGAAGGGAAATAACGCCATGATCACCGACCCCATCTGGTCTCAGTCCCGCATCTGCCGCGAGGCAGAGTCAACCGTCCATGTCGCCATCGCCCGGGCACCCCGCCGCTCCAGACGGAGCCTGCTCAGTGAGGCGGCTTACGAAAACAGGCGGCGGCTCGGGCCGCGTGGGTTCGTGGGGCAAGTGTTGGCCGTGGTGCGCTCCAGCCGCATCCCAGTCTGCTCGCAGGATATCGTCATGATCCTCCGGGCCGACAAGATCAAGGTCAGCAACATCCTCCAGAACCTCTACCTGGAAAACTTCATCACCCGCACCTCCCGGGGCCACTACATCGCCGCAGACCTCTGACCGTTTTGTCCACAGTCAACCCACTTGCAAACGCCATGCAAAGCCACGCCACCACCCCCACGACCCACGCCATGGACTACCACATTCAAGTCCTGCACAACGGCTTCGAGTACTGCGCCTACCTCACCCGGGGCGGCACTGACGACGACTACGGCATCCTCAAGTTCATCGCCTGGGCCAAGCGCCTCAAAGACGCCATGCAGGCCCTGAGTGCCAAGCTGGAAGACTGTGATCAGCGCTGGAAGCCCGAGATCCGCATTAGCGATATGGCAGGACAGCAGATCGCTCAAGATCCAGCAGCGGCAGAATACCTCCGCGCCCTGTCCGTCCCAGTCATCCTTGGGAGTGAGGTTCCACCTCGCGTTGAGGTGGTCACTGCTGCTGCCGAGGGTCAGCTCCTGCGTCTTGGCCAGATGGATGATGAGGATTATCTCCGCGAACTCTGCCAGCTCGACCAGCGGGATATAGACATCCTGCTCAATGTCGCAGGCGTGCGCCATGGACGTGGGGCCTGGGTCTCCCTCCGCTTTGCCTGCAAACGCCGTGCCGCCCGTGAGGCCGCCGCCAAACAAATCGCCTGCGCTGCCTGATCGCATCGCCTCAACCGCTCCCACTCTCATGCTCTCCACCATCACCGCTTCATGCCTCCCACCCGAGGCCCGCACCCATGTCCAGCTCTGGACTGCCCGCATGGAGCAGCTCACAGCCATTGGGCGCGGATGGACTACGCAATCCCGCACCCTCGCCCAGGCCTGGGGCGTGAGCCAGGCCACGCTGACCCGCTTCTTCTATGCCTACCAAAAGGAGGGCGTGCTCGGCCTCATCGACAAGCGCAAGTACGCCAAGTACCTGGGGGAAGGTGATGTGCGCGGGTTGCCCCCGGCCTTCATCAGCTACTGGCAGGGCGAGTACGAGCGCTTCCAGCGCAATGGCGGAGCCAAGCAGACCTACCGCGTCCTGATGGACCGTCTGCGCCAGTGGCGTCGAGGAAATACCGCCTCGGTCATCCCTGGCTACAGCGAGCCCCCGGCCAACCAGCCCGGATGCCTGCACCCTCGCGGGTGGAGCTATGAGAACCTGACCAAGCACCTCCCTGACCAGGTGGAGCGCACCCTGGCCCGCCAGGGGCGCAGCAAGGCCAAGGCTCTGCTCTCCAAGGTGTACACCACCCGCGTCGGCCTGGACGTCGGCCAGGTCCTCATGATTGATGACCAGTACCACGACATCAATGTCGCCTGGTCCAACGGCCAGGTGGCCCGCCCCCAGTCCTTCAACCTGCTCGACTTCTTCAGCGGCTACGAGATCATGGATGGATTCCAGCCCCGTCTGGAAAAGGAGGACGGCTCCAAACTCGGCCTCAAGGAAGAGGACGCGTTCTGGATGATCCTCACCCACTTTTCCACCAACGGCTACCGGGCCGACCTCGGCACCCATGTCATTGTCGAGCGTGGGACCGCCACGGTCCGCAATGAGCTGGCCGAGGGATTCCTGGCCGCGACCGATAAGAAGATCATCATCGACAAGGGCGGCATGGACAACCGCGCCCTCAAAGGCCTCATCTACGACGGTCCTGCCAAGGGCAACTTCCGGTTCAAGGCATCACGTGAATCGGTCTTCAACCTCTGGCGAAACATGATCGCCGCCCTTCCCGGTGCCACGGGCCGCAACCGTGAGGAATCCCCGGAGGAGCAGAAGGCCATCATCTCCTACGTGGAGAAGCTGCTCAAGAAGGTGCCCCAGGAACGCTGGCACCTGCTCAAGCTGCCCGTCCTCACCGAGGCCCAGTTCATGAGCCTGATGGTCGATCTCAAGGAGGCCCTGCGTGACCGCCACTGGCACACGCTGGAGGGCTGGAAGACCCTCGGCCATACCAAGACCCTCTACCGCCTGCCCGAGTGGGGAGACGACCAGTTTGTGCCCATTGAGGACATGCAGCAGCAGCTCCTCATGCTCCCACCCGAGAGGGCCGAGCTGATCACCATGGCCTTCGCCAGCCAGGCCCAGAAGGACAAGCTCATTGAGATCCGTAACCTCAGCCCCCGTGAGGTGTGGGATGGAGGAAAGCACAAGCTGACCCGCCTCACGCCCTGGACCTGGAATCAGATCCTGCCAGGCCGTATGGCTCATGTCCGCCATGTCGAGGACCGCGAGATCCGCGTCTACGGCGGCGGCGAGATCCTCCGCTACGACGCCCACGCCAAGACCTCCACAGGCCGCGATATCATGCTCCGCCCGGGTGAGCAGTTCATGATCTTCTCCAATCCGCTCTCTCCTGATATCGCCCTGTGCTGCGACACCACAGGCGCGGCCATCGGCCTGCTCCACCGCATTGTCGCCAGCACCCGCATTGACCACGCTGCCGTCATCAGCCGCATGGGCCGCGTCAGCCAGATGAATGCCGATGTCGAGGCTCCCGTCGCCCACCGTGCCGAGGCCCTGGCCGCCGAGCGTGCCGAGCAGCAGGAGCACAATGACCGCGTCATCAAGGGTCTGCCCGTAACACCCAAGGAGCACGAGGCCAGGACAAAGCGCAAGGCCGCCGCCCGCGAGGCCGCCAGCATCCTCGACGAGGAGCCAGTGATGATCATTCCGGCCACCACTCCCGCCCCGGACGCTGGGGATGGGTGCAGCATCTTCGACCTGTAATTTCCTCAACTCATACGCCACGCCACGCCATGACACCGCCCACCGCCACGCCCGCCAACGACCGCGTCAAGCCCATCGACCAGCTGCTGCGTCAGCAGCTCCAGAAGTACAAGGACCGCGAGAGCCTTTCCCTCAAGGACCTCGGCAAACGCATCGACGCCTCTGAGGCCATGGTCAGCCGCTACCTCAGCGACCGTTTTGAGGGCGACGTCGGCGGCATTGAGCTCAAGATCCGCGACCTCATCAAGCTCGATGAAATGCGAGCCCTGGTCATCCAGGAGATCGAGACCTTTCCCACGCTGGTCACCAAGCAGGTCCACAACGCCCTGGAGTTGATCCGCAAGAACTCTCACGTCGGTCTGATCTTCGGCGACGCGGGTGTGGGCAAGAGCCGCGCCATCCAGCTCTACACCAGCAAGACCCCGCTGAGCCTCCAGATCACGCTGAGCCGTTTCAGTGGCTCAGAT
The DNA here is from genome assembly GCF_000172155.1 of Verrucomicrobium spinosum DSM 4136 = JCM 18804. Taxonomy (NCBI): domain Bacteria; kingdom Pseudomonadati; phylum Verrucomicrobiota; class Verrucomicrobiia; order Verrucomicrobiales; family Verrucomicrobiaceae; genus Verrucomicrobium; species Verrucomicrobium spinosum. The sequence goes on along the minus strand of NZ_ABIZ01000001.1, from coordinate 6,056,938 downwards.
ACCAACGGCATCATCACCGCCATCTGGCGTCAGATCGACACCAGCGCCTACCGCCGCAAGCGTGACGGGAATCGCGGCTCGTTCCTCGTGGAACGTTTGAAGGGGTCCGGCCGCATGCTGATCATCGACAACGCCCATCGTCTCACCCGGGTGGGCCGGGAGGCTCTCTTCGATTTCCATGATGCCACCGGGTGCCCCATTGCCCTGGTCGGCAATCCCGAGCTGCTCGACGCCATTGAAGAGAACGACCAGCAGTTCAGCCGCGTCGGCGTGCGCATGAAGGCCGACCTCAAGGACAAGGCCGAGGAAGCCGCTGGCGAGCTGCTCACCCGCGTCTGGCCCGAGGCCGTCGCCGAGCTGCTCGACCTGGCCACCACCGTCGTCACCCACCACGGCCGCCTGCGTGCCCTGTGGCACCAGATCCGCATTGCCCGCGAGCTGATGACCAAAGGGGCCAAGACCCCGACCAAAGCCTTCCAGCTCGCCCACGAGCACCTGGTGCGGAACTACCGCCTCCTGGAAGACCCGTCCTAAGACTCCTGGAACCCATCACCACGCCACGCCATGAACGTCACCGAAGCTCTCCAGTACACCCTTGCCCTCGCCGAAGCAGGCTTCAATGCCTTGCCCGCTGACTACCCCGAGCGCCAGCAGCACCACCTCGCGCTGCGCATCACCCGCCGGCGCTTTTACCGCATGCACGCTCGCCTTGTGAAACGCCGCCGCCGTGATGCCTCTCGTCCTAAGTGCCTCCGCTAACTCTCCACCCAAGCCACGCCATGCCCATCGAATACGATCCCGCCGAAATGCCAGGAGCCCAGCAGGTGCTCAACGGCACCCGCGCTCTCCTACAATACCTGCACGCATCCAAGATCACCGTGGCTCCGAGCCTGGTGCTCGTGGCCCTGGCTCAACACAGCCGGGGCATGAGCGAAGACCAGCTCCTGGAGGAGCTGGGCATGAGCGAGGCCGAGCTCGGAGCCGTCCGTCAGTCCCTGCACCGTCACCGCCTCATTGCCACCCATCGCGGTGACTTCCACACCCTCACCGAGGAAGGCCGCATCCGCGTGACTGCCCTGATCCAGGCCGTCCTCATGACCGCCGAGTAACCCATCACCCTATAACGCCACATACCACATGAGCACACGTACCACATCTCGCACCGTCGCCGCCATCGTCCCCACCGAGGCCCAGGCCCGCGCCAGCCTGGCCTCCTACATTGAGGCCCACCTCAAGGTGGAGGCGCTTGAAATCAAGGCCGCCAAACTGGTGGAGAAATTGAAGAAGAAATATGACGACAAAGCGCGTCCTATCGTCGCGTTCAGGGACGCGCATGAGACCGTGCTCATGCAGTATGCTGAGGGTCACCCCGAACTGTTTCAGAAGCGCCAGAAGGTGGAGCTCTACGGTGGCCACAAGATCGGCTGGCACACCTCACCGCCTGCGGTGACCTTCGTTCGTCCCACTGGCACCAAGAAGAAGCAGACCGTGGAGGGGTTTCTTGCCGCAGTGAAGGCCTTCGTGAAGTACGTCAAAAAGTTTGTCCGCACGAAGGAGGAGATCAACAAGGAAGCCATCATCATCGAGTACCGGGCCACGGAGGAACTCTGCAAAAAGTCCGGAGACCAGACCAAGCTGGTGGAGTTGAAGGCAGACCTTTCAGCGATGGGCGTGGAGGTCACTCAGGAAGAGAAGTTCGTGATCGATCTCGACCTTCAACCGGAAATCGTCCAGCCCGCCGTCGCCACCGCCTGATCACCGCAACCTCAACCGCAACCTCAACCGCAAGCCCACTGCAAAGCCTATGAAAACACTGCTCCTGGCCGCTCTCATCGCCTTCGGTGGCGACAACGCCACCACCACCATGCCGCCCATGGATGTCGCAGAGGAACCCCTCTACATCATCATGGACGCCCCACCCAACCTCAGCGCGGCCACCGTGCCCGCTGAGGCCCCGCAGGCCGACAGCCTGTGGGAATGGCCCCGCCAGTTCTGCGGCCTCCTCTCCGAGGCACCCGCTGGATTGACCTGGGGATTCATCGCCCTGATCCTCGCCCACTGGTCCGCTCTCCTGTGGGTTGTGACCTCTCGAACCCGTCTCCGCGCCCTCTACGACGGCCGTGCGGAAGTGCTGGAGGAGCAGCACCACCAACGTCGCACCGCTCCCTTGTTCAAAGTCAACCTTCCCAACCCCTGAGCCATGACCACAGAAGAACTCCAACTCGCCGCCCTCCAGTTTCAGATCAAACAGATGGGACCGGAAGCAGAGGCCAAGATCGCTATGGCCGCCCAGGCCATCAAGACCACGGTCAAGAGTCTCGGTGACTACGGCCTCATGGGCCTCGCTGTAGTGGGCTGCGAACTCAGCGCCCTGGGCGAGACCTCTCTCGAATCCTGACCCTCACTGGAGCAGCTCCCCGGAGCTGCTCCATCACTCATTCACCACCACCACCCACGCCACGCCATGTCCAACACTGATGTTACCCACGCTGCTACCCGTGTCCTTCGTCGCTTTGCCACCAGCCCAGCTCTCCGCTATTTCGCGGGCATCGGGACGCAAACCCTGGCTGACGTCTTATTGATGGCCAAAACAGTTCATCCTACGGCTCGTCTCCGGGCGGATGACTACTACGACGAGGTCAGAGACCGCGTCACCAACAGCCCGGAGTTCACCAGCGAACTTCGCAGCCAGGTGAAGCAGTTCGTCCGTCACTACATCGAGGTCTGCGAAGACCCAGACACCCAAGACCTCATGAGTGACGATGACCAAGCCCTCGCAGCTACACTGAAGATGATCATCGACGGCTGACCATTAGCGTTCATCAGCGTCAATTAGTGGTTTCTCAAACCCGCACACGCCATGCCCAAACCCATCCCCACGCTGAGCAAGCCCCTCACCAATCTCCAAAAGGCCACACTCTCACAGTGGGCCAAGAAGGGCTACACCCGCGCCAAGGAGCTGGACCTCACTGACGAGAAGGAAGCCGACTGGCGCGGCCGCGAATCCATTGCCGCTTGTGGCCGCCGCATCAGTGAGGCCACCAACGGTGACTACCTCGTCTTGCTGGCTCACTTCCAGTCTCTCGCTGGAGACAGCGGCAAGGCCTTTGCAAGCACCATGCGCGCCCAGAACGACCCCAAGCGCCAGGCCCTTCACAAGCTCGACAGCGAGCTTACCAAGGCCGGTCTCGACCGAGCTTATGCCGAGGCCATCTGCATGAGCACCTACAAGTGCTCCATCGCCCAGGCCAGCCCCAAGCAGACCTGGCAGCTCATGTACACCATCAGAAACAGGAGGAACTCCACCCATGGCCAAGCCTAAGCCCATCAAGCAGTACGACTGCATTCACTGGTTCTGCCGCGTCTGCAAATCGGACCTCTACGTGCCCAAGGTCTTCCCAGACACCAAGCCTCCGATGTGCTGCGGATCTCGCGCTGCCTTCCTGGGCCACGAGTTCACCACTCCGAGGCAGTGCCGCGTTTGCCACTGCACCGACATGGATTGCCATGGCTGCACCGACCGCAATGGCAGGGCCTGCCATTGGGTTAAGGCAGACCTCTGCTCTGCCTGCGTGCTCGCTGAGCACGGCCTGCACACCGCCTTCGCCCTGGTCCACACCAGCGTCGACGACTGCCGCGCCAGCCTCCCTCACACCAACGAGCCCTCCATCATCTTCGAGGCCCTACGCCTGGCCAACGAATCGCCCACAAGCCAGAAGAGCCGCATCAAGCTCCTGGAGGCAAAGCTCAAGCAACTCCGCAAATAGACCGCCATGCCCCGTCCACCTCACGAACCCATTCCGCTGGCCGATGAGCTGCGTCAGAATCGTGTCTCGCTCTACTGGGGCACCTTCCGTCTCCGCGTCGATGTCGATATCGCCGCTGCCAACAACCTGCCACCCGCAGGGGAGCTCACGTGGGACCAGGCACTCGCCGTCCTCCGTGCCCAGTACGCCCGGGCCGTCGAAGAGTTCGAGCAGGTCACTACAGCCAACCGCGAAGCCAAGGAGGCACTCAAGCCATGAAGCGCATGTCCTTCGCCCTCACGACGCCGCAGTTCAAGGCCCGAACCAAAGACGTCACCCGTCGCCTCGGGTGGCTTGACCTCAAGGCGGGTGATATCGTGATGGGCATCGAAAAGGGCATGGGCCTCAAGAAGGGTGAGAAGCACGTGCAGCTCGGCCGGATCCAGATCATCAGCGTCATCCGGGAGCCGCTTTCAGCCCTGCTCAACCGACCGAACGAAACCGCCCGTGAAGGTTTCCCAGACATGACACCAGACGAGTTCATCGCCTTTTTCTGCAAGACCCACAAGGGCTGCAGCCCGCAAACCACCGTCACCCGCATCGAGTTCGAATACCTCGACTCCTGCTTCAAATACCACGACCTCTGATATGGACACCGCCATCGACTACTCAATCGAAACGTGGGAGAGCCTCCAGTCTCGCCTCAGTGAGCTGCGGTTGGCGGTCTATGAGGCGTGGAAACAACACGGCCCCGGCACGACCCGTCAGATCGCGGCCAAAGCCAACATGGATATCCTCACGTTTCGCCCACGCACCACGGAGCTGCTCCAGCTCGGCTTCATCACGGTGTGGCACGGTGCGGGCGATCAGCGCGGCCGTGAGGGTGTCTATCGTGCGTACAGCTATCAAGAGGCGCTTGCACACTTTACGGAGCAACAGCGCAAAGCCCTTGACCCACAGTTGACCTTGCTCTGATGCCCGTCCCCGGATCACAGCTTGAATTTCAGTTTCCCACCATCGCCCTCCAGCGGAGCGATGGTGCCTGGGTGATTAAGGCCGGGAAGCCCGTCCCCAAGCTGCCCCAGATCTCGGCCAAAGAGGCCGCCGTGATCCTCGGCTGCTCTCAGTTCAGCGTCTACCGCTACGTGAAGGAAGGACTCCTCACGGCCAAGCAGACCAAGCCCAAGGCCCGCCTCCGCCTCGACCGCTCCGAGGTCGAAGCCCTCGCCCATAAGACCACGGTGGAGTAAACCTAGGCTGCGTTTCGCAGTTTAACGAAAGTTTCACGGCTATTGCGAACGCCAAAATTGCATGATAGGTGCCTCCATGAATCAAAGGCACCATCAAAGGCACAGTGTTCTCTACAGTTTGTCGCTCATGGCGATTGGTATTCTGGTATACTGGATGACCACCTCCCACCCCTCGGTGACTCTGGATCGACTCAAAAAATTCAAACAGGAAATTGCGATCTCAAACGCTGGTGGGGAAGCAGTTAAAGCCGATGAAACTGTGACTTTGGCTGAGGTGGGCCAATTTGGTGACATCTTTGGCTCCCTAAATGCGCAGTTCGCGGCCTACGCCTTCATCATACTTTTCATCGGGCTTATATTTCAGCAATTTGAGTACAGCTCCAACCTGAGATTCATGAAGCAGCAGACTAGGCATGCACAGCTTGCAGGACTATTAACAGCTCTACCGGTCTTGATCTGTCAGCAACGCACTTGGCTCCATGCGCTTGCCCCACAAGTCTTCAAATTGGAACAAGTGGATGGCTTCGGGGTCGAGAAGATCAATGATCTGCTAACGAAACCCATTGAAAAGACAGGAATGATGGGAGTTCATTCCGCAAATCGTTCTGACGTCCGTAAGACGCTGACACGGCTCAAACAGCTGCTTGAACAAATGGAGGAAGCGTACGTTGAGCTCCAGGCGGATGACACGACATCAGGAAGCAGCGCAGGACCTACCACAGGGAGCACAAACGGAAGCAGTGCAGGACCTACCGCAGGGATTTCAATCTTTAAGAAAACCAAAGATGCCCTGCACCACCTGACAAAGTGGTTTGGTCGATAGATCATTCATTGAACGTCAGTCTTCGAATTGCGTCAGTCGCCCCAATGACCGCGCAACGCACCAAACCGCTCATCCGCTGGGCAGGCGGAAAATCCCGCCTGCTCAAGCACCTCCTACCACTGCCAGAGCACACCGCTTACGTAGAACCGTTCGCTGGTGGCCTCGCAGTACTCCTCGCAAAATCAAGGTCCACCGTCGAGGTGGTCAATGATTTGAACGGCGATCTGGTCACGCTTTACCGCTGCGTCCAGTTCCATCCCGAGGCCCTGATCGCCGAGCTCCAGTGGACGCTCAACGCCCGTCAGAACCTCAAGGACTTCATTGCTCAACCAGGCCTCACGGATCTCCAGCGTTCGGCCCGTTGGCTCATCCGCAACAAGATCGGCTTCGGGACCTCCATGACGAGCTACGGCGTCTCCCGCACCAGCGGCGGTGCCGCCACAGGAAGCCGTGAGAACGTGCAGCAAGCCATCCGGGACCTCAGTGCTCGCCTTGACCGTGTGAGCGTCGAGAACCTGTCCTACGAGCGCATGCTGCGCCTGTACGACGCCCCAGGCACGCTCTTCTTCATGGACCCACCGTACACCGTCAGCGACGTCGACTGCTACGATGGCTGGAACGAGGCCCAGATGACCAAGTTCTCTGCCCAGGTGGCCGAGCTGAAAGGGGACTGGATCGTCACAGTCGACGATTCGCCACTGAACCGCCGCCTCTTCCACGGCTGGCACACCACCGCCGTGAAGACACGCAACGGGGCGCTCAACCAGGCCCAGGCCAAGGGCAAGCAGACCTTCGGGGAGATCATCATCCGCAAGACGCCTGCACCCGCCACCTCGGAGCGCACCAAGTTGGTCCAGCTCGCCGCCGCCTGCACCGTATAGGCCCTCAATGCACGGCCGCTGCAAGAGGCTTGCAAAGCCCATGCAGCGGCCATTACACTCGCCCCATGTCCACGCCAGCCATTGCCACCTACATCGACGCTCAGATGGCCACCACCATCGCTCATGGGCTGGCGGACATGGAAGCCTCGGAGGCTCACGAGGCGTTTGCTGCCGCCGTCACCTGGCCGATCACTCCCATGGCTATGAGTACGTTGCCCATTGCGGTCACTCCCCAAGTCACGGCCGCCATGCTGGAGCTAGTCAACGGTGGTCAAGGCCGCGCCTTTATCGGCACCGGCGTCGACTCTCAGGAGGTGCTCTCCCTGGCGATGGTTTGGCAGTCCGATCTCGGCAAGGCGGCCTCCACGGACAGTGCCGCACCGAGGGCCTGAAGTTTCTCAGATCGCTGCAATTCGATGCATTCGTCTCCGAACTTTCTCAGAATTGCCCAGGGCCGCCGTCCTCGCTGGATCGTGCTGATCTTCAGCGTTTTTCACCCTCTATCGGGGTTTTAGGGTCTCGTGCTAACCCTCTAAGGCTGAATTGATGACCGTGATCACCAGGGGCTGTGTTTTTCACGGTTGCTCCGCCTCCAGAAGGCGTATCTTTATGGGGCTAGTTGCCCACCGAACACCCATGAGCACTGCTGCGAGCCGCCTGCCAGGTCCTGTCTGGCTGGGCATTGAAACCGGAGCCACTCACACGACGGTGCTTTCGGTCCGAGGTGAGAATGAAGTGATCGATCGCTTCGATCTCGGGCCGGCCAACATCCGGCTGGCCACGTCCGCAGAGCTCATTCACCTGTTTGAGTCGATTCGTGACCGGCTCACCATCGCTCCTTCCGCCATTGGCGGCGGCTTCGCGGGGTTGCGCAATGAAGACGACCGGCGGAGGGTCGTGAATCTGGTTCAAGGCATCTGGCCCGACACACCCTTTCTGGCAACTGATGACCTTGAGACCGCCCTGGAGGCCGCTGGCGACTGGCCGGATGATGCGGAGGCCCGTGTGCTTCTGCTAAGTGGAACTGGTTCTTGTGCCTATGGTCGGAATTCCGAGGGAAGGGTGGTGAAAGTGGGAGGGCGGGGGCACATTTTAGGCGACCAAGGCAGCGCCTCAGACATCGCGCTCCAGGCTCTCCGTGCGGTGGTGTACCAGCATGATGTCAACGGCCGGTTCCCGGCCCTGGGTGAGGCCATCTTGCAGGCTCTGTTGCTGAATCATCCGGATGATCTGATCCCGTGGACCCAGGAGGCGGAGAAACAGGAGATTGCCCGGCTGGCGATCACCGTCTTCACTGAGGCGGGCCGGGGTGACGATCTGGCCACTCAGCTCGTGCACGATGCTGCGCAAAAGCTTGCCGACATGGCGGCCCGATGCACGCACCATCTGGTGCATGCTGACGCCAAGGTGCAATACATCCTGGCGGGGAGCACGCTTCTCAAACAGCCCCGTTTTTCTGGTGAAGTGTCCAGCCTGCTGTCTATTCATCGACCCCAATCAAGCATTCGTCCCCTGGACCGCGAAAGCGTGTGGGGGGCGGTGGCACTGGCCCGATCACGGGCTCCCTTGTTGCAGACCGGGCAGTCACTTCGTCCGCGAGGCGCTGCGCCGTTGACTAGCGATGTGGAGGTAGTCGCTCTGGCTTCACTGGCAAAGTCTCCCACCGAGCAGCGCAATCCTGCTTCCATGCATCTGGACACCATGCCGCTTTCAGAGGCGGTGCGCCTCATGATCCGGGAGAGTGAAGCGTCCTGCGCGGCGGTCTTGGAGGTGGCCGAGGACTTGGAGTGGCTGGTTGAGCAAACGGTGCGCGCCTTCAAGGCGGGGCGGCGCCTCTATTATGTGGGCGCTGGCACCAGCGGCCGGCTGGGCGTGCTGGATGCCAGCGAGTGTCCTCCGACATTTCGCGTGCCACCGGATCAGGTTCAAGGAATCATGGCCGGTGGCCGGCGGGCCATCTGGTCGGCGGTGGAGGGGGCGGAGGACAACTCGGCGGCAGGTGCGGATGCGGTGCGCTATCGCGGCGTCCGTCGTGGAGATGTGGTGCTGGGGATTGCTGCGAGCGGGCGCACACCGTTTGTCTGGGGGGCTTTGCATGAGGCCCGCCGGCTTGGTGCGGTCACGGCCATGTTGTGCTTCAATCCCGCGCTGGAAGTGGCTCCGAAGCACGCTCCAGATCGCATCTTGAGGGTCAATACGGGGCCGGAAGTGCTCACGGGCTCCACGCGACTGAAGGCTGGCACGGCCACCAAGGTGGTGCTCAATACGCTGACCACCCTGGCCATGGTGCACACCGGCAAGGTGGTGAGCAATCTGATGGTGGACCTGAATGCGAGCAATGTGAAACTCAAGGATCGTGCGGTACGCCTGGTAAGGGAAATAACAGGATGCGAGGCGGCGGCGGCGCTGGCGATGCTGGAGACGGCTGGCTGGCGGGTGAAGGAGGCGGTCCGGCTGGTGCAGGGCAGCAGTCACCGGTCACCTGAACAGCCGTGATCCGGCCGTAAAAAAGCCGGGCCCCGCTGGGGGTCCGGCTATAGGAAACGATGGCCGGGAGTGACCCTGCCTGCCGCTAGGTTTGGGGGGCGGCGGGTGCCGGCTCTGAGGAGGTCGGCGTGGTGGGGATCTGGGTCTGGTTGACCGCCTCGCGAAGTTGTTTCACCCAACCGCCCGCCTTGGGGTGGGTGGGGTTCTCACGGATGATCTTGAGCATGTCGGCCATGGCCAGAATTGGCGTGATCTTGTGCTGGAGGAGGTAGCTGGCCCTGCCCCACTGGAGGTCGGGACCTTCTTCCTTGTAGTATTGGGCAAACTCCGTTTCGCTCATGGTCCCTTTTCGCATGGTCAGCTCAGCGTTGATCATCGCATCATACTGGGCAGGGACATCCGCTGGTTTCTGATCCAGGTAGTAGGGGAGGATGACGTTCTTGTAGATGCCGTTGATGTTCAGGGGGGAGTACTCCCAATCCTGACGGTTCATCATCTGGTCCAGCGTGTAAGCCTGGCTGAAGATGGAGCCCTTAACGGGCTGACGGAGCATCTGTCCCAAGTTGCCGCCGCCGCCTCCTCGGTTGCCACCGCCGCCGCCTCTGTTGCCGCCAGGCCCACGACCTCCAGGATTCTTTTCCTCAACGGCCCCGGAAGCGTTGTGCTTCATGGTGGCCTGTACGGCACCGATGGTCTTAGGAAGGTAGGCCTGCAATGCGGCGACAGTTGGGCCCATCTTCTCGATGTCCTTGATATCTTGAGCCTGGATGCTGAGGACAAGATATTCCAACTGAAGACGCAGACCGGTGGCGAAATCAGGGTCCTTCATCCGGTTATCCTGCTGATCCTTCCAGGTCTGGAATTCCGTGGCCTTGAGGTCGCGCTTGTCGAAGTTTTCAAGTTTGTTACAGGCAAGCCACAGGTCGATCGCCTCCTTGTCTCCGTTCATGGCGGCTCGGAAGCGGGTCAAGGCCGCGCTGAGGGCATCGCCGCGGTTCTTGGTGATCTGCCCCTCGATTTGTTCGAGTTGCTTCATGATGCTCGCGGTCTGCTCGGGAGTGAGCGCGGGGGCTTCTTGAGCGGAAGCGGTCGGACAGAGGGCCAGCACCGGAGCGCAGAGCAATGCGGGAGTGAGAAACCGTTTCATGGTGTCGTGCAGGGACATGTTGCCGTAACGTGTGGTCGCGATGAAACTTAGCGGGGGGTGGCAAGTTGCGAAGCTTTTTGGCAGGAACGCAAAGAAATGTCAGGCTGCCAGGAAGAGGAGCGAGAGTCAAGCCGTCGGAGGAAGCGTTGTCCAGCCTTCAGGGTAAGCCGGACGAATTCCCCTTGGCCAATGCCCAGAGATTTCAAGAGCCGACGGTGATCCCAGGCCACGATGGTGGCGGTGATGGCATGGCATGCTCTGAAGCCCACGCGCCACATTTTACGGAGCGGGCGGGGCATGCTAGTGAGCCGCTGCTGGAAAAAGCTGGTGTGGAAGGCAATGTGGCGCATTTCGTCCTGTAGGATTTTATGGCAGCATGACCTGACCTCCTCATCGGTGGTCTTTCGGTAAATCAGGCCGTAGTAAGCCTCGGCGATGAGTTCGGCAGTAAGCAGGATCTGAATATTGAACTCCATGCCGAAAAGGGTGCGGAGACGCCGGAAGATGGTGTTTGACCAGTGCCTCTGCAACAAGGTGCCGCCGAGGTAGGTCACCAGCTTTTCCAACAGCTGGGCGTGGCGATGTTCCTCTGCTATGAACAGGCGCACCGCCAGGTCGTACCCCTCAAGAGCTTCCGGTTGGTGGCGGAGGGTTCGTCTTACGTAACGCATGAGACGGGTGCCACCGCCGGTTTCGCCAAGCTGGAAAACGGCCAGTGAGGCGGCCAGAGGCAGGCGCAGGCCATCGGGTAGCGGGCTTGCGTCCGGGGCGAGCGGAGGTTCATCAAAGTTGGAGCGATTGCGTTCGAAGTACTGGATCCAGCTGGGAATGTTCATGGGATTTTTAGGGGCTGTGTTTGGGAGGATGGAGTGGGGATCAGCTTTTCTGCCTCAGCAAACCTTGGAAGAGGCCGGGTTGGGGGAGCTCTGCGGCGATGCTCTTCAGGCGGTCCACCACCTCGCGAACGGTCTCGTCCAGGGTGGAGGTGCCAGCCGTCACACCGACTTCCTGCCCTTGCGAAAACCAGGCGGGGTCGATCTCTGAGGGACGCTCGATCTGGTGGGCGGTGCAGCCAAGTTGGCGGGCAGCTTCTGTGAGCTGGCGGGTGTTGTTGCTGTTACGACCGCCGACCACGATGATGACCTCGCACTTCCGGCACAGGTCTTCCAAGGCGCTCTGACGCTGTTTGGTCGGGTGGCAAACGGTGTCCACAAAGCGCACTTCCGACTGGGGATGATGCTGTTTTAGCGCCTCCACCAAGCGGAGCACGCGAAGCAAGGGCTGGGTGGTCTGGCTGATGACACCGTAGCGGCGATGATGGGGCAGATGATCCAGGTCGCTATCTTCCAGCACGACTTGGGCATGAGGGAAGTCTCCCACCAGTCCTCTTACTTCCACGTGCGTGGATTGACCAATGACCACCGGGAAGTAGCCACCTTCCACCAGGGTGGCCAGGGCATCGTGGGCCTTGCGGACTAAGGGGCAGGTGGTGTCTGTGACTTGATGACCTTTGTCCTTCCAGGCAGACCTGTCGCGGTCGGATGCGCCGTGAGCGGAGATAATGACTTCGTCAGTGGGAGCACTGCCGGGGCGGTCCAAGGCACCTTGTTGTACCCCAAGGGTGCGCAGGTGGGCATCCACCAGAGGATTGTGGACCAGTTGGCCCAGCAGGGTGACGGGGCCGCGTTTGGCGGCGTCGTGCGTAGAGCGCAGGGCCTGGCGGACGCCGAAGCACATGCCGTGATGTTTGGCCAAGGTGATGTTCATACTGTAGATGGGGTTCGTGGGGGTGGTTTTACTTTGTGTGGCAAAGTTAGTGGGCAAAAAAACTCAAGAGGGACGCGATTGCTTCACGATGGCTTCAAGCACTTTGAGGTAAGCATTGAAGGCGCTCTTCCCGGCCCCGGAGATCTCGTAGCTGGTGCAGGGGCGTGAGCTGTCCGCGGCGGTGGTTTTGAGTTCACGGACGTAGCCTTCCTTGGTCAGGGTTCGCAAGTGGGAGATGAGGTTGCCATCGCTCATGCCGAGTTCAGATTTGAGGTCTTGGAAGGCCCGCGGGCTGCGGGAGGCCAGCACGGTCATGATGGCGAGCCGCCCCTTTTCATGGATGACGCGGTCAAGCTGGGAGAAGTCGATCATTATTCCGTGGCGGGCGGCGGGCTGGGCTCAGACAAGCGGGCCGGTGGCGGTGGACGACTTGAAGAAGACGGCCACGGCATAGATGACATGAAAGAGGCCAAACGTCAGCCCCAGAAATGCCGAAGCGACCGCGCCATTCCAGATGGCCAGACCGGGGCCACCCATCGCGAACCAGAGAAGGGTGAGCACCTGGCCTGTGATGAGAAAGGCCCGGGCTAGATGGATGATGGAACGTGGAGCGAAGCTGACCGTAGCCTGGAGGGCTAGTCCGTAGCAGAGGACCCAGACCAGGGCCGCCAGCTCAATCTGCTGAACATAGACGATGAGGCAGATCCCCAGAATGCCACCGGTCAAGAGCGGCGGCACGACGGCTCGGAGCGCCATCTTTAAGCCATCGGTGACAACCGGTTCGCCTTTGTCGCTGGATTCCCTCATCAGGAGGAACAGGTTGATGACGCTGGCCAGAACGAGCAGCGCCAGCCACACGACGAGGAAACGGGTCCCGCGAAAACCGGGATCACCGCCAGTGACTGCCTCCCGCAGGTACTCCTGCCAGATGCCATAGCCGCTGACGAAGAGCGCCAGGATGCCGCCGATCAAGGCAGCGGGGGCGGAGACGGCCCGGTAGATGTGGGAGCGCTCCATCAGCGTCCGGATGATCCGGAGATGTTCCAAGGCAGTGTCATGGGGAGACGCGGAGGCCATGGGTTCACTTTGTATCACAAAGTGTGTTGGGGGTGCAAACGGATTTTGGTATTTTCCATTCTCCCGAAACACAGGAGCCTAGGCGTCTAGCGAGCCAAACCCGTGGAATCACGTCAACAGTGTGCTGCTTCGGAGCGGTAGGCCCTGAGCGGGAAGCGCCTGCCTGATGTGCTTGATTGCGATGATGGCCTACCGCTCCGCGGTAGAAGTTTCTGACCCACGTGTTCCATGGGTTTCACTCGCTACGCTCGTTGCACCACATGGCTATTCATGGTGAACCCTCCGGGTTCGAATCCATGGGGGCGCTTACCACAGCGAGGAATGCGGAGGGTAAGAGCAAGCAGAGGAAGGAACTCAATACCCCCCTGCGCCGAGCACGCCGGCGGTGGGGATGGGGGCGACGCCAGCCCGTTCGGACTTCTCGCGGCGGCGGTACTCGTCGAGCATCGCCTTGGTGGCGGAGGCTCCGCAGCGGGTCGCTCCGAGGTCGCGCACCTTGATGAGGGCGTCCAGATCGCGAACGCCGCCGGCCGCCTTTACCTGCACCTTGTCGGAAACGCTGGCGCGCATCAGTTCCAAGTCATGCTCGGTCGCGCCGCAGTAGTTGTAGCCGCCGCCAGGCTGTTTTACGAAACCGAAGCCGGATGAGGTTTTCACCCAGTCGGCTCCGGCGCTCTCCGAGAGCTGGCAGAGCTTGGCGATCAAGTGGTCTCTGGAGAGTCCAGCCCCGCCGGTGCGGAGGTAGTCGGTTTCCAGAATGACCTTCACCTTGGCACCCTGCTGGTGGGCGGTGTCGCAGATGGTGCGGATTTCTTGTTCTACTTCATCCCAGGCACCACCGATGGCCTTGCCGGGATTGATGACCATGTCGATCTCCACCGCCCCGTCACGGCAGGCCAGTTCGGTCTCATAACGTTTGGCCTCGGAGAGGCTGTTGCCGTGGGGAAAGCCGACCACGGTGCCCACCTTCACCCCGGTCCCGGCCAGCCAGGCTGCCGCCTGTTTCACGGCATGAGGTTTGATGCAGACGGAAGCCACCTGGTATTCGGCAGCGAGTTTGCAACCCGCCTGCAGCTCAGCGTCTGTGAGCGTGGGATGGAGCAGGGAGTGGTCAATCATCCCGGCGAGGTCTTCGTAGCAATATTTCATGGTGAAAAAGGGGTAGGGCTGCGGACAAACCTGGTGGCCAGGGCGGAGCGGGCCGATACCTAGGGTGACAAAAGCTGGGGGTCAAGGTGGTTTCGTGAGTGAGCGGTGCGCTCTCCCCGTGGAGGGGAGAGGGCGCGGAGGCGCTGCTTTGCGGTTGTCAAACGGAGCGGCGCGGCTATAGCATCGCGCCCCTCTCCGCCAGACAGCAGTTTCTTCTCCCACATGGTCATTCGTAAAAAAGCACACGCGCGCGCCGGCTTGGTCGGCAATCCATCCGACGGATATTTTGGGAAGACCATTTCCTTCGTAATCCGGAACTACGAGGCTGAGATCGTCCTCTTCGAAACGCCGGAGCTGACCATTGAGCCGAGTGACCGTGACCATTCGGTCTTCCCCAGCATCGGTCAGCTGGCGCGAGACGTGGCCCAGTTTGGTTACTATGGTGGTATCCGCCTGCTCAAGGCGACGGTGAAACGCTTCCACGACTACTGCTCGAAGGAAGGCATCACCTTGCATGACCGCAACTTCACCCTCCGCTACAGCAGCAACATTCCGCCACAGGTGGGCATGGCGGGCAGCAGTGCGATCATCTGCGCGTGCTTGCGCGCCTTGATGGAGTTCTACGGGGTGGAGGAGCAGATTCCCAAGCACATTCAGCCCAGTCTAGTGCTCAGCGTGGAGAATGATGAACTGGGTATCCCGGCGGGCCTGCAGGATCGTGTCATCCAGGTGTATGAGGGGGTGGTCTTCATGGACTTCAACCGCGGTCACATGGAAACCTATGGTCACGGCATCTACGAGGAGCTGGATCCGACTCTCCTGCCGAACGTGTATGTGGCCTACACCAAGCGACTGAGCGAGGGGACGGAAGTCTTTCACAACGACATTCGCAGCCGCTGGAATCGCGGAGAACGGGAAGTGGTGTCTGCCATGTACCAGTGGGCGAATCTTGCCGAACGGGTGAAGGAGATGCTGCTCGCGGGAAGAGGGCGGGAAATCGGTCCGCTTCTCAATGAGAACTTCGACCTGCGCCGGCGGCTCTACAAGATCAGTCCCGGAAACCTGGAGATGGTGGACATCGCCCGCGATGTGGGTGCCAGCGCCAAATTCACCGGGAGCGGTGGAGCCATTGTGGGCACCTTTGAGGATGAAGCCATGTTTGGCAGGCTGGTGGAGGCATTCCGCAGCCGGGACATCGAGGTGATCAATCCCAAAATCCTCCCCTGATCCCAGCAACCTTTCACGTCAGACCGAGAACGATTCATCATGACTGCTAAAGTGCGCAAAGCCGTGATCCCGGCCGCCGGGTTCGGCACCCGTTTCCTCCCCATCTCCAAAGCGGTGCCCAAGGAGATGCTCCCGGTGGTGGACAAGCCGGTGATCCAGTATGTGGTGGAGGAAGCTGTCGCGAGTGGCATCACCGATATCCTGCTAATCATCAGCCGGGGCAAGCGGTCCATTGAGGAGCACTTCATCGCCAACACTGAACTGGAGGCAGATCTGGAGTCGAAGGGGCGTCACGAGACACTCGCGGAACTGCGGCAACTGCAGTCCCTGGCACGGATCCATTATGTTTTTCAGCCCAAGATGGGCGGTCTGGGAGATGCCGTGCGCTGCGCCCGGGAGCATGTGGGGGGTGAACCCTTCGCGGTGCTGCTGGGAGACGCGTTGGTCTCGCCGGCAGATGGTGCGAAGCCGGTACTGCGGCAGTTGCTGGATGTGCATGAGCGTCATGGCGGCTCTACCGTGGCGCTGGAAGAAGTGCCGGCAGAGAAGGTGAGCCGGTATGGGATTCTGGGTGGCGCTGAGATCGAGCCCGGGGTGTTTAAAGCTGACAAGTTCGTGGAGAAGCCCAGTCCTGCGGAGGCACCCTCCCGGCTGGCGGTGTCGGCCCGCTACATCCTTTCACCTTCCATCTTCGAGCAGCTGGATCAGACCCCAACTGGCAAGGGCGGAGAACTGCAACTGACCGATGCCATGGCGGCACTGATGCAGCGGGAGGCACTCTATGGTGTGCGCTATGCAGGCCGACGTCACGACATCGGCAACAAGCTCGATTTCGTGAAAGCAAATCTCTGGTGGGGGCTGCAGCGTGAAGACATGCGTGAGGAACTGAAGCGCTATCTGGCCGGGCTGCTTGAGCAGTAAGGAGAAGGGCGGCCTTTCGCCGCACCCCTTTTCACTTGCGGCTGCATCCCCCGCTGGCCAACATGCGCGACACATGAGTGATCGCATCAAAGTTGGAGTCGCCGGAGTCGGTGCCATGGGGAAGAACCACGCCCGAGTGCTGTCTGGCCTGCCCGGGGCGCAACTGACAGCGATCTATGATCTGGACCGGGCCCGTGCCGAGGAACTGGCCTCCCTTTACGGGGCCAAGGCGGTGACCACTCTGGAAGAACTCGCCGCGGAAGTGGATGCGGCTGCGGTGGCGGTGCCGACCATTGCCCACCGTCAGGTGGCGGGCTTCCTGCTCGAACAAGGGAAGCATGTGCTGGTGGAGAAACCACTCAGTGAATCCCTCACCGAGGCTCAAGAACTGGTGGCTCTGGCGGATGCGAAGGGGCTGGTGCTGCAGGTGGGGCACATTGAACGATTCAATCCGGTGATGAAGCAACTGGAGAGCCGGATGCAGCAGCCACGCTTCATCGAGGCCACCCGGCTTTCCCCGTTCCCGAACCGGAGCATGGACATCGGCGTGGTGCTGGATGTGATGATCCATGACCTTGAGATCATTCTGCACCTCGTGCGCTCGCCCGTGGTAAGCGTTGACGCTGTGGGGGTGCCGGTGCTGACCCGGCGGGAGGACATCGCCAACGCGCGCCTGCGCTTCGCCAACGGCTGTGTGGCCAACGTCACCTCCAGCCGTGTGAGTGACAAGAAGATGCGGAAGATCCAGGTCTTCCACGGGGAAGGCTACATCTCGCTCGACTATCAAGAACAATCCGGCCACATGTACCGTCGCGAGGGCATGGGCATCGCCCGTGAGGATGTGCCGGTGGAGAAGGATGAGCCTCTCAAGCTGGAACTCGCCGCCTTTGTGGATTGTGCCCGACAGGGTGCGACACCAGTGGTGAGTGGGCAGCAGGGGACAGAGGCGCTGAAGCTGGCGATCCTGATCACGCAGGCCATTGAGAAGAACGAGCCGGTCCATCTGTCATGAGAAAGCTTTTTCTCCTGGCGGGCGAGATCAGCGGGGACACTCACGGCTCCGGATTGATGCGCAGTGTCCTCGAACTCGGAGGTGGGGAGGACGTGCGGTTCTACGGCTATGGCGGCCCCCAGATGAAGGAGGTGGGCGGTGACTCCATGCTGGACTGGGTGGAGGACGCCGGTGTGGTGGGGCTGTGGGAGGTGCTCAAGGTGTACGGCTGGTTCAAGCAAAAGATGGCCGATGCCCTGGCCATTGTGGCCCGCGAGAAACCGGATGCGGTGATCCTGGTGGACTATCCCGGCTTCAATCTGCGTCTGGCAAAGTCTCTCCGCGACGCCGGCTACGACCGCCCGATCATCTACTATATCAGCCCGCAGGTGTGGGCCTGGAAGAAGGGCCGGGTGAAGACGATGGCTCAACTGCTGGATCTGATGATCTGCATCTTCCCGTTTGAGAAGGAGCTGTATGAGAAGAGCGGTCTCAAGACGGAGTTTGCCGGACATCCCATGGTGGATCGCGTCAAAGCCCTGACCAAAAACATCTCACGGCAGCCGGACCTGGTGGGTTTCTTTCCCGGAAGCCGTGCCAATGAAGTGCGGCGTCTTTTCCCGACCCTGATCCAGACGGCCCGACGCCTGCAATCGCAGCGCCCTGGGACGCGGTTTGTGGTGAGTGCTGCCAATGCCCGGCTGGCCGGGCTCATGCAGGAGCTGGCAGACGCGGCGGGCTTTCCGGAAGCGAAGGAGTGGATTGAGATCGGCACCGTGTATGATCTCATGCAACAGGTGCAGGTGGGCGTGGTGGCCAGTGGCACGGCCACGCTGGAGTCTGCCTGTTTTGGCATGCCCTATATTCTGGTCTATCAAGTCAACCCGCTCACTTATGTGGTGGGTAGGGCGGTGATGCGCATCAAGTTCCTCGGGATCGTGAACATCCTGGCGGGACGTCAGGTGGTGAAGGAGATGGTGCAGGGCGATTTCCGCCCCGAGCCTCTGGCCGCAGGCGTGCTGGAACTGATGGACGAGGGGGAGCCCCGACACCTGCTTCTCCAAGACCTGCGGGAGACCGTGGGACGCCTGGGAGAGGGTGGGGCCTACCAGCGGGCGGCGAAAGCTGTCTGGGAACAGGTGGCCCATGCCCATCCAAAAGCGTAAGATCAAAGTGCCTCTTCAGCGAGCCTCCGCGAATTCATGAACCAGGAAGAATCAGATTCAGTTTCCCAGATCACCCCTTCGGGACGTCTGGTGCGTCTTTTTGTCAGCGGATTGCCCTGGGGGCTCGTGTTGATGGGGGCCTTGTCTTTCGTCTTTTACTTCAACAAGAAGAACAAGCCCGATATCCAGCCCTCGCAGTTTGCGGCCATTCTGCGACGGGATCTGAACACGCCAGACTTTGAGCGATACCAGCGCATCCTGGGCCGGGATCTGGGAGAGCGTTCCCTGCGTCACGTCGAAAATCTGGAGGCGGCGGCTGCCTTTATGGAGTCCACCATGGGACCGGACAACATGGGGCACGCGGTCGTCAGGCAGGAATTCACGGCGGGTGGCCAGGCGCTGGAAAACATCATGGTGCCGCTGATGGGCAAGACCAAAGCGGATGAGGCGGTGCTGGTACTGGCACCGCTGGACACCACCGAAGCCAATGCTCCTGATGAAGCGGCCCCACCGGCCGCCCTCCTCGGCATTGCTCACAGCTTCGCAGGGGATCCCCAGCCTCGCACGATCGTGTTTCTGGCCGCGCCCAATGGACTGTCCACCCGCGATGATGCGAACGGATGCTGGCAGGCAGCGAATCATGTGACGATCAGCGACCTGAAGTTCACCCAGATCATTGCGCTGACTTCAGGGAATCCGCCGGAGCCGTTTCGTCTGCCGGAGGTCTGGAAGGATGTGCCCTATACGAAAGTCACGGTGACGGCGAAAACGACCCTGTCAGAGTTGGAGGCGATGGCCGGTGACATTCGGAAGGCGGCCCGGTAGGGGGCAGGGGTGGGGAGTTCGTGGAACTTACTCCCGCCCCGGCCAGACCGGTTTGCGGTTCTCCAGGCAGCTGTTGAGCCAGGCCAGCATGCCGGCGAGGCTTTCGTGCTTTTTCTTCAGGGCGGCGAGGTGCAGCCAGTCCAGGTGCGGACGGGAGGTGCCCACGGAGAGCCGCTGAAACTTGAGCAGGGTCTGGAGCGACTCAAACTCTGATGCCGTCATACGCCGGATCTCATCGGGGCCGGGCAGCTCGTCCAGGAGGGTGAGATCGAGCCCGAAGCTGGTCACGCCCACGCCATACTGGTGGCCGAGGACGCGCAAACTTTCCACGAGGGCTTCATCGCTCACCTTGTCTGCGATCCAGATCTCACCGTGGTTGGCCCAGCGGGTGGCGCTCATGGCCTGGAAGAAGTCCGCGTTGCAAGTGGCCAGCGTGGCCTCCAGTTTCAACTGCACGGCGGAGAGGCGCACGGTGGTGACCCCGAGGTGCCGCTTGAGGCTGAGCATCGTCTCATCCAGACGAGGCGTGTCGTCGTTGTCCGTCTCAAAGTCCCAGTCCGTCACCACCACGTCCGGCAGCTCCCAGTTGTTTCCCGGAGGCTCTGTGAGGAGGTACGGGTAGCGGGCTCCGTTGACGCAGTGCCTTTCCACAATGGCCCGGAATCGGGCAAAGCGCATGCTCTGTAGATCCTGCACATCATCGATCTGACTAAACATGCCCAGATGAGGTGCTCCGGAACGCGACTCTGTTTTGCCGAGCCGCATGTAATACCCCTGCCCCTGGTCCACCTTCGCGATTGGGGAGGCCGGATCATACGAGAGGATGGAGAAGTGGTAGCGCAGGGTGGCGTCGCTGTACTCATCCCCCAGGCGGAACCGGACAAGACGGATCAACTCGGTGCCTTTGATGGCCTCCGCGGGATCTGAAGGAAGGATTTGCGGCAGGATCTCCCGCAGCTGTTCACGTAGGCTCATGGATTGGAACAAACTATTGCCGAGAATGCTGACTGCTGGAGTTGAGTCAAGAACGAATCCAACGATGCAGTCAATCAACTCCTGTGGGCACAGGGAGCATCGGCACTGGCACTAACGCTGTGATGGAGGAGGTTATCTCTCCTCGGCATCAATTTTTACCATCCGGCTCAGAAGCCAGCTCACGCCGACCATGTCCTTGGTGGCGCGCCAGGCGCGGTTGGCAAAGGTGTACTTGCTCACTCCATGAATGCGGGGGCGGTGATTCACGGGCACTTCTGTGATCTTGTAACCGGAGTGCCGGATGAGCGCGGGGATGAAGCGGTGCATGCCGTTGAAGGGCAGCAGGGCGCGGCGGCACTCACGACGCATGGCTTTGAGTGAGCATCCGGTGTCGCGCACGCCATCTCCGATGAAGCGGCTGCGCACGGCATTGGCGATCCGGCTCTGGAGGCGCTTGAAGGCGGTGTCCTTCCGCTTGGCGCGGTAGCCGCAGACGAGATCGTAGCTACCCTCTTGCAATTTGCCTACCAGAGCGGGGATGTCCGCGGGATCATTCTGGAGATCGCCGTCAATGAGGACGATCACCTCCCCGCGCGCGGCCATGATCCCGGCATACATGGCGGCACTCTGGCCTGAGTTCTTGCGGAAACAGATGAGGCGCACCTGATCGGACTTCTGCACGTGCGCGGACGTCGCGTCGGTGCTCCCGTCATCCACAAAGACAAGTTCGTAAGAATGGCCTGCCAGGGCCTGGCTGAGCTGTCGCTGAAGTTCGGCGACGTTCTCCTCCTCGTTGTAGAGGGGGACGACGACGGAAATCTGCGGCTGGATGTCTGGCATGGGCGGCTATCCCTGCCGTGCGGGAAGGCGGAGGCAAGCGAAAAGTTCGTTGCACCCTGAACATGACCAGGGCTTACGCATGAAGGAGGCCTAGCATTTGGAGCCTGAAGGCCGGGTCCATGGTGGCGATTTTGCGCTTCCTGCGCAGGCTGACTTTTGCTGGGTGCCGGTGCAGGGTGGTGATGACCATTTCGCGCAGGATGGTGAGGTTGTGGGCCGCGTTGCGGTCCCTCACCTGGCAGTGGTCCTCATTGAAGGTCACATCCAGCACCCAGTGGCAGCGGTTTTCAACACTCCAGTGTCCGCGCACCAGTTTGGCAAGGCGTTCCACATCGGCTTTGAAGCTGCACAGGAAGTAGTGCACCTCTTCCAACGGCGGCCCATCGTGGCTGCGCTGCACCTGGCGGCGCACCTGTGCCACGCTTTGCAGTCCGGCCCATTTCCAGCTCTTGTGGTACCAGTCAAGTTCCTCAGTGATGGTGTACTCACGTCTTTCACAGCGCCCGTGGGAGAGTTCCAGCGTCACGCTTTTGCGATGGTGGGAGGGGCTGAGGTCCAGGCGCTCGGCTTCCGTGAAGTGCTTTCTTACAGTCTCATGAGCCGTTGGGTGGTTGGCCTTGAGTGCCAGGACATAATCGGCCCCTGCCCCGGTGATTTGCTCGGCAATGTGAGCTTGGGTGCCCATGGCATCAATGGTGACGGTGGCCCCTTTGAGTTGCAGGCTTTCCAGCAGACGGGGAATGGCCTCAATTTCGTTGCTCTTCTCATGGCAGGTGATCTGCCCGGCGCTGAGGTGGTAGTCGTCCACCCAGGCCCGTAGTAAATGGACCAAGTGCCTGCCGGTTTCAGCGTTGTGAGTGCCGCGCAGAGCTTTGCCATCTATGGCAATATGTCTGCCCTCAAGGTCGCCACACCAGCCCGTGAGCACCTCAAGCAGGGCCTGCGGTTGTATGGCCATGAGCACATTGCGAAACACGTCGTGGGACGGAGCCCCATGCTTCAGAGGAAGAAAGCTTTGCAGCCACGACAGCTGGCTCTGGGCAAAATCCCCCATATCCAAATAGCTTTCGCCATCGCAGAGAGTCGAACAGAAAGCGATGATGAGCACCTCATCAATGCGATGACGTACTTTGCCAGCCTGGCGGGGATCATGAATCTGGGCAAATTTGGCCCGGAGGGCTTCCAAAGTGCCTTGAGGAGGAAGGGAGTGGGTCACTCTCCCAGCTTAAACAGCGGTGCCCTGTAGAAAAATCATATCGTTAAGAGATGTTAAGTTTTCTCACTCTGTTCATGCGTAAGCCCTGGAACATGACAAGCTTGTGAGGTGACCTGAGGATGCGGCTCTGATCAAAAGGGGAGGATGAGCCAGGTGCCCTTCACCAGCCAGCAAGACTGGGCTGCTGCGGCCAGCACGGTGAAGCTGCGGATTCCCACTTTCAGGCGGGGAGGGGCGGGCTCATAGGTGAGCGACAGGTAAGCCAGCAGCATGCAGGCGGGGGCGAGCCAGGCACCGCTGCCGCTACAAGGCCATGGGAGGCTGCGCCAGATGAGCATGTCCAGAGTGAGCAAAGGCCACATGAAGGCATAAACAAAGGCCATGTGGTAGGTCATGCTGCGCCTCTGGGCACTGCGCACGAGCACCCAGCCGAAGGCGATGAGCAGAAGAGGGGTGCAGGCTACGAGCAGGTGCAGCACAATGTCCACTCCATCGAAAGCGGGTGCCATGGGCAATGGGTTGAGACCGGCCCATCCATTCCGGGAGTTTCCCAGATAGAACAATATGATCGCCACCACGAGAAAGCCGCTGAGAACGGGGAGCACCGGCCACTTGGTCAGGGCCCGGCGGCCCCGCTGGGTGAGCGCCATGCTGGCGCAGCCCGCGACGCCGAGCATGGCGAAGCGCCAGTCCACAAGCGACAGGGCAAGCAGACCGCAGCCCAGAATCCACCAGTACAGGTGCCAGGGGTGGGTGCGATGCAGGGCTAGTCTGAGCGCTGCGAGCACGCCCACCGACCCGGCCAGCCCCAGGGTGGTGGGGGTCATGGTGGTGGCGGCGATGTTGACGGCGGGAACTACCTGGAAGAGGAGCAGGGCCCAAGACGCCGTGGTGTTGTCGAAAAGGCCGCGAGCCAGTTCCCAAAGCAGCCAGCCAGCGGCAAAGATGATCAAGGGGGAGAAGAACCGCACGCCGAAGGACCCCGCTCCAAAGGCGGTGGTGCTGATCTTCACCAGCCATGGGAGCAGTGGGCCGAGCCCCTCATGCCACGCCAGAGGCTCATGGGCGCATCGCAGCACATACTCTTCCAGAGACGTGAGGCCGGACATGGGCAGCAACAGGCTCCGCGCCAGGGTCAGGATGACCATGGCAGGCAGGAGAAAACGTTGGCGGTTCATGCGTTCACGTGCAGACTTTCTGGCAGGGCCTTTGTCTTTGAGTAAATGCTCACGGCTGGCTGTCAAAAGCCGCCTCCAACAAAAGTATCCATGACCCCCCGAATCTTCTTTCTCGCGCCGTTAATTGCCATCCTGACCTGTAGTCTGGGGGTGATGTTGCCTGTGGGCAACGTCCGTGCCCAGCAACCTGCCGCCGCAGACGGGGCCGACAAGGTCAAGGCGGGTGAAGACATCTTGCGCCTCGTCCGCATGAGCCAGGCTCTCCAGGACCTGAAGAATCTCAAAGGCAAGCTGCGCAACAACGACACGGGTGAAGAAGTTCCCTTTGATCTGACCATGTCTGACAATGTGATCCGCTTTTCTTTCATGGGCGGATCTAAGGAGATCATCAATCTGGATCTCAAGGAGAATGGCACCAAGCTGACCCGTACCAACAGCTCCGGCAAGGTGGAGATGCCGGTCTCGCTCTATTCAGAGACGGTGAAAGGCACCCATCTGAACTACGAAGACCTTTCCATGCGCTTCCTGTACTGGCCCAAGCCGGAGTTGGTCGGGGCGGAGAAGGTGAGCTTTCAAACCTGCTGGGTGGTCCACGTCGTGAATCCTGACAATCGTGGACCTTACCGCCAGGTGCGCATCTGGGTGGATCAGGAGAGCGGCGCGATGATGAAAATGCGGGCCTATGACCAGCAGGGGAAACTTCAAAAGGAGTTTCTGGTCCGTAAAGGGCAGAAGTACAAGGACGCCTATATCTTGAAACAGATGCGGGTGCAGTCATATGACACGGACAAGAACAAGGTGAATGGCATCACCTACCTGGAGATTGAAGATCCTGCGGGCTGAGGGCAACTTGCCCTGTGGGCCGGTGTTGAACAAACTCGCATGCGGCTGCGTAATGTGACCAAGGAATTGTGAACCCAACTACTTCCAGCGATCGCAGCCGCCCCCGCATCCACGACCATGAGACCCTCCGTCTGATCGGGCGCGGAGCCTATGGCGAGGTGTGGCTGGCCCGTGGGGTGACCGGGGCACTGCGGGCGGTGAAGGTGGTCTGGCGGGCAGACTACGATTATCCCGAAGCCTTCGAGCGTGAGTTCGAGGCGATCAAGCGCTATGAGCCTGTCTCTCGACGGCACCCTGGGCTGGTGCCGATCCTTCAGGTCGGACGAAACGATCAGGAGGGTTTCTACTACTATGTCATGGAGCTGGCTGATGACGTGGAGCGGGGGAGGGACATCAATCCTGAGACTTACCGCTCCCTCACGCTGACAGCCCGCATGCACAAGACGAAGCGGCTCAAGGCGGCGGAGTGCCTGAAGCTGGGGGAGACGGTGGCGGATGCGTTGCACTTTATGCATGAGCACGGGCTCATCCATCGCGACGTGAAGCCGTCGAACTTGATTTTCATCGATGGGGTCTGCCGATTGGCAGACATCGGGCTGGTGGCGTTGCTGGGGCAACGCAGCTTTGTCGGCACGGAGGGCTTTGTCGCACCGGAAGGGCCGGGGACAGCGCAATCGGACATTTTCTCGCTGGGAATGGTGTTGTACGAAGCCAGCACCGGGAAAGACCGGCTGGACTTTCCGGATCTGCCAAGCGCTGAGGAGTCGGGTGAGGGCATGGAGCAGTGGCGTCTCCTTCATCGGGTGATCTGCCGGGCCTGTGCTCAGCATGCGACGGAACGATATGCCTCTGCCCAGGATATGGTGCTGGCGCTTCAGGGGCAGCGCGTGCCCGAACGCGGCGCGAGGCGCAAACAACTGATGATGGCGGGGGCAGCGCTGGCCCTGCTGTTGGTGGGGCTGGGAGCTTGGGTGGCACGACAGGAGCCTGTGAAGGCCTCCTTGCGCCGGGCGGAGCCGTTGCTGAATCTGCGCACCGATCCGTCGGGGGCGGAGGTGTACTCGAACGGGCTCAAGCTGGGGGTCACGCCTTTGTCGCTGAACCCATCCGAAGGCGTGCCGGCGATCTATCAACTGCGACTGGCGGGCTTCCGATTGCAAGAGGTGGAGCATCGGGCGGACAAGAAAGCGCCCACCACCTATGAGTTGAAGCTCGAGCCTTCCAAGCTGCCGCAACCGGGTGAGCGGTGGGTGAACAGTCTGAGCATGGCCTTTTTGCCGCGTCAGGCGGGGCATGCGAGTGAGCGGCCGGTGGAGATGAAGGCCTTCGATGCCTTCCTCAAGGCCACAGGACGCCCCTTTGAGGGTCGGGTGGTGCCGTATCTGCTGCGGGGAGAGAAGAATCCGATCTACATCGTGGTGGTGCCCCCCGGCGATATTGAGGCGTTTCGCTACTGGCTGGCGGATGCGGACCGCTCCAAGGGATTTCTGGCCAACGAACATCATTACGAGATCGAACCCCTGCCGTATGCGGAAGGCGGGGGGACTCCGCCAGATCTGGATGGCGTGCCGGGTGTGGACAACAACCGGGACGAGCTGCGGGAGGGGCTGGCGTTCTCCCTGCGCGTGGAGCGGCAGGGGTATGGCAGTGTGCTGGTGCGCACCAATCCCAGCGGGGTGAGGGTTTTTCAACGCGACGAATTGCTGGGTATTACCCCGTTGGAGCTGCCTCGCGTGCGAACGGGGGATGTCGAGTACGAGCTCAAGGGTGAGGGGCTGACCGATTTTGTGCTGGAGGGGAACGTCAGTGAAAATGAGCTCCTCGAACTCTATGCCGACATGGAGGCTCGCCGCAACGTGACCTATGGGCGGGAGTGGCGGAACTCGATGGGCCTGAAGTTCATCCCCCTCGGAGACATCTTGATGGCCGCCTTTGAAACGCGGCGGCGTGACTACACCGAATTTGTGAAAGCGACCAATGCGCGTCGGCCGGGCACGACCCCCGAGCAGCAGAAGGGGGCGGCCTTCCCCGTTGTGGCAGTGGACCGCGCTGAAGCACGCAGCTTTTGCGAATGGCTCACCCAGAAGGAACGTGAGCTGGGGTTGATCGAAAAGCGTGACCGCTATCGCCTCCCGACGGACGAAGAATGGAGCCGGGCAGTGGGCCTGCCGCTCGAGCGCGGACGTGATCCCGCGGAGCGCAATAGCCGCATCCGCGGCGTCTATCCCTGGGGCTATGACTGGCCGCCTCCGCGTGGGATCGACAACTTTGCCGACGAGGCCGGGGCGCGTCGCATGAACCTCACGGCGACGATTCCCAACTATGATGATCGCTATCCGGCGCTCGGCGTGGTGACGTCGCTGCCTATGAACAAGAAGGGTTTCACCGGGCTGGCTGGTAACGTCAGCGAGTGGGTGGACACTGACTACGACAACGCCGCGGCGAAGCAGGCGGGGGTGCCCCCGATGGGCACGGTGCGAGGAGGTAACTGGCGCACTTCGAATCCCGATGAGCTGCTGTCTTCAGCCAGGATGGCCACACCGGTCAATGCCCGGCGGGATACAATTGGCTTTCGGATGGTGCTGGCAAGGGATGGGGTGGTGGAAGCGGGGAAGACGGCGGCAGCGGAGAAGTAGGTGGGCGGGCGTGGGCGAGCTTGCTTGTGGCTGCACTTGTGAAAGTGCGGAGGGGCGGCGTGGCCTGGTGGCGTGGCATGGTGGGGTGAGCGGGGGCGCTGGGTGGCGCGGGGCCTGACCGCGTTTTTACAAACGCAGCCACGACTGAGGGGGCCGAGGAAGGGTGTTTGGGGCTGCACTTGTGAAAGTGCGGGGGGCGAGGTGGCCTGGTGAGGGGGGGCGAGGGGGTTGGGTGGCGCGGCGGGGCCTGACCGCGTTTTTACAAACGCAGCCACGACTGAGGGGGCCGTGAAAGGGTGTTTGGGGCTGCACTTGTGAAAGTGCGGGGGGCGAGGTGGACTGGTGAGGGGGGGCGAGGGGGTTGGGTGGCGCGGCGGGGCCTGACCGCGTTTTTACAAACGCAGCCACGACTGAGGGGGCCGTGAAAGGGAGTATGGGGCTGCACTTGTGAAAGTGCAGAGGGGCGGCGTGGCCTGGTGGGGTGAGCGGGGGCGCTGGGTGGCGAGTGGCCTGACCGCGTTTTTACAAACGCAGCCACGACTGAGGGGGCTGTGAGAGGGAGATTGTGGCTGCACTTGTGAAAGTGCGGAGGGCGACGTGGCCTGGTGGGGTGAGCGGGGGCGCTGGGTGGCGCGGGGCCTGACCGCGTTTTTACAAACGCAGCCACGAACGCATCTGTGGCAGTGCCGAAGTTGAGCCCTAATCAGGGCGTGGCGGCGGCGACCTTCTTCTGGGGCGTTGTACGCTTGGATTTCAACACCACCGGGGTGGCGGGAGTACCGCTGGCTGCGGAGTAGATGACTGTAGCCCCGCTCTGGAGACGACGGGAGGCAAAGTTGCCCGCGCTGGATTCGCTGCCGGGGACGGGAGCTTCTTCTTCAGAAGCGAGGACGGGTGAGGGGGACCCATTGCTGGGAGTTGCGGGGACTGCTGGGGCGTGAGCAAAAGCGGCTGACGCTGGGTCAGGTGAAGAAGGTGCTACGAGATCATCTTCCGCATTGCTGCGGCGCAGCATGTTGCCAAAGTTAAAGAGAGACCGCTTGGCGGGGGGGGCATTGTGGGCCGCCAACACCGGAGCAGGGCTGGTGGGGGCCGCCTGACTCCCAGGAGCCAGAGAGCTGGCTGGAGCGACTGAGGCTGGGGCAGGCGCAGTCTGCTTCGACTGGGCGAGCATGGCCTCTGAACCCTCAGGCTTGCCAAGGGGTCCCTGCATGTTGGGATTCGGGCTCAGGAAAATGGGAGGGGCGTTCTCCGGGGAGGCTGGCAGAGGGGACGGCATGGCCGCCGGGACATGGCCAGGAAGCTTGCCTTCCACCACAAGGACATTGGAACCAATGCTGGTGCGGTCGAAGACATCCATCACATCTCTGGATTTCATGCGGATGCAACCGTAGCTGACGGGCTTGCCGATGTTGCGTTCTTCAGCGGTGCCGTGGATGTAAATGCAGCGTCCGTAGGCGTTCTTGTTCTGGGATTCCATCCCGCGCAGCCACATGATGCGGGTGACAATGGGATCACGGCCCGGGGCGTCAGGCTTGAGCACTTCCCCAGTGAGCTGGCGGCTCTTGAAGACGGATCCGGGCTTCACACCCTGGCCGATCTTGGCTACAATCTCATGCCGCCCGAGGGGGGTTCCGTAGGCTCCGGGTTTGTCATTTAGTCCAAACTTGGAAGTGGAAACCGGATATTCCTTGAGACGCGTCCCATTGCTGGAGTAGAGAGCGAGCTTCTGTTCCTTCACGCTTACGACCACATTGGCGTTCCGGTCCACCTTGCTGGTCGTGCACTGACTCAGCAGAGTGGCTGTTCCTACAACCCAGAGTGAACGGGTCAGTTTGGAAGACAGGCGACAGAAGTTCATGCACGAGGGCCGGTAATTCACAACTGGGGGGCGGTAAACTAGTTAAGCGAAGTTAATGGAATTGCAAGCTGGACGACTGGCTTCCAACCTGCGCCATAGGAATGAATGGCGGCGGATAAGTGCTCCGGAAGCAAAAGTTGCTCAATTTTTCCATCAATTTCGCACCACCGCTCCCGTGATTAAATACGATAGCGAAATTTGTGCCAACTTCAAGCAACTGCGGGATCTTGGGAGGGTTCCTCCGGCGGCGTGGGTGGGAACAGAGTGGGGAAGCTCCACCATTTGCTCATGGATCCGACCACGACATAGAGGAATCCGAACTGGAACATGGCCAGGAAGGGGACTGACATCCACTGGCCTTTGATCAAGGCCATGACCACCAGGAATGAGAAGTACCCGGCAAGGGCAAACTCGATCCAGAAGGTGACGGAGCGGGCAGCCTTGTATTTGCTGCGTTTGCGCACCGGAGCGGTCTGCTGACCGTACTTGGGCGTGCGAACGAATTCGGACTGCTGGTTGAAGAGCGCCTCCAGAACGGCCTTGCCATTGTTGATGGACATCCCGATGCCCAGTGCCAGCAGGAGGGGCAGGTAGGGGAGGGCTCTGAGCCAGCCCCAAGGGCGCTGGGCACCTTGGGCGGTGAGGTAGAATAAGATGACCGAAAGGCTGGCGAAGAAGAAGACGGGGAGGTCCAGGAAGACTGCTTTCTGCCAGGAGTTCTGGAAGATGAAATTGGCGGGGTACATCAGGATGACCACCCCAAACATGAGCAGGTAGGCAAAATTGGCGGCCAAGTGAGCGGTGGCCTCCAGTTTGACGGAGAGGGGTTCCTCACTGCGCCAGACGGTGCCGAGGATCTTCTTGCACACCTGGATGCTGCCCTTTGTCCAACGGTGCTGCTGGCTCTTGAAGCCATCCATATCTGGCGGGAGCTCGGCGGGGACGAGGATGTCTTTGAGATAAACAAAGCGCCAGCCCTTCATCTGGGCCCGGTAGCTGAGGTCCATGTCCTCTGTGAGCGTGTCATGCTCCCAGCCGCCAGCGTCGAGAATCGTGGACTTGCGCCAGATGCCTGCGGTGCCGTTGAAATTGAGGAAAAATCCACCGCGGCTGCGGGCAGTCTGCTCCAGCACCAGATGGCCGTCGAGCATCATGGCCTGAAGGCGGGTCAACAGGCTGTCGCGCTTGTTGATGTGTCCCCAGCGTGCCTGCACCATGCCCACTTTCTTGTCGCTGAAGTGGTGGATCATCTTCTGCAACAGGTCCGCAGGCGGAAGGAAGTCGGCGTCGAAAATCAGGAGAAACTCGCCCTTCGCGGTAGGCATGGCCTCTTCCAACGCGCCTGCCTTGAACCCCGTCCGATTGTCGCGGTGGCGGTATTCCACATCGAAGCCGCGGGCGCGGAGACGGGAGGCACCGTCTTCGCAGACCTGGGTGGTGTCGTCGGTGGAGTCATCCAGGATCTGGATTTGCAGGAGGTCCTGCGGGTAGTCGATCTGGCTAACAGCATCCAGCAACTGGTCCACCACGTGCATCTCATTGAACAGCGGGAGCTGGATGGTGACGCGAGGAAGTGTCTCAAAGGTGCTGGTGACCTGGGGCTCAGCCTTGCGGTGACGCCAGTACAGCCAGAGGATGCGCAAACGATGGGCTCCGAAAATACTCAATCCCAGGAACACGGCCACATAGCACACGAGCCAGAGGGTCACATTCCAATCGGTCATAAAGAGATTTAGTCGTTGAGGCAGAGCACGAAAAACGGAAACGGAAGGATGTTAAGGGCTGAGGCGTCGTCAAGTGGCATTTCCGACGCAACAAATTGCCCCGTCGGGGGTGGCTACCCCTCCCTCCAGCAGGAACTGTGCACAGGTTGGGGTAGTTCTCGATTTTGGCCAAGACTTCGACAACACTTCGAGGCGAGCCGTGTCGAATGCAGCTATGCTTCACACTGGCCGTCCGCCATCCCCTGCCTGCCATGCAGAAAAATTGGCAATCCTGAAAAGTCCGCCTAGGATGCGCGGCATGAGAACATGGTTTGAAGGCAACGTCAGTCAGCGCTTCGTAGGCGGTCTGCTGATGGCGTCAGTGGCGCTTGGCGGAATGGTACAGGCCCAGGAGAAGGATAAGGCCAAGACGGGCAAGGGCAAAGAGGAGGCAGCTGGCAAACCAGCCAAAACCAAGGCTGCGGTTCCTGAGGATCTGGTGGGCAACGAGCACATCCGCGAGGAATTTGGCGTCAACGAGTTTACCACGCCTTCTATCCGAAAGATTTTTGACCAGCTGGACGCCCTGGGCACGCTGCCCTATGACCAGCTCAAACGCCCGATCAGTGACAAGGCACCATCGGATCGCGTGCTCATCGCTCTCGGGCTGGGTGTGTTGATAGGGGACGGCTTTCTGGTGGTGCAGTGTGAAAAGATCGAGGAGATGGACAATGTGGGCCGGGCCCTGCTGAAGTACGCCAAAGCCCTGGGGGCAGGCATGCGGATCAACAAGCACAGCCAGAGCCTGCTGGAGAACAGCATCAAGGGCGACTGGGACACGCTGCGCAAAGAACTGGCGTCCACCCAAGCGGATGTGGAAGCGGAAATGGTGCTCCTCCGTGATGCCGACGTGGCTCATCTGATTTCCTTGGGAGGGTGGCTCAGAGCCTTTGAGATCAGCACGCAGGCGGTGGCCTCAAATTACAGCGAAGAGAAAAGTCGCAACCTGGGGCGGGCAGACATCGTGGAGTATTTCCTGGCCAGCCTGGAGTCTCTGCACCCCAATGTGCAGGAACAGCCCTACATTAAAGACTTGCACGACGGGCTGGCGGCGATGCTGCCCCTGCTGGATGTGCCGGAAGGAAAGGCCTTCACACTCCCCGAGGTGAAGGATTTGCAGGAGAAGGCCAAGCTGCTTTCCCTCGTGGTGCAGGAGCAGCTGCCCAAGAAGTAGGGCCCGAACATGGGAGTTGAGATCGAGAGAAAGTTCCTTGTTTGTTCCAATCTCTGGCGGTCCGGTCCTCCTGGGGTGGCCTACAGGCAGGGCTACTTGTGCCGCGACAAGGAGCGTACGGTGAGAGTCCGTCTGGCGGGCTCTCAAGCTTACCTGACGATCAAAGGTGCCCGCTCCGGACTTTCCCGGGCGGAGTTTGAGTACGCCGTGCCTCTAGCAGATGCGGAACTGATGCTACAGATGTGTCTGCCTCCCCTCATTGAGAAGACCCGGTACCTCCGGGCACATGGAGGGTTTATTTGGGAGATTGACGAATTTCACGGGGACAATGCCGGACTGGTGGTGGCAGAGATTGAGCTGCCGTCAGAGGACGCTCCATTCGACAAGCCTTCCTGGGCGGGGGCAGAAGTCTCCCACGACCCCAGGTACTTTAACTCCCGGCTGGCGGAGCATCCCTATTCCGAATGGGGAGGAAATCGTTAGCGGGACATGGAGTTCGATGTGCGCTCGAACTCCGAATTGCCGCCGTGAGGGATCTGATGTGGCAGGACGATCGGAAAGTCCGCCGCCAGGGAAGCCTGGTTTAAGCCGACTTGTGGGGGATTTCCGGGTGCTTGGCGGCGTGGCCTTTTTTACGGGAGGCGCGGATATTGAGCAGCTCCACCATGATTGAGAAGGCCATGGCGAAGTAGATGTAGTTCTTGAGGTGGAGGTCATGCGCCTTGGCGGGGGCGAGGCCTTCGATCATGAGCATCACACCGATCAGGATGAGGAAACTCAGCGCCAGCATCTTGATGGTGGGGTGACGGTTGATGAAGTTGCTAACGGCTCCAGCGAAGACCATCATGAAGCCCACGGCGATCACCACGGCGATGACCATGACCATGATCGACTTAGCCATCCCGACGGCTGTGATGACGGAGTCCAGGGAAAACACAATGTCCAGCATGGCGATCTGGAACAGGATCATGCCGAAAGCAGCACCCTTTGCCGCCTTCTTCTCCACATCTCCTTCAGGGTCACCCTCGATCTTGGCGTGAATCTCGTGCGTGCTCTTGAAGAGGAGGAACAATCCGCCACCAATGAGAATGAGGTCTTTGCCCGAGATGCCATGACCGAAGACGCTGAATAGCTCGTCCTTAAGCGACATGACCCAGGTGATGGAAAACAGCAGGAGAATGCGGGTGACCATTGCCAGGGCGAGACCAATGAAACGGGCGCGGGGCTGCTGAGCTGCTGGCAGCTTGTCCACCAGGATGCTGATGAAGACGATGTTATCAATGCCGAGCACGATCTCCAGCACCGTGAGCGTCAGGAGGGCGATCCATGCTTCGGGTTGCGAAACCCAGGAGAAGTCGAAGAGGGGGAGGGCTGCCAGGAGATCCATGCGCGCGAGAGTAGGGAAGATGATGCAGACTGCAAACGACAAACTGAAAACTTACCCGGAGAAATCCTTGGATAGCCAAAACTGGGGGCAGATGTTGTGCCGGGGGACGTGAAGTTTCTCTGGAATCTGGAAATGGGATGCGGAAAGGTCTGGCCATGCCCGCCCAAACTTCGCACCCGCAGCATGCCCGGCTTCGCGGGCTGGTGGAGAGGGTGACTTATCACACGGAGGAGTCTGGGTACTGCGTGCTCAAGGTCCGGCCGGACCGGGGCAATGAAGTGGTGGCGGTGCTGGGGAAGACGCCCCGGGTGGTGGCTGGGGAGCGGATTGAGGCCACGGGAGAGTGGGTGCAGAGTGCCGACTATGGCCGGCAGTTCAAGGCGGGCAGCATCCGCCTTTCTCGACCCGACACGTCGGATGGTCTGGTGCGCTATTTGGGGAGCGGGCTGATCGACGGGATTGGTCCCAAGTATGCTCAAAGGGTGGTGGAGAAGTTTGGCAGTGAAGTTTTCGACATCATCGAGAACTATTCCGCCCGGCTTGAAGAGGTGGAGGGCATCGGCAAAAAGCGCCGGCAGGAGATTCGGGATTCGTGGATGAGGCAGAAGTCCATCCATGACATCATGGTGTTCCTGCATGAACGGGGCATCAGCACGGCGCGGGCATTGCGCATCCACAAGACCTATGGCGAGGAGGCGGTGGAGGTCTTGCGACAGAATCCCTACCGGCTCGCCATGGACATTCACGGGGTGGGGTTCAAGACGGCGGATGAGATCGCAGGGCAGATGGGGATCGCTCCGGAGGCTCCGCAGAGGTTGCGGGCGGGACTGATGTTTGCGCTGGAAAAGGCGTCGGAAGCGGGGCACACCTGTCTGCCAGAAGCGGTGCTGAAGCAGCAGGCAGGAGAGATCCTGGGTGTGGATCCTGCGCTGGTGGAAAACGTCCTTAGCGAGATGCTCCGGGAACCGGCCCTTGTTTCCGAGCAGGCGGAGGACGGCCTGCGCGTCTTCCTCTCACCCCTGTACCGCGCCGAGCAATCCATCGCAAAACGGATGCTGGAACTGGCGTCCCGTCCGGCACGGTTCCCTGAAATAGAGATGGAAAAGGCCCTGGAGTGGGCGCAGGAAAAGACAGGGCGGCAGCTTGCGCCCAGTCAGCGCCAGGCTGTGGAGCGTGCGCTCCAGGAACGGGTGCTGATCCTGACCGGCGGGCCTGGGGTGGGCAAGACAACCATTGTGAACACGGTGCTGACCGTTCTAGGAGCCAAAAAGGTGCAGATGGTGCTGGCGGCGCCGACGGGCCGGGCGGCCCAGCGTCTGGCGGAGAGCACGCGTCGCGAGGCGCGGACGGTGCATCGATTGCTGGAGTTCCAAGGGGAGGGTGTTTGGGGGCGAACCGCCCTCAAGCCGCTGGATGGCGATTATTTTGTCGTGGACGAATGCTCCATGATGGATGCGCCGCTCATGGCGCAGTACTTGGCGGCTCTGCCCAAGGAGGCACATCTCCTGCTGGTGGGGGATGCGGACCAACTCCCCTCGGTAGGGCCGGGTGCGGTGCTGCATGATCTGCTCGTCAGTGGGGCCATTCCCAGCGTGAGGCTCACGGAGATTTTCCGGCAGGCGGCGGAGAGTCGCATCATCACTGCGGCCCATGCCATCAATCAAGGGCAGCTGCCGGACCTGAAGCCGGCGGCGGATGGGGATTTCTTTTTCCTCGAACGGGGGGAAGGCCAGGAGATTCAGGACACGATTGTTTCTCTGGTCCGTGACCGCCTGCCTGCCCGCTATGGCTTCGATCCCGTGCGGGACATCCAGGTGCTGTGCCCCATGAACCGGAATCTGCTGGGCACGAGGTCCATGAATCTGGTGCTGCAAAAGGCTCTGAATCCCGGCAGCGAGATGGGGTTTGAGGTCGAACGATTTGGCCAGGTCTATCGGGCGGGGGACAAGGTGATTCAGATCCGGAACAACTATGACAAAGAGGTGTTCAACGGTGATATCGGCCGCATTGCCAGCATCGAAAGTGAGCCGGTCAAAATCACGGTGCTGTTCGACGGAGGGCGACAAGTAGCCTACGAGCCAGGAGAATTGGACGAGTTGCAGCTTGCCTATGCGATCACGATCCACAAGAGCCAGGGCAGCGAGTTTCCCTGTGTGGTCATCCCTTTCGCCATGGCGCATTTTGTCATGCTGGAGCGCAGCCTCATCTACACCGCGGTGACGCGGGGCAAGCAGCTCGTGGTCGTAGTAGGAGAGTCCAAGGCCCTGGGTATGGCCGCCCGGCAGGCCGGGGCACGGGAGAGATGGACGGGATTGGGGGCAAGGCTGAAGGCTTGACTCGAAGATTGGGTGTGTTATTACTTGTGTAATAACACTCAATTATGGTCGTAGAACTTAAGCTGCGCAAAATAGGCAATTCTCTCGGGGTCATTCTCCCGAAGGAAGCGCTGACCAAACTCCAGGTACAAGATGGAGACACCCTTGTGCTCACAGATGCTCCAGACGGTGGGGTACGACTTACTGCTGCACGCAAAGAGGAATTTGCCACCCAGATGAAGACCGCAGAGGACATCATCCGGCGCTATCGCAATACTTTGACTGAACTGGCCAAATGACTGAGCCTCAATGGGTGTTCCGGGAGACGGTGCTTGCGTTGCAGGAACTACTTTTGGCCGAGTTTGGTGGAGCTGCCGGACTTCGTGACGAGGGAGTGTTTGACTCCGCGCTGGCCCGTCCTGAGAACAGGCTCGCTTATGAGCAGGCGGGAATCTGTGACCTCGCGGCAGCGTACGCGTTTGGGCTGGTGCGGAATCATCCTTTCATAGACGGAAACAAACGCATCGGCTTCACGGTGGCAGTTTTGTTTCTAGAACTGAACGGATGGACCTTCGTCGCGACCGAAGCGGATGCGGTGATCCAGACGCTGGCACTGGCCGCCAGCGTTCTGGATCAGGCTGAGTATTCAGCGTGGCTGAAGGTCAACTCGGTGCCGGCAACGGCTTGAATTCGGGCTCTACGCTCCGATGGCGAACCAGCTCAGTTCGACGGCATAGACCCGGGTGTCTTCCCAGGTGTGCAGGTTCACAGAAAAACCGGAAGGGGTGATGTCGCTGACTTTCAGGCTGAGCCGACCGCTGTAGGCGTGGTCCATGTCAAATCCGGTCAGGCTTGCGTGCACCACCGGTGGGTTCGCAAAAGACTCGGCGAAAGGTATCTCAACGGTGAAGACACGAGCGATTGCCGGATCGGGTGCCTCTGCGAGGTTCCAGCCTTCGCTCAGAACTCCCAGGCCGAGGGTTGCGGAGAAAGTTTTCCAGGGCTGGACAAGTGTTTCCATGAAGCGTGATCGATAGAATGAGAGGTGAGTCGGGCTGGCGGGAGAGCGCTGCCCGACCATCCCAACAAGCAAGATGCGGACCTGTGCGCCAGAAGAATGCAGATAGTTTGATCAGCGGCGACAGGAATTGCCCGGGTCTGCAGTCTGCGTCACGAGGGGTTGGCGCTATTTCTGGAGGGGCTTGCCCGCTTCTTCCCACCCCATGATGCCGTCGTTGAGATGGTAGATGGAATGGAAGCCGAGTTTCTCAAAAATCTTCATCGAGGCCTTGCTGCGGCCGCCGGCCTGGCAGTGGACCAGATAGGATTTGGACTTGTCCAGAGTGCTGAGCTGCTTTTCAAAATCAGCGTTTTTGATATCGATGTTCTTGGCCCCGGCGATGTGACCTTCGTCAAATTCATCTTTGGTCCGCACATCGATGACCGTGACTTTTCCTTCACGGATGAGCTTTTCTGCCGCTGCGGGATCGACGTTTAATGGTTGGGGGGACACGGACTTGGGATCAGCACCCCGGCCCGGAAGGCCCAAGGCGAGCGTGCAGACCAGTATGGCGAGAGCGGTGCGACGGTACATGCAGACATCCTACGACAGGATGGGCGCAGCGCAATTGCCGGGAAAGTTCAAGATCGGCTCAGGCCGCAGCCACAGACTTGAGCGAGGTCTCGATGCAATGGAGCAGATTGTCGAATTTGATAGGCTTGGCCACCATGTGGTGTCCGTTGCGATGCACAACGCCGGCCTCACCCGTCTCGCTGTTGGAGATAAGTGCTGTGATCATGATGACCGGTACATGAGAGAGATACGGATCTTGATGCAGGAGGGAGCTGACATCGCCGCCATCCATGCCCGGCATGATGTAGTCCAGCAGGATCAGCTCGGGTGAAAATGCCCTGGCCGTGGTGAGCGCCCGGGAAGGGTGATTCTCAATCCAGACCTCGAAAAAGCCGGTGTCCTCAAGATTCAGTTTCAACGACTGGGCCAGTGGCATGTCATCGTCAACGATCAGAATGCGCTTGGTGTTCATAACGGGAAAGGTACTGAGTCTTGGATGGTTAATGG
Organism: Verrucomicrobium spinosum DSM 4136 = JCM 18804; assembly: GCF_000172155.1. Taxonomy (NCBI): domain Bacteria; kingdom Pseudomonadati; phylum Verrucomicrobiota; class Verrucomicrobiia; order Verrucomicrobiales; family Verrucomicrobiaceae; genus Verrucomicrobium; species Verrucomicrobium spinosum. The sequence goes on along the minus strand of NZ_ABIZ01000001.1, from coordinate 6,019,213 downwards.
GTGTTGGATAATGAAAAAGGAAAAAGCATTAATTGGAATGAATGAGTGGGGCGTTCGAGCTAAGGGCCGATATGCCCAGGAAGTTTTGCCTTGCTCAGCCAAAACTCCGCGAGGGCTTTGACGGCTGCGAAAAACTCGTCGAGATCGGCAGATTTAGTGAGGAAGCAGTTTCCCTGGAGACAGTAAACTTCGTTGATGTCATCGGGCGCGTGGGAGTTGGAAACGACGATGACGGGGATGTAGGAAAGCAGGGGGTCGGACTTGATCTCTTGGAGCACCTCCCGACCGTGTTTGCGGGGGAGATTCAGATCCAGAAGGATCAGGTTTGGAGTGGGCATTTCGGAAAAGCCGCATTCTTTGCGAAGGAACTGCGTGGCCATTTCGCCGTCGGATACGATCTTGAGATCATAGGTGAATCCGGTTTCCTGCAACGCTTCTTGCGTCAGCCGGGCCTCAGCTGGATTGTCTTCAACCAGTAGTACCAACATGGCAAACGAGCAGGTTGCAGCACAATTATAATCTAATGAAAGTATTGTGCATGTAATGCAAAACTTCAATCCAATTAGATTGATATTTTTTTGTATAAGCTGAATGAATCCAATGAATGGTGTGAATCATGCTGGGCTGTTCATCCTGGATCGTCCGAAAAACACTCCTTGCCAGATGATGGAGAGATCGTTTTAAATGAAAACGCGTGGGGGAATCTGGCGATTTGAGCAGTCTCTGCTGAGGGGCGGCAAATGAAAGGGGCCGACCACCGCGTATTGAGGATGGATGCAATCCCGCATGAGTCTCACCTCCCAGCTTGCGGTCTTTTCTCTCGACGGATCCCATTATGGATTGCCTCTGGAAAATGTGGAGAGAGTGGTGAGAGCCGTGGAAGTCACCCCCCCCCCGTCCCCGAGCTTCCTGAAGTGGTTGTTGGTGCAGTAGATGTGGCAGGTGCAGTGAGACCAGTGGTGAGTCTGCGCCAAAAATTCTGCCAGGTGGGCGGGGGAGGCAGGAGGGTGAGGGTGTCGGATCACTTTTTTCTGGCGCACTCGAGCCGCAGATCACTGGCACTGCTAGTGGATGATGTGGAGGAAGTGACCAGCGTGCCTGAGGAGATGATTTTAAAGGCGGATGAGATGATCGACGGCAAAGGGGCGGTGCAGGGGGGGGGAAGCTGGAAAGCGGTTTGATCGTCATCTGTGATCTGGAAAGGCGCATGACGCGGGACGAAGAGCTGGCATGGACAGGGCCGCTGTCGGAGAAGGCGGGACCCCTGGCACTTAGTCTGGGAAAGAACATGGACTGGAGCGTGCGGCGCTAGAGTTGGGGTTGGATCATGCGGGAGTTCTTGCCGAACGGGTGCTCTCGGAGTCCACTGAAAAGAAGGAGCTGCAAGTGCTGGCGAATGATCTCTCCATCGGTGAGAGCTGTTTCTTCCGGGATGCCAGAACGTTCCAATATCTGGCGGAAAAGGTGCTGTCCGCGATCATCCGGGGACGACGGGGCAGCGAGCAGCGCCTGAGGGTGTGGAGCGCGGGTTGCTGTACTGGAGTGGAGGCGTATTCCCTGGCTATTCTGATCAATCAGTTGCTGCCTGACTTGAAGAAATGGCAGGTGAGCGTCCTGGCCACCGATGTGAATGGCAAGTTCCTAAAGCACGCGGTCAGTGGTGTGTATGGAGAATTTGCCCTGGCATCAGAGCGCTATGCGGTGGAGGCGAAGTTTGTGTGTGAGGTGTATCCCCTGAAGGACCTGTCACCCTTGCCTAGCGCCCCCTCGTTTATCGCTGGCATGGTGAACGTGCGCGGGCGGATCCTGCCGGTGCTGGAGCTGCGCCGTTTTTTTGATGTTCCGGGCCGCGGCATCACAGACCTCCAAGTCCAACGGCAGACTGGCCCTCGAGTTGGCCCGCTCCTGGCTTCCCACGCTGGTGATTGACCTGGAGGATGTCATCATGGGGCTGAAGTGTCACGCAGACAACCTCATCCTGAAGCCCTATGATGAGGCTTACCTGCTGGGGCGGGTGAGAGAGGTGCTGGCGGCCGGGTCGGCCGAGCTCGCGGACATGGACAGCCCTGAAGTGGATTTCGTGGTGGCGGGGAGCAGGCATAAAACTGCCGCGAACCGGACGCAGATTCTGAATCTCCTGCTTTCAAGCTATGATGCGGCAATCCACCGGAACCGGGAGTTGACGAGGGCCCAGGAGGATCTGCAACGGCTGAATGCCCGCCTGGAGGCGGCAAACAATGAGCTGGAGACCTTCTCATACTCTGTCTCCCACGATTTGCGGGCACCGCTGCGAAGTGAGGGGGGGGATGGAGGCCGAAACCGCCGGGCGGAACATCGAGTGGCATCAGGGGCTGCTGCCGGTGTTGAGGGCGGATCCCGGGCTGTTGCGGCAGGTGCTTGTGAATCTGATTTCCAACGCCATAAAGTACACCCGCTTCAAGGAGCGTGCGGTCATTGAGATTGGCACGGCAGACGGGTGCGGCGGCGATGACGTGATCTATATCCGAGACAATGGTTCAGGGTTTGACGCGAGCCAGACGCACCGGCTCTTTGGTGTGTTCAAGCGTCTTCACCGGGATGATGAGTTTGAGGGGAAGGGCATTGGTCTGGCGACGGTACAGCGGATCATCAACCGCCACGGAGGAAGGATCTGGGCGGATGGGGCCTTGAACCGGGGGCGACGTTCCGTTTCACCCTGGGGGCGCAGCCGGGGCGGTGAGTCGGGGTGGGCTTTGCGTGTCGGGCCACGAGGCGGGCCAGTTGCTCCTGCTCGAAGTAGGAGTCATCCGGTGATTCTATTTCATAGGGCCCAACTGTGAAAAGCATGAGGAGGTCTCCGGCGGCGAGGTCGCGTTGCCGGCTGGGGTAAGTAGTGGTTTCCATGAGGCCCAGTACGGGGCATGGCTTCTGGCCTGGCACCTCCACCTCCGTAAGGAATTTGCCTGGATCGGATGTGGCAGCCCCCATCTCCTCCACCAGCCCGCGAATGATGGCGGTGACGAGGGCGGCTCGGCCCCCATGACCCATCACATCGCAGATGAAGACACCGGCTTGATGGTCAGAGAGGCGGAGGATGTCAAAGAAGTCCCCTCCGAGTTCTGTGGTGGTGGCGTGGTGATGGCAGAACTGAATGGCACTTTGTTCTGGAGATGCTGTGGCAGGAAAGACGACTGGACCTCGCGCGCCGTCTCCAGAACTGCTTCCCTCTCGGCGTTCTTTTCGGCAGTTGGCAGGCCTGCTGTTCGAGCTTGTTTTTGGCGTTGATGAGTTCGAGGTTTTTCTGAACGGCGGTTTCGTAGGTGGAAAGGAGAAGATCAATGGAGTGTATTCGTCCGGCATTGAGCTCGTACTTGTGGCCTGCAAAAGAGTTCTCCCTGACCTGGGAGCCTGCTGAGGGGCGGCGCAGTTCGAGATTGGCAAGAACATACTGGATGCAAGTGAGAAGGAACTCCTCCTCGTATTGTTTAGGACCACCACATTTTTCATGTTGAGAAGACCAGTTGGCGAGCTGTCGCATCGTCGGAGAGCGTGGCTTGCTCGCTGGTCAGGTATCCGGCCGAGACTGCAGCCGACTTGATGCGGGCGGTGTCAATGCCGCCACCGTCATCCTCCACTCGAATCTCCACCTTGTTGCCATCTTGCGGAGTGACGGTGATTGCCAGGCTGCCGCCCGGCGGCTTTCACCGATCGCGACGGACTTGTTTGTCCTCGATCCCGTGGTCCATGGCATTGCGCACGAGATACAGCAGCGGATCTTTGAGCTCCTGCAGTACGCGTTTGTCCATCTCCACCTCGCGACCCCGAATGACAAGCTCCGCCTCCTTGCCGGGGTCCCGGGATAGATCCCGCTCGACCTAGGGAAAGAAATCCAGCAGGGGCGCACAGGGGAGCCTGACGAGGCGCTTGGTGGGCCAGAGCATGGTACGAGTTCAATTATTCCGCGGCCATTGTTTGCTGGCCGCATTAAGGGATGGCGGAAATGACATAAGTTGGGAAGCTCAAGAGTTCAAGCATGCAAAAAAGCAACCTCATCCTGCGACTCAATGCGCGACGCCTTCGGCCGGCGGCTCCACAGTGGGCAGGAGCCTGGAGATGTTTGTGAAGTCTGCTTTGAGCATGATTCGCACTCTCACCCCTGGGCCTTCTTCAAGATTCTTCACCTGAAGGTGGCCGCGATGCAGTTCGACGATGCGTTTGGCAACGGGAAGTCCGAGGCCAGTGCCTTCACCAGTGGGCTTGGTGGTAAAGAAGGGTTCGAAGATGCGCCGCAATACCTCCGGCGGGATGCCGGGCCCATGGTCGATCACTTCCAGCAAAACCACCTGGTCTCCGGGGCGCGGCAAGTCCATCTCACGCAGGCCTTCGTTGCGATGCATGGTGATCAGCTCGCCATGCATGGTACGGACCTGCACAACGCCTCCATCCGGCATGGCCTGTGCGGCGTTGATGATCACGTTGATGATGACCTGGACCAGTTTGGACCGATCCGCCCGGATTTCGGGCACATATTCGGTAAGTTCCGTCTCCACCCGTACCTTCCGGCGGGTAAGTTCATGCTGCACCATGTGAATGGCGTCAGTCACAAGATCGTTCATAGAGCAGGGCCGCATCTGCAACGTCTCTGAACGGGAGAAGTCGAGCATCTCGTGGATGATGCGTTCAGCACGGGTAATCGCGTCCTGCATGTAGTCGATCATGGTGCAGGCGGGCTCTGGCAACGTGGTGCGACGTCGTTGAAAGTAGTCCACCCCCATCTGAATGGTGGCGAGAGGATTCTTCACTTCATGGGCCACGCTGGCGGCCAGGCGGCCCAGGGAGTCGAGCTTCTCCGCCTGGATGAGCTGCATCTGGGCAGTCTCCAGTTCCAGTTTGGCGGCACGGAGGCGTTCGTTGAGTTCAGCCATCTCCCGGCGGTGGCGCTGGCGCTCCACGGCGTAGAGGATGGAGCGCATGAGCAGATCGCCGTTGATTGAATCTTTGGGGAGATAGTCCTGGGCACCTTGCTGCACAAAGGTCAGGGCGAGCTCGTGATCCGTGGTGCCGCTGAGAATGGTGATGGCAGTGAGTGGAGCCAGTTCTCTCACCCGGTGATAGGTCTCCGGTCCATGACCGTCGGGGAGATTGAGATCCAGCAGAATGACGTGGAAGGGATCTTCGCCCGCCTGCCCCAGCTTGGCGCTGGCATCGCGCAAAGAGCGGGCGTGGATCAATTGAGGAGTTTTCTCGAAAGGAGCGTCTTTAAGGTGCTCCTGGAGGAGGAGGAAGTCGGAGTCGTTGTCCTCGATGCAGAGGATGCGGATGGGTAGGCGGGCAAGATCCGTGGCCTTTAACTGGGCACTTTCCGTCAACGTTTCTTCTGCGTTCATGTGAGCACGTAAAGGAAGTCCTCAAACAACGGGAGACGCGCAACAATCAGCGCCCCGTGCAGCACGCGGAGACGGGCCAGGAGTGGAGAAAGGCGCTCTGGCCTCTCAACGATGCATTAGCATGGAGTGTGGATGGGGCTCGTGGGAGTGTAGAGATTAATGGCCGATTTATTCAGGAATGCAATTTAATAAGTGGATGGAAGATCAAAGGTTTGGGATCTAGCTGGGGAGGCTGAAGAAAAACGTTGCTCCTTTTCCAGTTGATGAGTCCACCCAGATCTGGCCATGATGACGCTCCACAATGCGTTTGCAGAGAGCCAGCCCAATGCCCGTCCCCGGGTATTGCTCCCGGGCGTGCAGGCGCTGGAAGATGACAAAGATGCGCTCAAAAAACTTGGGCTCAATGCCAATGCCGTTATCCCGTATGGAGATGACCCACTCTCCCCGACAGGGCTGGGCACTGATGTGAATACGCGGCGTCTGCTCACTGCGGAACTTGAGAGCATTGCCGATGAGGTTCTGGAACACCTGGCGGAGCTGGAGCTCGTCTGCGACTATGGTGGGGAGCGTCTCTACGGTGATGACTGCGGAACACTCCTTGATGGAGACTTCAAGATCCCCCAGAACAGACTGGATGAGCTGGCCGCAGGAGACTGGGGCCAGCTCCCGCCCCTGTGTGCCGACGCGTGAGTAGGAGAGCAGGTCCTGGATGAGGTTGCGCATGCGAGCGGCACCATCCACTGCTGTGGCAATGAACTGGCCTGCTTCCTCATTGAGCTCGCCCTTGTACCTGCGTTCCAGCAGTTGCAGGTAGCTGGTGATCATTCGCAGGGGTTCCTGAAGATCGTGGGAGGCAATGTAGGCGAACTGCTCCAGCTCCTTGTTGGAACGTCGAAGATCTTCCTCGAACCGCTTGCGCATCGTGATGTCGTGCATGATGGCGGTGTAGATGACCCGGTTTCCGGTGTGGGTCTGGCTCACCGACAGGATGAGTGGAACGATGCTGCCGTCCTTGCGGCGTCCGAGGAGCTCCCGGCTCTGTCCAGCCCGTTCGGTGTCTGGGGCAGGGGGGACGTTCTGGCTTGTGAGGGAGGGGGAGAGCAGATTGGGTGCAGGGACGATGACGCTGATATTGCGACCGATGATTTCTCCACGCTGATAGCCGAAGATCTCGGCGGCAGCCGGATTGATGGACTGGATGAGCCCCTTCTCGTCCATGGTGACAATGGCCTCTACGGCTGTTTCAAGGATGGAGCTGAGGCGAGCTTCGCGGTCGCGGAGCTCCATTTCTGCGCGCTTGCGGTCCGTGATGTCGGTGGCGATTCCGCCCAGGGCGATGATCTGGTTTTCAGAGTCCAGCACCGGAAACTTCACGCTGACATAGGTGTGGGCCACACCGGCATGGGGAGCGATTTCTTCCAGGACCATGGCCTGTCCGGTGGCGAGCACCTTTGCATCATTGTCGCGAAAGGCCCGGGCAAACTCCGGGGGGAAGATGTCGTAGTCGTTTTTGCCCGCCATCTGCTCCCTGGTCAGATGAAACAGTTCTTCGAAACGCCGGTTCACTGTCTGATAGTTTCCTTCCCTGTCCTTCAGGAAGACGACTGCGGTGGTGTTGTCGAGAATGGCTTGAAGGCGGGCTTCCAACTCCAGTTGAGCGCGGTCTGCCTGTCGCTTGGCAGTGAGGTCGCTGGCAATGCCCAGATAGCCCGTGGTCTGGCCAGAGTCATCCCTCATGATCGTGACGGTGAGCATCACTGGGATCCGGCTGCCGTCCTTGCGGATGTAAGTCCACTCGTTCTCGTCTGGAGGACCGAGGAGGGCCTTGGCAACAAAGGTTTGGAAGCCAACCTCCACGGGGTAGCCGAGCTCCTGAGTCAGGAAAGCGGCGCGGCGGGCGATCTCCTGCGGATCATGAAAAATGGAGGGGCTGTTTTTTCCGATGACCTCTGCGGTTTTGTAGCCCAGGAGTTGCTCTGCACCCACGTTAAACCCTTGAATGATGCCGTCGGGACGGCATGAGATGATGGCAAGATTTGCCCCGTCCAGCATGGCGCGTTGCAGGGCGCTGTTGGCGCGGAGTTCATCCTCGAGCTGTTTGAAGCGGGTGGTGTCGCGAGCGGCGGCGAAGATGATTTGCCGTTCCATGTCTGGCCGGGCACGCCATTCCAGCCAGCGGTAGGTGCCGTCTTTGCACCGGTAGCGATTTTCAAAAGCGATGGTGTTGGCTCCGGTATTGATGCGAGCGGCCTCTGCCTCGGTGCGGGCAAAATCATCCGGGTGGATGAAGGCACGGTAGGGCTGGGCCATGAGCTCCTCTGTGGAGTAGCCGAGGGTGCGTTCCCAAGCAGGGTTCAGCCTCTTGAAATAGCCGTCAAACCCGGCGATGCACATCAGATCCAGCGAGTGATCGAAGAAGCTTTTCAGGTCGGCTTCGTCACTGTTCATAATGCTTATCTCCCCCGAATTTGATCCACGTATGCTAATATTAGCCAAACGCTTTGCCGCTTGGCAAGGACGTAGTTGGGTATTGGCGGATGGTCGGGACCCGAGGCGATGGGGCCGGAACCCTCTGAATACCCCTTTGGTGGTGCGGCTGCGCCTGCCCAAAAAAATGCCCCGCTTGCGCGGGGCAGGCGGGGCATAGTGGATGGGGAGGAGAAATTCTCTGGCGATGCCTGACGGCCTAGGTCTCGGCCACGCCACGTGCCATCACGACCTTGCCGGTACGCACGGTCTCGATGATCTCGAAGCGACCCAGCAGATTCACGGCGGCATCCACCTTGTCACTATTGCCAGTGATCATGATGACCATGGACTGCTCCTGCAGGTCCACGGTCTTGCCGTTGAAGTGTTCGATGATCTGGAGGATCTCGGTGCGGTGCTCGGCAGTGGCAAGGATCTTGATGAGGACCAGTTCCTTTACCACCGAATCCTTGTCGGTGTGCTCATAGCAGTGGATCACATCGATGAGCTTGTTGCACTGCATGATGATCTGGTGCAGGCCCTCGGGATGGCCGCTGACGCCCACGGTCATGCGGGAGTAGCGGGGGTCACGCCCCTGGGAAACCACGAGTGAGTCGATATTGAAACCGCGGCGGCTGAACACCTGGCAGATGTGGCCGAGCACCCCTGGCTTGTTGGACACATACATGCTGAGGGTGTGCACGTTCACAATGTCGGGCTGAGGGGCCGGTTTGCGGTCGGAAGTGATGATGGTACGGTCGGACATGGGTGAAAGAGGGAAAAGGGTTAAGGGGAGAGGGATAAGGGAATTAGCAGCTGAGCTTGGAGATCATGGAATTGAGCATGCGCTCAATCTCTTGGAGCAGATCTTGAATCTCAGGCGATGCAGAGGAGGGAATGAAACGAAGCTGGATGGCAAGTTCGAGTTGAGTTTGCGCTTCAAACAGAGAGCCCCGGGCTATTTGCAAAAAGCGGACGTAATCTGGCTTTGAACCGCGACCGTAGCCTTCAGCGATGTTAGAGGGAATGGAAACCGCTGAGCGCCTAAGCTGCGAAGTTAGTGCAAACTGTTCTTCCCGGGGGAAGGTCCTGCTGGCTTCGTAGATGCTGGTCGCAGCCTGCATCGCCTTCTGCCAGACAATCAGATCTCGATAACTCTTGATCTCGCTCATTTCGCAGAAGGCGGTGCCATGAAGAGGAGGGGGATTCCTTAACCCTGATCCCTCGCCCCTCTTCCCTCTTTCTACTAAGTCGAACCCACGGGCTTCTCCATCTTGTGTTTCGGAGGCTCGATCAACATGTCTTCCAGGGCCGCGCCGGCGGGGATCATGGGGAACACGTTTTCGGTCTTGATGCACTCGGCTTCAATGAGGCAGGGACCGTCGTTGTATTCGAGCGCCTGCTGGAGGACGCGCTCCACATCGGCGGGGCGGCGGATGTGGAAGCCCTTGATGCCATAGGCTTCGGCAAGCTTCACGAAGTCAGGGTTGCCGATGAGATCCACGCCGCTTTCGCGGTTGTCGAAGAACAACTCCTGCCACTGGCGAACCATGCCGAGGTAGTGGTTGTTGAGCACGATGATCTTGATGGGGAGCTTGAGGATGGCAGCGGTGGCCAGTTCAAACAGTGTCATCTGGAAGCCGCCGTCGCCACTGATGGAAACCACGATGTCATTCGGGCAGCCAAGCTGTGCGCCGATGGCTGCGGGGAAGCCAAAGCCCATGGTGCCGGCACCGCCGGAGCTGAGCCACTTGAAGCTTTCATCGTTCTTGTAGAACTGGGCAGCCCACATCTGGTGCTGGCCCACGTCGGTGGAAACGATGGCCTTGCCCTTGGTCAGCTGGTAGAGCTCGTCGATCACCTGCTGCATGCGCAGGCCGCCCTGCTTCTTGTAGCTGAGGGGGTATTTCTTTTTGTAGCCGTCCAGCGTCTCGTTCCACGCGGCGGTGTCGATCGGGCTGAGGTGAGGGATCAGTTCCTTCAGGGCGGCCTTGGCATCGCCCTTCACGAACACATCCGCCTTGATCATCTTGTTGGCTTCGGCCTCATCAATATCGAAGTGGACGATGCTGGCATTGCGGGCGAACGCGCTTGGCTTTCCGATGATGCGGTCATCGAAGCGTGAGCCGATGTTGATGATGCAGTCGCACTCGCAGATGGCCTTGTTGGCGTAGGCGGTGCCGTGCATGCCCAGCATGCCCAGGCTCAGACGGTGAGTTTCAGGAAACACACCCTTGCCCAGCAGCGTGTTGGTCACGGGGCAGTTGAGGGTCTCGGCCAGGGCCATGAGCTCTTTGTCAGCGCGGGCGATCATCGCGCCGTGGCCGGCGAGGATGAGCGGGCGCTTGGACTGCATGATGAGCTTGGCGGCCTCTTGCACAGACTTCTTGTCGATCCTGAGGGACTCTTCAGGATGGTAGCCGGGGAGGTCGATCTCCGCATTGAGGTCGCCGGTGAAGGGGCCCTGGCTGATGTCCTTGGGAATGTCGATGAGCACGGGGCCGGGGCGGCCGGTGGTGGCGATGTGATGGGCCTCACGAGCGATGCGCGGGAGGTCATTCGTGTTCTTCACCAGGTAGTTGTGTTTGCACACTGGTGTGGTGATGTTGAAAATGTCCGCCTCCTGGAAGGCGTCCTTGCCCAGCATCCAAGACACGGTCTGGCCGCAAACGATGATCATGGGCACGGAGTCCATCTGGGCGGTCATAATGCCCGTCACGGTGTTGCCAGCGCCGGGGCCGGAGGTCACCAGCACCACTGCGGGCCGGCCTGTAGCGCGGGCATAACCGTCAGCCATGTGCACGGCACCCTGTTCGTGACGCACCAGGACGAACTTGATATTCGACTTCACGGTTTCCAGTGCGTCGAAGATGGGCAGGGCGGCCCCGCCGGAATACCCGAACACGTACTCGATCCCCAATTGGTCGAGTGTCTTGATGAGCGCTTGAGCGCCGTCCAATTTTTCGGTGGTCATGAGTTGGTCTCCTGAAAAGTGCGAAATTAGGGGGTCAATCTCGCATGAATGGTCTGTTCAGCAATCGAAAGTTGCAGTTTTTTGGTCAAAGTGATATTTTTTAGAGCTGTGTAGGTCTAAAAATTGACCAATTGTCACTCGATTTGCGTCTAACGCGTGGCGCGGACGTATAAAAATGTGGTGGTTTGCGCTGTGGCGCACATTTCGTTGCGTCGGCGGAGTTCATCGCCACTCTTCGCACTATGACTGCTGAAGTGATGGCCACTGTATTGCGAAACATCGCGCTCCTGCTCGACCTCAAGGGGGAAAACCCCTTCAAGACCCGGGCGTACAATACGGGAGCGGAGATCGTGGAGACCTTTAGTGGTGACATTGTGGCCCGCGCCGCAGCCAACGATCTCAAGGGGGTAAAAGGCCTGGGTGATGCCCTGCAGCAGAAGCTGAACGAGCTGGCCAGCACGGGGAAGCTGGAGTTCTATGAAAGGCTGCGGGGGGAGTTTCCGGAGGGGATCCTGGAGCTCTATGAGGTGCAGGGGCTGGGGGGCAAAAAAATCAAGGTGCTGTGGGAGCAACTCCAGGTGGGCACGCTGGCGGACCTCAAGGCGGCCTGTGAAAGCGGTGCTGTGGCCAAGCTGGCGGGTTTTGGGGAGAAGACGGCAGCGAAGATCCTGGAGTCCCTGGCGTTTCGTGAAAGCCATGCGGACGAGTTCCGCCTGGAACAGGTGGCTCCCACGGTGGAACGGATCCTGGAGATGCTGCGGGAGCATCCCAACGTGTCGCGTGCCGGGGTGGCGGGCAGCTACCGCCGGGCCAAGGAGACGGTGCATGACCTGGACTTCCTCGTTGCCACCAAGAAGCCTGGCCCGGTGATGGAGGACTTTGTGAAGATGCCGATGGTGGCCAAGATCCTGGCACAAGGGGAGACGAAATCGAGCGTGCTGCTCCAGAGCGGTGTGCAGTGCGATCTGCGTGCGGTGACCAGTGTGGAATTTGCCTGCGCCATGGTTTACTTTACCGGGAGCAAGGAGCACAATGTGGCCCTGCGGCAGCGTGCGCTGGCACGTGGTCTGTCGCTCAACGAATACGCGCTGACCCCCACGCAGCCGGGTGGGGAGAGTCCCGAATGCTACGATGAGGCCGATGTGTACCGGGCCCTGGGCCTGGACTTCGTTGAGCCTGAGCTGCGGGAGAATACTGGGGAGATTAAGGCCGCTGAAGAAGGTGACCTCCCCAAGCTGGTGGAGATCACGAACCTGCGCGGGGTGTTTCACAATCACACCACCGCCAGCGATGGCGTGAATTCACTGGAGGAAATGGCGGAGGAGGCTCAGGAGCTCGGGCTACAGTACCTGGGAATCGCTGACCACAGCAAGGCCTCCTTCCAGGCCAACGGGCTGGATGAAAAACGGCTGCGCGCACAGATCGCGGAGATCCGGCGGCTGAATGCCACCTATGAGGGGTTCAGGCTGTTTGCCGGAAGTGAGGTGGACATTCTGAAGGATGGATCACTGGACTTTCCGGACGATCTGATGGCGGAGCTGGACTATGTGGTGGCTTCCGTGCACAACGTCTTCACCCTTCCGGAGGCGGAGATGACGAAGCGTATCATCCGTGCCATTGAGAATCCGCATGTGACCATGCTGGGTCACCTGACAGGACGTCTGCTTTTGCAGCGCCCCTCGTATGCAGTGAATGTGCCGGCCATCATTGAGGCGGCGGCAGCTACAGGCACCATCATCGAACTCAACGCCAACCCCTGGCGGCTCGACATGGACTGGCGTTGGTGGAAGCTCGCCAAGGAGAAAGGCGTGAAGTGCTCCATCAACCCCGACGCCCACTCGACCCGGGGACTTCACGATGTGTTCTACGGGGTGAGGCTGGCGCGAAAAGGCTGGCTCACCCGGTCGGATGTGGTGAACTGCCTGCCGCTGGGCAGGATTGAGGAGTTGCTAAGTGCGAAGCGCGATCGCGTCCGCGAAGAGGCATGAGAGGTGCTTGACCCCGCTCGATCCACCTATGTCAAGAAAGTACATCACCGTTGAATTAGGCGGCAATCCGCGCATCTGGGCCAACCTGCGGGATCGCAGCTGCGCCTTCATGACCCGGAGCGCACGGCAGGGGGTGTTCGTGCTGGGCAACTGCCTGACGGAACACGTGGTGGAGAAGCTGGATGCTCTGGTGACGGCAGTCAGGGAGCAGGAGAAGGACCGGGCAAATGATGCCACGGAGCCAGGGCACGTGCTGGGGCTGGGCAATCCCATGCGCACGCTGCACTGGTACTCGGAGGCTACCAGTGAGAAGTACGTGGTCCTGGACTGGAGTGCCGGGGCCGATGGCACGGATGGTTTCCTGCAACTCGTGGAGAAAATGCTGGTGGAGCAATGGCCGGAGATGCTCCGGGAAGGCCTGAACCAGATAGAGCAGGCTGCGACGGAGCTGGGGTAGGCACCTTTGGACGGTCTTTATTTCACCTCGGGTTTCACATTGCCATACGTCCACGCCCGGCCAAAGGGCGGTGCCGGGAGGCGCTCGGGCATCTTGTCTGGCGTCATCTGCCGGGCGAGCTCGATGCCTGCGGTGGCCATCTGCGTGCCTGCGGTGACTTCCAGGTTGCTGTAATAGGTGAGGCGGGTTTCATAGCCGCCGCCGTTGGGGCCAAAGGCTTCCTCCGTGGGCACATAGCCGGAGCAGCCGTTGGCGAGCTCCACGGGGAAAGTCATGGGGAAGCCGGTTTCTTTCTTGATGCGCAGCCCGTTGGCCACGAAGTATTCCGCAGGATTGCTCACGCAGACGAGCGGGCCCACCTGGAGGGCCTGCACCTCCACCTCGCACTCGGGTTCCTTCTGCACGAGGGCGTTGAGCATCACGATCTCCTTGGCGAACATCCAGGCGGTGGTGTCGCCTTTGGGTTTGGGCTGTTGCACGAGGTCCGTGCTTTCCTTGACCCGCTCGGGGGAGGGGATGCGGCGTTTGATCTTCCAGACCTTTTGTCTGGCGTCGAGCCGGGCCTCGGTGGTCTTGGGCATGGAGAAGATGACCTTCACTGTCTCCGCACCCACGCGGCCACCCACCAGGCGGCTCCACTCCTCGGGGCCGGGGCGCTGGAACTTGCTGAAGTTGTCCACCTGGGTGACATCGCCACAGGCTCCCTGGAGGAAGACCACCGGCACCCGGGTATGAAGGGCACCCTGGATGGTCTGCTCCAGGTCATAGATCCAGTTCGCGGAAATACCACCGGGGTTGGTGGTGGCATGGCAGGAGAAATTGACCATGACGCCAAGGAGATTGTCCGACATGTCCCATGCGGCCACCACGCCCACATCGGGATCGATGGGGCCGGCGTAGTCCACATTGTCGGGATTGCCAGGCCCTGGGTGACTCCAGGCTTCTCCGTTCTTCATTTTGACTCGGCGGTTGAAGGCGACCTTGTCCTCTGTGCCGACGCCGAACCCAAGCTGGGCGGGAACCTTGTTTTTGTCGGCCCAGCCCACGCCTTCCACGATGGCCTTGATGACGGTCTGTAGATAGCCGGGGTCGGCGCAGGAGGACTCTTCGTAAGCAAGCTTCTTGACCAGATCGCTGGCGAAGTCGAGTTCCCCCGGTTGGATCATCCCGACGGGTCCTGAGGAATGGGAGTGTGAGGCCCCGATCATGATGGCCTCGCCGGGAATGCCGCATTTCTTGGTGATCTGCTCACGGGCAGCCAGGACCACGCTGCGGGGTACGATGAGGGCATCCAGGCCGACGAGGGCGACCCGCTTGGTACCATCGTCAAAGACGCCGATGCGCACCTTGCAGGGATCGTGGAACGTGGTGTGGTAGGACTTGCCGTAGCCGCCGGGCTGCTCCATGCCGATGGCCGGAGTGATGTCCCGCTCGGCGAAGCCTGCCTTCACCTTGGAGAGTGCTTCCGGCGAAGGCTTCGTTCCTGCGGTGGCAACGCTGGGCGCGGCGGCAGAGGCTTTCCAGAGCAATGCGCTGGTGGACAAGCCGGCGACGAGCGTGAGGCACAGGGCATGGAGTGGCTTCATGGGAATCGCTTACGGGGCCGGCCGGGGCAAACGTTCCAAGCAGAGGACAATATGCGGGGTTGTGGTGACATTTGCGCGGGCCGGGCCAGGCAATATGGTGGGTGGGGGGGATGAAGGGCCTGGCGCTGGTTTCATGAACCGGGCGTTGTTCTGCCCGCCGGACTTCTATGGGGTGCGTACTCCATCAATCCCTGGACGGACCCCTCCCAGAGTGTCGATCACGCACGGGATGGCTACTCGCGACGGAGCTTGGCGAGGACGGCGGGGTCAGCGCCAATAGAGGCGGGAGCGGTGGAGGCGGCGTCCCATCTTGAGTCTGTCTCGCTGAAGACGAGCTTCTGAAACTCGCTGAAGGTGGAGGCTGTGAACGTGGCCTTGTCCAGTCTCAAGCCGGCGATGTCATAGACGTTGGTGCCGCCCGTCCAGATGGTGTTCGCCCAGATCACGATGTTGGGTTTGCGGGTGCCGGTGACTACGGAGGACTGGAAGCGGACGGAGGCCCCGGGTGTGGCGGTGATGTTCAACCCCTCGAAGGTGCAACGGTCTGCCTTAAACTTGCCCCGGGAACCAAGCCGTATTTCCTTGATCCCGTCCCCCGTGCGGCGGAGGTGCAGATTCTTCACGCGGAGATTCGCGTTCTTGCCCTCGGGCAGACGGCCGCCGTCAAAGCTGAAGGCTGAGCTGGCGCTGCTCTCCACCACCGCATTTTCCAGTGAGTGATCGAGTCCGATGAAAAAAACATCATGCCCGATGCAGTCCTTGATGAATACATTGCGATAGTGCGTCACGCTCTCGCCTACATCACAGAGACCGGTGGAGTTCCCCATGCTGATAAAGCCGTCAATCTCACACTGGGCGTCTTCATGTGCGCTGAAGCCGTCATCGCCGCACTCGATGGCGGCAATGTTCTCGAACCGCAGGCTGCGCTGGGCACCATGGACGTTGAAGCCGTCGTTCCACACATGGGTGCTGGTCACATTCCGGACGGTCACGTGCGCCCCCTTGCCGGCGAGGACCACGCCGTTGCTGCGGGCGGGATAGCGGATGTTGGCCGTGTCGAGGTCCTGTCCCTCCGGCAGTTTCAGGTAGAAGGCATCCTCCTCTGCGACATAGGTCCATTCGTCGTTCATGAGGTCGCCGGGCTTTTTCAAAGCGGCGCTGGGACCTTTAGAGGTGCGGCCCATGTGATTCATCCTGCCGTTCCAGAGGAAGAACCACCGTCCGACTACCGCGGGATTCATGGAGGGGATGATTTTGATCTTGCGATAGAGGCCTTGGCCGAGTGACTCCCATTCTGCGGCACGTACGGGTTCGCTGCCATCCAGCACGGCACCGTGGCCATCCACGGTGATGGGGTTGTCCGGCTCTCCCATCTTGAGGGAGAGGTCAAGGCTCTCGTGATAAATTCCTGGGGCGAGGTGCAGCGTGTCTCCGGGTTGTGCCAGGCGCACACCGCGAGCGATGGTTTTTACCGGTTGGGTAATGCCATCATGGGTGTCCAGCCCGGTGCGGGGATTGACCTGCAACTGACGTCCGCCCGAGGGAGACTCAGCGTGCAGCAGGCAGGCTCCGAGGGCCGGGAGAAGGAAAAAGGGCAGGAGGCAGACAATCCGAGGCATGGCGAATTCCCATCTAAGGCCGTGGGGGGATCATTCTTTCGAGTCATCTCGTTCCGGGAACCGCTGTCATTTGACTTGCGGGTTCAGGAGGGGCGTGGTGAGATGCCCGCGCCCATTTCAAGGGGACCACCGCCATGCACCGCTCTCTCGCCATGTTCCTCGTCTGGACCACCCTGTGTTCTGGTGCCGCCTACAGCGCCAGCTTCAAGTTTGTCAACGAAGGCCTGGAGATCGACGCGGGCAATCTGGGGAGATTGACCCTGGAATATCCCCAGCTGCTGGATGCAGGAAACCAGCCCCTTCACAAGGTGGTGGAAACAACCATCAGCGGCAAGACGGTGAAACTCCGCTATGAGGGCGGTGGCGTGGCCGAGGTGACACTGGGAAACGATGGCAGGCTTTCCTGCAAGGTGACTCAGGTCCCGGCGGATGTGAAGAACATTGGCACGTCTCTGCAGCTGCCGATCGCCTACAACCAGGGTGGTTCGTGGAAAATGGGAGGCAAGTCAGGCGAGTTTCCCAAATCCAAGCCAGCCAGTCCGCATCTCTACCAGGGGCATGCGCCGGAGCTGGCGTTGAAGAACTACGAAGGTCGCACGCTCACGGTGCAGGTGCCGGACAACAGCTTTCTGCAACTGTCTGACAACCGTGAATGGAACTGGTCGATCTTTCACTGGCACAGCTTCACGCCTTATGACGTGAACAAGCCGGAGTTCGTGTACGGCATTGTCGAATCAGGGGCGGCAGCGGTGGCCAAACCACTGGTGGACAGCTTTGGCCAGTCCACCCGTGAGGAGTGGGTGGGCAAGGTGAAGAGCCTGGAAGAATTGAAGGCGGATGTGGCGGCCGAGAAGAAATACTACGAGGGTCTAAATCCCCCGGTGACGGACGAATATGGTGGACTGCCCTGGAGCAAGGAAAAGCTGGGGCTCAAGGCGACTGGCTATTTCCGGGTGGAAAAGAAGGGCGACCGCTGGATACTGGTGAACCCATTGGGAAATGCCTTCTTCCACCTGGGGCTGTGTGTCGTGAATCCCAATGACGATTACACCCTGGTGAAGGGGCGTGAGTCGGCGTATGAATGGCTGCCCAAACCGGAGGGTGAGTACGCCTCGGTATTCCGTCCGGGAAGCAACGGAACGATTCTTTCCTATCACCTGATCAATCAAGTGAGGAAGTATGGCGAGCCCTACAACGATGAATCCTATACAGCCAGGATGATCGGCCGCATGAAGCGGTGGGGCTTCAACTCCATTGGCGCCTTTTCCTCGGGGGGCGAGAAGGCCCGGGCCGCAGCAAAATTCCCCACGGTGGCTCATCTGCCCATCAACGTGTGGGAGGGGGTGCCGCGGATCTCCGGCATTCACGAGACGTTTGACCCGTTCGATGAAAATACGCGTGCAATGATCGAGGCGAACATGGCCCGTGAGCTTCCGGCCAAGGCTAAGGATCCGTTGATCATCGGGTACTTTATCGTGAATGAGCCGATCTATGAGCAAATCCCCCATGTGGTGCCGTCCCTGAAGGGGAGCGAGCATGCCTGCAAACGTGAGCTGGTGAAGTGGCTCCAGAACAAGTACCAGTCCATAGGGGCGTTCAACAAAGCCTGGGAAGCCAATGCTGCCTCGTTTGATGCCCTGCTGGAGGTGGGGCTGACGGTGACGGCTCCCGCAGCCAAGGCGGATGCGGAAGCCTTTGCCACCCACTTCCTGGACGAATACCTGAAGCTGGTGAAGACCTCCTTCCGCAAGCATGACCCGAACCACCTGCTCATCGGCAGCAGGCTTCAACCGGGCACGATCAGTCACGAGTGGATCTGCCGTGCGATGGGGCCGCATCTGGATGTAATGTCCTATAACTACTACACCTATGGCGTGGACAAGGACCACCTGCGCAATGTGTACGAGTGGACGGGCGGACTGCCGATGATGCTGAGTGAGTTCTTCTGGTCCTCACCCAAGGACAGCGGCCTGGATGGTGGTCGCGAGGTGGGCAGCCAGCAGGAGCGCGGCCTGATGTATCGCAACTATGTGGAGCAGAGCGCTTCACTGGGATTTGTGATTGGAACGGAGTGGTTCACCCTGGTGGATCAGTCCGTGACCGGGCGCTGGTTCTCCGGCTTCGATGGGGAACGATCCAACTCCGGTGTGATCTCGGTGACGGACCGTCCTTGGAAGGCTCTGCTGGAGGAGATGATGAAAACGAACTATGACATCTACCGCGTGTGGTTCGGAGAGCGGGAGCCCTTTTCGTATTCAGTTCCTGGGAAGCCACTGGTGAAGTGAGCGGAGCAGTGAGCCCGGGAAGCCGCTCGCTTTCCGTGGGGCACAGTGTCTGTCGGTGCTTGGTGAGGTGAGCGCAATAGCGAAGCTTGCAGACGCTTCAGCTAGTGCCTCCTCACGTCGACAACTACAAGGGCGCTGGATGGTTGGTGATCAAACACCAGGGGGGGGAGTAGAGGCGTGAGCCGTCGGGGTGTGCCGGTCGTCGTTGTCGGCGTGAGGAGGCACCAACTTCCCCGCACGCGACGTCTGTTTCGTGGAGTGCGGTTGCGCGCCCAAGGGGTGCCCTTTGGCCACGAGGGAGAGAGCTTAGGCTCCTGCACTTCCATCCCGAATCTCCTCCGGCAAATTCCTCCAATTTAGTATCGACATTTCTTCTCGTTTTTTGTAAAGTATAACTGGTGTGATTGCCGGAGAGGTAAAAGAAAGGACGGAGCGGTAGCTTTGATCCTGGGAAAAAATCGCGGACGGGAGGAAATCTTCCCAAATGTCGCGACCTCCGGCAACCACACCCTTTCATATTTGGATGAGGTGGGGCATAAAGAATCCGCCACTAGAGAATTCCCGGTGGCGGATGCCGGCTGATCAAGAAGGATTGATGATTGCCTCAGGGCGCAAAGAACTTTTGCATGAGGCGGCCCAAGATCTGGCTTCCGCGAGCATTGGCGTGGACCACGTCACGCTTGAAGGAGTCTGTGGCATAGCCGCTGGACTTGATGTATTCCCACCAGGGGGCGGTCATATCGAAGAAACCGCACTTCTCCTCCTGGGCGAGCTTCTGCAGATTGGCCCGGTAGGGGTAGGCTTTCGCGTCCGGGTTCAGGGTGTAATTCTGTAACATGACGCTGTTGTTGGACCCGAATGTCGGGGTGAGAAGCAGGACTTCCAGGTTGGGCAGCTTGGCCCGGCTCTGGTGAATAACGGAGCGGATGGCCTCGATGTCATCGCGCTGGCTGATGCCGCCGATGATGAGCAGATCCGGATGGTGCTGGATGACGTAGCTCTCCACGCGATTTTCATCTTTGTACCACCAGCAACCGGTGGAACCCCTGAGGCTGAGCACCTTCTTGATGCTGCTCTTGGGATAGTCCCGCTGCATGAGCAGTTCGAAGTTGGAAGCGGAGGTGTCACCGATGATGCTGTCACCGAGCAATACCATGGTGAAGGCGGGGCCGCTGGCGAGCTTTTCCCGGGTCTTCTCCAGATTCGTCCAGCGATCTTCCGGGGCTGCCCAGGTGACTGGCTTCATCGAGGCATAGATGTTGTCAATGCGCTTCAGCGGGTCGATTCCAGCGTTGGGATCTTCCACGGTGCCGTCCACCAGGAACCAGCCCAATCGGGTGTAGATGTCCTTGCTGCCTTCCGGCCTTTCGGCGGCGATGCGGATCTTGATTTCGTGCTCTTTGGAGGGATCAAGGTTCTGCACCAGAGGGGTGGCGTGGGGGCGGGCGTAGGTGAGGCAGTATTTGTCGAAGTTCACCTTTTTCTGCCAGTCGCCTCCGTTGAGGGAGAACTCCAGGTTCCCCGTATCCGGGCCGATGATGTCGTAGATGCCCACTTGGGATCCTTTGAATTTGAAGGAGATGGTGGAGCCAGGTTTGTTGCTCACAGCCAGATGGGGGAGCTGGCTGGTGGAACTCAGCTGCCAGCCGAGCCAGCCTTCGTCGAGAGTAGTCCAGTCATAGGAAACTAGCTTCGCCTTCTCCATGGCCTTGGGCGAGAGTGCAGCGGGCACTTTGCTGTTCACAGCGGTGGCGGGGGCCGGCGTGGCGAAGACCTGGCTGAAGAAGGGCTTCAACGCCTCCAGGTAGAGGGCATATCCGGCATCCGTCGGGTGCACGTTGTCCTTGGCGAAAGCCTCCATGGACATGCGACCGCTGAGGATTTCTTCCGCTCCTCTCTTGGCCATCACAACGCTGGGGATGCCGTAGTGGGCAGCCACCTTCTCATGGTACTGCATGGTGGGGGGCAGTTTGCCCGCCTTGAGGTCGTCGAGATGCCCCTTGACCAGGGTGTACACAAACAGGATGTCAGGCTTGGAAGGCGTATTCAGACGAAGCTGCCGGACAATCCCCTCCATGCTGGCAATGACCTGATCTTCCGGCGTGCCGCCATCATTGACGGCAAACTCCACAATGACGAGGTGCGGGCGCTGGTAGCCGACATCATTCCAGCAGCGGAAGGCCCCGAGCCAGGAACCCGTGCCGCCGATGGCGGCATTGTAGGCCGTGAACCGGGTGTCGGGATGCTGCTTCTTCAGCCATGAGTGGAGGAGTTCGCGGTAACAATATTCGGATTTGCTTGATCCTGCCCCGGCGGTGATGGAACCGCCGAAGTAGGAGATGCGAACTTCCTCCTTGTTGGCGACCATCCGGGTGAAGTTGGGCAGACCGTCGCGCATCGTAAAGGAGGGGATGCTGGCAAGGGCCGCCTGTTCCGCCTGACTGGCGGGCGCAGCTGCTGGAGTGGGGGGTGCTGGGGCCTGGGCCCGGAGGCTGGCACCACTGAGAGGGAGCAGCGCGGCGCAGGCAAGGGTGATTCGGAAAGGAGAATGGGACATGGGAGGCTTGGTTGAAAAAGTGGGGGCTGGGCCTGATGAAAAAGAGGGGCTTCAGTCTCCTGAAGCCCCTCTTTTCACATTTGACCAATGACTTTTGACTCAGCAGTTACTTCTGCTGGGATTCATATCCGGGAAGAGGCTTGCCTTTGTCATCGAGCTTGCCGCAGGCCCAGAGGAGACCGCGGGCGACGAGGTCCAGGAAGACGGGATCTTCCATGGTGGCATTGCCGTGACCCAGGGTGGTGCCGAAGACCTTGCCCTTGCCGTACGTGTTCACCCAGATGACGGCGTGGTCTTTCTTGGTCTCTTCACCATAGGCCTGGGCCAGCGGCACGAAGTTCTCCCAGAGCTTTTCGTTCTTGTAGAGTTCATCTGCCTTGTTGAGCCACTCTTTGGGGAAGCCTTGCATGACGGGGTGTTCGGCATTGACCGTCTTCACCAGGAGGTCCCGGTTCTTCTCATGGCTCATGCTGGTCTGGCCCAGTGCCTTGCGCCATTCGTCTGTCTTCGCAGCACGGTAGCTGTGGGTGGAGCAGTGAAGCATGACGGCAGGTACGCCGTCGAAGTGAGGCTTGGCGATGCGCTCGACAAAGGCCACATCATCCACGGCACCGAAGCACTCGTTGTGCAGGATGAGGTCGTAACCTTTGGCCCAGTCATCTTTTTCATAGATGCTCACCTTGTGATTGCGGGCGTCCTTCGCCTTGGGGTCGGGACCCTCATGCACGATGGTGAACTCCACATTGGAGCGGGAGCTCAGACCCTCGGCGAGGATGCGTTTCTGGTTTTCATAGTCATGGCAGCAGCCCCCAGTCACCATGAGCACACGCAGGGGCTTGGGCTTTTCCTTTGGGGCCTCTGCCGCCCAGATGCCAAGGCCGGTGGCCGTAGCTACCAGCACGGGAAGTAACAAACGTCGTTTCATAGATCTGAAAACTTGAAACTGAGAACTTCCAACTCACTTCTGCTTGGCCTCGTAGCCGGCGACGGGCTTGCCGTCATCACCGAGCTTGCCGGCGGACCAGAGGACGCCACGGGTCACGAGATCGAGGTAGCGGGCATCGCCCACGGTCTCATTGTTGTGGCCGATGGTGGTGCTGAAGGTGCGGGTCTTCTTGGGGCCGTATTCATTGGTCCAGGCCACGACGGTCTCCACATCCTTGGTGGTGCCATCTTTGTTCTTCACCGTCTGCTTGCCGGAGGCGAGAGGGTGGGCGGTGAGGATCTTGATGTTGTTGTAGAGCTCTTCCTTGATCGTGGTCCAGTCGCCAAGACCCTTGGTGATGGGGTGTTCCTTGTCTGTGAAGGTGATGGCGATGGGCTCCTGCGGACCGTGGCCGTTGGACTGGAGTCCGATCAGGTCAAACCACAGGGCATCCGGGGAGCCGGACTGCACGGGATCGCGGAAATTGCCCACACGATAGCTGTGCATGGCGCAATGGAGGTTCACGGCGGGGACGCCATCCTTGTGGGCGTTGAGGATGTTGTCCACATACGGCTGCTGTTTCACGTCGGCCGAGCATTCGTCGTGAATGACCACGTCGTAGTTCTTGGCCCAGTCAGCCTTGTTGTAGATGTCGAAGCTGGCCTTGGTGCTCTTGTCATCGGTGTGGGCGAACTCCACCTCGATGTTGGCCCGGGCGCTGAGGCCCTCGGCGAGGATCAGGCGTTGTTTGGCGTAGTCGTGGCAGCAGCCACCGGTGACGAGGAGCACGCGCAGCGGCTTGGGCTTGGCGGACTCAGCACCGGTCAAGAAGGGGGCGAGCCCGACTGAAAGCGCGAGGGCGGCGATGGAGGTGATGTGGAAGAGACGGCGTTTCATGAGTGGGTGAGGCAAAGCGGAAATGCTGGCGGGAATTGCCCGCACAGGCAAACTAAACGCGAGGCGGGGGCAAATATTTGCGCCAAGGTTCACCCGCTTTTGCCCGGCCGCGGGAGGCGCGGCGTGCGAAGTGATACTACCACGGACCCTGACTCTTCCCGCCCATGCCCCAGTTGATCCAGACTCCCGCTGAACTCGACGCCCTGCGCGCCCTGCACCCTGAACTCGCCCTGCTCGACGTCCGGCTGGCGGAAGACTACCAGGAGGGGCATCTGCCCGGGGCGATCAATCAGTGTGTGTTTGAGGTCGTGTTTTTGACCGATTTGGCCAGCAAAGTCGAGCGTCGCGACCAACCGGTGTGCGTGTATGGAGTGGCTCCTGAGAGCCGGGAATCCGCCACCGCTGCGGCCAAGCTGGAGAGGGCCGGGTACGGGCAGGTATATGACTTTCGTGGTGGGTTGGAGGCCTGGCGGGCGGAAGGTCGGCCGCTGGAGGCTCCCTCAGTGTCGTCGGACACGCCGATTGTCCGGGATGGCAAGTTCCCGCTGGATCTGGGGGAAAGCAAGGTGGTCTGGGTGGGGCGAAACTTGATCAACCATCACTGGGGGCATGTGGCCATCAGCGAGGGGCACGTCAATTTTCACGGAGGGGTGCCTGTGTCCGGGGCGGTGACGGTGGATCTGCGGGAGATCACCTGCGCTGACCTGGCGGGGGGACCGCTGCATGATGTGCTCATTCACCATCTGGAAAGCGACGACTTCTTTGATGTGGAAAATCACCCTGAGGCGGTATTTGCCTTCGAGCACGCGGAGGTTTGCGCTGAGGCCCCCGGCTGCCAGAATCTCAAGTTGCATGGAACGCTGACGTTGCGCGGGGAGTCGCATCCCCTCACGATCGCGGCCGCGGCGGGCTTCACGCCGGAGGGGAAGGCGGCCTTGCAGGCGTCACTGCCGCTGGACCGGACGGAGTGGGGCGTGCTCTACGGATCTGGTCGTTATTTCCGCAGACTCGCCGGACATTTGGTGAATGACGTCATCGAGCTTCAACTGCGCATCCTCACGGTTGGCCCGGTCATGAAATAGACGGCGACTGCTACTTGATGAGGACATCGAGAGGGAAGTCGTCGTCTGGCTCGATGGCTTCATCCTCCCACACTGGCTTGCCGTTGTCATAGGTCAGCACGCGGCTGGCGCTGCCCGGGGCGGCGTGGGCATTGTTCTTGGGCAGCCACCTTGCGAGTTCCTGTTTGACGGCGGCCCGGCCAGGGTCATGGGCCAGGTTGGTCCACTCATTGGGGTCAGTTGTTTCATCGTACAATTCCTCACTGCCATCAGCGTACCGTATGTAGCGCCATTGCTCCGTGCGAATGGTGTGATTGTTCTGGTTGTGGGTGGTGATGGCGGGGAACTCCCGGGGTGCCCGGGCGTCCTTGAGTTGCGGCACGAGGCTGTGACCTTCCAGGTCCGGCCGCGCAGGCAGTCCGGCCAGATCCAGAAGGGTGGGAAAGGTGTCGAGCAGTTCCGCCGGTCGGGAGCAGCGCTGTCCTCTCGTGATGCCTGGCCCGGCCCAGATGAACGGCACGCGGGTGCTGCGTTCCCAGAGGGTGTTTTTCCCCGTGATCCCTTTTTCCCCGAGGTGCCAGCCGTGATCACCCCACACCACGATGATGGTATTGTCCAACTGACCAGATGCCTGGAGAGCCTCCAGCACGCGGCCAACCTGGCTGTCCATGAAGCTGATGGAGGCCAGATAGGCCCGCACCAGGGGGCGCCATTCCTCAAGGTCCTGCAAGGTCTTCAAGCGAGGTTCCGGAAGCTTCCAGTGAAGGTATCCCGCGAACCGCGGCAAATCGTCGCGGTCGTCCGCCTTTACCAGGGGCAGTTTCACGTCTGCCGTAGGGTAAAGGTCGAACCAGGCTTTCGAAGCAAAGCAGGGCACATGAGGCAGCCGAAAGCCGGTCGCAATGAGCCACGGGCGATCACGCGGCACCGTTTTGAGCTTCTCGATGGCCGCATCTGCGATTTTCCAGTCGGCCTGATCTTCATCCCGCTCGGGAAACACGCCCCAGTCCATGGCCGGATGACGGCCCACAATAGGGAGGTTTGCGATCGGTTGCTCTGGTTTGGGGATGGCTGGGGCGGGGCCGAATTCGGTGAACTCCCCCGTGCGGTCTTTGGGCTTGATGGAGCCGTCGTGGTAGATCTTACCGCAGGAGTAAGTGTAGTAGCCCGCCCTCATGAAGGCCTGTGGCAGGGTGATATGATGCTTGAGTGACTCCACCTGCCGGAATCCCGGCTGCAGGCCGTAAACTCCCGTGGTGCCGGGGCGCAGTCCCGTGAGAAGACTGGTGCGTGAAGGATTGCACAATGGGGCCTGGCAGTGGGCAGTGGTAAAATTGGTTCCTCTTGCGGCCAGCGCGTCCAGGTGGGGAGTCTTGACCTGCGGATGCCCGCCCAGGGACCCCAGCCAGTCGTTCTGATCGTCGATGGCGATCATGAGCACGTTGGGAGGAGGGGCACTGTGCACAGGCTGGAGCAATACAGAAGCCAGGATGGCGAAAGTGGAGCAGAGAAAGGGACGCATGTGTGCCAGTTGAATACTTAAATTAAAAAATTATGCAGATCTGGTCTGGGGCGGACGAGATTTTGATACTGAGAGCAGCCATCTCATCTTGCAGAACGGTTCTGTTTAAAAATTTGTCAAAATGTTGCTCGACAGGTTTGTAACTTGTATGATGAAGTCATAAACACATGAGCTTCTGGGACAATCTTAAAGACAAAGTGGCCGGGATGAACGCATCCCTGCAGACGAACATCAGCAAGTTCAAAAATGCTGACTTTGCGAACGGGACCATGGCCATGTGCGCCATGATCGCGGCGGCAGACGGCACGATAAGTGGTCAGGAGAAGGGCAAAATCGCCACCCTGATCACGAACAATGAGATGCTCAAGATCTTCCCGGCGGCTGAACTGAAACAGAAGTTTGATCACTTCTGCGACAAGATGACTGCCGACTACGACTTTGGCAAAGTTGAGGCCATCCAGGCTATTGCCAAGCTCAAGAGCAAACCGGATCAGGCTCGTGCGGTGATTCAGATTGGCATCATCATTGGCGGTTCGGACGGCAACTTTGACTCTGACGAGAAGAAGGCCGTCAAAGAGGCCTGCTCTGCTGTCGGCATCAGCCCGGCGGATTTCGATCTCTAGACAAGATAGCGCCATTCCATTCGGGGAGGTTCCCGTGACCTCCTTCAGTTGACCCTCCACGCAACGGACTATACCAGTTCCGATGACCCCCCTTGCGCGCGGCCAAAAATCCACCCTTTCCAGCCTTGGCGTTGGGATTTCAGGGTTGAAGGTGCAGGTGACCCTGCGAGTCCCGGCACCTTCGACGGTTGATTTGAGCTGTTTCGGGCTGGATGCCCAAGGGCGTCTTTCAGACGAGCGCTACTTCGTCTTCTACAATCAGCCAGCATCGCCTTGTGGCTCCATCCGGGCCACTGGGGCAGTAGGCAGCGTGGATCAAACGTTTGGGTTGAATCTCGCGGCCCTGCCCGCCGGGATCAAAAGGCTGGTATTCACGGCCACGATTGATGGCGCTGCCACCATGAAGGACATTTCCACCGGGTATGTTCAGGTGGGGGATTCCAGCAGGACGGTTGCGGAATTTCGCCTCCAGCCCACGGACTACGCAGGGGAAAAAGCCCTGATGTTGATCGAGCTCTACTGGAAGGAGGAGTGGCGACTCGCTGCCACTGGCCAGGGTTTCAATGGGGGCCTGGCAGCCCTGCTCAAGCATTTTGGGGGTGAAGTGGCGGAGGAGAAACAGAATCCTGTAGCTGTCGTGCCTCCACCTCTGCCCGCGAAGGTGTCCCTGTCAAAAATCACGCTGACCAAACCCGGGCAGACTCATCGCGTCTCTTTGGAAAAGGGTGCTGGTGCCCCCGCCAAGCTGATTGTCAAGGCGAGCTGGACGGACAACGGCGATGACTCCGACAGCAATGACGACCTCGATTTGCGGGTGGGGATGCTGCTGCCTGATGGGCGAATGAAGTTCATTCAGGCTCCCGATTTTGCGGGCAGCTTCGACTCCATGCCATTCGCCCGCCATCTGGGGGATGTGACAGCGGCGTCACTTCATGCCCCCGCCACCGAGACGGTGGAGGTGAATCCGGCGATCGCCCAGCGCCTCGGCGGCAGGGTGGGCATGGTGTTCAGCGTTTATTCCGCAGTGTCCAACGGCGCAGTCTCCGTGGCGTCCCTTCGACCCATCATGAAGATGGAATACGGGAGCCAGGTGGTGGAATGCGCCTTTGACTTCATGAAAATTGCCGCGTCGAAGGATGACACGGTTTACAGCTACGTCATCGGGCTGGCGGTGATCGATGCCGAGGGTATTACCCTTGAACCCTCCGGCCTCACTTCTCTGCCGGGCAGTGAGAACACCCCCTGGCTTCAGTGGACGGCGCAGGGTGGGCTGAGGGTTACCATGGACGGCCCTGCTGTCTTCAAGGGCAGCCTTGCCGGCAAGGCTGCGGCGTTCAACAAAAACAATCCGCGTCGCTACATCTGATTTTG
Source organism: Verrucomicrobium spinosum DSM 4136 = JCM 18804 (assembly GCF_000172155.1). Lineage (NCBI taxonomy): Bacteria > Pseudomonadati > Verrucomicrobiota > Verrucomicrobiia > Verrucomicrobiales > Verrucomicrobiaceae > Verrucomicrobium > Verrucomicrobium spinosum. Next base: position 5,991,516 of record NZ_ABIZ01000001.1, on the reverse strand, counting down.
AACCGATCCTCGTGTTATCGGTCCTACAGTTTCCTCAAAAACAAGACCAAACCATACATCCATACAAACCATGGCAATCTCACTTAGCAAAGGCGGCAACGTTTCCCTCTCCAAGACGGCTCCTGGTCTGACGAACATCCTGATCGGCCTTGGCTGGGATGCCCGCTCCACGGATGGTGCGGGTTTCGACCTTGACGCGAGCGCATTCCTTCTCAATCCGGACGGAAAAGTGCGCAGTGATGCGGATTTCATCTTCTTCAACCAGAAGGAATCAGCAGACGGTTCGGTCAAACACCTGGGTGACAACACCACGGGTGCTGGGGATGGCGATGACGAAGTGATCAAAGTCAACCTTGCTGGTGTGCCCGCAGATGTGGACAAGATCTCCGTCGCCGTGACGATTCACGACGCTGAAGCCCGCAAGCAGAACTTCGGCATGGTGAGCCAGGCCTTCGTTCGCGTCGTCAATGAGGCCGACGGCACGGAGATTGTGCGTTATGACCTGAGCGAAGACTTCAGCATTGAGACCGCACTGGTTTTCGGTGAAGTTTATCGTCACAGCGGTGAGTGGAAGTTCCGCGCTGTGGGCCAGGGCTTCCAGGGTGGCCTCGGGGCCATGGCCAAGAACTACGGTGTCAACATCTAGGACTGTAACAGTGTGCCTGCCCGGGTCACCTCTCCATCACGTGGGGAGTGACCTTGTTTCATCACCTTCAACCATTTTTTCATATGGCCATCAGCCTTCAAAAAGGACAAAAAATCTCGCTTGAAAAAGAAGCGGGTGGCAGCCTCACCAAGATCATCATGGGTCTGGGCTGGGATGCGAAAAAGAAGAAGACCTTCTTCGGCCTCGGCAGCAAGGACCAGGAAATCGATCTGGATGCGAGCTGTGCGCTTTTCGACGAGCAGAATCAACCGGTGGACATCGTCTTCTTTGGCCAGCTGGCCAGCCGCGATGGATCGATCCGGCACACGGGTGACAATCGCACAGGAGCTGGAGACGGAGACGACGAACAGATCGTAGTGGACCTCTCCAAGGTCTCACCCTCGGTGAAATCCCTGGTGTTTGTGGTGAACAGCTTCACCGGCCAGAGTTTCGCGGAGATTGAAAATGCCTTCTGCCGGGTGATCAACGGGGGGAACAACCAGGAACTGGCGAAGTATGACTTGAGCTGCAACGGCTCGCACACCGCCATGGTCATGGCCAAAGTTTACCGCCACAATGGCGAGTGGAAGATGCATGCCATCGGGGACAATACCTCCGGTCGCACCTTTCAGGATCTGCTGCCAGCCATGAAGGCCAGCCTCTAACAGGCTTTCATCAGTATCATGCTGCCAGTTTTCTGCTCCACGCCCCACCTTCCTGAGCTCTGATGACCAAACCTTGTGTCTGGTTTAGCAGGGCCAGTTCCAGCCTGCACCCCTTGCTGGGGTTGCTCAAGCAACCCACAGCGGGGGGCGGGCTCCATCTCCTGGTGAGCCACCCCCAGTGGGACGCTCCCGCCATGTGCGGAGCGGATGAGGCTTTCCTAGAACCCGATGGGCTCCAGGGGGATGCCTACGTGGACTGGTGTCTGGAAGTCTGTCGCACTCGCCGCATTCAGTTGCTGGTGCCGGGTCGGGCCCGGCCCAGCATCTCAGCCAGGCGCGCGGAGTTTGAGGCGTTGGGCACCCAGGTGCTGGTGGCCGCCGATGCCGATACTCTCCGGCTGCTCGAAGACAAACCTGAGTTCCTGGCCAGGATACCGGAAGACGTGGCGCTTGTTTCGCGCTACATCAAGGTCAATACGGTGGCCGAATTCACGGCCGCGGTGGAGTCCTTCCGTCTTGAAGGGGGCACCGCCTGCTTCAAGCCGGGCAAGTCGATTTTTGGCTTGGGATTCTATGTGCTCAATGACCGCATCACTCCCGTAAGCCGGTTGCTGGACGGGCACGCCAATGTGATCTCCCTGGCGGAGGCCTGTGACATCCTGGGGCGTGAAGAGAGCTTTCGCGACGTCATGGTGATGGAGTACCTGGACGGAGTGGAATACAGCGTGGACTGTGTGGGTCAGACAGGGGAACTCGTGGCGTCTGTGGTGCGCATGAAGCCGAAGAGCTCTGTTTCAAAGGACACTTCTCAGACGGTAGGGCGCAACGAGGCCATTGAAGCCCTGGCCCGCCGTCTGGTGGCCCGGTTTTCCTTGGATGGGCTGTTTAACATGCAGTTCCGCACGACCAGCAATGGCGGTTCGCTCCGGCTGTTGGAGATCAACGGCCGTATGTCCGGTGGGCTGGCGCTTGCCTGTCTGGCGGGTGTGAATCTCCTCGAACTCGCCATCGCGCTCAAATTGGGGCAAGACGAGGTTGTGGCCGCATTGCTGGCCAGGCCGGTTCAAACGGTGCGGGCTCAGCAGGGGTTCAGCGCCTTTCTGGCGGACCGGTCGGCCCTCAACCTTCAGGACTTGCCGTCGTGATGGAGTCAGAAGCGCTTCCGCCTCACGTGGTCCGGACAGCTCCGGGGCATTACGAGGCCACTCTTCCTGGTGGGATTTTGCGCATGTCCATGCGGAAGGAGGAACTCCCTCTGCCGGAGATCTGCGACTTTGCCTTGAGACACAATGCCCGGCGTCGGTTCCTCTTCGTCAGCAAGGTGCTGGGCAGGCACATGCCCACCCGGCCCGTGGCCATGCAGGATGTCGCAAGCCGTCTGGCGGACAAGATTTCCATCGACCCTGCAGATGGCCCCGTCCTGTTCGTGGGCATGGCTGAGACTGCCACCACGCTCGCCCAGGCGGTGTATGCCGCCTGGTGCCAGAGGGGAGGGCAGGGGTTCTACATAGAGAGCACCCGGCGACCCACGGGGGGGGGCATTGCCTTTGAGTTCGTGGAGAGTCACTCCCACGCCATGGCGCATCTGGTGCACCTCCCGTCACCTGAGGATGATCCTGAGAACCTTTTCACGACCGCTCGCAGAGTGGTGGTGGTGGATGACGAGGCGACGACGGGACGGACTGCATTGGGATTGGTCGCCAGTTATGCCGGCTGGCGGGGTATAGCCCCCGACTCGTTGCAGCGTGAGCTTGCGGTGCTCGCGCGATGGATGACCGATGCCCAGTCAACGGAGTCGGAATTTGCTGCTTTCCACTCTTTGGTGGAAGGGGGATTTGAGTTTGTCGAGACAGGCGCTTTTGGACAAGCTCCTCCTGCCGTCCCTCATCCAGATCGTGCGGGGCTGGCACGTCGGGGAACCCGGCACGGCTTGTCTCACCCACAGCATCTGCCCTGGCAGGTGCAAGTGAATCCAGGGCATCGCATACTCGTGATCGGGACAGGCGAGTATGGCTATCAGCCACTGCTTCTGGCGGCTGATCTGGAGGCCAGAGGGGTCATTGCCTGGGTACAGGCCACCACCCGCTCTCCGGTGCTGCCTGGCGGCGCCATAGGTCATGTCAGGTCGTTTCCTGCTCTTACAGGAGAGAGTCACACGGAGTTTCTCTACAACGTGCCGGAGGACCATGGTTATGACCGGGTTCTGCTGTGCTGTGAAGACGTTCTCCCGCCTCCCTGGCACCCGATTCATCACATTTCCCGGCTGGAAGTTCTGCCACTTCCCGGCACATTGAACCCATGAGTCACCGCGACTGGATTGCGACAGACCTGGACGGCACGTTGTTTGCCCGCGCATTCGCGGGGACTGAGGCTGTGCCAGCCACCTGGAGGGAGACGGATGCAGGTCCGGTTGCATCGTCATGGATGCCTCGCGCCACGTATGTGCTGATGCGAGCCCTGGCGAACCACTTTGATATTGTGGCCGTGACAGCCCGTGATCTGGACTCTTTCTCCCGAGTTGCCATTGAAGGGATCAGTTTCCGCGGAGCCATCCTCGCCAACGGTGCCATCATGGTGGGGCAGGACGGCGACCTTGACTCCGAGTGGAACGACCACATGTCAATTGTGCTCTCGACCGCGGGTGAGGAATTGGAGGCCGTCCGGCTGCAAATCGCGGAGATGTCGCAAGGGGCAGCCCGTCCCCGTCTCGTCGCGAGCGGCACGCCTCTGCCTGCCTATCTGGTTGCCAAGGCCGACGAGGAATGGTGGCGGACGGACGCTGGCGTGAACCTGCTCTCCACGTTGCAGGTCCGCCAGTGCCGGGCTGCTTTGTTGAAGAACGAACTGCAGGTCCTGCCGCCCGGGGTATCAAAACTGCTGGGGCTTGCTGCCTACCGAGATCGGTTTGCCGGTGGCGTCCCACCCCTGATGGGACTGGGGGACATGCCTGCGGATTTTGAGTTTATGAAAGCCTGTTCGTTTCTCGGCATTCCAGCGGGAAGCAAGCTGGAGCAATGCATTACGGTTCCCTAACAATGATGACCCTTGATCCACCCGTCCAAGCCAGTTTCTCCGGCAGTTATCTGCCCGGGGAGGTGACTTTTTTGCTCCGGAGGATTGAGGTGTCTGCCACCCCATTGGAGGAGCGGGAGCGCCTTATTCAGAGCGGACAGCGGCACTACAGTGAGATGATCGGTCCGGAGGATGCTCCTACCCGGCAGAGGTTGCGATTGTTTCGGGAGAGTCTGCGCACCAATGGTGCCCAGCTGGCACAGGACATCTGCGGACTGGCTGCGGCCCTCGCGGAGAGCGCGCACGAGGGGGAGGTGGTCATCGCTTCCATTGCCCGGGCGGGGACCCCCATCGGCACGCTTCTCTGGCACCGCTTGCGCCAGACCAGGCCGGACCTGCGTGTGTCTCACTATTCGATCTCCATCATACGTGACCGCGGTGTGGATTATGCAGCACTGCGCACCATGCTGGAGAATCACCCGGCCCAGAGCCTGCGTTTTGTTGACGGCTGGACGGGGAAGGGGACCATCGCCACAGAGCTGCGGGAGTCCCTGGCAGGGAAGCCGGAGTTTGAGGAAATTAATGACGGTCTGTGGACCCCGCTCGATGTGTGTGGAGCGGCCTGTTATGCCCCCAATGCGCGGGACTACCTGATCCCCTCCACTCTGCTGGGGGGTACAGTTTCCGGACTGGTCTCGCGGTCAGTGCTGCCTCGTGGGGAAGAGGGGGGCAGTGAGTGGCATGGCTGCGTTGAACTGCGTCATCTGCGGCGCTACGATGTGAGCCAGTGGTTTGTCCGCGTGATGCTTGAGAAGATGGCCGCCCTGGACCCCGCCCAGCAATCTCCTCGCAACTCCTCTGGCGGTCAGCCCCGCTATGTTGCCGCCCATGCTTTTCTCTCCGCCTTGTTGGAGGAACATGGCATGACGGATCGCAACCGGATCAAGCTCGGCATTGGCGAGACGGTGCGTGTGCTGCTGCGCCGTTTGCCACGGGTGGTATTGCTTTCTCCAGACGCTCATGAGGCGGACGCCGCGCTCATCCGACAGCTGGCCCAGCTTCGGGGTGTGCCCCTGGAGGTGCGCCAGATGCCGTTTGCCGCGGTTGCTTTAATCGCGAATGTTGCTCAATAACTGCTACTTTAGCCTCACATGACTGCCCCCCTCAGCCTGGCTCCTTTGCTCTATGTTCCCGCTTCCCGGCCTGGTCTCCAGGATATCTTGGGAGGGAGGAAGAACCTCGGCATTTGTTCGTTGGCAGTTTGTCTGGAGGATGCCGTCCGCCCGGATGATCGCTCCCGCGCGGCCACGGACTTGTGTGAAGTTTTGCACCGCATCGAGTCTGCGCCTCCGCGGGCGTTGTTGGTACGACCGGCGGATTCGGACATGCTTTCCCGCTTGCTGAACACTGCGCATTTGGACCATATCACGGCGTTCGTGTTGCCCAAGGCTACTTCAGCCACCATCTATCACTGGATCCAGATCCTCGACGGCCGGTTTCCTCTGGTGCCCATTCTGGAGTCCCGGGAAACGCTCGACGCAGGTGGCCGACGTGAGCTGGCTGCCGTCTGTGCAGAACATCGCGAGAGCATCCTGCGGGTGCGTATCGGTGCCAATGATCTCTTTGCCCAGCTCGGGGGGCTTCGCCGTCCGCGGGGTTTCACGGTTTATGAAACACCGCTGGGCCGGATTATTGATGAGCTGATCGAGGTGTTCTGCGCACACGATCTGCCGCTGTGCGGACCGGTGTTTGACCGCCTGGATGATTTGGAGACCCTGCGTCGTGAAGTGGAGCAGGACATTCATCGTGGCATCTTCTGCAAGACTGCCCTCAATCCCACTCAGGTGGCTGCCATCTGGGCTGCCTACCGTCCTTCCGAGGAGGAGCTGGATGAAGCCCGGCTCATCCTGCATCCAGACTCCCCGGCGGTGTTTGGTCTCAACGGCTCCATGCATGAAACCGCGTGCCATGCGGAGTGGGCGCGGCGTCTCGTCTTGCGGGATGTCCTGCACCGCGAAGCGGAGGAGCTTTTGGGCTCCCCCGTGATCCAGTCCTTACCCTCGAGCGGGAGTGATCAGGCTTGCTATCCAGTCCACAAAACCAGCGCGGTTGCGTGAGGCGATGATCACTTGACCGGTGCCGCTGAAGCGGTTCACGAGCCCTTCACCACTGGTCATGGAGTTCATGATGTTGCTGAAGAAGCCGCGTCCCGTTGTGGATGCGGTGATGTTGTACTGGAGCGTAGAGTCCCATGCCACCACATGGCTGTTGTCCACAATCGTTCCCGTGGTGGGGTTGACGTCGATGGCAAAGAGGGCACCAAAGCCTGAGATGGCCAGCTTGCCGCGACCTGCGCTTTCCATGATGAACCAGCCACCCGTGCCGCCAAACAGGCCTTGGGAGATCCCCTGAGTGGTCGTTTTGATCTCCACGGTGCTCTCCGCGGCGAGGAAGGCGCCGTCATTGAGCCGGTACTGTTTGGCCCCGCAGTCGAGGATCATCACGTCGCCCGGCATGTTGGGAGACAGCAACACATCGCCATCGCCATTGGTGGCCACCACACTCTGCTGAAAGAAGGACTCGCCAGACGCCAGACGCCGGGCCAGTGCACGCATGATGCCTCCACGGACTTCTCCTTTTAACTCCAGGGTGCCATCCATGGTGACCATCGCGCCGCGTTCGGCATAGATGGACTCGCCACGAGTCATGGAGACATGCAGGAAGGGATCAACGTTACCAACGACTTGGAAAGTGGGCATGGGAGGAAAAATAGAGAGACTGGTTGGATATTGTCTGACGCGAGGCGTTCAGCCTTCGCTGGCCTTGATTTTGAACTCCCCGCTGCCTCCAGGGCGAAGGATGGCCCCGCAGCCGGGGCAGATGCTGGAGCCGTCTTTTTGCCGGGAAGAGCCGCAAAAGACCGTGCCGCAATTGCCGCAGGAGCCGGCGGAAGGATTGCCGCAGTGAGCGCATGGGGGGCAGCCATCCACCTCATGGGAATTGACGGCGGGAAGGCCGGTGCCACCCCGGGTGCTGAAGTCGCAGGTCTCTGCGTCCATGATGTGGGACGCTGCGGGAATATAGACACGATAGTCAGGCTCCCAGCGGTAGCGCATGAGATAGGGCTGCTTATTCTCACCGCAGAGGGCCGTGAGGAAGAGCTGGCGGGCGCGGCCATACTCTCCGCTGTAGGAGGGGATGTCCTCGTCCTCGATCTTCTCCACGGAATCGGGCAGCTTGGCCAGCATGAGCTCGCGTTCATCGCCATCAGCCACCCCGCGGCTGGCGGTGGAGACGGTTTCACTGATCCAGACGAACAGCTTGGCCCAGCCCTGCTCGTCCGTCTGTTGCAGGTTGAGCACCACGTCCGTCATCTCCCGCAGTCCGGCAAAGTCGATGTCGTCCCCGCAGCCCACAGCGTAGAGGTTCGCGATCTTAACGGTGCTGTTCATCTCACGCAGGGCGGAGCGCCAGTCGTCCGTGGGCTGTCCATCGGTGATGAGGATGACGATGGGCCGGAAATCCCCTTTGGTCAGTGTGCCGGGCTGAGTGCGTTTGACCTCCTGCAGGATGCGCTCAGAGAGCAGCAAAAGAGCACTGCCCAGCGAGGTGCCGGGTCGCACCAGCAGGCGGGGCGGTTGCACCTCGTCAAGGCTCTGCAAAGGAGACTTCAGCTCGGCCCGGCTGTCGAAGGTGATGAAGGAGATCCAGGCGGTCTCCAGCGCATGCGGGTTCTGGCGCAGCGCCTTCAACATGCTGCTGATGCCGGTGCGCATGCCCCTGAGACCGTTTCCAATCATGGACTCGGAGCAATCCAACAAGACATAGACAGGAAGACGGCGCATGGGATGGAGAAGGGGTGGGCTTTGAAACCGGGGGATGAGGATGAATGAAACGACTGTGCCCGTGGGCGGCGGCTACACGTTGGCCATCTGGATGTGGATCAGGCGGCCGCCCTCTTCCGGGCTGAGCAGCAGCTTCTGATCGTTCTTCAGCTCCACCCGGTTCCCGGGCAGGATGGCTTCACCCGTGCCGACATCTTTGAGCCCGGGAAGCGACTGGTTCACCAGCAGCCACTTCCCGCCGTGAAAGACAAAGTAGCCCACGGGCTTGCGCTGGGCCTCGGTCAGTCTGGCGCTGGGGAACACCAGTCTCGAGACATGCCAGGGATAGAGGTATTGGTTGGAGTACACCATGAGCCGGTGGTTGTCCGGCAGGAACTTCCCGCCTCCGCGGGAGGAGTACAGGTTCAGCACGGGCAGAGGCCCCACGAAGGCGGTGCCACAGAAGGGGCAGCGGGGCTTGGTGCTGTTGTCAAAGACGAACCATTTCTGGTCACAGTTGGGGTTTGCACAGGGCTGGGCCAGATCCACTGTCTTGACCAGTGCTGTCTCCATGTCCTGCACCGTGGGACGATGGTCCGGAGCATGCAGGCCGGTGATGAAAGCCTTGTCAAAGACCTCCTTTAGGTAGGGGCCGCAGACGGTGTAGGGGATCTTCGTGGTGTCCGCAAAGGGGAGGAAACCCGGCTTGACGGACGTGGGATCACTCCGGTTCGAGGAATCTGAGGGGTGCTCGATGAAGAGTGCCCTTTCCCCCATGCCCAGCTCCTCGTCCTTTTGCGGATCCGCATCGTGGATCTTCCGCCCGCGCAGAGGGTGACGATAGAGCAGATACATATAGACCAGCACAGCCAGGGCATGGCGGTCTGTTTCAATGCGGGGGAGGTGCTTTTTGGGGTCCCCCACAGGCAGTTTGAGAGTCGCCATCACCTCCGGGGCGATGAAGTCCGGCGTGCCCACCACATCGGGGGGATAGCGGCCGGGCACGACCAGGGTATCGATGTCGATGATGCAGGCATTTCCACCGGCAGGATCGACCAGCACGTTCTTGTAGGAGAGGTCTGAGTGGGCCAATCCCGCCATGTGCAGACGTCCCACGGACCGCGCGATCTTGATGCAGGTGGTGAAGTAGCTCAGCCAGTTTCCTCGCTCCCTGGGGTCGAGGTGCTTTTGCTGGTGATTGGCTGAAGCGAACCACTTGCCCTCCTTCTCCTTTCCCTTGATGCTCAGGAAGTCGTCGTTCTTCGACCCATACTGGAAGAAGAAGTGAGACTTGTAGGTCGGCATGACAATGCCAATGTGGCCCTGGTCTTCGATGATGTGGGTGGGCCAGCAGAACAAAGGCTCCCAATAAGCCCCGCCCTCCTGCTGGAAGATGCGCTCCCGGTACACGCCGACGATGTTCCGCAGCCGCTCCATGGCGTTGTAGTCCGGCTTCTTGCGGTACCAGCCCACGACTTGCTTCTTGTCCTTGGAGAAGTACACGTCCTTCATCCCGCCCGAGCCCGCCGGGTTGGCGCTGTCGAACTCAAATTCTGTGCCGTCGGTGGCTTTCAGTTTGACGATGCTCATGATGGGGAGGGGAGATGGGTTTCGCAGAGGACCGCGATGGTGCGATCATCATGGTGACCGGGGGAGAAAAAGTTCATCCACTGGAGCAGGCTTGCGGCGGCCCCATCACGTGAGCCTGCCCCCGCCACCAGCGGGCGCAGTTCCGTCCAGAGTTCCTGCCATGCCGCTGGATCCGCCAGAGCCACTTCACTGTTGAACTTGGGATCTGAGATGCCATCGGTGACCAGGACGAGGGCATCGAACTGCGGGACCAGAGCGAACTTGATCCGGTTCATGATGCCTTCCCCTGTGGCCAGAACTTCCTTCATGGTGAGGAAGATGGTCTGCCCGGCGAACTCGCCGCCGTCCGGCTGGGTTAGCAGACACGTAGCCCCGTCCGGTACGCCGATGACCGCGGCCCCACCGTCACCGACTGAGAAGGCGGCGATGAACCAGCTGCCGGTGGGCATGGGACGGGCGAGCGTGATGATGAGCGTGGTGTGAAAGTCCCGCAGAGTGGCCTGGGCTTCATTGGCCTGGTCTTCAATCGCCTTGCGGGCTGAGTACGCCGCCCGGCCAAACTGATTGTACAACTCACTGCGCACGGCATTGCGTTTGTCCACCGCCTCCGCGTCAGCAGCCCAGGCTTCCGTCAGCGGAGTCAGGGTATCCTGGCCATTCTCCCCCAAGAGGCTGGCAAAGTGTTCTTTGACCTTGGCACAGGCAATCTTGGAGCCTTGCCGGGAATACTTGGCGCTGCCTGCGCCATCAGCCACCGTCAGGGCATACCACCCGGATGCAGGAAACCACGCGAGTGAGAAATCATCATCCCGGCAGCTCCCTACATGGGCGTGGGAGCGGCCGCGCAAGCTTGCGGCGGCTACAAGCCTGGGCGTGTCTGTGAGAGCGGCAGACTCGGCATCCGGCTTCCAAAAGGGAGATGTGGGGTCGGACTCCTGATTCTTCCAGAGGGAGCGTGGATCCGCGTTGATGGTGATCTGCAGCGTCCTCAACAGCTTGTCGGGACGGTCAGGATCGGCGCCCTGAATCAGGCAGGCGACAGGGATCTCGTACTCACCTGCAAGCAGAGGGCTGCCTGTGATGGTGATGCCATCGGTGGCCAAGCCATCTGGCAGGGCAGCGGCTGGTTCAAAAGAAGCAAAAGTCAGTGCGCCGGTTGCCAGGTGCGTCAGAACGTTGGCTGTGTAATCCCGACCTACCGTGGCATTGGGCAACCGCACCGGGTAGGAGGGCAGGGGGGACGGGGTGGGAGGTTCACGGAAATTCACGTCAGGAGAAACAGGGGTGGGGGCTGCCTGAGACGGAGCCGCGGGCGAGGCCTCGAACTTTTTTTCAATGCAGAGGGGAGGAGGTGGAGCCTCCGTATCGGAGGCTGCCACTTCTGGCACCATGATCTCCGCGGGAGCGGGAACAAGCTCCTCATTCGCCGGGCTCGGAGGAATTTCCGGCAGGGAGGAGATCGCCACCGCCTCCGCGGGCGGCAGAGGGGCTGTAGGTGCCAGGGCGTGGATCAAGGCATCCAGTTCTGGCGTGGGCTCGTGCCCCTCCATGGTCAGCAAGTGCTCGACCAGGGACACAAATCCTTGCGGCCAAGGGGTGTCTTCACCCAGTCTGCTGACAATGCTGGCTGTCAGTCTCGCGGGAGGGGGAGGTGCTTCGTGGCCCAGCATCAGGAGGTGCAGCACATTGGCCAGCGCCTGCTTGTCGCGCTGTTGCTGTTCCTCCATGGTCTCGCCCTGGCCGCTAGGGTAGCCGTAGTAGGTCTCCGCAGCCGTCAGCCCCTCGTCCCAGCCAATGCGGTGGCGGAAGAAGGCCACATCGAAATCTCCATTGGGGGCGCACATGAGCCTCTGAGCGCAGACCGCCCCATGCGACTTGCCCTCTGCATGAATCTCTGCGAGGCACTGGAGAAGGGGAAGGACGATCCTTGCCGGATCGGCCTGAATCAGGTGCCGGTTTCCCAGCAAAAACTTGTGCAGCGGCTGCCGCTGCTCATTCCTTGTGCCGAGGGAATTGATGGCTGCCATGCAGAGAGGACAGGGAGGTTAGAACACCAGGTTCACTTCAGGTGGCGGAGGGGGCAGGTGGATCTCCGTGCTGGCGCCCATGCTCACATTTCCCGCAGCCACACTGGATGAAACCCAGCGGAAGAAGCTGAGGAAACTACCGCTGTCCATTGTGTCCAGCGTCACCACATGGTCGGCCAGCGGGAGGAGTTCGTCCTTCCTGGCCTTGGGGCCGGCCGCGCAGGCGATGATGCTGGCGAATCCGCGCTTCTTCACCTGGGGGACGGTCTCCTTGTAGAGCATGATGTCGGACGGGGAACCGTCGGTCATGACAAAGAGGATCGGCTTCCAGTCTCCTTTGTTCTCCCCCTGAGATTTGAGCACCTCTGTGTCCACCCTTTGGCACAGGACCTCAAGAGCGGCTCCAAGGTTGGTCGGTCCGGAGTCAGGGCAGACGATGGGAGGGAGCTGGAGAGTCTCCAGACTGCTGAGAGGCAGCACCACCTTCACTTCCCTGTCGAAAGTGATGATGGAGAGGTGCAGGGACTCCAGCGCATGGGGATCCTGCCGCAAGCCGCTGAGCATGGCCTGAAGCCCGACTTTCACAGACTCCAGGGGTTCTCCTTTCATCGAACCAGATGTATCGATGAGGAGATAAACAGGCAGGCGTCGCATGAGGTGAGGGATGTAGGGGTTTCTGGGGAGGTTGGCAGGCTAGACCACCACTTTGATCTCGGGCGGTGGGGGCGGCAGTTGATCCAGCCCTTCCACCTCTTTGCCAGCAGTCTCGACGGCTTTGCTGTTGCTGCTGACGGAGGCGGACACCCACTTGAAGAACTTGGCCATAGCCGTGTGGTCTGAGGTGTCCAGGCGCACCACTGCCTCGCCAGCAATCTGCTTGAGCACGGTGGCGTCTCCCTTGTTCACGGCGCATCCCACGACCACACCCCATTTCTCCTGTTGGAAACGGCCGAGGCCTTTCTTCCAGTCATCTGTGGGGGCACCGTCCGTCATGATGAACACCATGGGCTTCCAGTCTCCCTTGGTGGTGGCGGTGGTTTTGGCCAGTTGTTTGGAGGCGACATCAGCGACCAGCGTCAATGCGTCGCCGAGGGAGGTGGCTCCCTGGGCGGTGAGGGCAGGCACCTGAAAGGCGGTCAACTCTGTGAGTGGAACCTTTTCGGTGGCATTCGAGTCGAACGTGATGACACTGAGGAAAGCGGTCTCCAGAGCGTAGGGGTCCTGACGCAGTGCGGAGACCAGCATTTGCACACCGTTCTTCACCTGTTCAATGGGCTCGCCAAACATGGAGCCTGAGGTGTCGAGAAGGAGGAAAACAGGGAGTCGTCTCATAGGATGAAAGGAGGTTAAATGAGCGTCTTCAAGATCTCCACAAAGTTATCAGTGGCATGGCCTTCACCCAGGGCGCTGAACTTCCAGCCGCTGCCCTGGCGGGCCACTTCACCAAAGACCATGATGCACTTGCCGTTGTAGTTGGGATCAGCTCCCAGGCTGTAGCGCGCGATCTCCTTCCCCTTGGCGTCGATGGCCCGCATGTAGGCGTTTTCCACCTCGCCGAAGTGCTGGTTGTTTTTCCGCCCCTGGTAAATCTGCACGAGGAAGAGAATGCGGTGATATTGGGGGGGCATCGAGTTCAGGCGTACTACGATTTGCTCATCGTCATTGTCGCCGCTGCCCCCCACCCGATTGTCGCCTGAGTGGTAGATGGCCCCGCTCGGGTGACGAAGGTTCTGAAAAAAGATGACATCACTGCCGATGAGCTTCTCGCCAAGGTTGCGCACCTTGCCCTGTTCATTCAGCACAAACGCAATGGCGTCCAGGTCATGATCCTGACTGCCGCCGGTCAGCTTGGCGAAGAAGCCTTTTTTACGAATCTTCCAACCCAACCCGATGGTGATCTGGCTGAGATCGTTGGTATCTTTTTCCAGACTGATGGTCTGGCCTTTTTGGAGGTTGATGGCCATGTTGGGGATGGGTGAAGGGGTGGATGGCTAAGCGTACTTGTTCACATAGGCCTGGAGACCACCGGTGGTGGCCAGGCCCATGGCTTCAAAGCGCCAGGCACCGTTCCGTTTGTAGAGGCGTCCGAATTCGACGGCGGTCTCAACGGAGAAGTCTTCATCAAGCTCATACTTGCAGATCTCATCCCCGGAGGCGGCGTCATAGATGCGAATGAACGAATTGCGCACCTGACCGAAGTTCTGACGTCGGGATTCGTAATCGTGGATCGTGACGGTGAAGATGATCTGCTCCACGCGCGGATCCACCTTGCCCAGATCGAGCGTGAGGGTTTCATCGTCCCCGTCTGAATTGCCGCCCGTGCGATCATCTCCTGAGGATGTGACCGCACCGTCTGGCGACTGGGTGTTGTTGTAGAAAACGAAGAACTCGTCTGCGGGGATCTTGTTGTTGGCACCCAGCAGGAATGCTGATGCATCCAGGTCGAAATCCTGGCCGGTCTTGGCCGGATCCCAGCCGAGGCCGACGCCGATTTTCTGCAGCCCGATATCTACCCGTTGTCCCTTGCTTAGATTGATGGCCATCGCTGTCTTTTCTAGAAAAGAGGTTTTGGTTGTGATGATCCTGGTGCCAGCGCGATGGCGCTGGCACTTGAGGGTGTGGGAAGTTGTCCTGGGGGGACGGTTACTTCTCAGCTATGTCGCCGTTTTCCCCGTCTTCAGGTGCCTTGACCGCGAGGGACCAAACCACTCCGGTAAGAAGGACAACTGCGACGATGGAAAGGCTGACGACATTCGGAAGATGGAAGCCAAACGCGCTCCCAATGAGCTTGCCAGAGACGAAGATGAGCAAGACCATGACTGCCTTGTCCAGAGCCCAGAACAGTCCTTGGGCCGCTACGAGGAGGAAGTACAAGCTGCGCAGACCCGCGGCTGCCCAGAGACTGGAGGTGATCATCAGATACGGATCACGAACGACAGCCACGATCACCGGCATGGAATCGAACGCGAAAATCACGTCACAAACCTCAATGCAGATCAGGCACAGGAACAGGGGAGTGACGCCATGGTGGAAGAACTTGCCGCTCTCAATGGAAGGATTGGTGGAGGCAAACTTGCGAACCGCAAGCACGGACCAGTGGCTGGTGTAGTCCACTTCTTCATCATCCTCAGAGCTCTTCCACATCTTCCACACGGTCCAGAGAACCACGAGGGCGAAGAGAATCAGGATGTAGGGGCTGACGTTCACAATCAGTGCGCCGAAGCCAAGGAACACGAAGCGGAAAACGATTGCTCCCAAAATGCCCCAATAGAGGATGCGGTGCTGGAAGTGCTGCCGGTTCTCCTGTGTCAGACCGAATGATTTGAAGATCAGGTAGAAGGCAAAAAGGTTGTCCAGCGCCAGGGCCTTCTCGAGCACATAGCCTGTCGCATAGAGGCTGCCAGCCTCTGCTCCTCTTGAAAGCCAGATGTAGTACCCGAAGGCAGCGGAGCAAAGCACCCAGATGATGGACCACAGCAGGGCATTGCCCATGGTGATCTTATGACCGCTCTTGTGGGTCAACAAGTCAACCAGAACCGCCAGCACGAACGGAACGATGAAGACCAGGACGTCAGTGAGACTGATGGATGAGAATACGGATAAGGAGTTTTCCAACATGGTAACAGAGGGGGGCAGTTGTTCCAGCGTTTCGCCGATTCCCTAGACATGCGTCTGGGAAGTCGTGCAAGGGGAAAGTCTGCCGTGGAATGGCGTCCACCCCATGGCCCGGCCCGACGCTGGGGGGCAAATTTTTTGGGCTTGTTCGAAGACAGCCCAATGTCACCCATCAAGGTAAATAGGTTTACAATGTAGATACCGATACTGCGAATTTGATGGCGCGCGTGGAATCGGGAGACCGGTGGGTGTGGCTAAGCAACCGGGCGATGCCTATAAAACAAACTACTAATGTGACTGATGGCTTTCCTTATTGAGGATTCAAAATCAGGTCTTTAGCATTGGATTATGGAAGATGGACCCGCGCTTTGGTGCGGTCAATTTCGTTTGTACTGAGAGGAGCCATGATGTTCGCCCGAAGCCGCTGGAGGACTCATTTTGAGATGGGGATGTGGGTACAATGTGAATGCTTAATATTCCGCTATGAAATTTAAACATGCTTTGGCATTCTGCGGGCGTCGGTCCGGCATTGCGCTTGTCTTGGTTTTGGGGTCGGTTGCCCTGGTTTCCATGCTGGTCGTGGCCTTCCTCACCTTGGCGCGGACAGAGCAGCGCGCGGCGGCGGCTTTCTCAGACACAGCGGATGCGCGGAACCTCTCTGAGATGCCCTTGAATCTCGCCATTGCGCAGATCCGACGGGCTACTGAGCAAAACGGGGTGACGCAGACCTGGGCCTCGCAGCCGGGTATGATCCGTGTGTACGGCACGGAGAAGGATGCCACGACGAGCAATGCCCGCTCCAAAATGGTGGCCATGTACAAACTGTACAGCGACGACCGCATGGTGGTGATGAAGGATGGCGTGACCTCCACCTCTGGCGGCCTGACCACCACAGAGGTGGCCACCGCCTTGAACGCGGACGAAGCTGATCTGGCGAACTGGCAAAAGGTGCCGGGGATGTATGTGGACTTGAATGAACCGGCCCCGGTGGTGCTGGCCGACAGTCAGAAAGTCGGCATTCAGTTTCCGATCGCGGATCCCCGGGCCATCTTTCCCCGTGCTGGCGGAGTGGCGGTGGAGGGATTCAACTTCCGTGGCAACACGAAGGCGGCCGTGCCGCTGGCTGGCGCTGTCGTGCCGGGAACCTTGATGCCGGCCGATGAGAACAATCTGGAGGCTCGACTTCCCATGCCTGTTCGCTGGCTCTATCAGCTGGCTGACGGCAGGCTCCTGGCCCCCACGGGCGGCACGGCGGAGGCAGGTTTGGAGTTTCCCGAGACTGACCGGCCCACGGAAGCGAACCCCATTGTGGGGCGGCTGGCATTCTGGACAGATGATGACTCCACCAAGATCAACATCAACACCGCCACCGAAGGCACCGCCTGGGACATGCCCCGGGCGTACACCGACTCTGACGCGAAATACGCGCGGAAACAGCCGGCGCAGAATGAGTTCTCCCGCTATCCTGGCCATCCGGCGCAGACATCGTTGAGCCCCGTGTTTCAGGCGTTTGGCGAACCCTGGAGAATGGACTTGGGCATGGCCGATGCAGAGGTCTCGGCAAGGGTGCAGCGGTACCATGCCATCAGCCCCCGCATCCCTTGGGGTGGAAGCATGGGCGGGACGGTGGCTCCCACGGTGGCCATCCCGCTGGTGGACAACACCGGGGCACCCGTCAAGGACGACCGGCTCTATGCCACGCTGGATGAGCTGGTGTACGATCGGAACCGGGCCGCGCAGAATCCTGCTCTCACCTGGCGGGACATTGAGATTGGCCGTTTCTTCCTCACGGCGCACAGCAGGGCACCAGAGCTGAATCTCTTCAACAAGCCGCGGATTCTACTCTGGCCCACTTCGGCAAATGCCTCGCAACGTAACGCGATGGACAAGCTTCTGCTTTTCCTGGGAACGGGCGGTGGCCGCACCTGGTACATTCAACGGGCGGCGAACTTCACCAATAAGGACAACCCAGGATCCAGCCAGGACCCCAAAGGAGACCTCAGGATCGGTGAGGACTCCTTCGGCAACAAGCCTCTGGTCACCGCACCGGGCCGCAATGCGGACATGTATGAGAGCTACCTCAAGGCGCTTACGGGAAACAACTCGCCCACGTCGGAAGGGGGGGCGGTGAAGGCGTATGAGGTCCCTGGATTTGGGGGCAACTTCAAAACCAAGTACACCCCGGTGCGGCGCGACCAGATTCTGACGGAGATGTTCGACTTCCTCCGCTGGTCGGTGAACAGCTACAGCACAGGCATGGAGCCGAAGTACACGTACCTGCCGCAACGGGGCGGCGGGAATCTCGGGGAATCCACGGCGGTGCCCCTGATCCCGGGGATCAAGAACGATGTGCCTTCCACGGTCACCAAATCCACTAAGGGATTCGGACGATTCCCCACGATCACCGAGGTCGCGATAGTCTTTGTCGCCGCAGAGAACACCGGCGAGACGCTGCCTGACGGATTCCTGAAAACGAAGCAGATGCGAGCTTTCATGGTGCTGGAGCCATTCTCCCCCACGGTGGGCATGCCGAGCTGGTCTGCGAATGTCCGCTATAAGATCACCGGTCTGGACAACTTCAAGGCGGACGGTGCAGGCATGGGTTTTCCCTCCGCTGGAGTCAATCGGGCAAGTACGCCCAACGGCTGGGTGGATGGCGGGCATAGCACGGCTTTTACGGGCCTGGGTGCCCAGTTTGTGAACGCTGATCTGGGTGGGAGTGGGGACGTGGATGCCGCCGGCAGCAACAAGATCCTGGATCGAAGTGATGAGAAAAAGGGGTTCCCGTTTTACAGCGAACTCGTGGATGTGACGGGTAAAGACAAATTCCTCTTCAGCGGCGGCAACATCCAGGTGGAGGTTCAGACCGGATTTGGCGCACAGGCCAACGCCCGCATCGTGCAACGGCTGACGCTGAACTTCCCGCCCGCCACCTTGCAGGTGCCGAAGATGAAGCCTGGAGATGCCACCACCAAAGGACTGACTGACATCACAAAGCGCTTCTACAAAAAAGTGGACGGGGGGATCTTCAATTGCCTCATCGTGGAAGGCGATGTGACCCGCAGCGTGGAGATCAACGCTGCGGCGACAAGCCCCACAAAGGGCGATCTACGTCTGCTTGCCGCCACGGAACAGGTGCCTGCCACCTGGTTCACCACGCATCCGAAATACACTGACACGAATGTGCGGGCCTTGCATTTTCTCCGGCAGGGCAGCCAGACTCACACCGGCCAGATTGGGTTCTATGGCAGTGATGACACCATCGGCAAGGGAAACGGAACCAATCGTCCCTCTACACAAAACACCGCCGGTGTGTTGGTGAAGGGCATGACTTATTTCCGCGACTGCCCACCCGCGGTAACGCGTGGACTGGCGGGTGCCTTCAATGCGGACAACCGCCCCGGGGACTGGGACAACGGTACCGGCCGGATCGAAGACGGTCCCTACATCAACAAGGCAGACGAGGGCAATGCCTCCACGAACAATCAGGCCAATGACACGGACCTGGGATACTTCTCGCGCGGATCTTTCAATGTGGAGGCCGGACCTACCTACAGCCCGAACCGCCAGATTGCCTCAGCCGTGGCCTTTGGTTCCCTGCCCTCTGGGATTTTTGGATCGAACCCTTCCGAGTTATCACCGACTACGGAGGTGCCCCGGCCATGGCAGACCCTCTTGTTTTGTCCGAACCCCGCCTCTCGCTCGACGGTGGCTTTAAATGAGCCCGTCGCGGCGGATCATGAGGGCTTCAAGGGGCCTCGGGATCACCTCTGGCTGGACCTGTGGTGGATGCCGGTGGTGGAGCCCTATGCCATCAGCGAAGCCTTCTCCACGGCGGGCAAGATCAATATGAACTATGAGATGCTGCCGTTCCGCCATATCCGGCGCACCAGTGGGTTGCATGCGGCTTTCAAGTCCACTGTTCTTACAGCCATCACCCCGTTGTCAGCAGGCGGAACCACCTCAGCCGGTCTGGGCAACGGGAGTGGCAACAACTACAAAGAAGGCACCCGCCACAAGTATGAGCTGCGCTACGCAGTGAATACCGACGCCACGCTGGAAGGCTTTGAGAATCGCTTCACCAAGGGGGATGTGTTCCGGTCCGCGTCCGAGATCTGTGAGATCTTTTTGGTGCCGCGCCGGCTTCCCGGGGCCAGCTACAATACCGATGCCAAGGTGCCTCCCACTAAATATGCGGACATGGTGGAGTGGTGGAATGGATCGGGCGGACTGGAGTCCCCCAGCAGTGGCACGCCCAATGGCTTTGAACTTACAGGGGACAACTCCCGTGAAGCTCCCTATGGCCAGCTCTACCCACGGCTCACCACGAAGTCGAACACCTTCACGGTGCACTACCGGGTGCAGATGCTGAAGAAGTCCCGCTCCTCCGACCCGAGCCGGTGGGTGGAGGCAAAGGATGCTGTGCTCTCAAACCACCGTGGTTCAGCCACGCTGGAGCGATACATGGACCCCAATGACCAGGAACTGAAGGCGATCATGGTGGGCGGCGGGGATTTCTTCCGCAGCTGGGACCAGCACTACCGGTTCCGTGTGGTGGAGCGCAAGCAGTTTGCTCCTTGAACCCCATCTCTCCCTCCAAACCCAGACAAATGCGACTCATGAAATCAACCCCTCCATACTATGGCCGCGGCCGGGGGCCAGCGGGCTTCACGCTGGCAGAGGTGGCCATCTCTGTGGGCATCGCCACCATCTGCCTGCTCACTCTGCTCGGGCTGGTGCCGTTTGGCCTGGACACATTGCGCAGCTCCGCAAACCGGCAGGCGGAGGCCCGGATGATCCAGGCCATCGTTTCAGACTACCAGACGGCCACCTGGATCAAACAGGACGGGGGAGGGGCAAGATCCGTCATTCTGGCGGACAAAACCTTCTACTTTGACCAGACCGGAACGCCGGTTGCGAGCGTCACCGACCCCGCACGCATGTACGCGGTGCAGGCTACTGTGGACAAGACGGAACCCAAGCTCACCGGCGATTCGCTGACCAATCCCTATCTGCGCCGGCTGAACTTGCGGTTCACCGGTGATCGTGATCCGGACAAGGCGTTCTTGGAGGACTCTGGGCGCTACACCGAGCGTCCTACGTGGGTGGTGAATGTGGAGCAGACCGGCCCCATGACGAAGACAAAGTGATGGCAACGAGCTTGCGAAAACCCTGAATGGCAGGCCCATGAAGAATTTCCTGAAACCATTGCGACGCGGCTTCACGCTGGTGGAGCTGCTGCTTTCGATGAGCGTGCTGGCCATCATCATGGTGCTGATGGCGGATGTCGTGGTCCGCACGCAGAACACCATGAGCCAGGCCACGGCGCATGTGGGTGAGTTTCAAGAGGCCCGGGCCGCGCTGGACGCGGTGAGCAGTTCCCTCTCCCAGGCGGTGATGGATGCAAGCTGGAGCTATAAAAGGAATGCCAGCGGCGTCGCCACCGGGTACGAGCGGGTGTCGGATCATCACTTCATCCTCGGCCCGGCCGGCGATCTGGTGGGGGCGGGGGCGGAGTCTGGCCAGGCGATGTTCTTCCAGGCACCGCTGGGTTTTGCGGGTTCGTTCACGGACGCCCCGGGTTCCGGGGCGCCCGCTGTGGCAGGAACAGAACGGCTGCACACACTGGTGAATGCCTGGGGTTTCTACATAAAATACGACACAGATCTCATTCACCGTCCGGGCTTCCTGACGGATGAGACGGCCAAGAAGCTCTATCCGGAGCGCAAGCGCTTCCGCCTCATGCAGTATTCCCAACCTGCGGAGAAAAGCATTCTTTACAGCAAGACGTTTGCCCTGAACCGCAAGACAGCCAAGGCGCAGGCGCTGCAATGGTACCAGGCGGATCTGGCTGCCAATTCCCGCCCGGTGGCCGAAAACATTCTGGCCATGGTCCTGGTCCCTTACTCCGCAAACGTCACTGTGACCAACAGCACTGAAGGCTATTCCGATGTGAAAGTGGAGCCTGATCCCCTCTACGCCTACGACAGCCGCGACTTCCAGTGGAACGGCAGCAATGCGATCAGCAGTTCCCGGCGTCATCAACTGCCCCCCAAGGTGGTGGTCACGCTCTTCGCCTCTGAGGAGAAGTCATACGACAAATATGTGGCGAACTCAGGCGATGATGAGGACGCCGCCGCCCAGAAGGTTCGCGATGTCTTCAAGGGACGGTTCACCAAATACACCGACTACGAAAAAGACATGACAGAGGTGGAGAAGGCGCTGGGCGGACTGGGGCTGCATTTCAAGGCCTTGAGCGTCACGGTCACCCTGCGCAGCGGCAAGTGGATCACGGAGGTGGCACCATGAACGAAAAACTCTTGTTGCATCGAATCAGGCTGCGCCGGCAGGCGTTCACCCTGGTGGAGCTGTTGGTGGTGATTGCGGTGATGGCGCTGCTCATGGCCTTGGCGGGGCTGACCGTGCCTGCCTCCATGGCGACCCAACAACTGGGCGGCATGGCCAGACAGCTGGCGGCGGACCTGGAGCATGCGGCGCTGCTGGCGCAAAAAGAGAGCGTGCCTGTGGAGGTGAGGTTCTACCGCTATCAGGAGAAGGAAGGGCTCGGTGGGGAGGAGTACCGTGGCTATCAGATTGCCAAGATCACGGGATGGGCTTCTGATGGGAAACCCAAGCTGCACTTTACGACTGAGGCGCAGAAGCTGACGGGCGGTGTGATCATGATGAGGGATCCGCAGTACAGCACCCTTTTGAGCAAGATACCCGTGAAGAGCGGGCCTGAGGATGCGGATCTGGGCATGGCGTATGAGTACGTGTCCTACCTGATCCGGCCAGATGGTCGCACCAACCTGCCTCGCGATGCCAAGACGGTGTTCACTCTGGTGAGAGAGATGCCGGAAGGCTCGCCCAAGGATCTCCCGGCAGACTACCGGTCTGTCGTGCTGGATCCCGTCACTGGCTCGGTGGTGCTTTATTAGATCGTCGCGATGGTGTCTGCATGACTTCACTTGGGCGGAGTGCGTCCGTCGCCGAAGTATTTCTCACTGCGGTATCGCAACCAGACGCGGAGCTCCTGAGGAATCTTTTCCTTCTCAGCATCACTTAGTGTTTCGTAGAGAGCCAGAGCCTTGGTTCGCTCGCCCCGGCACGCAGCATTGCGATGGGCGTCCCACAGGCTGCGCGCGGCACGAATACGACGGGAGACCTCCTTGATCAGGTCAGCTCCCGTCAGCGGTTTGTCAGAGGGTTTCTTTTTGGCAGGCAAGGGGGAGAGGGGGTTAAGCTCCCTTCAACGTCTTGTTGAAGAACTCCAGAGTACGGTTCCAAGCGAGTTTCGCTGCAGCTTCGTCGTAGCGGGGGGTGGTGTCGTTGTGGAAGCCGTGATTGGCCTTCGGATAAATGTGTGCAGTGTAGGTGACGCCGGCCTTCTTCAGCGCTTCCTCGTAGGCGGGCCAGCCCTCGTTTACGCGGGTGTCCAGTTCTGCGTAGTGAAGGAGGAGCGGGGCTTTGATCTTGGGCACCTCTTCGGCGGCGGGCTGACGGCCGTAGAAAGGCACGGCGGCCTTGATCACATCCGGGATCCGGTAGGCGAGGGTATTGGAAATCAGGCCGCCAAAGCAAAAGCCGACCACGCCGATTTTGCCATCGGTGGCAGGGTTCTTTTGCAGCCACTCGGCCGCCGCGATGAAGTCCTCCACCATTTCTTTGCCATCGCGTTTGGCCTGCATCTCCTTGCCTTTCTCGTCATCGCCGGGATAGCCTCCCATGGGGAAGAGAGCATCCGGGGCAAAGGCAATGAAACCGGCGGCACCGAGTCGGCGGGCGACATCTTCGATGTAAGGATTGAGACCGCGGTTCTCATGCACTACAACGATGCCGGGCACTTTGCCCGTGGCCTTGGCAGGTTTCACCAGAAGGCCGCGCATTTTTCCAGCCCCTTTGGGTGAGGCATACTCCTCATCACTGGAGGTGATGCGCGGATCGTCCTTGGCCACCTGGGCGGCGAAAACGTACTTGGGGCTGAGGGCCTCCAGCAGGGCTGCTGCGGTGATGCCGCCTACTGCGAATTTCGATGCCCGGTCCATAAAGGCCCGCCGGTCAATACGGCTGTGGGCGAAATCGTCGTACAGATCCAGCAGTTCCTGGTCGAATTCAGAGGCGATTTTTCGTTCCATAGCCACCCAGACTAGCGACCGGGGACCTGTTTGGGAAGTCTCGTCAGACAGGGAGATCACCTGCCGGGCGAAAGTATTTTGTCACGCGGGACTTCCGGGGCACAAATATCAACCATATGAAGACGTTCCAGGTGTTGGTGCTGGCGTGCCTGTGGGCCGTCGGCGTGGCAGGGGCGGCGGCAGCGCAGCGGGGGCAGATCCACGATCCAGATGGTCATTCCAATCTGCGTGGCGGACAATCGTCAGACGCTGCGGTGGTCGCCAAAGTGCCTGCGGGAGAAGTTTTTGACTTCGAGCCTGGCGAGGGCTCGGAATGGTGGCGCGTGACTCTGGCGTCGGGCAAGGAGGGCTGGATGCACCACAGCCGCATCGTGATGCATGTGGAGATGGCGGACCTGAAAGACGGTGGGCCGGGTGATGAACTCGCCCTCTATGGCCAAGGGCGTGGCATCAACTACTACAAGCTGGCGCGCGGTGCCGCGAAAGGGGATGCGGAGGCGATGAAGGCCTACTTTGCCATCACCGACACGGATGGCGGCGCGGCGGAGATGCACTGCGGCTATTTCAACGATGTGGTGCATCTCCTCGGGGATGCAAAGTGGAGCACTTTCCTGGCGGGGCAACCTTTGGACTACCGGCTCGCCGTACGGAGTGAATATGTAAAAGCCATGGAGATGAGTGTGTTCGAGCCAATGGGGTATTTGACCCGGCACTTTCCAAAAACGGCGGCATTGTTGTTCCGCAAGGAGATCGTGGACTGGACGTCTCCAGATGGGAGGTACGCCGTGCGCAAGGTGTTCAGTTCTGCTGAGCCGCGTGAGAACTCGAAGGTGGAGCGAGCGGAGTTGGTGCTCAAAGATAATGGGAAAGTGATGGCGGACCTGACACCAGATGATTCTGGAGAGGGACTTGATCGTGAAGGACGGGTGCTGTGGAGTCCTGACTCGCGCCGTCTGGCGATGTTCTGCGTGGCAGGGCAGTCGGCGCAGACCGTGGTCTATCAGAATGCGGGAGCCTCAAAATTTTCCCGCGTGGAGGTGTCTGAACCGGACCTGCCCGGAAGAGCTGACGACGCCGAACTCAAAGGGGCCAAGAAAATCTACACTCATGTGGAACCTCTGAAGTGGGAATCACCCCAGCGGCTGATCTTGCGCCAGCATGAGTATTGGGAGGGCAAGCGTACGGATGGATCGATCCATTCGATCGGGCGGACCTACCTCGTGACCGTGATCGTGGTCGGTGGGACTGGCAGGGTGGAGAAGGTGGAAGTGGAGCGGCGGTGAGGGGGGGCAGTGGGCAGTGGGCAGTGGGCAGTGGGCAGGGTTCGATGTAATTATGGTTGCGCCGGGAAAAGAAGCTCGTGGCTGCATTCGTGAGAATGCGGAGTGGTCCAACAGGTGGAGTTATTTCATGCAATCTCGCCGCTTTCGCCGGCCGCCGTGCCAACCGAGACCGCGTTCTGACGAACGCAGCTATGAGCTTCCTCTGAATGCGACCTTCCCCGCAATCAACTCCCCTCGACAAACGCCGCCAGTTTTCCAAGTGACATCTGCCAGCCAAGCTCATGGTCGGACGGGGACACGCCGTCTGGCACCCCTTCGTGAACGGCGTGAAGGAGGGGGCCTTCGTCTGTCTCGACGAGGGTGTAGGTGATGGTCATCTCTCCCTGCAGGGTGGGGTCTGCTGTCTCGAAAACATCCACTTCAACGACATTTTCATCGGGAACCAGCTTCTCAAAACGACCATGATAGGTGTCCGTTTACCGGGTGGTTTTGCCGGTGTCAGTGGGCTGATCGTACGTGAGGGAGATGCGAAAGCTGCCTCCCTCATGTGCCTCGAAGGTGTGCACCTCACACGTCATGCCATGGGGCACCTTCTAGCGGGGGATGGCGGAAGGATCTATTAGCGCCCGGTAAACTGCGGCACGTGGCGCAAGGATGAGACGGCTGACGCGTGTGGTGCTCATGGAGGGGCGGGCAGGGGGCTGGCCGGGGCAGGCTGGAGATGGCTCTCACGAGGCGTTCATCACCCCGGTTGGATAAAACGAATCGAATTCCCATCTGCATCGCGAAGGTACATTTCGCGATTGCCCCACGATTGATCGTGGGGAGGGAGCTCGAAGGCGACTCCCCTGGCTTTGAACTCCTCGTAGAGGGCGTCAACGTCGCGCACTTCAAAGGACGCCACCCCTCCCGCAACGCCGTCCCCTGAGAAGGAGGAGACGTGTAGTCTCACGCCGTCACGCTCGAATCCGAGATAGCCGGGATCTGCAGCAGGTGCATGGGGGCGGTACTGCCAGGCCAAGGTAAAGCCGAGCTGAGTGCCATAGTAAATCTCCGCGACTTCCGAAGAGGAGACGTGAAGGAGTGGGGAGGCGGAAAGCAGGTTCGGCGGGGACATGGTAGAGGAGTGTGGATTTGCCGCGGGTCGCAGAGGACGATGCTATCTTTGCGGGACCCGGCGATGCAAATGATTTTGCTCCATAAAACCTTGTTTTTATCTCAAGCCCTCACCACGAAGAATTGCTCGCTGCTCAGAGGTTCGCCGTCGTATGCCGCAGCGGTGTGGGAGTCCGTCAGCTGGGCGAGTTTGGCGCTGGCTCTCTCCACTTGGTCCAGGAACAAGGTCCAGGCGGCCTCCAACTGGCTGTATTCCAGGTTCGCGAGTGAGAGGTGATGTTCTAGAACCACGGTGCCGTCATCTGGGGCAATGGCGAAGGCGGGGCCGGATTCGGCATGGAGTTTGACATTGGTGACCAACATCCGACGGAGCGCGGCGGGCGGGAGTTCGTTCGCATCCGGATGAACCTGCGCACTGAGAATCAGTTCACCAGTGGACGGATCGTGGGCGACCTGCACCAGCTGGCCTTCGCCCACGCGGAGGCTCAAGCTGCCCTCGGCATCCAGAGCCAGGCCGGGCAAGCCCACGGAGTGGGAGAACTGTTCGATCAGTGATTGGGCGGTTTGAAGGGACGACATGGGGAGGAGCGGGGGCGTAGAGATGGGCTGGATTGAATCAGATCAGAGGGGAGTCTTCGCTCTCCTCGTTTGCGTCGGAGGATCCGTCTGAAGCCCTTTCTTGCAGAGATTGAGAAACCCGCGGACGGTCTTTCAGAGCGGCAAAGATCTTGCTGGCTTCATCGATCAGGGCCTGTTCCTCTGCGGTGGGCGGCGGAGGAGGAGTGCTGGGAGGGATGATTTCCATGGCGATGCGGTGACGGAGAAATGCCGGATGATAACGAGTTGTTCTTACTTGAGGATGATCGATGCCTGGGTGACCCCGGGGTTGACCGTCTTGCCGGACGGGTCGGTCGAGCCTCCGTAGTCAACCGTTCCAATGCGGGACACGATCTGGAACTGGTGGTTGGGCGGATAGAGCACTTCCACCTCTTCAGGGTACTTGGAGAGAAAGCTGACGTCCCGCCCGCCGGGGCTGGTGATGGAAAACTGGTGACTGCCCTCGAACGACTTTGTGGCAGAGGTGCTGGTGAAGCCCTTGTCCGTCATGGTGCCGCCGCGGACACAGTTTTGATCTTTGTCCCAGGGCAGGTCGGTGCCTCTTGAAACGGGGCCATCGTAGGGAGGCAGCTTGCCCAGGCCTTGAAGGCACAGATTTGTGATGGTCTGGGTCAGGGGGGATGGGTCGCCATCCCGAAGCTGCTTGTTGATGGTTGCGTAGTCGATCTGAGTGTAGGCGTTCAGGGCGACGAGTTCATCGGTGGAAAGCAGATCCGCACGGTTGTCCCAGCCATTGGCGACAATGTTTGTGAAGGCGGCCTCAAAGTACTTCGCAAACGTCTTGTCTCCCATGTCATTGTACAAAGCCGAGCCCCGACTTTCCTCGTACCTTTGGGCGAGTTTGTTGGCAGTGGCAATGTGGGCGTCGGTGACTTCTTCATTGTCCTTCAGGCCGAGGGAGTTGATGATGGCTCTGGATGCCTTTAAGTTCTCGTCCGGGGTGCCGCTCAACTTGGTGCTAATGGAGCTCCGCAACGCCGCTGCCGACGGGCTGAGTGCCTTGTCTGGCGTGTCACTGGTGTTGACCTTGGCAACGAGGGGCACGTACCCCCGTCCTTCTTTTGCCGCCTTGGCTTTGGCCGCCGCTACTGCGGCAGCTGTTTTCTGATCATTGGCGAGTTTGGTGGCCACCTGTTTGTCACGGGCCGCTGTGTAACTGTCCCGATCCGCGACCATCTGGTCTGCGGTATCCATGGCGACCTGCATCTTGCGGACACTTAGAGGTCTGTCTGGAGAGAGCTGCAGTTCCTTGAAAAGCACGTTGACCGCTTCCCGGCTGCCCAACTTGTCTGTTAGGGCTTTTTGGAAGCTATTCATGTAACGCTGCTCCTTGGGCGTGATCCCGTCCTTGTTCTTCAGCCAGGAGACAAACCGACCGCCTACGCTGCGATTCCCAATGTGAGTCTGGATATCCTGCATGCGTTGATCAGGGGAGGCACCTTGGGTGGTGCCGTATCCGGTACGGGGAGCGCCGACGTTCATAAGGCTGGTAAGGTCAGAGATGAGTGATGGGTGTTTCGCTAAGTGCGCGTTGCGGGTGGTTCAGGCGCAGAGATAGTGCGCCGTGTCGTGCGCAGGGGGATTTGCTGACGGCATGTCAGAAGCAGCATTTGCCGCAGACCACGTGTCTGCCGTATTCACAAAATCCTCCACCACCTGGCGGAACTCCGGGTAGGTGAACTGTCCTGGCTTGAGGGTGCGCAGCAGGACAGGCTTGCCTTCGGCCAGGCCCAACACCGCTTCCCGGGTGCCGCGGCGTAGGAAATTTGCCTCCAGAAGCCGACGGGCAAAGGCTGGGGTAAGCTCTTTCTCCTCTCCCGCCAGAGGGGTGGTCAGCGTCATCTGGCCGTCGTCCAATGTCGTGATCTGGAGGGTGAGCCTGTCATCGACGGTGATGGAGGCACTCAGTTCGCCAGCGTCAACGGGGAGGCCAAACTCTGTCAGCAACTGCTGGAAGTAGATGAGCGTCGTAGTGGCAGAGTCGTCGATCATGGAGAAGGGGGGGCGGAGAGACGGTGATGGCGGGGGGAGCGAAGGCGTTCATTCACTGTCTTGTCGTGCGAACTTCAAAGTAACGAAAAAAGTGAAGAAAACGTTAAGTAGCAGCGTGCAGCAATTTTTGCCCGGCCGGTGATGTGTGAAAAAACTAGAATGTGAGCGAGTGGGAACAGGTGCGGACGAGGCATTGATCTCTGCGCATCGGCGAAGCCTGGGATGTTACCATATCATCGAAAACCGCGGCGGCACCATTGCACCTCGTGACCGGGGAGGGGTAAGCTCTTTTCATGGTGATGCGCAGCGCCCTCCTTCTCTCCATCAGTTTCACTGTCGTCGGACAGGCAGTGGCAGCGGAAAAGTTGTACAACAACATCGAGCTTCCCGACGTCTGGCCGCCGCGCAACATGGATGCGCGTTCCCCCGAACCGATGCAGGTGCCCTATCTACGGCATCCTCCGCAGGTGATCGCCATCGATGTGGGACGGCAGCTGTTTGTGGATGATTTTCTTGTAGAGAGCACGAACCTGAAGCGCACGTTTCACACGGCGAAGAAGTACGAAGGCAATCCCGTCTTCAAGCCGGAGACGCTGCGTGAACTCGCCGCCTCCTCTGAATGGGAGAAGGATCAGGAGGCGATGACCTTCTTGGGCCAGGGGGGCGTGTTCTACGATCCTGCGGAAAAGCACTTCAAGATGTACTACAACGCGGGCTGGCGGGGCCCGCTCGCGCTGGCCACCAGCACGGACATGCATCGCTGGCAGCGACCTGAGCTGGGACTGGCCGGAGGAAATACCCTGCTCCCGAACGGGCTGCGGTGGACAGGTGCGGCTCTGACCACGGGCGGGGCGGACAACAGCGTCTGGTTTGATCTGGATGCCAAGCCTGAGGAACGGGTGAAGTACATGACCTGCTGGACCCAGGTGCCGAAGGACCAACGGGTGACCGGCGTGACGCACACGCTGCATGTCTCCGACGGTGCCAAGAAGTGGTCTGATGGAGCCCCCACCGGCCATGCCGACGACTATTGTTCCTTTTTCTACAATCCCTTCCGCCAGAAGTGGTGCTACAGCATCAAACGCGGCGGCCCTCGGGGGCGGTCCCGCTGGTACTCGGAAAACAGCGACTTCATGCGCGGAGCGGACTGGTCGGCGGCGGTGTACTGGACGAATGCCGACCGGTTGGACGCGCCGGAGCCGGAAGGGCGCTACCCCGGAGCAGGGGAGACTCCGCAACTCTACGGCCTCAATGCCGTGGCGTATGAAAGTCTCATGGTTGGCGTGCACTACATCCATCGCGGGCCGAAGAACGAGATCTGTGATCGGGGCAAGTTCCCGAAACTGATCGACCTCGAACTGGGATTCAGTCGGGATGGTTTTCATTGGGACCGCCCGGATCGACGGGGCTTCATTGTCGGGTCTCGAACTGAGGGTTCATGGGATCGTGGTTACTTGCAGAGCACGACCGGGGTGTTTGTGGTGTTGGGAGATCAGCTCATTTTCCCGTACATGGGTGCATCAGGCATCGCGCCCAATGGGAATCGCGGGATGTACACGGGAGGCTCGGTGGGGTTGGCGACGCTGCGTCGGGATGGCTTTGCCTCCATGGATGTGGAGTCGGGAAATGAAGCCGGTGTCCTCACGACCCGCCCGGTCTCGTTCCAGGGCGGCCAATTGTTTGTAAATGCTGCGACGGAAAAAGGGGAACTGTGGGCGGAGTTGCTGGATGAAACGGGCAAGGTTCTCGCGGTGTCCAGGAAAACGTCGGGCGATTCCACGAAGCAGAAGCTGGACTGGGTGGATCGTGAGGATGTGTTGGCATTTGCCAGCAAGCCAGTGCGCCTGCGTTTTCATCTTACCCAAGGGAGGCTGTATGCCTTCTGGATCACCCCGGATGCTGATGGTGCCAGCAACGGATACCTCGGAGCGGGTGGGCCGGAGTATCAAGGGGTGCGGGATGTGGTGCTGGCTCGCTGATCCTGCATTGAACCCGGAGCGGACAGGAAGCTTTCCATAGCCGCGTGTCATTATGCAATCGCTTGCGCAAACCTGGGGTAAATGTACCATTTGCTCTCATGTTCATCTTGATCCCCTACGAGATTGAAACGTTGCAGCAAGAACGCCCTTGGGCCAACTGGCTGATCGTCGCGGCGTGTTCCCTCGTTTCTCTGTTTGCGTTGTTCGGGCCGGGGCTGGATTCTGGTGAGTTTGACTCCCTGGTTCTTGATGGTTTTTCATTTCCGGGCATCCTGGGGCATGTTTTGCTCCATGGGGATATCTTCCATCTGTTGGGGAACATGGTGTTCCTCTGGGTGTTTGGAAATGCCATCTGCACGAACACGAGCAACTGGATTTACCTTGGTGTCTTCACGCTCTGTGCGTTGATGTCGGCTGCCGTCCATGTGCTGATGGATGGCAGTCCCGCGATTGGCGCAAGTGGCGCAGTTAACGGGATGGTGGGCATGATTCTGGCCATGTATCCGCTGAACCGGGTTTACCTCTTTTGGGTCTTCATGATTCGTGGTGGCACCACGTCCTGTCGGGCCTGGGTGCTCATCCTCGCCTGGTTTGTCTTTGACATCTGGGGCGCAGCAGGAGGTGGTGAAGGTGTCGCCTATTGGGCGCACATCGGCGGCCTGTTGACCGGGCTGATGACGGGCCTGGTGGGCTTGCACTTTGGGTGGTTCCGGCTCACGGAGTATGACAATCAGTCACTCCTGGACATCGTCCGTCGGGAGCCGGAAAAGTGACGAGCAAGGCGTGCCAAGTGACCGGTTGACGGCAAATGTGCTCAACCGTACGATCAGCCTGCTTTCCCCAATCGTGTGTGTGTGAAGTGAGAAACAAATGACAACTGAGCAATGCTACACCACTGTGAATGGAATATTGACCTCACTGGGACAACCGACGATTCCGGTTCCTGTTTCGGGCAGTGAGGATGAGCGATTGCTGAAGCTGTTTGATGCCTACGTCGAAGCTCTGCTCAAGCAGGTCCCCATGTATCGGAATCTCTCAAACCGGACCAGCATCCCCGATGCAATGGTTCAGATGCTGGTGTCAGAGTTGCGATCTCGGAAGATGATTTAGGTGGGGATGCACATGTCGGTGCTTTCTGCTGAAAGCGAACCCAGTCCGTGCCGCTGGCTGGATACAGGCGCTGGAAGGAGGGCTCAACGTGCCGTGGTGGGGCGTTGAGATGAAACGTGCAGCCTCAGCTATGCCCCTTGCTTGCGCTTGCTGAACAAGCCGTAGCGCGGGCTGGAGATATAGGCGAGGGCAAAGATGACGCCCAGCACCAGCACGATGGTGGAGCTGATGTGCCAGCCCAGGGGATAGCTCAGGAAGAATGCAGTGACCGAACCGAGCATGCCGATGATGCCGCCCCCGAGGAACAAGGCCCGGGCGGAGTTGGAAAACAGATAAACGGTAGCGGCCGGGGCCACCAGCAGGCCGACGCTCAGGATGCAACCTACAGCCTGCAGGGAGGAGATGAGAACGAGGATCACAATCCCGAAGGTGGCGTAGTTCAGGAAACGAACGGGCACGCCCAGGCTGGCTGCGACGTTGGGCTCAAACAGGAAGATCAGCAGCGGGCGCTGCATGGCCGTGAGCATGAGCACAGCCAGCACACTGATGCCGAAGGCAATCCAGAGATCCGAGTCCGCCATGCCCACGATGCTCCCGAAGAGCCACTCATCCAGTTTCTGGCGGATATTCAGGCGGGTGAGCACGATGTAACCTGCGGCAAAGCCTGCCGTGTAGAGGATGCCCAGGGCAGTGTCCTGGTCCAGGCGTGAGGTTCGAGCCACAAACAGCGAGCCGAGCCCGATGAACATGGCGGCAAAAACGGCTCCTGCCAGCGCGCTCCACTGGCTCAACCCAAAGAACAACACAGCCAGTGCGATGCCCGGCAGCAGCCCGTGCGACAGTGTGCCCACCTTCAGTGCGCTCTTGCGCAGTACCACGAAGGCACTGGCAAAGCCATTGGAAAACCCAATCATGGCGCACGCCAGCAGGGCCCGCTTGGCGGGGGCTTCGGAGATAAAATCGGCGAATGTACTCACTTCAGAAATCGAGGAGTGATGAATTGGAAATGATGTTGGGAAGACAAGGTCAGTATCGGCTGAGGAGCGGTCGAAGGCTGGGGTGGAGTTCTGCCTTCAGGCGGTGCATTCAGCTGTTGTAGGTCTCCTCGATGAGCTTCTCTGAGAAGACGTCCTTCACGGGACCGAAGGCGAATTGTTTCCGCTTAATGACCAGCACCTCGTCAAAGATGTCGGGCACGGATTTGAGATCGTGGTGGCTGGCAATGAGGAGCCTTCCTTCGCGAGTGAGTTCTTTGAAGAGGCGGACGAGCGTTTCCTGGGCGGGGCGGTCAAGACCGGTGAAGGGCTCGTCGAGCAGGAGGACGTGGGCCTCCTGGGCAAGCGCACGGGCGATGAAAGCGCGTTGCTGCTGCCCGCCGCTCAGGGCGCTGATCTGGCGTTTCTCCAGCTCTTTCAGGTCCATGGCGGAAAGGGCCCGCTCCACGATCTCCTCATCATGGGTGGAGTACTTCTTCCACCAGCCAAGATTAGGGTAGCGCCCCATCTCTACCAGACCGCGGACGGTGATAGGGAAGTTCCAGTCCACATCACCGCGCTGAGGCAGATAGGCCAGCTCATGGCTGCTGCTCACGAGAGGGCTGCCGCGCCAGAGGATGCGGCCCGAGTCAGCCTTGAGCAGGCCGGCCAGGGACTTTAGCAGGGTGCTCTTGCCGGCACCGTTCGGGCCCACAAGTGCCAGGCTGCGACCGCACTCTGTGGCGAAGTTGATGCCCTCCAGCGCGAGCACCTCGCGGTAGCTCACCTTGAGATTGGAGATCTCCAGTCGATGATGCACGGGACTGTGCGTGCTATGGCCCCAGCACACATGCTCGTGGGTGTGGCTGTGATCATGACCCTGAGCATGTGTGTGCTCGTGGTCGTGTTTGGGGTCGTGAGTGGCGTGCATCAGGACGGTTCGGGGATCACCAGACGAAGGAATAAATTTGCGAAAAGGCCAAGTCAGAAGACCAGTGGGTTTGCGTACGGGTTTCTTTCTCGTCAGGCTCCAGCTCAACCGTGATGGCGGTGCTTGGAGTGCCGGTCGGCCAGGTGGCTTGCACCAGAAGTTCCAGCCCTTCCTTCGGAATCACCAAGCCCACCTCTGTCGTCATGGTGGCAGAGGGGGCGGTGGTCTTCTCATCCAGGAGCATTTGGTCACCCAGTCTCACCGACACTTTTTCCGGCACATGGGCAAATCGCAGCCGCACGTACGTGTGTATGCCATCGGGTATCGCTGCGGGCTTCGCAGTCTGGGCTCGCGCGACCACTGGGCGGGCAAAGGTGAGGTGAGACAGCGGCACAGCGACGAGGCCGAACGCGATGGCAAACAGCAGCAGATGAAGGGGAGGGAAGCCTCGCATGAAGAATGGAGAATCCGATGAAACGGCCTGTTGTCCAGTCGCAGACCTATCAGGGTTTGAGCGCTTCGACCACGGCGGACACGTTGTGGCGGAGCATGGCCTCAAAGGTGGTGGCGTTGCTGGAGGTGCCGTCCGCGATGAGCGGCTTGCCGACCTTCACGCCTGTTTCACGGACAATCTCCTGAAGTACCTTGGGATTGGCCTGGTCCTCCGGAAAGACGGCGCGGATGTTGTTGTCGCGAATGGTCTTGATGGTTTCCACCATATACTTGGGTGTGGCTTCGTCTTCGCGTCCGACCCCCAGTACCGGCACACTTTTGAAGCCAAACTCCTTGCAGAAGTACCCAAACGCAGCGTGCGCAGTGACCAGCTTGCGGTCAGCCTTGGGGATGGCGGCAAATTGCTGCTGTGCCCAGCTCTTCAGGGCCGTGAGTTTCTGTTGGGCAGCCTCTGCATTGGCTCGGTAAGCGGCTGCGTTGGCAGAATCGGCGGCGGAGAACTCGTCAGCCAGCACCCGGGCAGCTCTTTTCATGTTATCGGCACTATGCCACCAGTGGGGATCAATGCCGCCAGCGGCGTGAGCGGGGCAGCAGAGGAAGAGTTCATTGCCAGCCTCAATCTTGATGGAGGGGATGGGCTTGCCGACCTCGACGATCTTGGTGGCGGGGCCGACTGAGTCTTTGAGCTTGTCCAGGTAGCTTTCCAGGTGTTTGCCGCTGGCAAGGATGAGTGTCGTGCCCTTGATGGAGGCCAGATCTTTCGAAGTAGGCTCGAAATGGTGTGCATCAGAACCGGGCTTGAGGAGATCAATGACCTCCACCTTGTCGCCGCCTACTTGGCGGGCCAGATCACCCAGCAGAGGGTGCAGAGCGGCCACTTTCAATGCCGCCTGGGAAGGCAGGGCGGCGAAAAGCATCGCCAAGACGGGGAAAAGCATGCTGCGAAGGGAAATTCTCATCGGGATAGGGGGTGGGGATTAAAGGATACGATTTACGGGAACAAAAATAGCAGGCCAGAGATGCTCCAGCCTGCCATGGGGTGTCATAAACGATTGAAAATTAAAGTTTAACGCACTTCGGGTCCGCCCCAGTTAAACCCGACCTGTCCCCACAGACTGTGTTCATCACCAAAGTCGCTGGAGTGGTCATAGTTGTACTGGGTGCGGAAGTAGAGGGTGCGGTTCTTGTTCAGGTACCAAGTGACGGAGGGGCTTAAACGGAATCGTTCATCCAACCCCGCTGCGGCGATTCCTTGGACATAATCTCCGCGCAAACCGAACTCGAGGCCGCTGTCGAAGCCGTAGGCGAGGGCGGTGTAGATGCCGAACTCATCCAGGGTGCGACGAGCGGGGGCTTCGTGATCGTGGTCATGATCCTCCTCAGCATGGTGGCCTTCTTCCTCCTCATGCTCGTGTTCATGCTCATGAGCCTCTGCCACGGCCCCGAAGCGGCGGTACATCGCCTCCGTACGCCAGCGGAAGTAGCTGCCACCAGCCTCCAGACCGTTCTGACGCCACAGATACTCAAGATGAATGCCATAGACCTGGCTGGTGCGGCCGAACTCGTTGTCCCCCCAGGCACCGCTGACACCGTAGCGGAACTGGTGGAAGTCATTGTAGTTCCACTGGTTTGTCCAGTTGGCGGTCACAAAGGTATCGCTGAACAGGCTGCCTTCTGCCTCGAAAAGGGCCTCCTCGGCATGTTCGTGTCCCTCGTGTTCATGCTCGTGCTCAGGGGCTACGCCTACGCTGACGCTGAGGACGGAGGTCCAGGAAACGGGAAGTGTCCAGCTCGCTTCTCCGCCGATGGTGTAGAGGCCGTCATCACCCAGGAACCGGCCGTTGACCAGTGCGCTGTCCACAAAGTCCCAGCCATGCATATGAACGGGGTTCTGCAGGCCGAAGCGGCTCAGATAGCGACCCCCGCGGAGTTCCAGACCACCAGGCAGGTTCTTGATCTTGCCGAACCATTCCTCGAACTCGCCGTCCCAGTCGTCCGTGGCGCGGTCGTAGTAGAGGTGGTAGGTGCCGAAGCCCTCCAAATACTCACCTGCCCGCAGGGAGGTGCCAAACTCGAAGCCCTGGATGGTCCAGCCATCGCGCTGCGGGTCATGGTGGCCGGCTCCGAGGTGGTCCACATCATCCGCCGTGGTGCCGCCGTACACGCTCTGGAAGTGCACATGAGGGAAGAGGAATCCCCCAATGTTCACGCCCTCCCCCGTGAGCCAATTGACATCAGGCTTGGTGGGGGTGGAGTGGGACGGGCTCTCCACTGGCGTGCCAGCATGGGCCAGTGTGGAGAGGGTCAGGACGCTGATCAGGGTGGGCAGTCTCATCGCGAAGGCAGGTCGGGAGGTGTCGGTAGATGCAATCATAGTGCGTTTCGTTATCGCCGTCCACTTTCTCCTGCAATTCTCTTGCATCAAGCGTTAGGTGCAATGAATTTGCATTAATGACGGCGAGAAGCGTATCGGTTGAGAATGGGGAATCCGAGGCCAGTCTGGATGTGGCGGTGATCGGGGCCGGGCCCGCAGGGCTGGGGTGTGCCCTGGCGCTCCAGGCCTGCGGCGTGCAGCGCATGGCCATCTTCGACCGGTGTGAAGTGGGGGCGTCCTTTGCGAGATGGCCGCGCCAGATGCGGCTCATCACACCCAGCTTCCACAGCAACCCCTTCCGCCAGCCGGATCTGAATGCGATCACGCCCAAGACATCGCCGGCAGACTTCCTGCACGGGGAGCACCCCACCGGCCGGGAGTATGCGCTGTATCTCAAGGCAGTGGCCACGCACTATGCGCTGCCGGTCCGGGACGGAACGGGGGTGAAGGAAATAATGTCAACCGGCGCTGAGTTCGATGTGATTACGGAGAAGGGGGTGGTGCGTGCCCGGAACGTGATCTGGGCGGCCGGTGAGTTTTCCCGGCCGGACCATGGGGGCATCAAAGGTGCCCACCACTGCCGCCACAATGGTGAGGTGGTGGACTGGAAGCTTCTGCAGGGGGCGGAGCACACGATCATCGGCGGCTATGAGAGCGGCATCGATGCGGCGGTGAATCTCGCCTGGCTGGGGAGGGATGTGAAGGTGCTCTCCCGCGGTGAACCGTGGCATGTGAGCAGCCCGGACCCCAGTGTGGCGCTCAGCCCCTATACCATTGACCGGCTCAAAGCGGCGTTGCTGGAGGCTCCGGGCAGCATCCACTTCTACAAGAACGCAGACATCTCTGAAGTCACCCGTCAGCGAGGCCGGTGGCGGGTGCATGATCGGGCAGGGGGTGTGTATGAATCGGAGACGGCGCCGATTCTCTGCACTGGCTTCCATGGGGCGCTGCAACCGGTGCGCCACTTGTTTCATGAAGCGGAAGGGCGCCTGATCTTCAGTGAAGAGGCGGATGAGAGCACACTCACACCGGGCTTGTTCTACAGCGGCCCCTCGCTGGTGCATCGTGGCAGCAGCTTCTGTTTCATCTACAAGTTCCGCTCGCGATTTGGGGTGGTGGCGCGAGCCATCGCCCAGCGCCTCGGGTTGCCGTGGGAGACTGCGCTGCGTCCCTGGCAGGAGCATGGGTTCATGCTGGAGGACTTGTCCTGCTGCGTGGACTGTCAGTGTGCTGTCGGTGCCGCAGGGCGGGAGGCCCCGGAGGTCGCGGAGTATGAGACCCTGAACGGTAGGGAGGTGCCTGCACATGTACAAGCCTGATCGGACGGTTGAGTTGGCACGGCACGCAGGCCGCGTGCCCAATGGGCTGCCGCCGCGGCTCAAGGACGTGGCCACAGGATTGTACCTGCAGATGTACTACTGGGGCAGGGATGTGGTGCACCCTGGGGGAAATCTACTGGTGGAGCATGGGTTCCGCCGCATCGCAAAAGAAGGGGTGCATGGCACCAGCCGCTATCAACGGGAGCTCGACGGTGGGATCCTCGAATTACACGGCCACCTGGTGGGCTGGTATCCTGTAGAGGGAGCTGGACCGGGAATGATCTTTGTGCGGCAGCGGCGGGTTTGCCAGCTTTGCGGGGAGGTCTTGCCAGTGCGGGCGGATCGGGTGGAGACGGCGCGCATCTGGACGCCATCGGGTGCTGCAGAGTGGGCCCAGCTGGCCGACACCACCTGCATACTCCTAAAGTGGCTCGTCGAGTACGAGGGGTGGATTTCCTCCCATCTGGGGAGCTCTCATCGTGCCGCTCAGTACCGGGAGTATCAGATGCTTCCCAAGCGATACTGGTGGCTGCCGCCGCATACAGCGCGTTGCTGGTATGCCGCCTTTGTGGCAGAAACGGGCACTGTGCCCAGGGCTCGAGCCTGGGGACGCGGGAGCCGGGAGGTGGGCTCATGAACCGTTCCGCCGCCCCTGCATCCCCCTCCGTCGTGCTGGCAGGGCTGGAGTCTGCGGGGAAGAGTGCTCTCTTCCGCGGTCTTACCGGACACGCGGCCGGAGACGAGGCCAACTACCGGGGATCCACCGTGGTCTGCCGACGTTGTCGCGTGCCTGATTGCACGTGCGAGGTTGTGGATACGCCCGGCATCCGTACCGTGGCAGATGCCGAAACCACGCGCGTGGCCTTGGCTGAGACGGAAGGGGCCGACGTCGTGCTGCTCGTGGTGCGGGGAACCCACCTCATGCGGGAGATGGAAACCCTGCTGCGGGAGCTGGACCTGCGAGGCAGGCGCAGTGCCGTGGCGGTGACCTTCAGGGATCTGGCTCCTGCTTCGGTGCATGCCATGGTGGAGCACTACCAGCAGAGGCTACAGGTGCCCGTGGTGCTGGTGAATGCCCGCGAACTGGCAGCCGGGGAACGTCGGGCGCTGCTGGTGGCCATCGAGCAAGCCCGCCCGCCCGGTGCCAGATTGTTGGAGCATCCTGTCACGGCTGGCGGGCTGGTGGGGGAGCGGGATCCGGCCGCAACTTGGTTCGAGCACGCAACAATCGGCCCCGTGCTCGCAGCGCTGCTGGCCGTTGGTATGTTTGCCGGACCGGTGTATCTGGCGTGGCTGGCAGCCACCTGGCTGCAGCCGGTGGTGGAGAGAGAGTTGATCGCTCCCTTGCAGTCACTGGCGGTGGCGCTGTCCCTGCCTCATTGGCTACAGGCTCCGCTCACTGGCGGCTATGGTTTGCTGACCCTGGGTGTGTACTCCTTCCTCTGGGCATTCCCCGTGGTGTTGCTGGTCGGTATCAGCGTGGCGATGGTGGAGGAGACAGGGTTGAAGGACCGCATGGCCTCCGCGCTGGATCCCTGGCTGCGCCGCATCGGGCTCGACAGCCGGGATCTGATGCCGGTGCTTACGGGTTATGGCTGCAATGTCGTTGCCGTGCATCAGAGCCGCGCCTGTGGGGCGTGTTCGCGCCGTGCCTGTGTCTCGCTCATCGCGTTTGGCAGCGCCTGTTCCTATCAGATTGGAGCCTCGCTCAGTCTGTTTGGTTCCGCGGGCAGGCCGGGGCTTTTCCTCCCGTATCTGCTGTTGTTGTTTCTGGTGGGGGGCGTCCACACCCGGCTCTGGCATGGGCGAGGTCACGACCAGCGGCAGTCCACGTCCCCACTGACCGAGCGGGCCTTTCTGCAATGGCCGTCTGCTCGCGCAATCTTCTGGCGTGTCCGGGCGATCCTGAAGCAGTTTCTCCTGCAGGCCATGCCGTTGTTTCTAGGAATCTGCGTGGTGGCAGCAGCATTGGAGCAGTTAGGGGTGTTGGCTCATCTTGGGCAATGGCTGGCCCCGGCGCTCCGATGGGTGGGGCTGCCTGTTGACGCCGCCCCAGCTCTGGTCTTTTCCATCATTCGCAAAGATGGCATGCTGGCCCTCAATGCGGCGGATGGAGCCATCCTGCATGGCATGAGCGGGATGCAGGTTTTCATAGCGGTCTGGCTCATGTCCACCTTCAGTGCCTGCCTGGTGACGCTGTGGACGGTGGGCCGGGAACTGGGCTGGCGCACTGCGTGGCAGTTGTCTTGGAGGCAGATGGCGACAGCAGTGGGCAGCGCGATCATCCTGGCGAATCTCTAGTGTGCTGATGCGCTACACTTCTGCCAAATAGCAGGCGAAGACGCCGTTGCGGTGCAGCACCTCCCATGAGGTGAACCCCGCCTTGCGGCACAGGTTCAACTGATAGGGCAGGGATCTTGGAGTGTCCTCCTTGTCGATGTAGGCGAAGACCTTGTCCCGGTAACCTGTGCCGCCCAGACCGGTGAGGTGTTCGCCGTAGCGGTCCCACATGATTCTCTGGATGGTGGGGTCGTCAAAGGTGATGAGGTCGGCCACATACAGGCGTCCGCCTGGCTTCAGCCACCGGCGGATTTGGCGGAACACGTGTTCCCAGTCTGCGTCGTCTCGCAAATGATGCAACACTGCGCCAGCCACCACCGCATCGAATTGTAATGCCTCGAACTCCAGCGTTCGCAAGTCTGCTTGGGTGGGGTGCACGCTGGCGGCGTTCGCTGCCGTGGCGCGGTCCAGCGCCCGGGTCAGCATGGGCTGGCTCAAGTCCACCAGATGGCAGTGCAGAGGGCCCGTCTCCTGCATGATGCGCAACGTCATATTCCCCGCTCCGCAACCCAGATCCAACAGGGAATCACCTGTCTGCAGGTGACTGCCCGCCACCTTTGCAATCAGCTCCAGCACCAGCGGTGCATCCACCGTGGCCTGCTGGCCGGTTTCCAGCCTGCTGAACCGCTCCACATCATGATCAAAGCGGTTGCGGATCTCCTCCAGGGTGGATTTTTCTGCCAGTGGGGTGGGGGATGAGGGGTGAGGATGCATGGAAGGAAGGAGTGGAGAGGGGGGGCGGTTCAAGGGGGGTATCCAATGCCCACTGGTATGCTGCACCGCATCTTGTGATGTGGAATTGCTATGACTCTATCATGGTGATACTATCTGCGTATGACGAGGTTGGAACGGCCGGAAATGCGGGAGCTGGAGTGCTTCGTGGCGGTGGCAGAGCATTTGAACTTCTCCCGTGCGGCCCGGAGTCTAGGGCTGTCCCAGCCGCCCCTCACGCGGCACATTCAGGCGCTGGAGGGGAGAGTGGGTTGCCGGCTGCTGGAGCGGGACACTCACTCGGTCTCACTCACTGAGCCGGGTCGCCGGTATCTGGAGGATGCCCGTGCGGCCCTGGTCATGCTGGATCGGGCAGCCGCGAGTTT
This sequence comes from Verrucomicrobium spinosum DSM 4136 = JCM 18804, assembly GCF_000172155.1. Lineage (NCBI taxonomy): Bacteria > Pseudomonadati > Verrucomicrobiota > Verrucomicrobiia > Verrucomicrobiales > Verrucomicrobiaceae > Verrucomicrobium > Verrucomicrobium spinosum. Next base: position 5,950,416 of record NZ_ABIZ01000001.1, on the reverse strand, counting down.
GCGACTCGCCAGAGAGGGGGTGACGGAACGGCTCCGTCTGGCATTCGTCGGGGCCTTGCTGGATGAGCCTCTTGTTCGACTGTTCCAGAAGTTCCGGGAGACCCACCCAAAGTGTCACTTGGAAGTCACCGATCTGGCACCCGCTGACCAGGTGGAGGCTATTCTATCTGACGAGCTGGATGGTGGATTCATTGGGGCACGCCCCCAGAAGGTCCCGAGGGAGCTGGAACTCATCCTGTGGCGGGAGGAGGAGTTGCTCCTCGGGGTGCCTGAGGGGCATCCCCTCGCTGCGGGGGCTGCGGCAGGGGCGCGCACGGGAGTTTCGTGGAAGGCTCTCCGTGGTCAGCCTTGGGTCATGGTTTCCCGGGAGGCTGCGCCGGCTTTCCGTCAGCAGTTTGCCGGGCTCTGTGCGCAGACCGGCTTGGGCCCGGTGCGGATCGTTCAGGAGTCGGAACGCGTCACCGCCATCCTGGCCATGGTCGCCGTGGGAAGCGGCATCACTCTGGTGCCGGAGGGGGCGGGGCGCATCATCACCCATGGCGTGGTGTTTTTAAAATTGTCCCGGCCGGTCCCAAGGCTACAGCATGCTTTTGCCTGTCGGCGCAGCGGTTCCCCGCCCAGTACCATAAAGGAATTTCTGAGCCTGCTTGTCGAGTCGTCCGACCCCTGTCCTCCCGGCTCCCGCAGGTAACGGTGAAGTTCAACTTTCGGCACGGTGCTGGTACAATTCGGACAGTCCAGGCACATGGAGTTGTCCCTCCCACGACCCTCTCCGGGTCTTTGTGGCACCTCCGCTCCGCCTCAAACCCCCACTCCCGTGAGCTCCGACAGACACCTCCATTCCCTGGCTCCCGCCGCCGTGAAGTCCGACAAGGATGTGATGGAGGAAGAGGCTCGTCCTGTGTCCCGACGCGATCTGGGTCCGGTCATCCGCAAGCTGGGGGTTCTGCTTGGCGAGGCTCTGGCAGAGGCCAACAAAAGCGGAGTGGGCCTGCCGCTTTCATCCCTGGTCATTGTGATTGATGAGGCTATCAAAGAAGCTTCTGACCTGGAGTATCGTGCGAAGTTTCCTAAAACCGTGGAGGGCGTCTTTCTCAGCGGGATCTATGATGAGCTCGTGCAGCAGCCCAGCAACATTTTTGACATCGTGACCCGCTCTGATGGCAAGAGCTACTACGTCCCGCTGAGCAGTGGGGTGTGGATCCGCTGTCTGCAGGAAGTGCGGAAGTCGCTCATGGTGGACCGGCCGCAGGAGGGCTGAGCAGGGGCTGCTGGCGACGGAAGGCTTGAAGGAGTAGCTTGCAGACGCTTCAGCTAGTGCCTGCCAAGGAAACTGGGGGGAAGCATAGACTGACAGGCTTCAGATGGCCTGTGCCCGGGAAGCTCGGGGAGCACACGCATCCTGCGTGCTGTTTGCGGCATCTTGCCGCGAACGTCAGTCAGGGCATGACATCAGGCCCAACTGACGTGGAGGTGTTGATGGCGGTGGGGAGGAATCGGATGCTGTCGGCCTTCCCACCTGATCCTCCTCTGCTGGGGGTACCCAACGTTGACTCGCTTAGGGCTCGTCCAACGTTGGGCTGTGTTAGAGATCCCCGCTGGGGATCAGCTTCGATCTGGGGCGGTCGCCTCAAGGCTGGTTCCTTGGCATCCACCCAAAAACGCGCGCGGTTGGTCCGTTATCCTCACGTCAACAACTACAGGGGCGCTGAGTGGTTGGTGATCAAATACCAGTGGGTGGGAGTTGTGGCGGGAGCCATCGGGGGGGCGCGGAGACAGAGGGTGTTTGAGGATGCCCTCTGCCATGAGGCCAACAACACCGGTCGTAGTTGTCGACGTGAGGAGGCACTAGCTTCCCGGTATGCGATGTTTTGCACGTGGAGTGCTGCCAAGTGCCCAAGGGGTGCCCTATTGCCGCGAGGCCTGGCGGGAGCAAGCCCTTAGACATCTACTTGCCGATGAGTGGATCGACTGCGGACTGATGTGATATTTTGAGGCGATTTGGCGTCCCTCCGGGACAGGGGCTTCCTGTTACCCGTCAGTGGGGCGTGACGAACGAACTGAGACGGATGCTTCGCCGAACATTCCATGGCCCTTGTGGTGTCCTTACGCTTCAAAAAACATTCCGCCTTCCGCCTTCGCCATCTCGCATTCCCCCCTTACTCCCCGGTGCTTTCGGGGCCATAGTATTTCTCCCCCAGCACGATCTTTAACCTGCCCTGGGCCAGGCGGTGTTTGTTCGTATCCCGCAGGGAGTAGATGCAGCCGCAGTATTCCTGCTGGTAGAAGCGCTCTTCCTTGGATATCTCCAGCATGCGGCTGGAGCCGCCTTTCTTTCGCCAGTTGATCTCCCAGTACTTCATCCCTGGGTAGCGGGCGGAGGCGCGGACGCCGCAGTCGTTGATCTGAGCCAGGTTCTTCCAACGGGAGATGCCCAGACAGCTGGTGATCACTGGATAGCCGTGCTCGTGGGCATAGAGGGCCGTCCGCTCGAAACGCATGTCAAAACACGCGGTGCAGCGGGCTCCCCGCTCGGGCTCCCATTCCAGACCCTTCACACGCTGGAACCAGTTGTCCTTGTCATAGTCCGCATCCACAAACGGGATGGAGTGTTTCTCCGCGAACCGGATGTTCTCCTGTTTGCGCAGCTCATACTCCTCACGCGGGTGGATGTTGGGATTGTAGAAGTAGATCGAAAACTCAATGCCAGAGGCGGCGATGGCCTCCATGACCTCTCCGGAGCAGGGGGCGCAGCAGGAGTGCAAAAGCACCCGGCCGCCCTCGATGGGCGGCCGGAGCTTCTCACGATCTGTAAACTGCAACTCCATGCAACGGAGATTGTCTGGACTAGGCCGCGGCCGGGGCAAAGTGCTTCTGCAGCAGGCCCAGGTCGAGATTCGGATAAACGGGGAAGCGGGAAAGCAGGGCGTGGATGCGGTCCTGGGCTTCCTTCTCAGCCTCGGGCTTGATGGTGAACTTGGCCTTGCTGCGGGCGTCGGGTTTGCCCTCGGCCTTCACGATGTCGGCCTCGGTGTTGCTGAGGATGAGTTTCAGCACGGCGGCGATCTCCTTCATCTCGGCCGGGCCCATGCCCAGCGTGGTGATGGCCGGGGTGCCGACACGAAGACCGCTGGTGTACCAGGGGCCGTTGGGGTCGAAGGGGAGGGAGTTGCGGTTCAGGGTGATGCCGCAGCGGCGCACCGCCGTCTCTGCCTGGCGGCCGGTGAGGCCGAAGGAGCGCACGTCGATGAGCAGGAGGTGGTTGTCCGTGCCGCCGGTGGGAATGGTCATGCCTTCGGCGACGAGGGCCTCAGCGAGGGCCTGGGAGTTCTCCACGATCTTGGCGGCGTACTCCTTGAACTCGGGCTGGTTGGCCTCGGTAAAGGCCACGCCTTTGGCAGCCATGACGTGGGGCAGGGGACCGCCCAGCACAAGGGGGCAGCCCTTGTCCACGTACTCGGCGAATTCCTTGGTGCACATCACCATGCCGCCACGGGGGCCGCGCAGGGTCTTGTGCGTGGTGGTGGTCAGAACGTGAGCAAAAGGAGCGGGATTGAAGTCGCCACTGAACACGCCACCGGCCACGAGGCCGGCGAAGTGGGCCATGTCCACCATGAAGACGGCACCGACCTTGTCGGCGATCTCACGCATGCGGCGGAAGTTGATCTTGCGCGGGTAGGCGCTGTAGCCGGTGAGAAGGATGAGCGGCTTGATTTCCTCTGCCTGCTTCTCGATCGCATCGTAGTCCAGGAGGCCGGTGGCCTTGTCCACGGCATAGGAGTGGGCCTCAAACATCTGTGCGGAGAGGTTGTGGCGATAGCCGTGGGTGAGGTGGCCGCCTGAGTAGTAGTCCAGTCCCAGGAGCTTCTGGTTGCCGGTGATGGCGCGGACCTTGTTCCAGTCTTCCACGCTCAGCTTGCTCGGATTGGGCTCACCCATCTCGGCCAGTTTCGGGGTGACCACGCGGGCGCTCAGAATGGCCCAGTAGGCGACCATGTTGGCATCCGCACCGCTGTGGGGCTGCACATAGGCGTGCTCCACGCCAAAAAGCTGCTTCGCCTGCTGGCAGGCGTAGTCTTCGATCTGGTCCACGTTGTCACAGCCGGCATAGAAACGGGAGAAAACAAAACCCTCGGCGTACTTGTCCGTGAGCAGGTTGCCCATGGTGAGCTGCGTGGCCAGGGAGCAGTAGTTCTCACTGGCGATGAGCTTCAGGTGGCTGCGCTGGTCGGCCAGTTCCTGGACGATCGAGCCCGCGAGACCCGGGGCCACCTTGGCAGTTTCCGTGAGATTGGCCAAGTAGGCCACCGTGGCATTGTCGAGCTGGTCGGCGGGCGTCTGGGCGATGTAGTCGAGGAGCGGGCTGGTGGGCATAGATCGTGTGAACGGGAATAGGATTGAGGCTACGTACTCTTGCCGAACTTCGCCGAAGGGCCAATTCATATTATTGCGGGTCGGCATTCGCCGGGTTTATTGGCCGGGCCGGGAATCTCGGTGTATAGCATGACTTACGCCCCTTCTTCGTTCTCGGCCGATGCCTTGGTGCGCCTGCGCTGGGTGGCCGTGCTGGGGCAGTTGGGGGCTCTGTTCGTCGCGCGGAGCCAGTTTGAGGTGTCCATTCCCTGGGGGGCGGTGCTCGTTTTTCCGGCGGTGACGGTGCTCACCAACGGGCTGCTCATGGCCCTGCGCCGGGCGGGCAGCGGGCTGATCAATGCGGCGGTACCCCATGTCATGGTGTGGGACACCCTGTTGCTCGCAGGATTGCTGTACTGGACTGGGGGCGCTCAGAATCCGTTTGCCCTCTTCTTGCTGGTGAACGCCGTGCTGGCCGCCGTGACGCTGGGGCGGGTGGCCGCCTGGCTGCTCCTCGGACTCGGGCTGGTGTGCATGATGTTCCTTTTCACCCATCATCACCCGTTGCGCACGATTCAAGGCGGGCCACTGCCTGGTCAGGTGCTGGGGGTGGGGCGCATCACGTCCTTCGTGCTTGTCAGCGGGACGCTCATCCACTTTGTGCAGCGGCTGCTGCGGCAGCTTCAGGCGGAGACGGATGAACGCCGACGTGCTCACCTGCGGTTGGAGGAGGAGCGTCGGTTCCACGCCGTGGCCACGCTGGCAGCGGGCGCGGCGCACGAGATGGGCACCCCGCTCTCCACCATCGCTCTGGTGAGCCGGGAACTGGAGCTGGAGTTGGAGGCGACGGGGGCCGAAGACGCCGATCTGGTCCAGATGTCCCGCACGATCCGGCAGGAGGTGGAGCGCTGTCGCGCCATCTTGGAGCGTCTTCGCCCCCTGGATACGTCCGGCGCTAGGGAGCCCTTCACCCTGGAGGAACTGGAAGGCTCTCTCTCTGCCTCATTGGGAATGGAGGATCGGGCCCGGGTGCGGTTCCACTGGGCTCCCAAGCAGACCGTTCTCCTGCCCAAGGACGCCGTTCGCGAGGCGCTGGCCAATCTGGTGCGCAATGCCCTGCAGGCGGCATCTGTTCCCTCGATTGTGGAAATCTCAGCCACCACAGAGGCGGGGACTATCCGGTTTGAGGTGCGCGATCATGGTCCAGGTCTGCCCGCAGGCATGCGGCACCATCTTGGGGAGCCCTTTGTCACCACCAAGTCGCCCGGCCAGGGAATGGGGCTGGGCTTGCATCTCGTTCGCTTGCTGGCGCACCAGATGGGGGGCAATCTCACGGCCACCCCGGCAGATGGGGGAGGGGAGCGCTTCGTTCTGGTCCTTCCGGTAGGCGCGACAGGCTGAGAATTTGGACTTTGGAGTTGGAGTTTTCGCCAGGAGGGCGGCTGCGGCATTTTGACGCGTATCAAGCGCTGGCTGGAGCCCCGTGAGATCGGCGCGCATAAGGGTCTTGATCTTGATCCCGGAACTCGTTGATTGACCCTCGCGATGAAAAACCTTCTTCTGGTGGATGACGACGAGACATTTCGCGAGCAGCTCTCCCGCGCGCTTTTGCGACGGGGCTATGCCTGCCAGATGGCTCCCACTGGGGAGGACGCTGTCACCATGGCCCGACAGCAGACCCCGGATGTCGCGGTGGTGGATCTGCGCATGCCGGGCATGTCCGGCATTGAAACGGTGAAGGCTCTTCATCAGATTGCCCCTCGGGCTCGCCTCCTGGTGCTGACAGGCTATGGCAGCATCGCCACCGCCCTGGAGGCGGTGCGAGTGGGGGCGGCGGATTACCTCACAAAGCCCGTCAACGCTGACCAAGTCGTGGCTGCCATTGAGGGCCTCCCCGCCAATGCGGAGGCCGCCCCGGCTACGGTGCCTTCCTTGGATCTCGTGGAGTGGGAGCACATCCAGCGCGTGCTCCATGACTGCGAAGGCAACATCACCAAGGCTGCCACCATCCTGGGGGTGCATCGCAGATCGCTGCAGCGGAAGCTGAACCGGTATGCGCCGGGAAGGTAGGGCGGTAACCCGGTAATTCGGTGACTCAGTAAAGCAGTAGACCACCAACTAACTACTTTAAACCTGACGGATGAGATCAGGTTGAGTTGGACCGTGACTGGACCTGAGATGAGTGAATCCATCGCCTATCGCTACTGGAGGAGAGGTTGATACGGGACCGAAGAAGTGAAGAGGATGCCAACGGTCATTTGGCATCGGCCTCGTGTCCGGCAGTAAACAAAGGACTGGCCTTCTGCACGGACTTCAGCACGCCCCAGCCCAGAGGGATGGCCACGATCAGCCAGACGATGACGACCTTTATCTGGGAGGGCTTCATTTTGCTGGAGGAGTGGGTTGATGATGTTTGGGATCGACCGGGCGCACCAGCAGATTGCAAAAGCAACCGAGCAGAAGCAATCCGGCCATGAGATAGAGCGTGCTGTTGTAGGCCTCCGCTGCGGGCATGCCGGCCTTCTTGTTGGCCGTGGAGATGTAGTTGATCAAAGTGGGGCCGATGACGGCGGCGGCGGACCAAGCGGTGATAAGGCGGCCGTGAATGGCCCCCACCTGGGCGGTGCCGAAGAGGTCTCGGAGATAAGCCGGGATGGTGGCGAAGCCGCCTCCGTACATGGAAATAATCACCGCAGTCACGGCGACAAATACCATCTTCTGCCCGGTGTTCTGGACGAATGGGAGCGAGGCATAGAGGGCGGCACCCAATAAGAAGTAGATGCAATATACCACCTTGCGTCCAGTGAGGTCGGAGACGGAGGACCAGATGAAACGCCCGCCCATGTTGAAGAGGGACAGCACGCCTACGAAGCCAGCTCCCACTGCGACAGAGACGCCAAACATGTCCTGAAACATGAGCGAGGCTTGCCCCAGGATGCCGATGCCCGCACTGACGTTCAGACACAGTACCATCCACAGCAGCCAGAATTGGGGAGTCTTCCAGGCTTGATCCACCCCCACGCTGGCATTGGTGACGAGGGTCTGCGCCTTGACTGGAGGGACATAGCCCTCAGGCTTCCAGTTCGCGGCGGGCACCTTCACCAGCCAGGCTCCGAAGCTCATGAAGACCGCGTAGATCGCTGCCATGGTGAGGAAGGTGGGAGCCACACCCTGGCTGCTCACGGGGCGGAAGTGGGCCATCAGTTCCGTGGCCAGCGGTGAGCCCACGAGTGCTCCGCCGCCGAAGCCCATGATGGCCATGCCCGTGGCCATGCCGGGGCGGTCGGGGAACCACTTCACCAAGGTGGATACGGGGCCAATGTAACCGAGGCCCATGCCGATGCCGCCCACGAAGCCGTAGCCAAACAGCACGAGCCAGAGCAGGTGCAGCTTCACCCCCAGGGCCGCCAGCAGGAGCCCGCCGCAGAAGCAGGCTGCACTGGCCACCATCGTCATGCGGGGGCCGTTGCGTTCCACCCACTTTCCGAAGACGGCGGCGGAGAGGCCCAGCATGATCAGCGCGATCTGGTAGGCCCAACCCACCTGCGGAATGGTCCAGTCCCCAGCCACGGAAGCATCGCCCCCGAGCAACTTGGTCAAGGGCACATTGAAGACGCTGAATCCATAGACCTGGCCGATGCACATGTGCACGGCGATGGCGGCAGGCGGCACCATCCAGCGGGAGTAGCCGGGCGGGGCGACAGTGCTTTCGCGGCTGAGAAAGTTCATGGAAATAGCAGATGACTCAGGATCGCAGAAGAGCAGGTTATTTGGCAGGGCTTGCGTCCCTGACCGGCTCCTCGCCCAGCTTGAGCGTGGGCTTCTCTGCGGTGTCAGAAACAAGCAGTGTAAGCCAGTGGCCGTTCATGGTGTGACCGGGAAAACCACAGGCGAATGCGAATTCACCGGCCTCATCTGGCGTGAACTCAAAGGTCCGCTTGTCAAAGGCAATGCCCTGAAGGTGTTTTTCAATGCCGGCACCTTTGAAGTAGGGCTCCGCCACCTGGAGTTTTCTCACATCGTCCTTCTCCACCACGATCAAACTGTGTGGGACCGGGCTGGGGTTGATGAAGGTGACGTGGACCTTCCAGTCCTTCGGAATGGTGTACACGGCTGCCCCTTTGGCATAGCCGTTGAAGTTCATGCCATAGTTGTCGTCGTTGTACACGGCCACCAGTGTGACCTCCACCGTCTTGGGCTCCTTGCCCAGGCGCAGGAAGTCATCGGAGGTGATGTCTTTGATTAACTCGATCTTTCGTCCGCCCCCGGTAGCGGGAGCGTGATGCTCATGTCCTGCGGGGGGCGGAGTCTGGCCCTGGATCAGGGCCATGGGTGCGAGGAGTAAACCGTGAAAAAGCACGGCAAGGCTGGTTTTCATAGATGGAGAAGGAGCAGCCTTCACCGTGGGCACGCCACGGCGAGGGCCAATGGTTTGAACAAGGATCTCCCGGGGTCCTTATTTCTTCTGTAGCGGAGCCAGGCTGGCACCCTTGGGCACATCATCCGCCGCCACAATTTTCCAAAGCGCTCCACGCTCGCTCACCGTGGGATCCACCGGGCCGCCATAGTTGGCCGTGGCATGGGTGATGTAGAGATTTCCGTCTTCATCTTCCCCACCACTGGTGGGGCGCAGGGGCGTGTCCAGATCCAGGAGCTCCTGCATCTGCCACTTGTCGGCATCATCCCGTTTCATGCCCCAGATCTTCCCGCTGCCCCAGTCGGAGACAAAGTAGATACCATTCAGGCTGGGATACTTCTTGCCACGATACACGCCGATGCCGGTGACGCAGATGCCCTGGTCCACATGGCTGTACTCTGCCACGGGCAGGATGCCCACGCGAGGGTTGGTCGCTTCATCTTCAATGGGGAAGGTGTGACTGCCGCCCATGAAGCTCCAGCCGTAGTTTTCACCCCCCTTGCTCGCGGCGGGCTGGAAGTTGATTTCCTCCCAGTGGTTCTGCCCCACATCGGCGATGTAGAGGTCTCCCGTTTCGCGGTCAAAGGAAAACGTCCACGGATTCCGCAAGCCATAGGCCCAGATCTCGGGGCGGGCTTTCGGTTTGATCTGGGAGAATTGCTTCTCTGAGATGCCGAACAGAGTCATCTGCTGGAGCGGAGTCAGGAAGGGGTTGTCCTTCGGGATCGAGTACGCGCGATCAGGTGAGGTGTTCGACAGGTCAATCCGCAACATCTTGCCATGTAGCGTGCTCTTGTCCTGCCCCGCGTCCAGAACGTCGCCTTCCCATCCGCCATCGCCGACACCAACATACAGGTAGCCATCCGGTCCGAAAGCAATCTTGCCACCGTGGTGGTTGGGGTAGGGGAAGTCAATCTGCATGATGACCTTCGCACTATCCAGATCGGCGCGGTCTGGATTCTTGGCAGAGACCTTGTACTGGGTGATCAGCGTGGAGCTGTTGAACCAGAGGTCGGCATACGAGATGTAAAAAATGCCATTCTCCTTGAACTTGGGGTGAAACTCAATGGCATACAACCCCACTTCCAGGAAGGAACTAATGGTCTTGTCCCGGATGTCCAGGAAAGGCTTGTCGAGCAGCTTGCCGTCCTTGTTGACGATGCGGATGATGCCATGACGCTCACACACAAAGAGGCGGCCCGTGCCGTCCTTGGGGGAGGCCACATGGACCGGATCTACGAGTCCGTCAGCAACTTTGACCAGCTGAATGGCGGGATTACCGGGAAGTTTGCCGCCGGGTTGCGCCGGTTGGACTTCTGCGGAAAGGGCGAACGGGGCTGTGAGCCCCAGCGCAAGCGCTGCAAGAGGAAGCGTTTTCATGATGTTGCAATTTGGCAAAAAGGCGGCTTTTCAGACCAGGTTGGGCTGTGCCTCCTTTTTTATTTGGATAAGCATTGCAGATTTATTGAGGATCAGCAATAGCCTGGAATAATAATGACGGGGCTCTTCTGCCGGAGGGCGAAAAGTCGCCGGGTTAGCAAGAGAGTGCAGGGGCAAATGGTGAGCCCTCAAGGTGCTCGATTTTTAGAGACTTACGCAGGCAAAGCGTGCGAGGGATGCCTTGAATTTCGGATGGCGCAAAGATTCAAGAGGGAAGTCGAAATTGGCGGGTGTATGTTGTTGCCTGGTCGCGTGGAGCAAATGAGCTGGGGCAGGAACGATGCGTCTCTGGAGATGGACTATCTACACAACGCTTACAGAGCTGGGAGCCTCTGCGGATGTATCGAACTCTACCCACAGCCCAACGTTGGACGAGTCCCTGTCGAGTCGGCGAAGGAAGGCAGACTTGGCTGCGTTTGTCGGTGTTGCATTGGACATCGCCTCTGGCTCGTGGAATCATGCAGTGGACCCCCCACCAGATGATGATCGAGATCCGACGGGCGAACACATCCGATGCGACAGGCATCGCCGAAATCCAGGTCGCAGGCTGGCAGGCCGCCTATCGCGGGATTGTTCCCGACGAGGTCCTCGACGGACTCGATGTGGCCAGTCGCATTCCTCTCTGGCAACGATTCTCACTCGATGCGAAAGGGGACCTCTATGTCGCCGATCTTGAGGGCGGCGTCGCGGGCTTTTGTCACCTCATCCCGTCGCGTGATCCTGGTGCCACGGGCACGGCAGAGATTGCCGCCATCTACGTGAACCCTTTAGCTTGGAGAACGGGGATAGGGCGCAAACTGTGCACGACGGCCCTCCACTCGGCCGTAGAGCGCAGCTATTTACGGGTGACGCTTTGGGTGTTGTCGGGAAACCATCTTGGGCGGCGTTTCTACGAAGCGATCGGCTTTGAACACGATGGTGCCGTGAAGCACGAAGTGATGAATGGGACCAGAATGGAAGAGATGCGCTACCAGATAACGTTGCCAGCACCATCCACCGGACATCTTGCAACCGATCGTGAGTCCAGCTTTTTGGTGCAAGCTTCATTCGAGAAAAAGGGTTGAATCGAAGTGTGTGAATGAGAGATTTGACGATCACTGACCAATGGATGGCTTTTTACATGAAATCCTCGACGCTCGTCATTTTTCTAACGTCTCTGCTGGCCGGGTCGTTGCTCGTTTGCTCCCAGCGCAATGCCCGGAATGGCTACTTTGAGTACTGCACGACAAAGGCCTACGGTTTTCCCTACCCTTGGCTGATCGAAAACTGTCCATGTGATGGCCGAGGCGGACTTACTGAACATCCAACGCAGGCGAAGCTGTGGAATGCGATGGCGGCACTTGCTTTGGCGGGAGTTTTTTCGGGCGTATCCTTGCTGGTTGTCCGACAAGTTATTCGAGCAAGGAATGGCTCCAAGATTTATTGAAGCCTCCCTGTGGAGGTTCCTCTGTGCCCACTATGTACGTGTTGCGCCCCTTTCCTATGAACCTGCAACGCCTTCGCTACTGTTTTCATCGATTCTGCGCAGAGCCGATAATTATCGCCTGGATGTTGGGGGCGTTGATCACCTGGGCACCGCTCATGATTTGGCTTGCTGGGCATGGGGTGATCGAACTTTTGAGTTCAGACTGGACCGCAGTTGTTCTGCTTTTGATCTGCCTGCTTGCCCTTTGGCCGGTCGGATATGTCGTAGCTGTGGGGTTTATGGGACGGCGGATAATGCGGGCTTGTGAACGATGGAATGGCGGGCCGTACCGGTTGGGAGAACGTGTCATGATCTTGTCCGGACCGTGGTCAGGCAGAGGGGCTTTCATTCACGAGAAATCCGTAGCCCGACTTGGCGGATTGCCGGGGTTGATGATCCTCCAGCCCTTGATTTCGCGACCTTCCGGGGTCTGCTTCAACCAGTGATTTTGGGCGGGGCCTGTTCAGGCAGCGTGATCTTGAGCTGGTCCAGCAGCAGTTGCAGATCCTTTGAAGGCTGCGTGTGGCGGCTCATCACCACCTCCCTTCCATCAGTTGTGGGCAGATGCACATCGAGCATCTGCACCGTCGCGAACTTCTCCAGCACACTTCGCGGTGTCAGCCCGCTGGCCGTCAGCCTCAAGCGCGCCTTGAGCGTCACCTGCAGGCAGTACGCCAGGAACGACACGAAGAGGTGCGCTTCAATGCGATGGTCCAACTGGTGGTGCACCGGCCGGATCCCCAGATCGTGTTTGAGCTCCTTGAACGCCTGCTCCACCTCCACCAGTTGCAGGTAATACTCCCAGAGCTTCGCGGGATCGGTCTCCGTCAAATTGGTGCGCAGCAGGTAACGCCCCTCCCGCCGCCATCCTTCACGCAACAGCTTGCGGTCCAGCTCCCAGCTCAGAGTCGCCCGCTGCCGGCCCTTGCCCTTGCTCTTGCTCTTGCTCTGGTCTTTGCCTGTTGCTGGCTGCAACTGCACGCTGACCTTGACAAAGCGCGCATCCCGCCCCGCCTCCTTTTTGGCGGCACCCAACGCTTCGTACATCGCATCACGGTGCAGGGGGCGCTTGCGCTTGCGCAACCCTTCCAGGGCATCCAGATACTTGCGCAGCCGGCGCCGACGCATCGAGCGTTCCTTGGCCACACGGTCCTGGCTTTGGGCCAGTACATAAGTCTCCCCTTCATGCGGCAGCAGTTTGACGCGCACCTGGGGGCGGGCCTGCTGCCAGGGTTGCCGGGCCAGTGACTCCTCCAGCTTGCTCAAGCGTCCTTTGGGCGTGCCCACCAGATAGCTCACCGGCGGAGTGCTCTGCCGCATCTGTTCAAGGGTCTCTTCAGTCGGGATGCCCCGGTCCATGACCCAGATGCGTTGGGCCTTGCCGTACTGGTCTTCGATCCTGGCCAGGAAGCTCTTGAGGGTGCTCTTGTCGGTGGTGTTGCCCGGCAGCACCTCATAGGCCAGCGGGAAGCCTTCGGGGGTGACGATGAGGGCAATGACCACCTGCACGCAGTCGCTGCGCTTGTCGCGGCTGTAACCAAAGCGGCGCAGACCGGTGGGGTTGTCCGGCGGGTTGCTTTCAAAGTAGGTGCTGGTCAGATCATACAGCAGCACCTCATAACGGGCTCCAAACAGGTCGCGCCAGCGCTCGGTGAGATGATCAAACAAGGCACGCTTGTGGGCCAGGATCTTGTCATGGCATTCGTAGAGACGGTGGATCTCGGCCAGGGCGAAGTCCGCGCCCAGCAGGTCGGCAATGGCCGTCTGGTCAAACCAGTGGCGGTGCAGCCGCCATTCGCTGCCCGGTTCGATGAGCCGGTAGAGCACCAGGGTCTGGAGCACCAGATCCCAGCGGGTGCCCTCACGACTGGGCGGCAGACGTGGTCGCCAGAAGTCAGCCAGGAGCAACTGCTCCCAGAGCAGGCAGGCCAGCCAGCAGGCCCCCCATTGCCGGGGCCGTTCCAGCCGCATGGCCGCAAGGCGCAGACGCACAATGGGCAACTCATCAACACCGACCTGCTCGGGAGCATGATCTTCGGCAAAGAGGGCCACCTGTTGAGGAGCGCTCTGGTCTTTGCCGAAGAGTTCAACCGTCTTGCGCCAGGAGGCTTCCTGACGACCATTGAGTTCACCCAGATAAAGGACGTGCCGCTGGACCACCTGCCGGGAACTGATCCGCCGGTTTTCGACGATGCTCCAGTAGAGGTGCTCTTTGCCATCCTTGAGCCGTTTGGTGGAACGCAGGAACATGATGGCCCAAGAAGTTAGCCAGCAAAACGCGCGTGCAACCACCAAGGTCTGCACTACAAGCCGTTTTTGAAACGGACCCTCGCAAAATCAAGGGTTGCAGCTCGATGGCAGGCCCAAAAATGCCAAAATCGGCCGCGAATCCGCCAAGTTGGGGTAGGGCAGGCAGGGGAATCACTCTCCAGGGTGAGCTTGGAGGATGAGATCAAAGGGGACAGTCGGAATCTCGTGCCGGACTATGCCTTGCTTCGTCTGTCTCCGAGGTCCTGATGGGCTGTGGTCGGTCAGGGGCTGGAAGTTCACTCCCGTGCCGTGAAGCTTCCGTGAACCTGTCCTCACCTCAACCGCCGGTTCTTGTCGATGATGCCAGCGATGATGGCGAGGTAGGAGGCAAGCCTTACAGCGTACACCAGCGGGGCCATCTCATCGTCCAGATGCAGCAGGGTGCGCATGATGCGCTCCAACATCATGAGCACGAAGGCGGTGCAGAAGTACAGAAAGAGCCGGTCTCTTGTGCGTTGCCAGAAACGCCAGAAGAACGCAGCGATGGTCAGGCTGGCGGCCGCAATCATTCCTGAAAGAAAAGCTTCGGACATGGTCAGAAGAGCGGGGGCGAAAGGAGGCTACGAAGAGCGGGAATTGAAGATCAGTCCGTAGAGTTGCACGGCCATGGCCGCACCAGTCAGGAGGTTCCGTTGCAGAGAAAGGTCTCTGGAGGGGTACACGATCATGTCCAGGATGAGCACCACGTTCGTCGCGGCCAGAAGAGTGAAGCAAAGCGCACTCCATAACAACAGAGGGAGGCGGGTCTCCCGGTAGCCGCGGAAGAGAAGGATGGCGCAGGCAAAAGCCGACAGCGAGCAGAGGATGTAAACGGTCTCCACCATGGCGGTTTACGGGTGCTGGCGAAATTTGAAGGCGTTGGCAAAAGATTGAGCGGGGTCTTGTGAATGCTGGCGTCGTCCAGGGTGGTAGATCACCTCGATGACCCTCACTGGGTAGGCCCCATAGACCTGGGCCAGTTCCTGCATGTATTCCCTCAGTTCGGGAGTGCGGGGGGCAAACTGATAGGTCGTCGGTGTCTGTCCGCCCGCCCCATTTTTCGAAGCCAGACCATGCTCCACCATGGTCTCCAACCACGCGGTGATGGAACCGCGGGAGCTCAGAATCTTGCTGTACACTTCATCCGCGGTGAAGACCGTTTCGGGTGTCGCCTCCAGGAGGAGCATCACTTCCAGATGCTCTACGGCAAACACATAGTGCTCGACGAAGTTTCGGATGCGGTCTGTGAGTGCTCCTTCTGCCACGTGAATAGGCTGTCCGATGAACGGGTGGGGTTGGTGAATGGGTCTGTGGCTCCGAGTCTGAAGATGGTTGGGACCATGGTTCGCAGACCGGTTTCTCACTGGATGGGTTTATTTTGTGGGTGTTGCAAATTAAAGTGTTGGGCGACGGCAGCCGTATTGGGGTAAAGCTTTGCTCTCTTCCGCCAGCGCGGCGGCCGCCCGTCGCGCGATTCCGTTTTTTCGCGTTCGCTTCTTCGTCCTCTCTCTCATCCGCTGCCGCAAGTGTGCCCATGAAGTCCGCCGCCTCAACCGAGCCTGTTGGAGTCTCCAGCCACGGAGATGAGTACCTCATCGAAATTCTGAACTCCATGCTGGCCTTGCGCAGCGGAGACTTCTCAAAACGCCTGCCTTCAGGGTGGACAGGCATTCAGGGAAAACTGGCGGATGCGTTTAATGAGATCCTGGGAATCAACGAGCGACGGGTCAAGGAAACAGCCCGAATCCGTCGGGTGGTGGGGAAGGAGGGCAAACTCAATCAACGTTTGCGCGTGCCGGGTCTGATCGGGGAGTGGGCAGAGGAGGTGGATGCCCTCAATGACTTGATGGACGATCTGGTGCGTCCCACAACGGAGGTGACCCGCACCATTGGTGCCGTGGCCAAGGGCGACCTCAGCCAGTCCATGGCGCTGGAGGCCGACGGTCGGGGACTGGAGGGCGAGTTCCTGCACTCTGCCCAGCTGGTGAACCGCATGATCGATCAGCTCTCAGTTTTCACCTCAGAAGTGACGCGTGTGGCCCGAGAGGTGGGTACCGAGGGCAAGCTGGGTGGTCAGGCCCAGGTGAAGGGGGTGTCCGGGGTCTGGCGAGACCTCACGGAGAGTGTGAACCAGATGGCCGGCAACCTGACCGCCCAGGTGCGCAACATTGTGGATGTGACCCTGGCTGTGGCCAATGGGGACCTTTCTAAGAAAATTACCGTGGACGTACGTGGGGAAATTCTTCAGCTCAAGGAGGGGATCAACACGATGGTGGAGCAGCTTCGCTCCTTCGCCTCTGAGGTGACGCGAGTGGCCCGTGAAGTGGGAACCGAGGGCCGACTGGGTGGGCAGGCGGTGGTGCCCGGTGTGGCAGGCACCTGGAAGGATCTTACTGACTCCGTGAACGCCATGGCGTCCAACCTCACGGCGCAGGTTCGCAACATTGCCGCCGTGACCACTGCAGTGGCTCGTGGGGACCTTTCGCGCAAGATCACGGTGGACGTGAAGGGTGAGATCCTGGAGCTCAAAGAAACCATCAACACCATGGTGGACCAGCTCAACGCCTTTGCCGCCGAAGTGACGCGTGTGGCCCGCGAAGTGGGGACCGAGGGCAAGCTGGGCGGTCAGGCGGAGGTGAGCGGTGTGGCGGGCACATGGAAGGATCTGACGGACAACGTGAACTTCATGGCCAACAACCTGACGGCGCAGGTGCGCAACATTGCCGATGTGGCCACGGCCATCGCTTTCGGTGACCTTTCGCGCAAGATCACGGTGGACGTGAAGGGTGAGATCCTCGAACTCAAGAACACCATCAATACCATGGTGGACCGGCTCAACTCCTTTGCCTCGGAAGTGAGCCGCGTGGCCCGTGAAGTGGGCACGGAAGGGGAACTGGGCGGCCAGGCGGAAGTGGGAGGCGTGGCGGGCACGTGGAAGGATCTGACGGACAACGTGAACTCGATGGCCTCCAACCTGACGGCGCAGGTGCGTAACATTGCCGATGTGGCCACAGCCGTGGCCAACGGGGACCTTTCCAAGAAGATCACGGTGGACGTGAAAGGGGAGATCCTCGAACTCAAGAACACCATCAATACGATGGTGGACCAGCTCAACGGGTTCGCCTCGGAAGTGACACGTGTAGCCCGTGAGGTGGGTACGGAGGGGAAGCTGGGCGGTCAGGCCCAGGCGCGTGGCGTGGCTGGGACGTGGAAGGATCTGACGGACAACGTGAACTCCATGGCGTCCAACCTGACGGCGCAGGTGCGAAACATCGCGGATGTGGCCACCGCCATCGCCCGCGGGGATCTTTCCCGCAAGATCACGGTGGACGTGAAAGGGGAGATCCTGGAGCTGAAAGAGACCATGAACACGATGGTGGACCAGCTCAACGGGTTCGCCTCGGAAGTGACGCGTGTCGCCCGTGAGGTGGGCACGGAAGGGAAGCTGGGCGGCCAGGCTGACGTGCAGGGGGTGGCGGGGACGTGGAAGGATCTTACGGACAACGTGAACTCCATGGCCAACAACCTGACGGCCCAGGTGCGTAACATCGCCGGTGTGACCACTGCGGTGGCCCGTGGGGACCTTTCCCGGAAGATCACGGTGGACGTGAAGGGTGAGATCCTCGAACTCAAGGACACCATCAACACCATGGTGGACCAGCTCAATGCCTTTGCCTCTGAGGTGAGCCGCGTGGCCCGTGAGGTGGGTACGGAAGGGAAGCTGGGCGGCCAGGCCCAGGTGCCAGGCGTGGCCGGGACATGGAAGGACCTGACGGACAACGTGAACTCGATGGCGTCCAACCTGACGGCCCAGGTGCGCAACATTGCCGAGGTGACCATCGCCGTGGCCAACGGGGACCTTTCCAAGAAGATCACGGTGGATGTGCGGGGTGAGATCCTCGAACTCAAGGAAACCATCAACACGATGGTGGATCAGCTCAACGCCTTCGCCGCCGAGGTGAGCCGTGTGGCCCGCGAGGTGGGCACAGAAGGGAAGCTGGGCGGCCAGGCGCAGGTGCCCGGGGTGGCCGGGACATGGAAGGATCTGACGGACAACGTGAACTCGATGGCGTCCAACCTGACGGCCCAGGTGCGCAACATTGCCGACGTGGCCACGGCCATCGCAAAGGGGGACCTTTCCAGCAAGATCACGGTGGATGTGCAAGGGGAGATCCTCCAGCTCAAGGAAACCATGAACACGATGGTGGACCAGTTGAGCGCTTTCGCTTCGGAAGTGACCCGAGTGGCGCGTGAAGTGGGCACGGAAGGGAAGCTGGGCGGCCAGGCTGAAGTGCCCGGGGTGGCCGGTACATGGAAGGATCTGACGGACAACGTGAACTCCATGGCCTCCAACCTCACTGGCCAGGTGCGCAACATTGCCGAGGTGACCATCGCTGTGGCCAACGGAGACCTCTCCCGCAAGATCACCGTGGACGTGCGTGGAGAGATCCTCCAGCTCAAGGAAACCATCAACACCATGGTGGAGCAGCTCCGCTCCTTTGCCTCGGAAGTGACGCGTGTGGCCCGTGAGGTGGGCACGGAAGGGCGGCTGGGCGTACAGGCCGTGGTGCCGGGCGTGGCGGGGACGTGGAAGGACTTGACCGACTCCGTGAACGCCATGGGTGGCAACCTGACGGCGCAGGTGCGCAACATTGCGGAAGTGACCACGGCGGTGGCGCGCGGAGACCTTTCCCGGAAGATCACGGTGGACGTGAAGGGTGAGATCCTCGAACTCAAGAACACCATCAACACGATGGTGGACCAGCTCAACGCCTTTGCCGCAGAAGTGACGCGCGTGGCCCGTGAAGTGGGTACGGAGGGGAAGCTGGGCGGCCAGGCCCGCGTGCCGGGTGTGGCGGGTACTTGGAAGGACCTGACCGACTCCGTGAACGTGATGGCGGCAAACCTGACCGACCAGGTGCGCGGGATTGTGAAAGTGGTGACGGCAGTGGCTGATGGCAACCTGCGCCAGAAGCTGACGGTGCAGGCCAAAGGGGAAGTGGCCGCGCTGGCGGAGACGATCAACAATATGACGGACACCCTCGCCACCTTTGCCGATCAGGTGACCAACGTGGCCCGTGAAGTGGGGGTGGAAGGCCGGTTGGGCGGTCAGGCCAACGTGCCGGGTGCGGCCGGGACGTGGAAGGATCTTACCGGCAACGTGAACCTGCTGGCGGCGAACTTGACCACCCAGGTCCGGGCCATCGCCGAGGTGGCGACGGCTGTGACCAAAGGGGACCTCACCCGCTCCATCCAGGTGGAGACGCGCGGCGAGGTGGCCCAGCTCAAGGACAACATCAACACGATGATCAACAACCTGCGCGAGACCACCGAGCGCAACCAGGAGCAGGACTGGCTGAAGACCAACGTGGCCAAGTTCACCCGCATGCTTCAAGGCCAGCGGGATCTCTTCACGGTGGGCCAGATGCTGCTTTCTGAGCTCGCTCCGCTTGTTTCCGCGCACCAGGGGACCATTTACCAGATGACCGGGGATGCGGACCGCTCCCTCCGCCTGCTGGCAGGCTTTGCCACGCCCAAGGGGCAAAGTGAGCGGCTCGAACTGGGCGAGGGGCTGGTGGGCCAGTGCGCTCTGGAGCAGCAGCACATCCTGCTCGCGGAAGTGCCGGCGCATTATTCGAATGTGCGTTCCAGCCTCGGGCAGGCTCTTCCGGCCAACATTGTGGTGCTGCCCGTGTTGTTTGAGGGGGAGACGAAAGCTGTGATTGAACTGGCGTCTCTGCACCGCTTCACCGCAGCGCATCTGAACTTCCTCGAGCAGCTCACCCAGTCCATCGGGGTGGTGTTGAACACGATCGAGGCCACCATGCGCACCGAGGGGCTCCTCCAGCAGAGCCAGCAGCTCACCGCTGAACTCCAGTCTGGCCAGAACGAACTCCAGCAGACAAATGAAGAACTGGAGCAGAAGGCACAGGAATTGGCGGAGCAGAATGCCGAAGTAGAGCGCAAGAACCGCGAGATCGAGCAGGCCCGACGCGCACTGGAGGACAAGGCCGCCGAGCTGGCCCTTACTTCCAAGTACAAGTCCGAGTTCCTGGCCAACATGTCCCACGAGTTGCGCACGCCGCTCAACTCCATTCTCATCCTCGGGCAGCAACTCGCCGAGAACAGTGCAGGCAATCTCAGCACCCGGCAGGTGGATTTTGCCCGCAACATCCACTCTGCAGGCTCGGATCTGCTCAACCTCATCAACGACATCCTGGACCTCTCCAAGATCGAATCGGGGACAGTCTCGGTGGAAGCTGAGGAAATTACTTTTGCCACCCTGCGGGATTCCGTGGAGCGCAACTTCCGCCACATCGCTGAGAACAAGAACCTGCCCTTCAAGCTGGACTTTGATCCGGGGCTGCCCCGCCACTTCAGCACGGACCCCAAACGTCTCCAGCAGATCGTGAAGAACCTGCTCTCCAACGCGTTCAAGTTCACCTCCCAGGGGAGTGTGAATCTGAAGGTGGGGCTCGCTTCGGAGGGGTGGAGCCCGGATCATCCGGTGCTCAGTCGGGTGCCGAGTGTCATGAGCATCGCGATCAAGGACACGGGCATTGGCATCGTTCCCGAGAAGCAGCGCCTCATTTTCGAGGCCTTCCAGCAGGCGGATGCGGGCACCTCCCGCAAGTACGGCGGCACCGGGCTGGGCCTGGCCATCTCCCGTGAGCTCGCCACCCTGCTGGGCGGCGAGATCCGCCTCCACAGCGTGGCAGGAGAGGGCAGCACCTTCACCCTCTATCTGCCTCTGGACTACGTGGGTCCCGCGGGGCGTGGTGAGGGCGAGCCCAGAAGGGAGATGATCAAGCGTGCCACCGGTCCGTTGAGCATTTCCTCATTCCGAGTGCAGGATGAAGACCAGATTGTGGATGATCGGGACCTCGTTCTGCCAGGGGACAACGTCTTGCTCATTGTCGAGGACGATGTGCATTATGCGCGGGTCCTGCTGGGACTGGCCCGGGACAGGGGCTTCAAGGGACTGGTGGCCACGCGTGGCCAGCAGGCACTCGCACTGGCCCGGCAGTACCAGGTCACTGCCATCACGCTGGACATCTTCCTTCCAGACATGCTGGGATGGACGGTGCTGAACAATCTCAAGCTCGATCCCACCACCCGGCACATCCCGGTGCAGATTATTTCCTTGGATGAAGAACGGCGTCACGGGCTCTCCCGTGGAGCCTTCTCCTACATGGTGAAGCCGGCCACCACGGATGATCTTGAGATGGCCTTTGACCGCATCAAGATCTTCTCCCAGCCCCGGATGAAGCGGCTGCTTGTGGTGGAGGACAACGAGATAGAGCGCGAAAGCATCAAGGAGCTGCTTGGGGGCAGAGACATCCAGATCGTCACCGTGGGGCGTGGCAAGGAGGCCCTGGGCCTCCTGCTGGACCAGCACTTCGACTGTGCGGTGCTGGATCTCCGGCTGCCGGACATGAGCGGATTCGAACTGCTCGAGACCATTCAGAAGGAGCCCACCCTGCAGGAGGTTCCCATCGTAGTCTATACGGGCAAGGATCTCTCTCCGGACGAGGAAAAACAGCTGCGTCAGGTGGCCAAGAGCGTGGTGTTGAAGGATGTGCAGTCTCCGGAGCGTTTGCTGGATGAGACAGCTCTCTTCCTCCATCGTGTGATGACTGACCTGCCTGAGGCAAAACAGAAGATGATCGGCAGCCTGCATGAGTCCAATGAGGTGTTGCACGGTCGGAAGGTGCTGGTGGTGGACGATGATGCCCGGAACATTTTTGCGCTCTCCATTCTCCTGGAAAACCATGACATGGAGGTCTTGAGCGTCACGAACGGCCGCCAGGCCGTAAAGCTGATTGAAGAGAATCCGGACCTCTCCATGGTGTTGATGGATATCATGATGCCGGAGATGGACGGCTACCAGACCATGCGAGAGATCCGCAAAAACCCTGAATTCCGCACCCTGCCCATCATCGCTCTCACGGCAAAGGCGATGAAAGGGGACCGGGAGAAGTGCCTGGAGGCTGGTGCCAGTGACTATATTGCAAAGCCGGTGAATACGGAGCAGCTGCTTTCGCTCCTGCGTGTCTGGCTGCACCGCTGATTTCACCCCCCCCTGACTGATATCGACTCTTGCATTGAATATGGGTGATCCCATCAACATTCTCCTGGTGGATGACGACGAGCGGAACCTCCTCGTCCTGGAGACCATTCTGAGTTCGCCAGAACACCGGCTGCTGAAGGCCACCACTGCCAACCAGGCGCTTCTGGCTCTGGTGGAAAACGAGTGCGCGGCCATCGTCATGGATGTGAAGATGCCCGACATGAGCGGCATTGAGCTGGCCCAGCTCATCAAGCAGCGCAAGAAAACCCAGCATATTCCCATCCTCTTCCTCACGGCGCACTACTTTGAAGAGGAGCATGTGGTCATGGGCTATGGCGCTGGGGCGGTGGACTACATCACGAAGCCGGTCAATCCGACGATCCTGCGTTCGAAGATCAGCGTTTTCGTGGAGCTCTTCCGCAAGTCTGCGGAGCTTGCCCGCTTGAACCAGGAACTGGCGGTGAAAAACGCCGAGCTGGAGCGCAGTGCGGAGGATCGGGCCCAGCGCATCCGCGCGGAAGCTGCGCGGGCGGAGGCTGAGGCGGCCAACCAGGCCAAGGACCGCTTCCTTGCCATGTTGTCTCATGAGCTCCGGGCCCCTCTCTCTCCCGTGATCCACGCCGTGACCCTCATTGAGGAGGAGAATGAGTGCAGCCCCTCCGTGAAAGAGCTCCTGGATACCATCCGCCGGAATGTGAAGCTGGAAGCCAGGCTCATCGATGACTTGCTGGACGTCGCGCGCATCCGCAGCGGCAAACTGCAACTCCATCCCGAGAATGTGGATGTGCACAACCTCGTGAGACGGACTGTGCAAGTGTGTGAGCCCGAGGCTGGTGCCAGGGAGATCGTCGTACGGACGGATCTGCAGGCCACGCAGGCCCAGGTGGTGGCGGATGGCTCGCGCATCCAGCAGATCGTGTACAATCTGCTGGGCAATGCCATCAAGTACACGGGTAGAGGTGGAGAAGTGCGAATCTCCACTGAAAACGATCCGACGGGTGGCCTGTTGGAAATCCGGGTGGAAGACTCGGGTATTGGGATAGAACCCGGGAAGCTGGAAAAGATTTTTGATGCCTTTGAGCAGGTGCATGGCGACCGGTCAACGGGCCTCGGTCTGGGGCTGGCGATTTGTCGGGTGCTGGTGGAGCTGCACGGCGGTTCAATCCGGGCCGCCAGTCGTGGGGCGGAGCTGGGCAGTGCTTTTACTGTCTCCCTGCCGCTCCGGGCGGCCAGCCTGCCCGAGGCACCGGTGGCACCGCATACGCTAAAGGACACGATTCCCGCCTTGCGGCTGCTGCTTGTGGAGGATCATGAAGATACGGCCAACAGCTTGAAACGCCTTCTCCTGAGACGCGGCTATCAGGTCACTCTGGCCACCAGCGTGGCGGGTGCGTCTGATGCCATGCGGTTGGATCGCTTTGATGTGCTCATCAGCGACATTGGTCTGCCCGATGGTCAGGGGCTCGAACTCATGGAGCCATTCGTCGAAGTTGCCAAACCTCGAACGGTTGCCGGCATCGCCTTGAGTGGCTATGGCATGGCGGAGGATCTCCAGCGCAGCCAGATGGCGGGATTTGCCTATCACCTGACCAAGCCGGTGGACGTTGCGGAGCTCGAAAGCTGCCTCGTCGCCCTTTCTCCGCAACTCGCGGGGGCGTCCTAGACTGGCCGGGTGAAAGTGTTGCAAAATCGGCTGGGAAAACTCCCAACTTTTCCCGTTAAGGCCCCTATGCCGGTCACGCTTGCCCCTTCCACCTCCCGTCGTCGCTTTCTTGCCCAGTCCGCCGCAGCCGTGTGCTTCGGCTGGTCTTCCCGCTTCCTCGGTGCCCAAGCCACACCTGGCGCCGACAACGTGTGGGCGCTTTTCTCGGACACCCACATTGATGCGGATCCTCTGGCGGTGTCCCGTGGCGTGACGATGGCCGCCAACCTGAGGTCCTGCGTGGCGGAAGTTCTTGCCCGGGCCGAACGGCCAGCAGGCCTCATCCTCAGCGGGGACTGCGCTCACCTGAAGGGGATGAGGGCCGACTATCAGACGCTGAAACCCCTCCTGCAGCCGCTCGTGGCGGCGAAGCTGCCTGTGCACCTGCTGATGGGGAACCACGATGATCGGGTGGCGGTCACCGAGGTGCTGGATTGTGCCACCTCGCCAGCGGTTCCTAGTCGCTTCGTTTCGGTGCAGGAGACGCCGCATGCCAATTGGTTCCTGCTCGACAGTCTGGACAAGGTGAATTCCACCCCCGGGGTATTGGGCGGGGAGCAACTCGCCTGGCTCGGCAGGGAGCTCGACGCCCGATCTGATAGACCCGCCGTGATCGTCGTGCACCACAACATCACCCTCCAGGAGTCCAAGACCGATGCGCTCTTGGATTCAACCTCCCTTTTGGAGTTGTTGCGTCCCCGCAGGCAGGTGAAGGCGTGCATTTACGGGCACACGCATCGATGGAGCCACACGGAGGACGAGAGTGGCCTGCACTTCATCAACCTCCCGCCTGTGGCTTATGTGTTCAAGCAGGAGTTCCCCAACGGATGGGTGCTGGCCACTTTGCAGCCAGATGCCCTGCGGCTGGAACTCCGCGCACTGGATGCGAATCACCCTCAGCATGGGGAGGTGAAGACGCTGAAATGGCGGGTATGAGCCTTTGGAGGGCTATCGCTTCACCTCTTCGAAGGGCGAGATGATGACCGGATAGTCCGTGAGCTGCTGGATCTGGATGCCGTATAGCTTGCAGATGGCATTTGCCTCGGACTCCGGGTAGTCGTCCCGATAGTAGATCTCTTTTACTCCGTAGGCGGCCAGCATCTGGGCGCAACTCGTGCAGGGCTTTGTGGTGCAGGCCACCAGCTTCACGGTGCCCCGGGTGAAGAGGGAACAGAGATTCACCTCCGCATGCAGCATGAACTTGCGCCGGATGTCACGATCCAGCCAGAATTCGTGGTCCGCATTGAACCCCGGTGCCAACCCGTTGTAGGCCGTGCCGATGACCCGGTTGTCGAAGTCGAACGCCACCGCTCCCACCTTCCGGTAAGGATCTTCAGACCGCAGGCTCGCCACATGGGCCAGGGCCATCGCGTACTCCGGGATGCTGATGCGCGTCCGGGGCGGCGTCACGTTGGGGATGGAGGAGGCGTCGGACATGGCAATGGGTGAAGGCTGCAAAAATAATTTGAGTGATGAACGGGAATCGCCCGCTAGGTTCGCCGGATGATGCAAGCCCCGGGCCAAGAATGCCAGTCACAAATGATCCCCCCTGGGGGAAACTCCGCCGCCCGCTGGCTGACTTGGATGCTCGCTGGAGCAGCTCTTTTGTTCTGGATCGCGGTCCTGGCCACCGGGAAGGACTGGCGCGATGCGCTCCACATTCTGGAGGGCGAGGCAAAGGTGAAGTCGCAGGACCGGGTCATCGCCTACGCGCACTGGGGACTTTATTGGGGATGCTTGCTTGATGCCGTGCTCTGCACTGGTCTCGG
Organism: Verrucomicrobium spinosum DSM 4136 = JCM 18804; assembly: GCF_000172155.1. Lineage (NCBI taxonomy): Bacteria > Pseudomonadati > Verrucomicrobiota > Verrucomicrobiia > Verrucomicrobiales > Verrucomicrobiaceae > Verrucomicrobium > Verrucomicrobium spinosum. The sequence goes on along the minus strand of NZ_ABIZ01000001.1, from coordinate 5,924,910 downwards.
GGCCACGGCCCGCTGGTGGGCCGCTGCCGTTCGACCAGGGCAGGCGGTCAAGGTCGCCCGCCTGTCCCGCATCGGGTGGGTCGCTTTGTTCACGATCCTGGTGCTGGCTGGCACCGTGCGTTGGCTGCGTCTGGATCTCAGCCTCTACAACGACGAGGCGCACAACTTCAGACGTTATTTCTCCGGGTACTTTCAGCAGCGCACTGACGGTACCTCTCGCTGGCGGGAGCCTTCATGGGGCGAAACCCTCTGGCTCAACCAGGTGGGGAACAACTCCACGCCGTTCTCCGTGTCGGCCCGGCTCAGTCATGCGGCGGCCCTCCGGCTCACCGGGGCCCCGGTGGGTACGGTGCATGAGGTGGGGCTGCGTTTCCCCTCCTGGGTGGCAGGGCTTGTCACCTTGGTGGTGGTTTGGATTTTGCTCCGGCGGCTTTTTCCTGGCAGCGCTGCCTGCTGGTGGGGCATGCTCCTGCTGGGGCTGCATCCGTGGCATGTGCGTTATTCATCAGAGGCCAGGGGGTATGCCTTCATGATGCTGGGGGTGGCATTATGTCTCTATTTCGCCCTGCGGGCGTGGCAGGAGAATCGCTGGCGCTGGTGGGTGGGCATGGGGCTGGCCCAGTTCTTCGCCTTGTGGAGCTTTTCCGGGACTCTCTACTATCTGGTTGCTTTCAACGGCCTTTTCCTGCTCGGCTGGGTTTGGCGTGTCTGGAAAGGCCGGCAGGGTTGGGGCCAGCTTTGGGGGCCTCTGTTTGGCATGGTGGTGGGGGCGATGTTTGCCGTGCCGTTGCTGTTGCCCATGTTGCCCCAGTTGCTGAAGGCCTTGCAAAACAACGTCAGCATCCACGGCCATATGGGGTTGGGATGGTGGCTGGACCTGGCAGGTTGTCTGGTGGCTGGCGTCCGGTGGGTGGACTCTGATCCGGGAAATCCCGTGAACCTCGCTCTCGGACGCTTCCTTTCTCAGCAGCCATGGATTTGGGTGGGTGTTGGCAGTGTGGGGTTGCTTGCTGCCTTGGGCAGTGTGGCCCTGGTTCGGGCGGGAGGAGTGGCCAGGGTGATCCTTGTGGCGGGGCCTCTTGCCGTCTTAGGCGGCTGGCTTGCCATGGGACGGCAGGGGAATTTCATACACCTCTGGTATCTTTTGCACGTCCTGACCGGGTGGTGCGTGGTGCTGGGGGCGGCAGGCAGCTTCGGCAATCGACACCTCTGGCAGCGTGCCGCAGTGGGTTTCCTCCTGACCATGGTGTTGACAGGATGGCTCTGGATGGGCCTTCGCTATCACCATCTCGGCAAGGAGGATCTCCGCGGTGTCGCTCAAGCCGTGCCTGCCGGGGCTTTCCACGCGGCGGCTTACTCGGATGTGGATATCTATGACCGTGGGGTGGCCATTATTGAGCAGACTTCCGAACTGGATCCGCTCATCGCCCGCGCTCGTCAGGAAAATCGCGTTTTCTACATCAGTTTCAGTCGGAAAATAGCCGATCCTGAATTTGAAAAAATGTTCAAACGAATCGAGCGGGGAGGGGAATTTGAAAAAATTGCCATCCTTTGGGGTCAGGAAGAGGGGCAATTTACTCATTATTTGTATAAATTGAGGTAAATGAGCATTGACTGGTCTGTTCTTTTGAACACAATCCTCCTCTCATGAAGAGGCGCTCCAAAGGAATTCTGGCCAGCATGATCCAGTTGTTTTCACGTCGCGTGCGTCCCCGTCATCTGGAGCCTGACACGCGGAGCTTTCGTGCGCCGCGTCGGGAGGTTCAGTTGGAATTTGAGTGGCGGAAATGACACTTCGCCAGACCTTGGCGAAGGGGGTTAAAAAAAGCATTTCCCGGCAGGCCCGAAATTGTTCATTTTGTGTTCAATTCCAAGCTTTTCCTGCAAATTGGCCAACTTGCACGGGCGGGTGGCATAATTGGCGCATTTGAGGGCGTGAAAATTTGTAATTCCTCGCGAATTACTCTCGACAATGCGAAGCCGCTTTGCTTGCATGACGAGTTCGTACCCCAAATCTCTTTATTTCCATATGACGTTCAAAGCGAAGACCCCATTCTCGAGAGATCTTGCTGCGCTCGCGATGGTCATTTCCGCCGTTGCCGGAGGTGCTGCCTATGGCCAGAGCGGCGTGGCACCATCGCAGACGGGTCTTTTCTTCGACGATCTGCGCAACCGGGCGTTCAGTTTTCGCAATGGCGCGGTGGATGAAAGTGCTCCGACTGCCAGTTCGGGCGTTTACGACTACAGCCGCGGCGAGTACACGGGTGAGGCGGTGATCGAGGAGGAGCGGGCTCTTGGAGAGCGTGCGGGTACGGAAGACATTTCTCGCGCCTTGGGCACTCCCAGTGCGCGCTCTGGATACTTGGGGTATTCCCGTCGTAACGTGGGGGACTACAGCGGGGCCGCCGGTCCATATCCTTCTTCCAGCACTTATTTTGCTCCTGCTTACATCACTGACCCTTTTTTGGCAGGCAAGCGGAACATCAAGCTCGGTCCGGTGAACATCGGCCTCGGTTTCGGGGCCAACGTTGAGTACAACGACAACGTTACCCGGGCGTCCAAGGATGAAATCAGCGACATGATCGCGGGGGCGTACCTGAATGTGGACGCCAATTATCCCATTACGGAGTCCAACCGTCTCTCGCTTGCCTTGGGCATCGGGATTGACCACTACTTTGACCATCCTGAACTCTCGGCCAATGGCAATGAGTTCAACTTGAACGTGCTGCCCGGATCTTCCCTGGCTTTCGACATCCAGGTGGGGGATATTCTTTTCGTGCTCTATGACCGCGTTTCCGTGCGGCCTGCCACAAACGACCAGTTCACACTGGATGACAACGACATCTTTGGGGTGTTCCAGAACGACGTGGGTCTGGCCATGAACTGGGCCATCAACTCAAAGCTGAACCTGTCCATCAACTTCAACCATTCTGACTCTCTCGCTCTTGAAGATGAGGATGAGCGGTATGATCGCACGATTGATTCCATCTCGGGGTCACTTGCCTGGTCGCCTACGGGCACGTTCACGGTCGGTCTTGAAGGCAGCTTTTCCTGGATCAACTACAAAGACAGTTTCCAGAACGATGGCACCACTGCCACCGCCGGGGTGTTCTTCGTCATGCCAATCACCCGCAGCACCATGCTGAAGGCCGCTGGGGGGGTGCAGGTGTTTGAATTTGATGATCCGCCGAGCTTCACCCGCTCCGTCAGTGATGCAGACATCACTTCGACCCAGGCGCAAATCGCCGCTTTGGACGCCAATGCCGCAGCCACTTTGCCCTCCATCACGGATCCTGCTGAAGCCAAGGTCCAGTCCGCAGCCTACACTCAACAACGCCAGCAGCTCTCTGACCTCCTCGCTGCCCAGCAGATCCAGAAACAGGCGGATGATGATTTCGAGAGCGGCCACACCTTCGACGGAAACGACCTGAGCGACTACTACTACAACGTCACGCTCTTCAACCAGCTCAACTCCCGCATCGCCCATCAGCTTTCGTTCGGGCATGAGTCGTCCCTCAACACCACTTCCAACTTCATCACCGCGGACTACATCACCTACGGGATGGGTATCATCGCTTGGCGCGGCAGCCGTATCAGCCTTGCGACCTTCTACGAGAAGGCTGAGGATTCCGGTGGTCGTCTCGCGGAGAGCACCGAACAGTGGGGCATTGATGCCTTCCTCAGCCATCGCTTGACCAACACTGTCACCCTCGGCTTCGGATACCACTACGGCAACACCGATTCCAATCTTGAAGGTCGTGATTATGCGCAGCACGCGTTCACTCTGGACCTGAATTACGCAGTGAACCGCAAGCTTAATCTGGGCTTGGGATACCGCTTCTGGACCACTGATGCTGAGGACCCTGCGCAAAGCTTCGACCAGAATCGGGTGATTATGACGGTGAACTACAACTTCTAATTCTCGAACGCGATCAATCAGTAGTTGTCTCACTGCTGTTCACCACACCCAGTATGATGAAAAAAGCACTCGTGGCCATTGTTGCCGTCTTGTTCGCCTCCGAGTACCTTCCTGCTCAAGATCCGTCCTTCCGGCCTGCGGAGCAGTCCAGCAGCAGCCGTCGCAGAACTACCCCTGCTCAGACGAATTCCACGGAAGCCGCTCCAGCTCCGACCCGGGATGACTCCTCTGTGGCTGCGTCTCGCATCATGTCCATGCAATCGCTGGATGATGTGCGGCCCCTGATGATTGGAGACCGCATCAGCCTCAAGATCGTGGAAGATCCTGAGAAAGTGCTGAGCTTGGACGTGCAGGACTCGGGTGACATCCAGGCCCCCTATATTGGATTGGTGAAGGCGGCGGGTCGTACCTGCAAACAGGTGGCGGTTTCCATGAAGTCCAAGCTTGAGGAGCAGTACTTCCAGAGAGCCACGGTCATTATCGCCTTGGAGAAGGCTGTGCGCAGCAAGTTCGGCCCGAACATGGTGCCGGATGACATGGGCTACGTCACCATCTACGGACAGGTGGGGCGGCAGGGGAAATATGAGCTGGCCCCTGAAGAAGAGCTGACCGTCAGTCAGGCCATTCTCCGCGCAGGAGGCTTCACTCAGTTTGCCAAGACCAAGAAGGTGAAGGTGATCCGCAAGCGCCCAGGCCAGAACAGCATCACCTACGAGATCAATCTACACGATGTGATGACCAAGGGACGCTTGGAAAAAGACATTCTGATCCGTCCCAACGATGTCATCATCGTTGACGAAAAACTCATCAATTTCTAAGTCCCGATTTTGGACTTTCTCTCTACAAAAGAGGTCACCGCAGCTCCCTTCCATATCTGGAACGGGAGCTTTTTCGTAAACGTCATCGGCACAAATCCAGGGGCCGTAGGTACATTGTAAAAAATGCTTCCTAATTGCCCTTGCGGCGGGTAAAATCCCCACTGCCATCCATCAGTCAGATCCAAAGTATGGAATCCTACGACACCCTCCAGAACCCCGCCAGCTCGCTCAACCGGTTTCACGAGACCTCGGCGAAGTTCCAGCGGTATAAGATCCTGCTCCGCCGCCGCTGGTGGTTCTTGCTCCTCACGGCTGCCATCGCAGTTTGTGTGCAAACGCTGCGAATCACGGGTAAACCTCTCGAGTTCCGCACGATCGGTCGCATTCACGCCGGCACCATGGTCAATGCGAATGCCTCGCAGAACTCCAGCACGCTGGTGAACTTCAACCTGGCAGAATTCTATGGCACCCAGATCGAAATCCTGAACGGTCCCGAGCTCCGCAAGCGTGCGTTGCAGATGGTACGCACCAGGCATCCTGAATTGCCGGAGATTGATGTCGATATCCGGGTGGTCCAGACCAAGGGGTCCTCCATTTTGAATGTGATCGCCACAGGCAGAGAGCGGAAGTACGTGAAGGAATTCGCGACGGCCTTGCTTCAGGAGTACATCGCATTCCGCAAGGAGATGATCGAAGACTCCAGCAGCAGGGTGATGAACAGCATCGTCGAGCAAGTGCTGCTGAATGAGAAGAAGGTGAAGGAGGCTCAGGGGGACCTTGAGACCTTCCTTAAGGACAATGACGTGGTGATCTTTGAAGGAGACCGCAATCAGTCCGCCCTCTACCTGGCTCAACTGAAGCAGAGTCTCAACGTGTATGAGACTGAGCTCAAGCTGATGGAGAAGATGGGCCTGGATGATTACCTGAAAAACAAAGATCGCCAGGGCGCCGGCCCAACAGGTGCTCCTGCTGCCGGGACCTCCTCTTCTGGCTCAGGGGAGGGCGCGATGGCCAAGCTGGACATCCCCACGGGCACCGAGCTCTTCACGGGCCTCTCCCGTTCTGAACAGGAATATCTCAAGGCTCTTGCGGACTATAACCTTTTCATGAAGGAGCGTGATCAGCTCTTGAAGACCTTCCGTCCGGAGCATCCGGTCGTCAAAGAGCTCGATACCAAGCTGCAGACACAGAGTTCGTTGATTTCCATTCACAAGGATGCCAGTGTGGAAGAGTGGCAGCGTCGCATCGACGGCATCAAGACCAAGATCGACAACCTGAATGATCAGGTCAAGATTTGGGAAAACCGGGCCCGCGAGGCCAACGCGAAGATTGTCACTCACCAGTCGCACAAAAACCGGGTGGAGCAGACCAAGGCGGACAAAGAAAAGTGGGACCAGGCTCTGACGCGTGTGAACTCCAACAATTTCCTGACCACGGATCTTGTGGCCATCATGGAGCCTCCTGCTGATGCTCAGCCCGTGAAACTTGAACTGGTGGTGCCGCTGTTGGTGGCTCTCGCTATTGGTCTCGCCGCGGGATCCATCATCCTCCTGCTCTTCGACCGTCTGGATGACCGCATGAACTCCTTTAGCGAGTTCCAGGCGCTCTTCCCGAACGAACCGATCGTGGGACAGGTGCCAGAACAGCGCAGCCGTGGAGACGTGACCCTCATTCGTCCTGCTGATGACCGCCATCTGTATGCGGAAGCTTTCCGTAACCTCCGCTCGTCGATCCTCTTCAAGAACTGGAAAGATGGCAAACCTCCCAAGCTGATTCTCGTGACCAGCGCCGTGCCCAACGAGGGCAAGACGACCACGGTATCTAACCTGGCCATCACCATGGCTTTGGGCGGCTCACGTGTGCTGCTGGTGGACGGTGACCTTCGTCGTGGCGGGGTGAATGAGCTCTTCAAGCTTCCGGTGGCTCCCGGCTTCAGCAACGTTCTCACGGCTGGCATCCACTGGCGTGATGCGGTGCTGGAAAGCGGCACAAAGGGCCTGCACGTCCTGCCACGTGGTGAAGTGTTTGACCAGACCTCTGAGTTGTTCCTCTCCCGCCTGACGGAAGAGGTGCTCAAGGAAATGGGCGATGAGTACGACTATGTGATCTTCGACAGCGCTCCGGTGCTCGTTGCAGATGACACGGCCAGCTTTGCTCCGAAGCTCGACACCGTTCTTTTCGTAGTCCGTCTCTCCTCGACCATGGCTCGTCTCAGCGCGAAGGCGATGGACCTGCTTTATGACCGTCAGGTCAATGTGGGGGGCGTCATCCTGAACCGCTCTGCCTCCAATCTCAAGGAATACACTTACTACAACTATGCCAGCTACTACTCGGTAGGAGGCACGAAGGGGCAAGCCAAGGGCAACGCCTAAGATTCCAGGCCTCCCGCGCAAAGTACTTGCAACCGGCCACCCATTTTCGGGTGGCCGGTTTTTTTGTGCCCGGGTCCCTTTTCGAACTCGGCGCATCGCTATTGCTGTTCAAGAGCACTGTGCTAGCTGTCCGCTCCCGCAACTCATGAACCGCATTGACCGACTTACCGGAATGATCCTGCTTTTGCAGAGTCATCGCGTGATCACCGCTGAGCGGGTGGCTGACCACTTTGAGATCAGCGTGCGGACTGTCTATCGCGACCTTGCGGCTCTGGGGGAGGCGGGAGTGCCGATAGTCGCGGAGGCCGGGGTTGGGTACAGCCTCATGCGGGGTTACCACATGCCTCCTGTCATGTTCACCGAAGATGAAGCTGCTGCGCTCTTCGTGAGTGGTGAGGTGACGGAGCAGGTGGCGGACGACTCCCTCCGAATGGCCCTGCGTTCGGCCCTGTTGAAGGTAAGGTCAGTCCTGCCCAGGGAACGGCACGATTTCCTGAATCGCTTGCAACCTGCTGTGGGCGTCTGGCTAAGTCTGCATGATGGGGAGGATGAGACGGGGCGTCCCGACTGCCTCATGCCTCTACAGCAGGCGGTGGTGCGAAAGCGATGCGCTGTGTTGCACTACAATGCCGGTGCTCGTGGAGAGGTAACCACCCGTCAGGTTGAGCCACTGGGGCTCATGTACTATGCCCGGCATTGGCACCTCATCGCCTACTGCCGCATGCGCCAGGACTTCCGAGATTTCCGGCTCGACCGGATTTCCCGGTGGGAGGTCACGACGGATTCTTTTGAAGGTCACGAAGGTTTTTCTGTGAAGGAGTTCCTTGCAGAGGCCATCACTCGACACGAGCTCACGCCAGTCCGTGCCCGCTTTTCTGCTCGGGCGATGGAGCGGGTCAAGCGGGAGATGCGCTGCGCAAGCATGGTGCCCAGCCGGGTGCGGGAAGGCTGGACAGAGGTGGAGATCCTGGTGCCGTGTCTTGACTGGCTTTCAGGCTGGCTGATAGGCTTCGGGACTGAAGCGGAGGCCCTTGACCCACCAGATCTTCGTGGGCGACTGCATCGCGTGGCCTCTGATCTGGTGACCCTCTATGCGCCATAGGACTGTGGATGCCGCTTTTATAAAAGACTCCTGACATAGGGTTGTCATGAGGGTGTGGTTTTGTTGAAGCGTTATCCGGCAATTCCGGTGAACGAAGTAAACAATCCAAACCACCCAAAGCACATCATGAAAGACAATGTCCTGAACTGGTTCGAACTGGCTGTTGACGACCTTCCGCGCGCCAAGGCATTTTACGAAGCGATCCTCAATGAGAAGCTTGAGGAAGTTGCCGGCTCTTCGCTGCCCATGGCCATTTTTCCCTATGACCCGATGAAGGGCGTGGGTGGTTCCCTCACGAAGATGAAGGAGATGAAGCCCGGCGAGGGCGGCACCATCATTTATCTGAATGTGGAGGGCGACCTTGATGGGGTGCTTTCCCGCATTCCGGCTGCTGGTGGGACGGTGCTCAAGGGGCGTACGGACATCCCGCCGCACGGTTTCATCGGCATCTTCCAGGATTCTGAAGGAAACGTCGTCGGCCTGCACAGCATGGCCTGAGCCTTCGGGGTGATGAGAACAATTTAAAACCCTCCCCAAAAACAGGGAAGGCAGCGCGGATGCCGCGCTGCCTTCTTTTATAAGTGATGACGGAATGGCGTGAGCCAGCCCAGGTCTTAGTTTGCGCGGCCGAGGTAGGATCCGTCTTCGGTCTTGACGCTGATCTTGTCGCCAGAGTTGATGAAGAGGGGCACCTGCACGGTGAGACCGGTTTCCATGACTGCGGCCTTGTACACGTTGTTGGCGGAGTCGCCCTTCACACCTTCGGGGGCCTCGGCCACATTCATCACCAGCGAGGGCGGCAGTTCGATGCCCGCGACCACGTCGTCTGTGAAGATGATGAGGTATTTTTGACCTTCCATGAGGTACTCCTTCACGTCCTTCACCAGATCTTCGCTCAGGGTGACATCTTCGAAGGACTCGGGGTGCAGGAAGTGGTAGCCGTCGCCGTCCTTGTAGCTGTACTCGTGCGCATCCTTGTTGAGCACCACAGAGTCCAGGGACTCGTTGGAGGTCATGCGCAGGTTGTGAACTTTGCCGGAAGTGATGCTGCGGATCGACATCTGCACGTATGACGCCATGCGGGGCGGCGTCTTGAGTTCGGTGCCGGTGACGAGGCACACGTCGTTGTTGTAACGAACAGCGTGTCCTTTGCGGAGGTTGATGACGGGTGTCGAAGCCATGGGAGCGGGCTACTTAGAGATGATTTGTCAAATTGCAAGGACGGAGAATCGCTGTCCGTACCGCTTGGGTGGAGAGTTCTGCCGCGGGTATAGCCCTCACGTGGATCCCGATGATGTCAGGCAATCACATCTGCCTTCAATGCGCGTTTGACCCTTTCCAGAGCCATGGTCAGCTCTACTTCTTTCATTTGCAACTGTTTACGTAGAAGTTCAGCCCGTTCGCCAGTGGCTGATTCCAAATGATGGCGCAGCCCGGCGACCTCCAGCATGGCGGTCACTTCGGGCGGCACTACCGAAGCGCTCTTTAACAACCCAAATCCAGACCGCAAAGACGAAGGGGCGGAAAAATAGCCATCCATGTCGAGCGGTTGGCCCTTGCCAGAGAGATTATCGAATTCTCCAGCGTCGATGGCCTCCTTGATGCGAGCTTCCGCGAGTTGGGCGAAGGGCGAGGACATGCCTTTCAGATTCTCTATAAAAGGGGCCTTTGCAAGGGCGGAGCCGGCGTGGACGTACCAGCCATCCCTCATGACATCAGTGATGTTTTTTCAAATACCATGAAGCTCTCCTCACCTTCCACACTGGCTGCCCTCTGCGCTCTGCCTCTCCTGACGACGAGCCTGCAAGCCGCAGATCCCGTTGGCCCAGCCTTTTATGGCGATGCGCCAGATGCGAATCATCCTTGGGCCATCCATGATCGGAACCGGCCCCAGCCTCCTCGTGTGGAGCCGGGTACCTTCGGCTCCCAGGATCAACCCGGGAAACCACCGTCAGACGCCCGTATTCTCTTTGGCGGTACGGAGGCGGAGATTTCCAAGTGGCAGGCTGACAAAAGCCCTGCTGAACCGACCAAATGGGTCGTGAAGGACGGAGCGCTCCAGTGTGTGCCGGGATCCGGATACATCCGCTCCGTGGAGGAGTTCAGTGACTGCCAGCTCCACATCGAGTGGTCGGCACCAAAAGAAGTAAAAGGGGATAGCCAGGGCCGCGGTAACAGTGGTGTTTTCCTGATGGGCGCTGTGGAAGTTCAAGTGCTGGACAACTACAACAACCCTACCTATGCGGATGGGTTCGCCGGCTCTGTCTATGGCGTCAATCCGCCCATGGCCAATCCCCTTTTCGCGCCGGGCGAATGGCAGACCTATGACATCATCTTCCGCCGCCCCATCTTCAAAGACGGCAAGGAACTCGACCCGGGGTCACTGACCGTCTTCATTAATGGCGTGCTGGTGCAGGATCATACTCCGCTTGAGGGCGGGGGTGGGCACAAAGGGCGGTCCAAGCCCCGTCCTTTCCCGGAGAAAGGGCCACTCAAGCTCCAGGATCACGGCAACCCAGTGCGCTATCGCAACATTTGGTATCGGCCGCTGCCTGCCCGTTCGATTGAGGGAGGCACGGATGGCAGGCAGACTGAGGCTGCAACCACGGCCAAGCGCAAGGAGATCGCCAAAGGCATTCGGGAGAATGCGGCCAAGGCAGAAGGTCAGGCCAAGACCCTCTTGCTCATGGAGTCCCTTGCCTATGAGAATGAGTCAGCCACTGCCGCTTTGGTTAAGGCCGGGGCAGATGAGTACGTGGCCTCTCTGAAAGCTCTCACGGCGGACAAGCTTGAGGGCAAGAAAGGGGAGGTGCTAGGCTTCCAGGCCGCTCTACAGTATCTTGCCAAAGCAAACGCCCTCCCGGCTGACTTTGCCGCCAAGGGTGAGGTGGACGCTCTGGTGAAATCCAAGGAGTGGGACAAGAAGAAATAAGGGGCAGTAGCTGACCGCCTCACACGGTGGTTGCACTATTCTTTCGATTTAAGCAAAATGGCGGTGCATGAAATTGCATCGCCATTTTTTTGTGCTTGGCGCCCTGATTGCAGCGGCGGTGGGATTGAGGGCTGAGGCCGTCAAAGATCGTGAAGGCGCGGTGCGAAAAGACCGTGCCACCTGGGAGAACGATGGCCGCTGGATCTACAACGACCTGGATCGCGGGTTCGCGGAGGCAAAACGCACGGGCAAGCCTCTGCTGGTGGTCCTCAGGTGCATCCCCTGTCTCGCCTGTGCGGGTCTGGACGCCCGCGTTCTGATGGATGAGCAGGAATTGCAGCCTTTGCTGGACCAGTTTGTCTGTGTGCGGCTGATCAATGCAAACGCCTTGGATCTTCAGGTGTTCCAGTTCGATTACGATCTCTCTTTCTCCACGCTGATCTTCAATGGTGACGGCACGCTCTATGGTCGCTACGGATCGTGGACACATCAGAAGGATGCTGCGGACAGCTCCGTTTCCGGCTACTTGCGGATGTTGGAGGGGGCACTGAAGCTGCACTCTGGGTATCCGGCCAACAAGGCCAGTCTGCTGGGGAAACAGGGCAAGCCGCTGCCCTTCAAATCTCCGCTGGAGATTCCTTTGCTCGCCGGCCGGTATGAGCGCGATCTCAACTGGCAGGGGAAAGTGGTGCAGAGTTGTGTGCATTGCCATCAGATTGGAGATGCCTTCCGGGCCTGGCATCGGGACCAGAAAAAGCCCCTGCCAGAAGAGTGGATCTACCCCATGCCTGCGGCAGAGACGGTGGGCTTTCTCCTCGCGCCGGATCAGGCTGCAAGAGTGCAGACGGTTGTTCCGGGGACGTCCGCCGCTGAAGCTGGTCTACAGGCCGGAGACGATTTGGTGAAATTTGCCGGGCAGCCGATCCTGTCGATCGCCGATGTAAGCTGGGTGCTGCACGGGGCGGGTGACGCGGTGGAGTTGCCCATGGAGATTCGTCGCAACGGGCAGGAGCTGGCACTACAGTTCAAGCTTTTCCCTGGTTGGCGGGCCCAGGCCAACATCTCTGGTCGTGTGGGTGCGTGGCCCATGCGGGGCATGGTATTGGGAGGGATGGCGCTGGACACGCTGCCGGCGGAGGAGCGTTTGAAGTTGGGGCTCGCACCCGGAGGCATGGCTCTGCGGGTCAAGGGGCTGGGTGCCCACGGAAAACATGCCGCGGCGAAGAACGCCGGTTTCCAGAAGGGGGACATCATTCTGGAAGTGGACGGGAAGGCTTCTTTTACGACGGAGAGCCTTTTGCTGGGGTATTTGCTGCAGAACCGTTTTCCGGGGGACAGGGTTCAGGTAAAACTTTCCCGCAACGGCAGCCGCACGGAGATTGCCCTGCCGATGCAGTAGTGAGTGTCTCTGGCAAATTGTGGACAGGGGGCAAATCTGACCGGTTGTTTGGCCCCGCCTCCTCCCGGCATTTGCTCCTGCCGGGATCATGTGGCACGTCTTCTCAAGTGAACAAAGAAGCCGTCATTCAAGAAATCATTGCCGCGCTCACCGCGCAGGTGGAGGCCTACCATCGTGCCGCACGGGATGCCTATGCTGCGGCGACGGATCCAGGCAGCCGGGCCGAGAACAAGTACGACACCCGCAGTCTGGAAGCCTCCTACCTTGCGCGGGGCCAGGCCATGCGGGTGGCCGAGACCGAGGAGGCGCTGGTGGCCTATCGGGCCCTGAGGTGTCGGCCATTGGAAGCGGGCGAACCTGCCGCCCTCGGGGCGCTTGTCCAACTCACGGGTCCAGAGGGCGTCTCTTGCTATTTCCTAGGGCCCACGGCGGGCGGAACAGAAGTGCAGCATGAAGGCAGGGAGATCCTCGTGATCACTCCATCTTCCCCGCTGGGCCAGCTTCTTGTAGGGGCAAAGGTGGGCTCGCAGGTCGTTCTTCCTGGCGGAAGGTCCGGCCAGAGGAGTCAGGTGGTGGCGGTGCTTTAGACCTCTGGCTGCTCCTCCACCCGGGGCACATACTCGACAAAGGTGAACGGCCACGCGTGTCGGTCATCGACTGCATGATCGAGGCGACGCTCTTCCCTCCAGGCATCGGCGGATATTGGAGGGAAATACACCGGTTGGTCGCCCGGCTCGAAGATGTGTTTGATATGGGTGATCACGAGCCGCGTGGCGTGCGGCAAGGCGGTGGCAAAAACCTGCCCACCACCGATGCACACCAGTTCCTCCTGGCCTTCGGCTTCCGCGAGAGCCAGAGCCTGGGGTACGGAGGCCACGCCTCGACCAGGGTTGGGCTCATAGCCACAGGTGGACGTCAGTACCAGCGGGTGTTGGTCCGGCTTGAACCAGCCTGTCATGTCCTCGTAGGTGTGCCGCCCCAGCAGAAGCCACTTTCCTGCGCAGTAGGCCCGGAAGTGAGCGACATCATCCGGCAGCTTCCAAGGGATGCCCTGTGCGGTGGCCAGCAGAAGGTTCTCGTCAACGGCGGCAATCAGCGTGAGTTCTGGTTTCACGCCGGTCAAGCAAGCGAAAACACCGCCGGGTGCCCTTCATCCATGACGTGGACGAACTTGTCCCGCCCAAGCTGCTTGGCAGAGGCCAGCAGACGGATCGAAGGTTCCGCGATGGGTTCTCCTCCAAGTGGGAAAGTCCCGTAGTGCATGGGGATGAGGTGCTGGGCTCCCATCATCTCCATGGCTGCCATGGCTTCTTCGGGGTTCATGTGCACAGGCCTTCCGCTGGGGGCCTGGTAGGCTCCAATCGGCATGAGTGCCACGTCGATCTCGGCCCGTTTCCCGATTTCCTTAAACCCATCGAACATCGAGCTGTCGCCGCAGTGGAAGATGGTCTGCCCGCTGCCCTCTATGAGATAGCCTCCAAATTTCCGGTAGGTGTCGTGGATGTAGCGGGCTCCCCAGTGTTTGGTGGGGGTGAAGGTCACCTTGAGATCGCCGAAGTCGTAGGAACTCCAGTAGTCCAGTTCGATGACCTTGCTGAAGGCGCAGTTCTTTACCACGCTGCCCACTCCTTCCGGCACCACCACCGGCTGACCCGCAGCGATGGACCGCAGGCTGGGAATGTGGAGGTGGTCAAAATGGGCGTGGGTGATCAGGACCAGATCGATGTATGGCAATGCCGGTGCCAGCAGGGTAGGGTGACGCACCCTCTTCACCGGGCCGTGCCAGAGGGCCCAGTTCGGATCCACGAGGATGTTTTTGCCGCCCATCTGCAGGAGGAATCCCGCATGCCCCAGCCAGGTCACCCCGGTTTCATTCTTCTCCAGGTGTGTCACCAGCGAGGAACTGGCACTGGGTTGTCTTGGGGAAAGGAGAGTTGGAATGAGGATGTCGCTCAGGAATTGCAAGTTGCGTTGTTGCCAGCCTTTGCTGGGAAGCAATCCTACCGTATTTCCATTCCCGTTTGCATTGGAACCTGTGTCCCGGTCGTTCTCGCCCTTGCCAAACCGAAACCGTGGAAGCCAACGCTCGCGGGAGGACGGGTTAACGGTTCTGAATCGGAGGTCGTGGAGCATTGGCAGGGGATTGGACGCCCAAAGACGTCCCTCGTTTGAAAAGTTTAGATTTCTGAGGAAAGATGACAAGACAACACTGAGCTCCGGGAACGCATTTTCTGTGCCGTGAAAGAAGAAACGATCCAGCAAACCAAGGGCGAACTCCGCCGTCGCATGAAGGATACGCTTCGCGCCACCGGCGAGGAAGAGCGGAAGCGGTGGTCCGACGCAGTCTATCAACACCTTATCACCCATGAATCGTGGGTGGATTCAGGTGGGGTGGTGGCGATTTTTGGCGGGATGAAGTACGAGCCCGAGATTTTGCGGCTTCTGCCCTGGTTGGTTGAGCGGGGCTACATGGTGGCCCTTTTTGGGATTCAAGGGCAGACCATGGCCCCCTACCGCGTGCATGGGGTGGAGGACGTGGTCGTGGGACCCTTGGGTGTGCTGGAGCCCCGGCAGACTCCAGAGAGCGAGGTGCGAGTGGAGGAACTGGGGACTGTTCTGGTGCCTGGCCTGGCCTTCGGAGCGGACTTGGGAAGTCGCCTTGGGCGTGGGAAAGGGCACTACGACCGGATCTTGGGGCATCCTGGTTTCCGTGGAAGTCCCGTAGGCGTGGCTTTTCAGATCCAATACCTGGATTCAGTGCCCTGCGAGCAGCATGATATCCTGCTGCCCCAGATCGTCACAGAGGCGGGTTGGCATGTGCCTGGAGGACGCAGGTCCGTCTGATCCCTGGTTCAGGGGGGTGTCATTTCAAATTCGGGCACTCTCACATACACGGGCTGCCCGTGATCGGTCTGGCCAAAGAAGGTGCCGGAGGCGGTGCTGGGCTCCCGCACGACGTGAAAGCTGTTGTAGCTGAAGGACTGACCCGGGGCCAGGTGGGGTTTGTGTCCCACCACGCCTTCCCCTTCCACGACCAGTACTCCGCCGTGCAAGTCCGTCACGATCCACTTGCGGCCTACGATGGTGAGGGATTCGTCGGAATCGTTGTGAATCGAAAGATGATAGGCAAAAGGGTGGGGGCGGTCCACTGGGGCGGTCAGCTCAGGCTGATACAGCACCTGATCCACCGTCACTGTCAGCCCCGGCAATTCCACAAACGTCATCGACATCGTCGAAGATGTCACACACTTGGCTGGGAAGCAAAGGAACGAGTTAAAGTTGGCAACCGTGGCAACCAAGACATGTTGAGCGTTTCACCCTATGGCTTTCTCTCTTCCTGTGGTTCTCTCTATCGCCGGCTCTGACTGCTCGGGCGGTGCTGGCATTCAAGCCGATTTGAAGACCTTCACCGCGCTGGGGTGTTACGGCATGACCGCCATCACGAGTGTGGTTGCGGAGACTCCAGCGGTGGTGGATTCCATCCAACTCCTGGAGCCGGACATCATTGGGGCACAGATCCGGGTTCTCGCAAAAGGAATGCCCCTGGCGGCTGCCAAGACGGGTATGCTAGGGGGGCGCAAACAGATTGAGGCGGTGGTGGAAGCCTGGCAGCCGATGGCTCAAGCAGAGGTGCCCTTGGTGGTGGATCCGGTGATGGTGGCTACCAGTGGCGGGCGACTGCTGGAGCGGGATGCGGAGGAAACGCTCATTGGCCATCTGCTGCCGCTGGCCAGGGTCATCACGCCCAACTTGGACGAAGCTGCGGTGTTGCTGGGAGCTGCCATCACTTCGAGGGGGGAAATGCTCTCCGCCGCGCAGACCCTTGCGAAGATACATGGGGTCGCCGTTCTCATGAAAGGCGGTCATCTGGCCGGGGATGCCGCGCCGGATCTACTGGTGGATGGCACGCTCGTGCGTTGGTATGAGGGAGAGCGAATCTCTGGAGTGCATACTCATGGCACTGGTTGCACCTACTCGGCAGCCATCGCTGCTGGGTTGGGGAGTGGACTTGGGCTGGAAGAGGCAGTCGCCCTGGGCAAAAAGTTCGTGACTGCCGCCATCCGCCAACACTTCCGCTGGCAGCATGACGGTGCCGAAATTGACGCCCTGAATCATGCGCAGTGCGGGTGATTCAGGGCTGTAGCTGACCCTTCTCAATAGGGGCGTTCGTAGCCTCCCTGGCTGGGGCCGCCGTAGGTGTCATAGCGGTCTTGGTCATAGCCACCGCGGTCGTAGCCGCGATCCTCATACACCTGACGGTCAGTCTGGCGATAGGAGCCAGACGGCCGCTGCCACTCGCCATAGCCTCCACCGCTGGCGCGGGAAAGTTGGGACTCGAAGTCACGCAGGCACTTGTCGAAGGACTGCCGGATGAACTCCTGCCTGTGCAAGATGATGCGCGGTCCTCCCACTCGTGCGTAAGAGCGAGCCACCTCAGAACCTTCGTGCGAGAGGACAAGATGGGTGTCCGCGTTCACCGGACCGTCATCGACGTCGAAGTCCAGTTGGTACTCCGCCGACCGATCTCGCGTGGGCCGGTAGCCAGCGCGGATGAGGGCGTCCTCAATCTCCGGCATGAAGCGTACCTCGTCCTGGCTCAACCCAGAAGGTATGAGCACCCGCGGGGCGGGACGTGGGCCGGGGCCGGCATAGTCGGGTGTCTCACAGGAAACCAAGGCCATCGTGAGGGCCAAGACGCTGATCACAGGACGAAGGATGCGATACATGAGGAGGGGAGGGGTGGGGAGACAAGAAGGGGTCGTGAACAGGCGGAATTTGCATCCATCCCATTCACCGGAAAATGTGAAAATTAAGAAATGTGAAGAGTAGCGGGGAGCGTCTCGCGTGATGCAGAGCGTCCGAGCCGTCATCAGCAGGGATTCGCCTGGAGAAGCGGTGGCGGCGGTGGATCGCTTTCACGGATGTCAGGCTCTCCCTGTGGAACTCGCTGCTGGCAGGCTGGACTCTGTCGCGTATCATGGCGCATGCCGATGCCCATGCGCCTGTCCTCAACCGCCCAATTCCTGGTCTGTAGTGGCTTGTTTGTCGCTGCGAGACCATCTCTCACGGCGGGGCCGCTTTTGGATCAGTTGCCCCAGAACGGGGTGCAGTCGGCCTTTCAGATCCTGCGGCGGGACTATATCCGTCGTGACGATCTCACGTTTGAGGAACTCAATCGCGCCGCGTTGCAGGGCTTGCTGGAGCGCCTGCACTTTGGGGCCTCGTTACAGCCTGTGGTGCAACATGATGTGCCCACTGAGCCGAATGTGCACTCGGAATTCCTGGCACCCGACGTGGCCTATCTTCGTCCCGACACCTTCGCTCCGGGCGAAGGTCAGTTGTTCGAGAAAGCCCTCGCTGACCTGGTGGAAAAGCAGGCCAAGCAACTCATCCTCGATCTTCGCTCTGCCACCACCGCGGGCGTGTTCGACGAGGCAGCGCTCATGCTCCAGTGCTTCCTCCCAGAAGGACAGCTCATGTTCAAGATGAAACAGATGGGCCGTAATGAGGCGGAGTTTTTCATTTCCAAGCGCGCTCCCATCTGGACGCAGGAGGTGATTGTGCTGGTGGATGATGATGCGTGTCCTGCGGCGGAGGCAGTAGCCGCGTGCCTGAAAGCAAAAGGGCAGAGCGTTCTGGTGGGCTCCAAAACTCGTGGTGCCATGGTGCGCTTTACCGATGTCCGCCTGGATGACGCGACCATGCTCCGCTACGCAAGCGCCGAGCTGTTGCTGCCCGATGACAGCTCCACTTTTCGTAAAGGACTGGAGCCCCACTACTTTTTGGTGGGGTCCACCGAGGACAAGCGCAAGGTGTTCGCCGGTAGCCGGGGCAAGTCCATGAAGCCATTTGTCATGGACCGTGTGCGTCCCCGGTTTAACGAGGCTGCACTCGTCTCGGGTGACAATCCCGAGGTGGATGCCTACGTTCGCAAGAGTCAGGGGCAGCCTCTGCCGGGAGATGAAGGCCAGCTTCGTGAGGTGGTGGTGCAGCGTGCCCTGGATCTCGTTCGCTCTCGCACGATGCTTTCGGGCTTCAAATTAAAGTGGGAAGTGGACGCTGCTCAGGTCACTCCGCCGAGCGATCAAGCCGATGGCGAGGACATCCCGAAGGCCGTCCCTGCGAAGCCGATTGTGCCATCCCCGCCCCAGCCCCCGACGCCAACTCCTGCTTCTTCTCAAACTCCCAGCCGATGAGTGACATCCGCCTGCTTGCACCCGTGACCATTCGTGAAGTGCTGACGCACCGCACCTACCGCGCTACCCTGCCCAACGGCAAGGAAATCATCGCCTATGCGCAGGGGTTGGATGGCATCCCGCCACTGAACTCGGGCGACAGCTACCATGTGCTGCTTTCGCTTTGCGATTTCGACGAAGGACGGTTGATTCCGGAGGACATGAAGGGCGTGCAGGTGAGTCATCCGGTGATTCCGGCATGGAGGCGGTAGGCGGTGCGTCAGTGCGTCAGTGCGTCAGTGCGTCAGTGCGTCAGTGCGTCAGTGCGTCAGTGCGTCAGTGCGTCAGTGCGTCAGTGCGTCAGTGCGTCAGTGCGTCAGTGCGTCAGTGCGTCAGTGCGTCAGTGCGTCAGTGCGTCAGTGCGTCAATTTGCGAGTTATCTCATGAACCCGGAGGGTTCGCCATGCGTAGCCATGGGTCGGCCGAGTGGAGCGAGGACTACCCATGGAAGGTGAACAAGGTGTTGCTACCGCGGAGCGGTAGGCCGATGGCGGCCAAAGTCTGAGTGGGTGGTATGGCGGGATTTCGTGAGGGGTTCGCGGCACGATGGGCCTACCGCTCCGCGGTAGGATTTTCCATCCTGTTTTCCATGGGTTGCACTCGCTACGCTCGCTTCACCCATGGCTCCTATGAGGCGGGTCAATTGGTTTGTGAGGTGACTTGCGGTTTTCTTCGGCGTTGCTGCTCTTTGAGGGTGGAGGGTTCGTCGTGATTCTTTCTGTCGTCTGATCCTTGATGCAGCCCGGTCTATGACACGCGCTGTTGAGCAGCTTTACTCCTGCTCTCATGCTCCTATCCGCACAGGCCCTCAGGGCCGTGCATCGCGCCCTTGCGGGCTACAAGGATCAGTCAGGAATCGATCATTCTACTGCTGCGGGCTAAGCCTTGCGGCGGCCAAGCCATGGGTCGATCAGATTCTCCGACTGAAAGTGTTTCAACAGGGGGTGTCTTAGGTGGTGGCTGGCTCCAAGCCCAGGCCTTCCAACGTTGCCGTCCCCATGTGCAATCTCCAAAGATCAACCATGAGCATCCGGGCACAGGCCACGATGGCCTTGCGCTTCCTGGCTCCACGGACCGTGCCTTGCGGCCCCAGTTCCTCAGGATATTTCCTCACCCCCCTCCAGTTCGGATTGAGCCTGCAGATCCTCCACGCCGCTTCCACCAGCGTCGTGCGGATCCGCGAGCTGCCCATCCGGTCAATCTGCCCAAGCTTTTGCTTTTCCCCGCTACTGTACTCACTGGGGCAGCAGCCGATGAACGAGCCGGGCTGTCCCCGGTTCTTGAACCGGTTCCAGTCACCCACCTCTGCGGCGATGATCGCATAGCTGAGTTCGCCGAGTCCTTTGGGCCGAACCTGGGCTGCTGGGGCCTCCTCCGACGCTCTGGGAGGCTCGGCTGCATTCAAGATCAAGCCTGGTTCGGACTTCTTGATGGCAGTCTTCGGAGGTTTGACTTCGCTGATGGCCTTCTTTTTGAGCTCCTCGCTATAACCATTTAATTGCAGGCACATTCTCTGCATGGGCTCGATCATGTCCACCAGCCACGTGCGGCCGGCGGCGAGCAGATCGGCTCTGAGCTGCTCCCAGTTCTTGGGTGCCCACCAGCTGTCGAGATCCCTCAACCAGCCATGGTCCCATAGCAAGCTGCGTCCCTGGGATGCAATCTGACCACGCAGCTTGATCACCTGCTCTCGGCGGCGGTGACTCCCTCGTTGCTGCTGCTTCTCCACCGTGGGGACCCTGACCGGGCGCAGGCAGGCTCGGTTGCCCCGGCTCACGTAGTCCCAGAGCAGGGTGGCCAGCATGCGGGCGTCACGCTTGTCGGTCTTGCGTTTGCCGCTGAGTTCCTGGGGAGCAACCACCACACTATGAGCTCCAGCACCTTCCAACTCGCGGTGAAACTCCCAGCCAAAGCCACAAGCCTCCTGGACGCAGTGGACTTCACAGCCTTGATTGACGAGCCAGCCAACCAGTTCGACCCAGAGGCTGCGAGGGTGCTTGCCCAGATTGAGCGGCTGGCCTCCGGCGACGACCAGGGAACCTGCGGGCGTGTTTAGCTCCAGATCCAGGCCCAGGGTGACACGGCGTTCCTGGCCAGCAAGGTTGAGGGCCTTGCAGATCGCTGCGTGACAAGGGATGGGGGTGTGCAAAGTATAGGTGGTCATGATGGTGTGGGTCAGTGCCTTTCTCGTGGCACCAGGCATGTTGCCTGATGTTTGCTGATCCCGCCATCATGGCGTCTACTCATGGTGAACCCTCCGGGTTCGGGGTCGTTGGGACGGTGGAATATTGCGAGGGACTGAAGAGTTGAGGGCGGAACAACAAAAAACCGCTGCCAGGGGTTCTGGCAGCGGTGTTGAATGACGGAGTTGTCCGTGAGTCTGGCGCTACATCACCGGGACCTCTTCGGCCGGAACTTCTGCTGCGGCCTCGGGTGCTGGCTCTGGAGCATCTTCGGCTGTAGGAGCTGCCTCGGTTGACTCGGCGGTTTCGGCGGCTGCGCCCTTTTTGCTGCGGGTTTTCTTCGGCAGGGCGGAAGGCGGGGTCAGGCCCATAGCATGGGCCGCACCGCCGCGGACGGTCTCGGCCACAGTCGGGGCGTTGTCTTCCAGCGACACCTTCTCGTTGGTCATGCGCACGCCCACTGGCTTGCTCACGCCGAACTCCTGCATGGTCACCCCGTAGATCACGTCCGCTTTGGACATGGTGCGCTTGTTGTGCGTCACGATGATGAACTGGCTGGCGTTGATGAACTTGTCCAGCATGGCGAGGAAGCGCTTGATGTTGGACTCGTCCAGCGGCGCGTCGAGTTCGTCCAGCACGCAGAAGGGGCTGGGGCGGACCATGAAGATGGAGAACAGCAGGGCCACGGCGGTCATGGAACGCTCACCACCGGAAAGCAGGCTGATGCTCTGTAGCTTCTTGCCGGGGGGCTTGGCGATGATCTCGATGCCGCACTCCAGAGGATCATTCTCGTCTTGCAGCATGAGGTCGGCCTGGCCGCCTGCGCCGAAGAGTTCCTTGAAATTCTCACGGAAGTTGTTCCGGACCTGGATGAAGGTCTCGGTGAACATGGTCTGCGTAGTGTCGTTGATCTTTGCGATCACCTGGAGCAGTTCCTCCTTGCTCTTCACAAGGTCGCCGTGCTGGGTCTCGAGGAAGGTGTGGCGTTGTTCGAGTTCCTCGAACTCCTGGATGGCGTCCAGGTTTACCGGGCCCATGCCTTCCAGACGCTGGCGCAGGTCATTGACGATTTCCTGAACCAGATCCCAATCCGGTCCCCGCTCCAGTGCAGCGGCGTCGAAGAGGGGATTGCCCTCCATCTCAGCGTCAGAGGAGGAGCTGGCTTCTGCGGTGGAAGACCCCTCGCTCTCAGAAGCGGAATCATCGTCGGCGGTGCTGTCGCTGCGGGACGACAGGGTGGCCCGGCGCTTGCTGGTGCGGTCGAAGGACTTCTTCTGTTCGGAGATGGAAAGCAGCAGGGAGTGAGGATCTGGCTCGAAGGCATCGAGACTGACCTGATAACGCTCCTGTACGTGTTTGATCAGGTTCTCCAGCTTCATCTCCACGCGGGTCTGCTGGACCTCGGCGCGGCTGCGGTGGTCGTTGAGCTCACCGTGGCGGGAGCGGATGGTGTTGAGTTCCGTCTCCAGTGCGGTCACCCTCTCGAAAGCGGCGTTGCGCCGCTCCACAGATTCCCGGCCTTCATTGTCAACATTGGTCAGCAAGCGGCGGGCTTCTTCCGTCTCCTCCACGAGGCGGCGATTCTCTCCGACGGCGGAATCAATGCGCTGCCTCCAGATGAAGCATTCGTTTTCATAGCGGCTGATGCTGGACTCAAGCTCCTCCAGACGGCTGGCGAGCGGGGCCTTTTGACGCTCCACGTTCTGGAGGGCATTTTGTTCCAGGGCCAGGGCCGTCTTGAGTTCGTTCAGGCGCTCCGTGGACTCCACCTCGCGGCGGATCACGGATTCAATCTGGGTCTCCAGGGCGCGTTCCCGCTCCTGAGTTTCCTCGATCTCGTAGAGGGCAACCTGGTTGGCCTCGCGATGCTGCTGGATCTGGGCCTCAGCGGCAGAAAGGCGTTGGGCGATTTGCCCCTGCTCCCACTCGAGGGAGTCGAGTTTGGCGGTCGCCTGCTGAAGGGTCCGCTGAACGACGCTCACTTTGCCCTGATACTGGCTCAGGGCCTCGCGGTTCATCTGGGAGGCATCACGGGCGTTGGCCTCCTCACGCTGCTGCTCTTCCAAGGCCATGCGGAGGTCCTCGATGAGCATCTCCTTCTCCACGACCTGGATGTCGAGCGCCTCGACTTGCACCCGCAGTTCCCGCAGTTCGGTTTCGCGTCGCAGGGTGGAGGCGGCCTCTTCTTTGCCTGCACCACCGTGAAGCACGCCATGCTCGGTCAGGACCTCTCCCTTCAGGGTGACAAACGCAAGATCTGGGTGATCGCGCTTCAGCCGCATGGCCGTCTGCAGGTCGTCCACGATCAGGACATTTCGCAGCACATGTTCCACCAGAGGCTGCACATGCGGCTGAGACTTCACCTTGTCCAGCGCCCAGGCGACACCGCCATTGGGCATGAACTGGCGTTCCGTGCCGCCGTTGCGCAACATCAGATCCTGCGGAATCACCGCCGCTTTCCCGAGGCGCTGGTCGGTGAGCTTTTGCAGCACTTCATCCGCCAGGGAGGTGTGGTTGAGCACAATGGCTTGAAGATGATCGCGAAGGGCCGCTTCGATGGCGGAGATGAACTGGGGCTCCACCTCAATGGCTGAGGCCACGAGACCACGGATGCCGCCCTTGATGCGGTCGGGATCGTCCAGGCCCTTCAGAATGTTTTGTGTGCCCAGTTCCAGGCCTTCGCCTTTTTCCAGGATCTGCTGCAGCACCTCCAGGCGTGAACGACGCTGGGTGAGCTGGCGTTGGAGGTTATTAAGCTCCTCTGAGGCGGCGTCACGCTGGCGGCGCTGTTCCTGGATGGTGTTGGTCAGCTCCTTGAGCTTGTGCTCCAGTTCAGCACGGACGGTTTCCAGCTCCTCAATCTGACGCTGGAGATGATCAAACTCCACCTGGCTGGCCTCGCGGGCCTGCACCGCGGATTGCTTGTCATGCGCCAGGGCTTCGTGCCGCTGACGGTCTGTGGCCATCTGGTTGGTCAGGCTCTGCGCTTTGGCATCGGCCGTGGCGGCCTCGCCTTCCAGCCGGCGGAAGGTTTCTCGCAGGGTGCGGCGCTCCATCTCCAGTTTCTGGCGCTCGGGGATGATCGCATTGTGCGTGATCTGGTGCTCCTCTAGGGCGTACTGGCGGCTCTCGATTGCATTGCGGATGGAGGAGAACTGTTCATCTGCGGCGGCCAGTTCGCGCTGCTGCCGATCCACCATGTCCCGGTTGTTGGTGGCATCCTCCTCATTGCGCCGGATGCGGCCCTCCAACTCCTCCACACGCTCACGATTGAACTCGATCTTGCTCTCGGCACCCTGAATCTTGGAGCGGAACTCCTGGGATTGCTGTCGCAGGCCGTTGATGGTGGACTCCACCTGATGGTAGATCTCACGAGTCTCAGTGACTTCCTGTTCCTTCGCATGGACGCGCTGATGCAGGTCGTTGAGCTCCGTCATCAGGGAGATGATCTGGTTCTCCGACTCGGTCTTCTCCGCGGTGTATTCTGTGAAATGCTTGTGCCCAAGGTGCAGGTCCAGGATGCGCAGATCCTTGTGCACCACTTGGTAGCGCTTGGCCTTCTGGGCCTGGCGGTGCAGAGTGCCCATCTGGCGCTTCACTTCCGCGATGATGTCCGCCACGCGGAGGAGGTTGGCCTCCGTGTACTCCAGCTTGCGGAGGGCTTCCTTTTTCTGGCCTTTGAACTTGGTGATGCCTGCGGCTTCTTCGAAGACAGAGCGTCGGTCTTCCGGCTTGGCGCTGATGAGCATGTCGATCTTGCCCTGTTCCATCACGGAGTAGGCTGACCGGCCGATGCCCGTCCCTGCCAGCAGTTCCTGGAAGTCCTTCAAGCGGCAGATGGTGCCGTTGATGCGGTATTCGGAGCGGCCGTCACGGAAGACGCGGCGGCACATGGCGACCTCATTGTAGTCCACACCCAGGCCCTGTTCACAGTCGGCCAGGGTCAGGATGACCTCCGCCATGCCCACGGGTTTGCGCTTGTCCGTCCCGTTAAAGATAACGTCCGCCATTTCCGCGCCACGGAGAGCCTTGGCGGAAGTTTCCCCCAGCACCCAGCGGATCGCGTCCACCACGTTTGACTTGCCGCATCCATTGGGGCCTACAATGCCGGTGACGCCCGTGTGGAACTCAAACAACGTCTTGTCAGCAAATGACTTGAAGCCGTGGATTTCGAGGGACTTGAGATACATGACGGAAGCGGGAGCAGAGCGTTGAAATTGAGCGGTGAACGGGTGCCGGATGGAAGCGGCAAGAGATCACTTGGGGAACTTAAATCTCAGGTGACAAAAAGGGCAAGAAAGATGTGATTGCACAAGCTGTAGGGGTGCGCTTTCGTATATAGCACAAGATGTAGCCCTGTCTTGCGGGAATTTTTCACCCCGAAAAACGCTTAATAGTGCTTGAAAACTGGTCCGAAACGCTGCGGTCCCGATGGAATGGGGAAAGAGGGGAAACGCCTCCGTCGCAACAGCCGGGTTATTCACATTTATCCCGACAGGGTTGTTCACAGCGCCGTTTTGCGCTGGGAGCTCTGATCGTCTGGTTTGGGCGTCAATCCGTAGGTATATCCGATCTTGAAAAGGTCTCTCTCCCCCTGTGGAGGAGGCTGACCTGGACCAACGGCGGATTCCCACGAAGAGGGCAAATAGCCAGGACTCATCGGGGTGATGGAAAGGCCGCTGGAGCCGACTCTGAAAAATCGACAAGGCGGCGGGATTTGATCAGAGCCGTAGGCGACAGCCACGACCGAGCCCATGGGGAGTTCCTCCACCAGCACCACCCAAACAATGGGATCCGCAGGGTAGTGCTTCTGAAAATACTCGCGGGCGGCCTGCTGCATCTGCTGCAGGCGGCGCTTCTGCGCCAGCAAGGTTCTGCCGCGCCGGATCATGGTGGGGGAGGCTGGAAGCAGAAGGAGATGTCGGCACCGCCGATCTCGATGACGCGATCACCTGCCAAGATCACTCCCAGACCGTGCTCTTGATCCCAAGTGCAGCCAAAGAGGAAACCCACAAAGCTTGCGCCTTCCTTGGTCCACGGATGCAGATACACCTGTCGAAGGTCAACGAGGGCGAGCAAGTCTGAAGGAGCATGAACGGCAGGCATGAGTTTGTCTGCTTCATGACCGAGGAACGAAGCATATCGTGGCCTCAAGGACTTGTAGTGAGGCCATAGCGCGGCAAGCACCGCCGACTGTATCACGTCTCCATGTTCCAAGTGATAGGCCATGGTGGCTCGCTGGGCCTCAGTCGGCATGAGCGAAGGCAAATCTTCCGGAGGGAAAATGGTGAGACCCGCACAGCCTGAAACGAGATCGACTTCCCCGCCGGTCCAGCAGTCGCTGTCCCACTTCAGCAAGGGAAACGGCTCCATATCGAGATGGGCGGGATGTTCAGGCATGGCAGAGGCCGGTCAATGATCAGGCAAACATTAAGCCTAGTAGTCCCGGCGGGGTGAAGCAACATCACACCCAGAATGTTTTTTGTCGAACCCGTGCTTGTTTGGTGGCATGACTCTAAGCCGAATTCACGGCTCCACAGCAAAGTCGCGTCCTCAATGACTGTGGTTGTGCCCATGTGCATGGGCCCCGGCCACGCTGCCGCCACGTGCGATCTCTCGGGCCGCGGAAACAATGTGGGTGCAGGCCTCCACGCAGAGCAAGGGGATCTCGCCCGCCGGCACGGTGTCGGGCCGCTTGTTGCCCTCGATGAGTGTCAGCGGCTGTTCCAGATTGAGCTGCCAGGTGATGCGTCGGATGCACTTGGTTTCTGCGTCACAATGGCAAGCAACCATTTCCTGGGCCTGCTCGTCGGTGATCTTGTTGGAAAAGCGATACATCCCCGTCTGGCGTCCCAATGTCTGGCGCAATGACACGGGCTCCAGGGTGCCTGCTGCGTGGTGCCGGGAGAGGCCGAGCGCAGCAGGGTAGAGGAAATCCAGCGCCAGCCGGAGGGTGGCGTCATCCTCAAGCACAAGCTTCCAGCCGTGGCGCAAGGTGGGGGCTGTCTTGAGAGGGCGGAACTGCCCCGCATCATCATAGATGCTCAGAGTACGGGCTTCGATCGGGTTAGTGTGAATCTTGAGGTCCACAGCTCCCAGGTCATCGACATGACTGAGGATCCAGCCTGTTCCTTCTTCTGCGGGGGACACGGAGACTTGGCCTATCTTGAAGGGCACGCGTGGGAGCGCTGGAGGGGGGCTGCTCCTGCCCGATGCTGCCTCCAAGGTCGAGCCATGCTTGGCTTTGAAATCCTTTACTTGATCCAGAATCACCTCGGCCATGAGGGCCTCCGTTCCGATGGCGCTGCTGTAGTACAGGCTGCGGCCGTGGAGGGCGTGGGGATTGTGGCGAAAGACCTCGCTCTGACTGAGGGCGGCGGTGGGCTCGCTCTCCATGCCCAGCAGCACCGGAATGTCCTGATAGCTATGCAGGCCGTCGGCAATAAAGAATGGCACGACCACCACATGAGGGGCGGTGCTGAGTTCGTGCCATTTGGCGACGAGAGGCTCCTCCTCCATGTAGGCATCCAACACCTCGGCGAAACCATAGCCACCATCGCGGATGAGTTTCACCTGATCTTCGATCGCCTTGCGGGAGTTCTCGTTCAGGCTGGTGCCGTGGCCGACAATGATGAGGCAGGTCTGATCGCGCGGCACGCCGGGAGCCACCTCCTCGGCGCGGGCCAGCAGCAGACGGGTCATGGAAGGGTGAATCCCGACGGGGTCACAGTAGGCATAGGTGACGCCTTCACGGACCGTTACCGGGCCGGTCAGCCGGAGTTCACGAGGTAGCACCTCCTGGCAGAAATACCCTTCGCTGATGAAGTTGGGCACCACGTAAACCAGCGGCTTCGTGGTCTGGTAGAACACCTCCCGCATGGAGGGCTCTTCTTTCCAAAAGGCGCAGCCTACCTCCGCAAAAATTCCACGACGGCGGATTTCATCGGCGTGTTGGTGCGTGGGCGCACTGGAGTCCGGGTTCAGGGTTGAACCGTGACCCGCGATCACCAATGCTGCGTCTGTGTCGGGAATCATATAGTATTAGAGATTACGTGCGGAAACGCGGGGGCTCCCCGGATTCGTCCTGAAAGGGAGCAGATTAGCGGAGGGTGCGCGGGACAAAGACCGCTTCCATGCCAGCGGCTTTGGCGGCCTCCAGTCCGCTGCGCCCGTCTTCAAAGACCAGGCACTCTTCCGGCGGCACGCCCATGCGCTCTGCAGCGAGGAGGAACATGTCCGGAGCCGGTTTGCCCCGCTCCACGTTGATGGGGGTGATGATGTGGGGGAAAAGGTGAAAAAGGCCGGTGTGTTTCAGGCAGGCGTGCACGATCGGCTCCTCACTGCCAGAGGCCACCGCCATGGGGAGCTTGCCAAAGGTGGAGAGGGCGAGATCCGCCACCGGGTTGACCCGCTGGATTTCCGGGATGCGCTTCTCAAACATCTCGGCCTTGAGCCGCACCACAGCATCGGGATCCACATCGACTTTGTGCAAGCCGTTCAGAACCACCACGGTGTCGTACTCTTTCACCCCGGCGAAGTGGTAAAACTCCTCTTCCGTAAAGGCATAGGTCGCACCGTTGAGCCGGAGGGACTCAATCCAGCAGACATAATGGAGCGGCATGGAGTCAACGAGCGTGCCGTCGCAGTCGAAGATGTAGGCGGAAAACTTGCGGTCAGGAAGTTGCAGCATGGGAGTCGCTCAGGATTACGAACAAAAAGCCCTTCCGGGGGCCGGAAGGGCGGGAAAAATCGACGCAAAGGCCGATCGTTCTGTGACGCGGGTCAGGCCCGAAATCAAGCAGCGGATTCCGCTTGCGTGTGATTGGTGCTCTGCGCCTTGGAGGCTGCTTCTGCGGGCAGGGCGACGGCGTTGTTGCCGCCCACCAGCTTGCGGAAGATGCGCTGCGGGAAGCTGTTGCCTTTTTCTTCTTCAGTAAGGGAGGACAGGGCGTTGGCCTTGGCAATCTCCCAAGCGGGCGCGAAGCCCGGGGCGCTGATGTTCATCTGCTTCTCCGCACGGGCGTAAATTTCAAGCTCGCGGTTTGCACGGTTATCTTGTCGGTCATTGAGCCGGGCCACTTGCAGGCGGAGGTTTTCGTTCTCCCCCTTCAGCCGGTCGCGATCTTTGGTCAGCTCACTTTGCTGTTTGGATTCGAGATCCATTTTGTCGTTGAGCATCTTCTTAAAGCGGCGCAACTCGCGGGCCGTCTTCCAGTGGGACCGAAGAGCGGAGAACAAGAGGGCCAGACCAATGAAAAGGCCGATACCAAAGGCCCAAGCGTGGGTATAATTAAGTTGGAGGGTCATGGGATAAGGAATCTAAGCGACGTTGCAGCCTTGGCAAAGGGCAAAGGCATGCTTCACGCTGCGGTAATGTAATAGGGTTCGATCTTCGTGACTGGCAAAGTGTCAGAATCTTAGGAAGCTGCTTGCAACTTCTGGAAATTCTAGTAAAAACAGGCTTGTGTGGAATGGCAAATATAGTATTGATCGTTCATCCCGCGAATGCGGAAACTCTCCCTTTTGCGAATCAATTTAGAACTTCGGGTTAACATGATTCCTGCCAATAACCCACATTCGGAGGCCATTGGGACTGCGAAGGCTGCGATTCATCCTGATCGGGTGGCGCTGGCCAATCTGCAACCGTTCGGTAATGACATTTGTGCGACTTGGCATGAGGGAGAGGGGGAGCCAGCCGTGGCCATTCATGAGACAGCCCTCGAAGAGCTCCGGGCATTGGAAAACGAGGGGCGTGTCATCTTGCTGAGTGCTCCCCGGGCAGGTCACGGGAAAACACACCTGCTCGGCCGTGTGGCGGAAAAGTTGCAAGCCGAAGCCGTGGTGGCAAGCCTGCCCTGGCAGACGGAAGATGGTATGACTTGGGCTGGCTGTGGACGGGGCATTGTGGCAGACCTCGCCTATTCGGGAGTGAAGCCCAATCTTTTGCAGCGTGTGTGCAGCGGGGTGCATGCGGCCCTGCTCAAACGTCTCATTCAAACGGGGCGGATCCCCAGCACGGATCCCAGCCAGGCTCTGAGGGTGCTGTCCCAGGACCCGATGAACCTGTTTTCCGACAGCGGTCCCGCCAAAGTCATCGGCGAGTGGTTCAGGAAACACTACGACCAGTTGCACACGACCCTTACAGAGGTGACCTACCTGGAAGGGCGTGCGGAGGTGGCGGACTGGTTGCGGGCCATGTTTGACTATGTGGAGCAGCCCACCGCTCCCAATCTTGCGACCTTGGCGGCAGGCATGGATGTGGCAGGGCCGGAGCAGCTCGTGCGATTCCTGAAGCTGGTGGTGATTTGGAAGCCGGTGGTGCTGGTGGCGGATCACATGGATGGACTCTATCGTGATGCCGAGGCGGGGGTAGCTGTGGCGCGTATGGCGCTGGAGCTCACCTCTCTGCCTGGTGTGCGGGTGGTGCTGAGCATGAATCAGGACCTCTGGGACACCACCTTTGGCCGGCAGCTGCCGAGCGCACTGGAGGACCGGCTCAACGCCCGCAACGTTTCGCTCGCAGGTCTGAATGCGGGAGAGGCGATCGAGTTGATTGAACTGCGGATGGCCAAGGTCGGAGTGGGGGAGCGCCATCGGGAGGAGTTTCTTGGTTATCTGGACCTGGACCGCTATTTCCTGGGGCGACCTGCTGGCAGTGTCTCCACCCGTGGCATGCTGCGGCATGCTGCCCAGGCATGGCGCAAATGGCTGCGTTCTGCGGTTGCAGAGACTGGCAAGTCCGGCCCCCCCGGCCCGGCGGATGGCGATGCGCTGCCGCTGATCATGGAGGAGGTGGCCAGTCTGCAGGCTCCTTCCGCGATGTCTCCCTTTCTCCCTGAGATTGAAGAGGAGGAGGAAGAAGACCTCTCCGCCCTGGCCAAGCACCTGGCAGAAGACCAAGGGGGTGAAGTCGTGAGTTTGGCAGGCTCCCCTGCGCTTGCTCCCACCATGGGGGGGGACATCACTCCCATCCTGCCTCAACAACCCATCAAACCGGGTAACTCCTTCCTGCCACTGGCGGAACCGCCAGCGAGCTCGTCTGCCGCACTTGCTGCGGAGGCTGGGTCGGTTGCGCCATCAGGCCTCGCTTCAGCAAGTGAAGAGCTGCCCGCCCCGCCCATTGCCTCTCCGTCCCCGCCGATGGAGCGGCCTCCGATGAAGCCCGCATTCTTCTCGCCGTTTACACCGGACAACAGTCAGCACACACGCGTGCCTGCACCGGTTTCCCCGGCGGAATCGGCGCCCTCAATCGCTGCCCATCCGCCTGATAGCGTCTCGTCGCCGCCACCATCGGCAGGAACGGAGCCGGGGAGCGCCAGCCAGTCTGGCAGCAGCTTTGCCCCCGCACCAGCCCCCTCCCGGGATGAGGCGAACTCGACGCCATCCGGTGCGTCGGCAGGTGTAGGACCTTCCGGTGGGTCTGCGCCGACTTCCGCGTCATCGTCACCCCAGGCTGAGTCGTCTGAAAACAACTTTGAGCGGCTCCGCCAACTTCTCTCGAAGGTGCGGGCAACCGCTGAGCCCACCGTCTTGCCAGATGCGGCGTCGAAATCGCCGCAGAAGGTCAGGATCGTTCCGGCGAGCCCTGCCAAAGAGCCGCCTTCCAAGCATCGGTTGATGCCCCCGGGCGGCCCCGCTGGCGTGGCAGCGACGACAGCGGCAACTGCGCAGCCCAATGGCATCGGGATGGAGGCTAAAGGCAAACTCCCGCAACAGTTTAGCGCCCTCCGTCAGCAGATTCTAGGTAGGGACCAGCTTCTGAAGGTGAACTGGCCGATGATCGCCAATGTCGTGCGTGTGGCCGGGAAGCGATTCCCAGTCGTGACCTACGATGAGCTGGAGTTGCCCGGCCTGGGCGGGCGGTCTCTCTCCCGCTGGCGATTGCAGGGGGCTGAGATGATCTTTGGCCTCGAGGATTTTGGTGATGAACGCTACTGGAAGACGGTAACGAGTTTCCTGGTGGGTCGTGTGGCAGAACTCACCGCCGCAGCGAGCCAGATCGGTCAGCCCTCGCCACAGATCAAGCTGTTGGTTTTCAAAGGGGATATGGAGGCCGCTCCGCTCGCGGGGTTGCTCCAGCAGGATGTCATCCCTGCCGCACTGCGGACGCATCTGGATGTTGTGCATCTGGACAACCGGAGCCTTGCCAGTCTCTATGCCATGGATCAGATCCTCACCGACACGGAGACAGCTCCCGGGGGTGGGGACCTCCATGCCGTGATGACTTCTCTGGCCGGTGAGTTGGATTTCTTCTGGAAGCGGATCACCCGCCCGTTGCGCTAGGCTGTGGAGCGGGGACTACGGCGCAAAAGAACTTTGGATTTTTGAAGTTTCCCGGTTGGGGGCATGTGCTACACTCGCTCCGCCCGGCTTATGACACCTCTCGTTCGCGTCAACCAGCTCAAGATTCACTTCCCTGTGCATGCAGGGTTCCTGCGCCGTAAAGTGGATGAGATCCGCGCGGTGGACGAGGTCAGTTTTTCCATTCCTGAAGGGGGCACCCTGGGCCTTGTGGGGGAAAGTGGCAGTGGCAAGTCCACGATCGCCCGGGCGGTGCTCAAGCTCATTCCCGCCACAGGCGGGGAAGTGATCTACCGGGACAAGAACATCCTGCCGCTGAGCGAGGGCGAGTTTCGCCCCTACCGCAAGGAGATGCAGATGATCTTTCAGGACCCGTTTGGCTCGCTCAATCCCCGGATGACCATTGAGCAGATCATCGCGGAACCTCTGCGCATTCACTTCCGCCATCTGGACAAGGCAGGCCGCCGGGACACGGTGGCCGCGTTGCTGGAGCGCGTGGGGCTGCCCGCAGAGGCGATGTGGCGCTATCCACACGAATTCAGCGGTGGCCAGCGCCAGCGTATTGGCATCGCGCGGGCCCTGGCCGTGCAGCCCAAGTTCCTGGTGTGTGACGAGCCGGTCAGCGCCCTGGACGTGAGCGTTCAGGCCCAGATCATCAATCTCCTGCAGGATCTGCAGGAGCAGTTCAAACTCACCTATCTCTTCATCGCTCACGACCTCGCCGTGGTGGAGCACATGAGCGATGAAATCATTGTGATGCACCGCGGAAAAATTGTCGAACAGGGCACCGCGGCGCAGGTCTGTGAAGATCCACATCACGAGTACACTAAAAAGCTCCTCGCGGCGGTACCTTCTCTGTAGACGAAAGACTTGAAGACAGAAGACAAAAGACCTGACCACGGAGCCGGACTGCGTTTGAGAGTTCGGACGCAGGTGGTGGGAGATGTCTTCTTGGATTCGCCTGGCGAATCTCCATCAAGTCTTTGGTCTTTGGTCTTCTAGTCTTCTGTCTGTCAATGACCCCCCTTTTTCGCAAATTTCTTGGTCTTAACTGGATCCTGGCGCTCAACATGATCGCATTGATCGTGTGGGGTGTTTGGGCGATCTACAATGCTTCCTCCTTCCGGGAAGGGATGAATCTCTCCACGGTCTGGCGCAGCCAGGTGCAGTGGGCGGTGTTGGGCCTGGGAGTATTCGGCGCGGCCGCGTTGGTCGATTATAAGTGGGTACGATGGGGCGGGTGGATCATGTACCTTGCTGGCATCGCAGGGTTGATCTTGGTGAAGTTCATCGGGTTCGGCGAAAAAGGTGCCCATAGTAAGATTCACCTGGGCCCTGTGGACGTTCAGCCGTCCCAGTTGGCCATTGTGGCGACCATCGTTTCGATCGCCGTCGTCTTGGGGGATCTGCACCGGATCGCGCCGGTCTTCAGGCATCATTGGCTTCGTCTCGGGGTGTCGGGCATCCTGGCAGGAGTGCCCATGCTCATGGTGCTAAAGGAGCCTGACCTCGGCTCTGCTGCTGTTTACGGCCCGGTGGTAGTGGCCATGCTGCTGGTGGGCAGCATTCCTTTCCGATACCTCATCACCCTGTTTTTGGGGGTGATGTGCATCCTTCCTGTTGCCTATTTCTTTGGCCTCAAGCCCTACCAGAAGAAGCGCGTTGAGGTGTTCGTCAACATGCTCACCAACAAGAAGGTGGACACGCTGGGGGATGCCTACATGGCAGACAAGGTGAAGATAGCCGTGGGCTCGGCGGGCTTCGAAGGGAAGGGGCCTCTCTCCAGCAAAGTGGACGGGCGCTCGGTGCATCGCACGTTCTTCACGCCTACGGAAGCCATCAACGACTTCATTTATTCCGTGATTGTGGAGGAGTTTGGGTTTCGAGGGGGGCTCTTGCAGATTGTGGTCATGGCTCTGTTGTTGTTACAGTGCATCTTTGTGTCCTTCTACGCCCGGGACAATTTAGGCAGGCTCATTGTGGTCGGGATCGTGGGCATGCTTTTTGCCCACTCCATGCAGAACATGGGGATGAACATCCTCATGATGCCTATCACCGGTCTGCCCCTGCCCTTCACCAGCTATGGCGGTACCTTCCTGATCGTATGCATGTTCCTCATGGGCATGGTTCAGAGTGTCTGGATCCACCGCAACATTTCCCCGGTCAAGAAGAAGGGGCGGCGCGATGACGAGGGTGAAATGGATGAGTTTTGACCCTGACCCGGCTTCGCCGGGAGACAGAAGACTTCAAGACGCAAGACAGAAAACTTAAACTGAAAGAAGATCGTTTAAGACGGGGAGGGGCGATGTGGTTCGCGGGGGCGGCTCGCTCATGACATTTTCGACTGATGTGAATTGGCATTGAGCGTTCGCGAGGCGCTTGAGTCTGAGTTGGTCCAGGGGTGCGTGGGATCATCATTCGCAGTCCTGAGTTCGTCATGCGTACCCTCCTTCGCAAGTTCTGCCGTCTCCATTGGCTGCTGGTCATCATCCTGTTCGCCTTGGTCACATGGGGCGTGTGGGCGATTTATAATGCGTCCTCGTTCAGAGAGGGTCTCCATTTGTCAGGCATGTGGCGCACTCAATTACAGTGGGCGGTGGTGGGGATGATCGTCTTTTTTATTGCAGCCTTCATCGACTACAAGTGGGTCCGATGGGGAGGATGGGTGATGTACGTGGGTGGCGTCATCTGGTTGATCCTTCCCCAATTGGTCCACGGCAGACATGGCTCCTCAAGGCCAATCGATCTATGGCCGCTTTATTTGATTCCTCCTTCCCCTGTCGCGATGGTCTCGACCGTCGTTGGCTTGGCCGTTGTGCTAGGCTATTTGCATCATTCCGCCCGTCTGCTCAGGCATCACGCGCTGAGGCTCGTCACGGCGATTGGCATCGCAGTCATTCCGATTCTGATCTTTCTGAAGCAACCCGATGTGGGGGCGGCTTTGATTATTGGTCTTGTGCTTATCCTGATGCTGCTCGTGGCCAGCATCCCGGGACGGCATCTGGTTCTACTCCTGGTTGCTGGGATATGCCTAGTGCCCTTGTGGTACCATTTCGGACTCAAGCCTTACCAGAAAAAGCGGGTGGACGTCATGGTCCAGATGATGACCAGTCCGAGCATGGAGGTGCGCGGAGAGGCCTACATGAGCGACAAGGTGAAGGTGGCGGTAGGATCGGCTGGCTTTGCAGGGAAGGGGCCGCTGTCCAGCAAGGTAGATGGGCGCTCGGTGCACCGGACTTTTTTCACTCCTACGGAGGCGATCAACGACTTCATCTTTGCTGTCATCGTGGAGGAGTTTGGCCTTTTGGGTGGACTGCTGCAGATGGCGCTCTTTTTGCTTCTGTTTCTGCTTTGCATTCATGTCGCCTACACCGCCCGAGATGAACTGGGGCGGATGCTGGTCGTGGGAGTGGTGGCAGTGTTGTTTGTCTGCGCTCTGCGGCACATGGCGATGAACATCTGCATGTTTCCCACCACCGGTCAGTCTCTGCCTTTCACCAGTTGCGGTGGCATCTATCTCCTCGTTTGCATGTTCATGATGGGACTCGTCCAGAGTGTGTGGATCCATCGTCACGATGTCGCGCCGGTGCCGCCGCCGCTCCCGTCTCCGGAAGCCGCAGCAGAAAATTGTGCCCCGTCCGTCACAGACGCTGAAGGGGCGGCCAGACCGCCGGAGTGCCAATTCACTTTTGGTTGACCCAGCG
Organism: Verrucomicrobium spinosum DSM 4136 = JCM 18804; assembly: GCF_000172155.1. Classification (NCBI taxonomy): domain Bacteria; kingdom Pseudomonadati; phylum Verrucomicrobiota; class Verrucomicrobiia; order Verrucomicrobiales; family Verrucomicrobiaceae; genus Verrucomicrobium; species Verrucomicrobium spinosum. Next base: position 5,888,944 of record NZ_ABIZ01000001.1, on the reverse strand, counting down.
TACACTCGCTGGAAGCTCGTCAACACCGTCCTGAGCGCGATCCGTTTCCCAGGTTCACCATTCTGACTGGTTGCAGTCGGTTGTCGCAAATCTCTGCCACGGACGAGGCTGCCGCCCCCCCCTACCGCATGGTCGCCACGATCCGGCCCAGGGTCTTGAGGGCTCGATCGATGGTGTTAGACCACGGATTGCCGCAATTGAGACGGATGAAGTTTTTGAACTTCTGTTTGGCTGAGAAAATGGGGCCGGGGGCGATGCTGATCTTTTCTGAGAGGGCGCGGTGGAAGAGTTCGAGGGAATCGATGCGGCTGGGCAGTTCAACCCAGAGGACCTGGCCGCCGCTGGGGCGGGTGAGCTTTGTCTCTTCGGGGAAATACTTGGCAATGGCCTCGCTGACCAGGTTGACCTGGTCTGCGTACACGCGCTGCACCCGCCGTAGATGGTGGGCATAGCCTCCATTGGCCAGGAAGTCGGCAATGGCCATCTGGGGAAGGGTGGCGGTGGCGATGGTGCTGACGGTCTTCAGCAGTTCGACTTTTTCCTGAAACCGTCCGGGAGCCACCCAGCCTACACGGTAGCCTGGAGCGAGGGTTTTGGAAAAGGAGTCGCAGAGCAGCACGAGGCCCTTCTTGTCGAAGGCTTTGGCGGTCTTGGGGCGTTGGGGGGTGAAGGATACGTCCCCGTAGATGTCGTCCTCGATGAGCGGGATCTCCCGCTCTGCCAGCATCTCCACGAGGAGACGCTTGTTCTCATCCGGCATGCAGCTGCCCAGTGGATTGTTGAAGTTCAGGACGAAGAGGCATGCTGCGATGGGCTGGTGCTCGAGAGCATAGGCGAGTGCGTCCAGACTCACGCCGTCCCGCGGATGGGTGGGAATCTCGAGCGCTTTCATGCCCAGAGACTCGATGCACTGAAGGATCCCGAAGTATGTAGGCGACTCGATGGCGATGGTGTCGCCGGCCTTGGCCACGGCGCTAAGGGATAGGTGCAGTGCTTCCATGCCACCGCAAGTGGTCACGATCTCATCTGGAGACAGGGCGCAGCCGGCGTCGAGGGCGCGTCGGGCGATCTGAATGCGCAGGGCGGTGAGGCCAGGGGGCACGTCATAGCTGCTGCCGAGCTCCGGGGAACGCCGTCCCAGCGCGGCCATGGCTCTATTCAGCTGCCGCGTGGGCAGCAGTTCGGGGCTGGGGATCGCTGCGCCCAAGGCTACCAGGCCGGGATCGCGGATGGCCTTCATCACCTTCATGACCAGCTCGCCAACCGTGACCTGGGTGGCGCGCGTGGCGGGCCGGGACATCTCGGGTTCTGCCGGCGGCTTCCAAGATTGCACCCGCACATAGTAGCCAGATTGCGGGCGCGCCTCGATGACGCCACGGTCTTCCAGGAGTGTGTAAGCCTGTAGTACGGTGGAGACGCTTACGCCCTGTTGCTCACTCAGCCGACGCACAGAGGGGATGCGCTCTCCGGGGCGCAGGGTGCCCTTTTCAATCAGATCCTGAATGTGTCCCGCCACCCGCTCATAAAGATTACCAACGCCTTCTGGGGGAACCAGAGGAGGAGACTTGGGGGACACGGACATGGGAGAAACCTGCCTCATTGGATGCCTGCATCACAGTAACACTTTATTGAATTGTTCACCAGCACAGTTTGAGGGTGAGGGAACTGTACCGGTTCAGAAAAGTAAGGGGTGAATCTGTGCTGATTGCTGGCGAGGGGTACCTTGGGTCCATGAACGCAAGCCGCCCGCACCCCATTCAACTTGGCAAAGTCTCTGGATTCCCCCGCGCGTGGGAAGCCGTGGTGGCGCGGCTGCCGTTCATGCCCAAAAGCTGGCGCGCCGACTGTCCCGAACGGGAGGTGGAGAGCGGTGAACTGGTGAAGATTAAGCAGCCTGGGGGGCTGACAAGGATCACCTGTGTGCGGGGGGTGCTCTGGATCACCCAGGAAGGGGATCCGACGGACTACGTGCTGCATCAGGGTGAGACCTTCAGGCCACAGACACGCGGGTCGGTGCTGGTGGAGGGGTTGCATGCATCTCTGATCCGCCTCACGGCGCAGGAGTCGTGAGATGAGGCCCGCTGCGCGGGAGACTCCAGACTAGAAGACACAAGACGCCAGACTTGAATGCTGGCGCATGGCTAGGCTCGCCCTCCCATGTCCACTTCAGTGGACGTGCGACTGAGCGGGGCTGGGAACCCCGCCTCCTTTACCCGTGAACAAGTCACAAAGTCAGACGGCCACGGGATACAGGAGGCGGGGTCTCCGGCCCCGCGGTCTTGTGGGTGGGCGGAGCGGGATAGCAATCAAGGGACGCTTGGTGAGTGAGCGGGGCTGGGAACCCCCGCCTCCTGTACTCACGAACAAGTGACGAGGTGACTTGGCCGCAGAATAAAGGAGGCGGGGTCTCTGGCCCCGCGGTCTATTGGGTGGGCGGAGCAGGGAGGGGATCAAGCGTGGCTTGGCAAGTGAGCGGGGCTGGGAACCCCCGCCTCCTGTACTCACGAACAAGTGACGAGGTGACTTGGCTGCAGAGTACAGGAGGCGGGGTCTCCGGCCCCGCGGTCTGCTGCGTAGGCGGAGCAGGGAGGGGATCAAGGGAGGCATGGCGAGTGAGCCGGTTGGCACAACCGGACTGCGCCAGAGGTGTGGCGAAGGAGATGTCCGGACGACTCGCTTGGGAGTATTGTTTGGTGAACCGCGACCAAGCGGAGGGATGACTTCGCCGCTTACAATACCCTTACAAAGATGTGACAAGGGGCTGACTCCAGGTGGTTGAGACCGCGGCATGATGGGAAACCTGCGTTTTTTCCAAGGGCAGGGCTGCGGCAACGTGATGCAGGCGGTCCTGGTCTATGACGTGTGACAGACGGTTCTTCTCCGAAAACCTTGTCACATATCAGGGATTTTTGTAGGTTTTTAGCCAATTTGCGGGCCCTGGCATTTTCAAGTGCCGGCCGCTCTCGTCCACCCCCTCATGAATGCGCGTCGTATCCTCCCTGCCCTGATCGCAGTATTTGCGATGGGTCGTCTTTTGACGGCTCAAGATCCCGCTCCACCGAGCCCGGCAGTTCCGCCAACGGTGCCGGTGCCTCCACCGGTCGTGACTCTGCCGGCACCAGCGCCTGTGCCGACGCCCCCTCCGGTGGTGGTGCCCCCCGTCCCATCCAAGCCACCAGAGAACACCGGGGTGCCGGTGCGTGAGCGTGAACGCACGATCTATGTGCCGTACACCGAGTTGCAGAAGGTGTTCACCGATGGCGGGAAGGGCGTCTTCCTGCCTTACAAGGAATTCCTCGAACTCTGGAATGAACTGAATCTCAAACGGACCGAGGAGGAGACCAAGCCGCCGCAGGATGGAATTGTTTCGCGGGCCGAGTACACGGGCAAGGTGGAAGGGGATCTCCTGGCCGTGGAAGCAAAGATCACCGTGGAGTCATTCAAGAAAGGCTGGCTGACCATTCCGCTGGCCAAGGGCGGCAAGCTTTCCGCCGTGGGGGATGCTGAGGCGGGCAAGGCCGTGCTCTCCAGCAAGCCAGATGGCTATGACGTGATCGTGCCGGACAAAGGGGTGTATGAGCTGAAGCTCAAGTTCTACGCCCCGGTGACGAAGACCGGAGGCAAGTTCTCCGTGCCGCTCGGGCTTCCGACAGCGGCCGTGTCCCGGTTCACAGCGGTGGTGCCGGGCAAGGGGTGGGAGTTTGAGGTGAAGCCTGCCGCAGCCTTTACTTCCCGTCCGGTGGGGGAGGACACAGAGTTGTCCTTCTTCTTTGGCAACGGCACCCAGTTTGGCGTGGCCTGGAGCAAGACTGAGGCGGCTACGGCCCTGGCCCCGCTGATCCTGGCCCAGACCAAGGTGACCAGTGAGGTGCGGGGCGGATCGGTGGCCACCAAGGCCGCCGTGGATCTGCGCATCCTGCGGGCTCCCGTGAGCGAGTTGAAGTTCAGCGTGCCAGCCGGGCAGGAAATCCTGAACGTGACGGGCACGGATGTCAGGGAATGGAAGCTGGAGGCCAAGGGCGACCGTCAGCTGTTGATTGTTTCGACGAACGCTCCGGTAAAGGACAAGTGGAGCGGCACGCTGGCGCTCGAGTCGCCCCTGCCCAAGCTGCCTGCGGACGCGGTAGTTCCAGATGTGGTGGTGGAGGGAGCGGTGCAGGATCGGGGAGAAATCGGCGTCCTGGCCGAATCACAACTGGACGTCACCCCAAAACCAGGAGAGGGCCTCATTCAACAGACCGCCGCAGGTGCTGGCGCGGAGGGCATGGTGAACGTCGCTGCCTACCGTTATCTCAAACAACCCGCGAAGCTCCAGGTGGGCGTGGTGCCTGCTGTGGCCCAGGTGGATGTCGAGAGCGTGAGCCGCTTCATGGTGGACCGGGATCGCTCGAAACTGGTGACAGAGTTCGCCTACAACATCCGTCGAGTGGGCCTCTTTGAGGCGCGCGTGGCTTTGCCTGATGGCTGGACTGGCTGGGAAGTTGTAGGAGTGCCGCCGGAAAAATGGAGTGTGGAAAAGCAGGCGGTCACTGTCAATGGTGCTGCGGTGCAGAAAGACCACCTCGTGCTGCGATTCGACGCGCAGACGCTGGGGAGTGCCAAGTTTACCGTGCAGGGCCAGAAGGTGCGGACCTCTCCCACTGAGGACCTGGGGGTGCCGACTTATTTCCTGAGTACGCCCGGCTACCGGTATGAGGCGAAGATCGGCGTGGTGGTGCACACCAGTCTGGAGGCCACCACGAAACAGATCGGGGATCTGAGGCTGGAGGACGTCAATGTGCTCAACTTCAAACAGGCCACCGCGGAGAATCGGGAACTGACGCTGGCTTTCCGGCACCGGGATGCGGTCAAGACCCAGGCCACCTTGGGCTTCAAACAGCGGCCGCCTCAGGTGAACGTGCAGGTGCTGACGCTGGCGCAGATCCGCGAGCAGTCCACGCTGCACCAATGGACGCTGGCCTTTGATGTGGCGTACGCCGCGATCGACAAGTTCGTCCTCGCGGTGCCCAAGGCTGCGGTCGCTGAGCTTCGTCTGGTGGATCCGCTGGTGAAAGAGGTGAACAAGGAGTACCAGTCGCCCGCAGCGGCGGCGGGGGCGGCCCCGCTGCTGCCCAATCTGGAAGCCTATGCCCTGTGGGAGGTGACCTTGCGCAACGAACGCCAGGGGGTGTTCAATATTACCTTGAACCTGGAGCAACCCAGTGCAGGCGGCGAGGCGGCCAAGGTGGAGCTCCAGCAGGTGCATGTGCCAGGGGTATTCCAGGAGACCGGCCAGGTGGCCGTGGTGAAGGATGACAGCCTGGAGATTCGCGAGCCGTTGGCGGAGAACCTTGAGGAGATCGACCCCAAAGAGCTGAATGATCAGCTCCAGCAGACAGGCGTGTTTCTGGCGTTCAAGTACAAGACCCAGCCACACAGCTTGAAGCTGGATGTGGCGCGCAACGCTTATATCGAGGTGCCCCAGACCGTGGTGACTCATGCCGTGTTGACCACCGCAGTGGCCACAGATCGTGCGCAGACCACGGAGGTCATCTACTGGCTGAAGAACAATGCCCGGCAGTTCCTCACCGTACAGCTGCCAAAGGGGGCCAAGCTTGTCAGTGATGTCTTCGTGTCCACGCAATCTCAGCGGCCTATGAAGCGGGAAGGTTCAGATGATCTCCTGGTGCGGCTCCCCTCGGGTGCCGCGGCTCGCAACACGGCCTTCCCGGTACGGTTCGTCTATGAGATCCCCAGCCCGAAGGCGGGCGAGAAGATGGGGTGGATGGGCGGCATTTCCATTGTGCCACCCACGCTGGCGGATGTGGCGGTGGTGCTCCAGACCCAGCAGGCGCTCTATGTGCCGGAGAGCCATGAGTACACGAAATTCAATGGACCCATGACCCTGAGTCTGAAAGAGCGTGGGTGGGGCCGTTTTCGCGGCATCGTCAACTCGCTGGTGCCAGCCTTTGGTCCCCAGTTCACCCAGAGCTCCGGTGACTGGACTCCGGCACCGGCCATTCCTGCGGAACATCGCAGCACCTTCGACTTCCAGGTGCCGACCCAAGGGCGCAACTTTGTGCTGCATCGACTGGGGGCACCGGCTGCCACAGACATCTCCTACCGCTCGCGCGGCTGGTCTTATTTCCTGGAGACGGTGGTGTTTTTCGGCGTCATCGTGCTGGGGCTGCGCCGCTGGCATCACCCGTTGCCGGACAAGCTGCGTTTCCTGGTGCTGTTCGGGCTGGGAGGTCTGCTCGTCACCGGTCTGGTAAGCGCTGCGAATGCGCAGGTGGCCAAGGGAGCTGTGCTGGCGGCGATCTTGGTGGCGGTCTTGTGGTTCGTCTGTGGAGTCATTCAGCGAATCAAGGCCCGGGCTCAGATGTTCAAGAAGCGACTGAGTCCTCCCGCCGTCGTGCCTCCAGCCAGCAACCCCACGCCTGCGCCAGTGACGTCTGCCCCGGCAACGCCACCGTCGGTGGCTGCGTCTGAGACTGTCGCGCCGGAACTCCCCAAGGTGGAGCCTGCATCCCCGTCTGGCCAGGGCAGCAGCCCGGAGAATGATGGCAAGAGCAACTCCTAATGGAGGACCCCGAAATGACCCGCCTGAATTCATTCCGGCGTCCATGGTGCCTCGCACTGGTGGCGTCGTTGTTTCCTGCAAGCCCGTTTCTGGGGACGAGAGCTTCCGCAGAGGAGGCTCTGGTGACCCCGGCCACGCGAGTGGAGCTATGGGTGCCGACCAAGCACCTGGAAGAAGTGCTCAAGAAGCATCCGAATGCCGTGATGCTCGATGCCAAGCAGTACGAGGCCCTCATTCGCGACGCAGGCAAGGTGAAGCCCATTGAGAATGCGGAGCCGCCGGTGACCACCGCCGTTGAAGACGCACGTGTGGAGGTGACGGTGCCGTCTGAAGGGCCCACCGTGCAGGTGGAGTATCGCTATGTGCTCAACAATCTGGGCAAAGGCTGGTGCGAGGTCGAACTTCCGCTGCCGGTGCGCGATGGCGCAAGCATGAAGCTGGTCGATGTGAAGTCGCAGCGACCGGTGATGATCCATGCCGATGAAGAGAGTGTGCGAGTGCTCACGGAGGGAGAAGGACGGCACGAGCTGAAGTTCGTCTTCGCTATGGTGACGTCACCGCATCCCGGATTTGACTTGACGTATCCTGTGGCGGCATTGGCAACCGCATCGTCCACGGTGGTCAAATTGAACCTACCCTCGGGATGGCAGCCGGTGAACTATCAGGGGGAAGTGGTCAAAGCGGGAATTCGCGCAGTTGAAAATGCCGGGCGCTATTCGGTGCCTTCCGCTAACTTAAACGACGCCCTGAAATCCAAGCTGCGGGTGTTCGCCGTGGGGTGGAAGAGGGCGGACTCCGCTCGTCGGGATGGCCGGGAAAGCGCTGTGCGTGGAAGAATGATCTGCAAGATCACCCCGGACAAGCTGGTGGGGGTGACGATGCTGACCTATGCCCTGCTGCCTGAGATGGAAGGAGGCCGGTTGCACATTCAAGTGCCTGCCGGGGTACAGGTGTTAGGAATAAGGTCAGACATCGGTCAGCACCGGTGGAAGGTGGAGGGGAACCGTCTGGAGGTGGAAGAGGCGGGACTCCCTGGTTCCGTGCGGAGCCTCGTGATCGGATTTGAGCAGCCCCTGGTTCTGCCTCTCTCGGGATCGACACAAGCGACGCTGCCAGTTTTCAAGGACGAACGAGGCAGTCTGTTTGATGGCTGGATCTGTGTGCTCCTTGCCAGTTCCGGAGTGGACGTGAGGTTCGATGAACTCTTCCGAAGCAGTTCTCCACCTGGGCAGGAGGTGTCGGATGGTACTTGGCCTGCGGTGCTCCGCGAATCAGCGGATGTGTTTGGCCTGGACGCCAAGGCGGCGGCGGCTCTTCACCATGACATCCGCAAGCATCCGGAATTTGTCGCGGCCATGGACTTCGATGCACCGCCAGCCAAGACGGGCATCACGGTGGCCCGCGCACCGGATCGATTCAGCGTGGATCAGGACACGAGTGTCACCCTGTCCGCACATGAGGCTGCGATTGCCCGGACTCTCACCCTTCATGGTGAGGCGGGGACTACCGAAATGGCTTCGGTGACACTGCCAGCCGGGGAAACCTTCCTGGGGGCTCAGTCAACCGGGGCCGCTCCACTGGAATGGAAACAGGTGGGCCAGGCTCTGGAGTTGTTTTGGCCCCGAGGGTTGGCGGCTGGAACCGATGCGATCTTTGTGGTGCGGACTCGCAAGGAAATCGGCACGGCTGCTGCAGAAGGCGCGGTCTCCGAAGCCATTGCCCTGAGCGGGCTTCAGGTTCCTGGCTCAGCCCGGACCACGGGATATGTCGCCCTGGCATTTGATGAGTCGTGGAAGGTGAACGTGACTGCCACGACCGGCCTTGAGGCCCGTGACATCAGGCTCTCCCCGGTGAAAGGCCGCATGGCCTGGTATTGCCTGAAGGACTGGCAGCTTCAGTTCGAAGTGTCGCGCCGCGCGCCCGTGCACGACGTCGCAGTGACTGTCTATGCACTGCCGAGAGCACGGCAGGTGGAGATCGAAGGGCAGCTCGAACTGCTGGTGAACGGAGCGCCGCTGCGCAAGTTCGATGTAAAACTGGATCCCAAGCTGGCGCCTTTGTTCCGCGTGACGTCTCCGCTGGTGGCGGAGCAGGTGCTGGATGATGCCTCAGGCGTCTGGCACTTCACGCTACGGAAGGAAGTGCTGGGCGCGGAGAGCATCCGGTTCCGGATGAGCCTGCCTGCGACAGACGGTGACGGCCAATCTCTGCACTCCACTTTGCCGGACATCGGCACGCCCGGAGCCCGACGTCGTACCACGGCCTGGGTGGTGGAGGCGAATACGGATACGGAGATTGAGTTCGAAACAAAGGGTGTGCAGCCCCTGGACTCGCTGCGGCCTCCAGCGGTGTCCGGCTATCAGCCGAGACATCGGGTGATTGCTGCCTTCAGTTCAACAGGTGGAGAACACTCCATCCAGATCACGGCCAAACGGCACAAGCCGGCCGCTCTTGCAGGGGCTCTCGTGTTGCAGGCCCGCATGGTGAGCATCATCGGCCAGAACGGTCCGGTGCGTCACGAGGTGACGTACACGCTACGGCACAATGGCCGGCAGTTCCTCGCGTTGGCGCTTCCCAAGGGGGCGGTGCTGCTGAGCACACTGGTGCAGGATCGGCCTGTGAAGCCCGTGCAGGCGGGGGGTGCTGACCAGTTGCGGTTGCCGTTGCCTGTGCTGAACTCCGAAGCCGATTTTGTATCGGCCAAGGTGGTCTATGAAACAGCTCCGATCACATGGGGCTCATGGGGCAAGACCCCTCTGGAACCGCCCGCAGTGCTGGACGGGGTGCCGGTGTTGAGCTCACAGTGGAAGGTGCATGCACCAGACGGCTACGCCCTGCATCACAGCGGCGGTGGATTGGAAGTGGGAGAAGTACAGGCAGATGTGCCCCGAAGCTTGTTGGCGACTCTCTGGGATGAGCTTCCGTGGCCTTACTGGAGCCCGGCGTCAGGGTACCCTGTTGCAGCATCCGTTGAGTTCACGCCCGGCGGCGATTCGAAGGTGAGTGACAGTGACTGGTGGATAGAAAGTCAGCGCCCGGATAATGCCGCTGCCATCCAGGCGCTGACGATGAAGTTCAATCGAATCATTTTGCCGAAAGTGCATTTCGAGGGGGTTTCGTTGGAGGTGGCGATGAGTGCGCTCGACAGGATGGCCGCTGAAAGTGATCCGGAGAAGAAAGGGGTGAGGATGGTTGTGCAAAGGGGATCCACCCCTAGCACCGCACAGATAAGCTTGGATTTGAAAGATGTGCCCCTCATTGAAGCCCTACGCTACGTGACAGAACTGGCCGGCTGCAAATACGTCATCAAGACAGACCATATCGTGGTGGGGCCCTTGTCTGATGTGGGCACGGAGCAGTACACGCAGCGCTACAAGCTTCTGCTGCGGCATTATCTGGAATTGCAGAGCAAGGCGACCGGCCATAAGAGTGAGTTGCCGCCCAAAGGGTTGGTTTCAGTGGTGGATCTGCTGAAGGCCCAGGGCATCTCGTTTCCCGATGGGGCGAATGCGGCCTACGATGCGGAGACGGAGGCGTTGGTGGCTCGCAATACGCAGCCCAATCTGGATCAGGTGGAGGCCTTTGTGGAGGACCTCCAGCGCGCATACTCGTCAGTGGATGAATGGAACATGGAGGAGTTCGCGGAAAAGTCCGACAAAGGACAGGGGGGGGCGGATGCCAGTGGCTACTACACGAGCAAGATGAACAGGATCATCTTTCCCCAAGTCCAGTTCCAAGGAGCATCGATCGAGGAAGCCATTGAGTTTCTGCGAATTAAAAGCCGCGACTTTGACACGGTGGAGAGAGATCCTTCAAGGAAGGGAATCAATCTGATTATGAAGTCTGGTTCCACGCCCAGCACGGCGCAGATCAGCCTGGATCTCAAGGATGTGCCCATGAGTGAGGCTTTGCGATATGTGACGGAGTTGGCCGGAATGAAGTACAGGATAGAGCCATTCGCTGTGGTGATCGTCCCTCTGTCGGATGTGGGGGCCGAGATGTACACACGAACTTTCAAGGTTCCTCCAGGCTTCCTTACCATGAATGCGGGTGGGACTGAGCCGATGGATCCGTTTGCGAGACGGGGCGAAGTTCCTTCTGCATTGACGAGAAAAGGAACTGCTCTGGAGATCCTCTCCAGCAGCGGGGTGAGTTTTCCAGAGGGTTCGTCCGCCGTTTATGTCGCGTCGACCAACCAACTGATCGTCAGGGGAACTCAGGTTCAATTGGATCGGGTCGAGGCTTATGTTGAGTCCATGACTGCCGAGGCATTGAAGCGGATGCGAGCCAAACTTGCCAAGTCCAGCAAGGCCGGGATTCTGCCAGTGGAGCTGGACCTTCCGACTGCTGGGCAAGTCCTGGGCTTCTCCGGCCATCAAAAGGCAGAGCCGCTCGTGATTCACTACGTCTCCTGGGACTGGCAATTGTTCCGCACCAGTCTTCTGGTGATCCTTGGAGCCCTGGCGTTCCGATTGATCGGGCGTGATCGCCCCTGGATGACCACTCTCTTCCTTTGTCTGCTGCTCACGTTCGTGCCGCCCCTTTTGTTCCCCCACTTGTTGCCCTCTTGCAATGCCGTCCTGTTGGGCTGGCTGCTGGGCTTTGGCCTTCGACTTCTATGGAAACTCCTGCTCTGGTCCACTCCGGTCCCGTCATCACGGCAGATTCGCGGAAAGGAGTTCGCGGTATGAACCATTCCTCACTCAACCATCAAAAGCTGGTGGTCGGAGGGGCTCTTTGTCTGGCCTTGAGCCACGGTTTGAGGGCACAGGAGAAGCCGGAGTTTCCCGCGGACCCCGCGGTGCATTCGGTGATCGTTCCCTTTGATGCCTCCCGGCCATTGCAGGGGCAGAAGCCGGAGCGTTATTACCTCGACTACGATGCCTTTCAAAAACTGTGGGACCTGGCCAAGGAGGCCCGTCGCCCGGAAAAGGACCAGGAGGGGCTGAAGGGCGAGGCGGCGGTGGTGAACCTGGCGCTGCATGAGGTGGAGGTGCGCGAGACTGAGGTGGTGGTGGGCAGCAGGCTGCAGGCGACCACTCAGGGCGATTGGCGAACCCTGCCGCTTGAGTTTGCCCTGGGGGACTCGGCAGGCAGTCAATGGACGCTCGATGGCCATGCTGCGCCGCTGAAGGATGGAGCGGTCCTCATTGAGAAACCGGGGGCGCATGAGCTGGCCGGAAAGGCCTCCCGTGCCCTGCCCCAGGGGTGGCAGGAAACGACTCTCAAACTCCCGGTGGCGGTCTCCAGTGTGCTGCGGGTGATGGTGCCGCTGACGGATGGCTTGCCTGGTCTGGGGGCAGGGGTGGGGGCTCAAATGGTATCTGAAGAGGTGAGGGATGGACGTCGTGTCTTCACCTTTGCCCTGGCCGGAGTGCGGGAGCTCAAGTTACAGCGCGAACCCGCCCGACGGGCAACCGGCATGGCCTTGCCAGCAGTGGCGGAGGTGCAATCCTATGTGACGGCGCGCCCTTTGCAGGAAAGGGTGGACGTCTTGGCCCGGTTCAGATTCCCCGGAGCCGAGCGCCGCCAGTTCACCCTGGAGGTAGATCGTGATCTGCAACTGCTGCGCTGGTCCGCTACGGGCGTCCGGTCCGTGGTCCTTCGCGAAAATGGGGCGCGAAAGTTTGCGGAAATTACCACAGCGGCCCCGGTGCGTGATGAGTTCACCTTCACGGCTGATTTCAGCCGTGCGGCACCCGGCGCTGCGGGGGAGAGAATCGCGCCGTACGTGGGTGCCCTGGCGACGAGGCTTGAGAGGGCGGTGGGGCTGCGAGCCTCCCCGGCCCTGGTCGTGACGCCTGTGGCTGGACCAGAACTGGAGCGGCGGACGGATGCCAGTGCCGTTGGTCTTGGGTACTGGATTGCCCCGGGACAGGCGACTCTGAAGTACAAGGTGGAGCCGGCACCGAATGGCGTCACAGGCGAGGTGGAAGCGGTCTATCAGTTGAGCGCGGAGAAGGTGGAGATCCTCGCTGCCCTGACGCTCCATGCAGGCCGGCTGCCGCTCCATGAGGCGTATGTGCCGCTCGTCAAGGGGTATGAGGTGCAGAGTCTTACGGGGCCAGGCATCAAGAGCTGGCAGCGGGATGATACGGGAGTCTTCATCCAGTTTGACGCGAGCGGATTGAGAGAGGTGCGGATCGTGCTGAATCTGACTCAGGTGCGTCCGCCGGGAACTGCGGCGGCAGCGGTGACGCTGCCTGCGGTGAATGTGGAGGGCGTCTTGGGACTCACGGCCGTTGCCTATCTCGCCACGCATGCTGCCACGGAGACGCGCATTGGTTTGGCTCCAGAATCCAAGTGGCGGGAGTTTGATGTCACGACGTCAAGGAGCGTGTTCTCTGTGACGGAGCCGCAGACGGTGAAGCGTGCCTTGCGCTGGGAGTCCCTGGATGGGAGAGAGTCCGTATTGTCGGATCTGCCACCCGTGTCTCTGCTTCCGCAGCCTGCAAAATTCGGTGTTAATGCCGTGCTCCTGGCCCAGGCGACGGATGCGGGCCTGCTCTACTCCCAACAAGTGGGAGTGCAGATGGATCAGGGGATGTTGCGTGAATTGAAACTGAGCCTGCCCGCCTCTCTGCCGGAGGCGAGGGTGCGAGGAGTCAATTTACGGGATTCCCAGTCGAAGGTGGTGGGAGACCGGAGGGAGTACACCGTGGGATTCCAGAGTGATGTCTTGAACACGGCGGCGGCGACCCTCGATTGGGAAGTGCCGCTGGAGGGAAATCAGTCGCTCCCTCTGGTGAGGGTGGACGGGGCAACGCGAGCCCGCCGGTTTTTCATTGTGGACAATGCGTCTGCCAGCGAGGTGAAGTCCTCCCTGCAAGGGGTGGACGAGACGGTCGCGCAGAATGTGCCGTATCTGCCGACGGCACTGGGGCAGGCCCAGTACTTCCTCGGGCGGAATGACCAGGCAGATGTGAAGCTCAGCTTCTCACGCACGGAGGCCACTGCGGGGAATGCCGCCATCGTCACTCTCGCGGACATCACCTCCGCCCTGCGCCCGAATGGTGAGCGGTGGGAGACAGTGGTGTACTCCCTGGCCAACCGGTCACTGCAGTTCCTGCCCCTGCGCCTGCCGGAAGGGGCAGAGCTGGTTTCGGTGACAGTGGGTGGCGAGCGGGTGCGTGCGGACCTGGGAGAGCGTGACGGGAAATCCCTGTTTCTGATTCCGCTCATTCAGATGCGCCCCGGTGAGCTGTCCCAGCAGGTGCAGCTGGTCTATCGTGTGAATGCCTCGGACCGAAAGGGGTTGAAGGGGCGTACGAAGCTGGATGATCCTGAACTGGTCGGCCTCTCTGCAGAGCGCACTCTGTGGAATGTGTGGGTGCCGGAGAAATACGATCTGGGCTCCGTTGATGGGAACATGGAAGCTGTCGTTGAGGAAGTCTATGAGGATGAAAAAGCCCAGCAGAAACTGAGCGATGCGATGCGACTGAATCGTGTGGCCAGCTCCGCCAACATCAGTCAGGCGGACGCGCAAGAAGCCTTGGGGAATGCCGAGAAGCAACTGAAGGAGCTCAAACAGTACCAGCAGAACAAGAAGAGCAGTTCCTACAACCGCAAGCCTTCCAAGATGAAGGGGAAGGAATTTCTCGCGGATGACGATGCTACCTTGTCCAAAAGCAACCGGCAGATCGAGGAGCAACTGCAGCAACAATCCATCGTTCTGGATGAAAACCGCCTCAAGGTGCCGGTCTTCGGGAATCGGACGAACGGCAACGGTGCTGTGCAGGGACAATTCGACCCGCCCCAGATTCCCCAGGGAGGGGTGAGCAGCAACAGTTGGACAGCCAACAGCTTGGCCGATGGTAGGCAGCTTCTTGCTCCCACTGCTGACTTTGGAGCCGTGGCACTCGGGGACAACACGGTGCTGAATGACAACGTGGCGGTGGACAACAAGTTCTTTGCAGCGGGCAAGCCGCAGAATGAATTCAAGGATGAGGCTGCGGCGTCCAAAAATGCGGAGGCAAAACCCACTCCTTCAAAAGGGGCGAATCTGGGAAGGGCCAATGCCTACAATAATTCCACCGACTCGCAGCAGATGGCAACGGTCGTGTCTGGTTCGATAACGCAGGTGCCCATGCCGCAGGGGACTCCACCGAACGCACCAGTCATTGCAGATGTTCCAATGAATGCACCTGTTGCCGAAGGGGAGCGCCTTCTTCAGGGGGGCTACAGCTACTACAACATTGGGGACTACGATGCCGCCATCCGCAGCTTCCAGGATGTCCTCCGGCTGGACAAGTACAACTCGGCGGCACGTCGGGGCATGGAACGTGCGGAGCAAAAACACGGCGAGTATTTTGACACCACGCGTGATCACCAACGCGCCAAGATGTTGAATGGTGTGAGCCGGGTTTGGGAAAGTCCTGTTCCCGCGGCCCCGGCAGCAGCAGACCCCTTTGCCGCCACTGCTTCTGGCACCGCGCCGCAGGATCCATTTGCGCCACAACAACCGCCGTCTCAGCAACTTAAGCCAGCGGGTCGTCTCTCGCTTCCGGTGGACGTGCCGCTGTCAGGGACAGTGTATCACTTCCGCAAGCTCAAGGATCATGCCACGGTGGAAATGGAGATCTCCCGGCCATGGGAGCCTGCCCGCACTGCATCACTGTGGTCGCTGGTGGCTGGCTTGGCAGGGTTGGTGTCGATCGAGGCGCTGCTGCGGGCAAGAAGAAAAAGAATGCGATAGAAGTTGCGCAACGCATCAGGATGGGGACAAAATGCAGGACCAGAAGGGGACGGAGGATATAGAGATGCGTTTGACGAAGGCAAGGTTTGAGAAGGTGTGGACGGAACTGGGATTGGAAGGTGCGGCAGCGCCTTGGTTTGACCGGTTGATGGCGGCGTATGGCGAGATCGGCCGGGCCTACCACAATTCGCGGCACCTCTCCGGGTGCCTGGCGGGGCTCGATGTGGCTCGCCATCTGGTGACAGATGCGCCCGCTGTGGAGTTTGCGCTCTGGTTCCATGATGCGGTGTACGACTCCCGCGCCACAGACAATGAGGAGCGCAGTGCGGATCTGGCCCTGGAGTGTCTGCGGGAGGCGGGGCGCGGGCAGGATGACCTGGCAAGAAAGGTTCATGATCTGGTAATGCTGACCAAGACTCATCACGCGGAACCGGACACCGACGGAGCCGTGATGGTGGATGTGGATCTGGCCATCCTGGGGCAGCTCTGGCCGAGGTTCGAGGAATATGACCGGGCCATCCGGCGGGAGTACGACTGGGTGCCGGCTGAACTTTATGCGGAAAAGCGCCGTGATGTCCTGCGGAAGTTTCTGCAGCGGAACTTCATTTACCGGACCCGGCTGTTCCGCGAGAAGTACGAGGCTCAGGCCCGGTCGAACTTGGCGAGAAAGCTCGCGCTCTCTAAATTTGAGGGCGGAGGTTCCCTGTAGCCGGGTTCCGTTGGCATTCCTGGAAGGATCGTGCGGCTGATCTTGGGTGGGTAGCGTATTGAAGCGTGCGACGCATCAACACAACGCTTCATCGACTTATTTCTCATGGAACACAGACTGCTTGGCGGGTCCGGACTCAAAGTGCCGGTATTGACTTTTGGCACCGGCACATGGGGCGGGCGCACCGCCTTCTTCAAGGCCTGGGGAGGCAGTGATGTGGCAGAGGCCACGAAGATGGTGGACATCTGTCTGGAGGCCGGGTTGAACATGTTCGACACCGCTGATGTGTACTCCGACGGGCAGGCAGAGGAGATTCTCGGAAAGGCGATTGAAGGCCGCCGCGATCAGGTGCTGATTTCGACCAAAGCCACGTTTCGCCTAGGCGACGGTCCCAATGACGTCGGGTCCTCTCGCCATCATTTGATCCGCTCCATCGAGGGCAGCCTGAAGCGCCTGGGCACCGACTACATCGATCTCTTCCAGCTTCATGGTTTCGATGCCATGACCCCTGTCGATGAGACACTGAGCACGCTCGATAATTTGGTGAAGGCGGGCAAGATTCGCTATCTGGGCTGTTCCAACTTTTCTGGCTGGCATCTCATGAAGTCACTGGCGCTTGCGGACCGGTACGGTCTTGCCCGCTATGTGGCCAATCAGGCTTACTATTCGCTGATTGGGCGTGAGTACGAATGGGAACTGATGCCGCTGGGACTGGATCAAAAAGTGGGTGCGATGGTGTGGAGTCCCCTGGGGTGGGGCCGACTGACTGGAAAATTGCGCCGGGGCCAGCCGCTGCCTGAGACCAGCCGCCTGCATGATACCGCCCAGTATGGGCCACAAGTGCCTGACGAGTACCTTTTTACCGTAGTGGATGCCCTGGACGCCGTGGCGCAGGAAACAGGCAAGTCCATCCCGCAGGTGGCGATCAACTGGCTTCTCCAACGTCCTACCGTCTCTAGCGTGATCATTGGAGCGCGCAACGAAGAGCAACTTCGCCAAAACCTGGGGGCAGTGGGCTGGAATCTCACCTCCGAACAGGTGGCTAAACTCGATGCCGCCAGCAAGGTTCCCGCGATCTATCCGTACTGGCATCAACAAGGCTTCGAAAGGAATCCGCCGCCAGTGGCGTGAGGGCGCAAGTTTGGGGTATTTCCTGATGAGGGAGATGGCGTGCGGAGGGGTGGCAAGAAGGAGAAGCTTCAGCCACCCCGGAAAAACACCCGTCAGTCCGACAAAAGTGCCAGTGAATCCCATCGCGGGGCACGACTCACGGAGTGAGAATGGGACCCGAATTCCCAGCCCGCATCAGACTCCGGTGCGGACGGGGAGTTCACAAAAACCCCTACCGGTAGAACTCCATGAGATCCTCCGCCCAATCCCCCGAGCCAGAAGTGTCGCTGACCAAGGTCACGAACCTCTTTGTGGATGCCGCCTTCATCAACCAACTGGGTGTGAAGGAACTGACAAATGAGGAGGGTGTGTGCGAAGCTCGCGTGGAGTTGCCGGCATGGATGGGCAAGCCTCAACAATCCTTGCATGCCGTGGTGCAGGCCTCCCTGGCAGATCATGCCGCGAAGAGCGCTGTCAAGTCAGTGGTGGCACCGGAATCGAGTGTGGTGCGGCTTGATTTCAAGCTCAAGTACCTTGAGACAGCGACCGGCCGGACGGTCAGGGCGGTTGCGAATGTGCTGCGGTGTTCGCGCAGCATCGCCGTGGTGGAGGTGGACATCTATTCCCAGGGGGCCGAGGTCGGTGAAGAGGCACTGGTGGCAGTGGCTGAGGTGACGCTGGTGGTGGAGGATGATGTGGTGCAGTTTCCTGAAACTCACTGTGCGTGCCTGGAGATCTGAGGCCGACGAAGTCTGAGACAGAAGACTGGAAGACGAAAGACAGAAGACCTGAGGTGATGGGCTGATCGGAAACGTAGCGCAGATTGTCAATCTGCTGTGCCGCCGATTGGCAATCTGCATCAGTCACCGGAGTCCACGAGGTGCAACCTACGCAGCCGCGTGCACGGTGGCTCGGGATAAAAAGGTGGCGGGGGTTCCCAGCCCCGCTCAGTCGAGCTATGTTTTGAGTGGCCGGAGCGGGATGTTGCCAGGAGATTGTCAACACCGATCCCGCATGCGCTGATCAAAGGAGTCCTGAGCTTTGGCTCGGTATTGGAAGCGTTCAATAGCCCGACTGACGAGCTAAAGCTCTGCACTACTTTTCCTGCCCCAGTTCTCTACCCCACCCTTACTGCACAATGCTTGTAGGACGGCTGGCGGCTGTACGGATCCACCACGCTCAGCGTGAGCTGGTTCACCTGCGGATCATGCATGGGCAGAAACACCTGACCGGGGCGCATGGTGGTGCTGACTCTCGCTTGCGCAGTGATGTTGGCTCGCCGGGAGCTGACGGTGACCGTCTGGCCGTCCCGGATCTTCAGCTTTAGCGCGTCTTCGGGATGGATGTCCAGCATGAGCGCGGTGGGATGCAGCTTGCGCAGGATGGCGGACTTGCCGGTACGTGTCTGCGTGTGCCATTGCGCTGATGTGCCACGGCCGGTGAGAAGCACCAGGGGGTACTCGGCATCGGGCGGCTCGGGCACGGCGTGGGGAGCCTCATACACAAACTTCGCCCGACCATCCGGGGTGTAGAACTTCCCGTCCTCAAAGAGCCGACGCTCTTTGCCGGGCTCATCCCCCGGGCGCAGGGGCCACTGCATGCCACCGTGGCTCTCCAGCATGTCATAGCCCTTGATGCCGGTGATTTCACAAGGTTGTCCCTTTGTCACCTGCTGCAGACGCTCAAACACGGCCTCCGGAGAGGTCCAGGAGCGGAAGAGGGAGGCGCAGCCCCAGTACTCGGCGATGAGGCGGAAGATGTGAAAATCTGCCAACGCCTGCCCGGGGGCGCGGCTAACCTTGCGGGAGACCCCGATGCGGCGCTCGGAGTTGATAAAGGTGCCCTCCTTTTCACCCCAGCCCGCGGCGGGCAGCACCAGATGAGCGAGCTGCGCGCTCTCCGTGGTGGCATACATGTCTTGCACCACAAAGAAATCGAGCTTTTGCAGCACCTCGCGAATGCGCTTCTGCTGGATCCAGGAGTGAGCGGCATTGGTGGCGATCATCCAGAGGCCCTTGATGCGGCCTTCTTCAATGCCCTGCACGATCTGGTCGTACGCCAGGCTGGGTTTCTGAGGGATGCGCTCTTCGGGAATATCCAGCGCCTGGGCCACCTTGGCACGATGCTCTGCCTTGGTAAAGTCATGCCCACCGATGAGGTTGGTCGTGTTGGAGAACAGACGGGACCCCATCGCGTTGCACTGTCCCGTGATAGAGTTGGCCCCGGTGCCCGGACGGCCGATGTTGCCGGTCATGAGCGCCACATTGATGATGGCCTGCGCTGTGCGTGTGGCCTCATGCCCCTGATTGACTCCCATGGTCCACCAGAAGGAGACGCTCTTACCGTTTGCGATCGTTTCCGCGAACTTGAGGAACTCCTCCTCGCTGAGACCCAACGAAGCGTAATGCTGCTCCGGCGCATAGTCCTTGAGGAACTCGCAGAAGCCCTCGTAGCCGTTCGTGTGGTCCGCGATGTATTCCGGCTTCACGTGGCCGTGCTTCACCAGCCAGTGGGCCAGGCAGTAGAAGAGTAGCAGGTCCGACTTGGGGAGAATCGGCAGGTGCTGGGTGGCGGCCATGGCCGTTTCCGTCTTGCGCGGATCCACCACGATGATTTCGGGCTGGTTCGAATTGGACAGCACCCGTTGCCACATGATGGGGTGGGCGATGCAGGGGTTCGCACCAATAAACACCAGTACGTCTCCTTGCTCAAAGTCCGCATAGGTGTAGGGCGGGGCGTCGAAGCCGAAGCTCTCCTTGTACGCCGCCACGGCGGTGGCCATGCACTGGCGGGTGTTGCCATCGCCGTGCACCATGCCCATGCCAAACTTGGCCAGGGCACCCAGGAAGGCCATCTCCTCCACCATGATCTGGCCGGTGCTGAGGAAGGCCACGGATTCACGCCCGTGCTGGTCCATGATGGCCTCGAACTTCCGGCAAAAGACCTGCATGGCCGTGTCCCAGTCCACGGCTTCACCATTCAGCAGGGGAGTGGTAGCGCGATCCGCGGCGTAGAGGGGAGTCAGCGCCTCCCAGCCTTTCGGGCACGCCATCCCCAGGTTCACGGGGTACTGCGTGTTGGGCGTGAGATTGATGGCCTGGCCCTTTTCATCCAGATGGATCTTCAGACCACAGCCCGTGGAGCAGAAGCCGCACACCGCGTGGGCCACGGAGACGGGCTGGGTGCGGGAGGGCAGACTGCCGAGACCAAATTTGGCTGGCTCCTGCACCAATTCCTTGGTCATGGGGCCGTTGAAGGCCCGGATCAGTTCAGGGAGGCGCGCGCTCATGTTCATTCCAGTGAGGGGGCAATCAATGATGGTGCGGAGTCATCGGCACCCCGGGCATCCGGGTGGCGACTCCGCCGGCGAAGTAGAGATGACGCTCGATCACCTGGGAGGAGAAGGTCGCTACGAGTGAGATGGTGGCCCAAGCCGCAATGAGGCTGCCCACATTGCCCATGGCCAGGAATCCGAAGACGGTGGAGATGATGAAGAGGAGCACCCGCACCTGCTGGGCGCTCTGTGCCAGCGTGGCCAGTGTCTTGGCAGAGCGATGGCAGGGGTGGTGGCTGTTGCCGAGGGCAGAGGATTGCAGCGACCACTCATAAACGAACAGTCCAATGCGGAATACCACGGCGGCGGCCGCAAAGAGGGTGGCATACACCGGCCCGCCCTGCCACAGGTCCAGCATCTGCAACCACCCCAGCACGGCGGCCGCACTGGCACTGCCCAGCAGCACCGTGGTGCCGAAGAACTTGGCAAAGGTGATGGGTGCGGCCCAGTAGGAGCGGCGCGTGTCCACATACACCATGCAGGAGCAGAAGACACTGGCCAGACCCGCCGCGACGGTGAGGCCGACCAGGGCGGGATGATTGAACCACCAGGCAAGCGCGCCGATCTTGAAGAATCCACCGAAGGCCATGACCTCACGGCTCAGCCAGGACTTCCGCCAGCCCAGGAAAGCCCGCCAGGCGCGGAAGGGTTGCCCGAGGTGCAGCACACTGGTGCCCAGACCAGCCGCCAGCACCACCAGTGCGGCCAGGCTCAGCGCCTGCATCTTCGCAGGTTCCACCCATGAGCAGAGGGCAGCGATGAAAATACCCGTGGCCATCTGGGTCAGCACCAGCATCCAGGCCAGGGGCGCGTGCATCTCCTCCAGTTGCAGCTCCCCGTCATGCTGGGGGCGGGCGAAGTCAGGAATTGGCTTCGAGGAAACATAACTCGTGGTGGGATGCGTGTAGGAGGAATCAAACGCGCCAGGCAGCAGGCGTTTGCCCGGCTTGCGGGTGGCCTCCTTCACCACGTCCATCTTCACAATGCGGATGGCAATCGCGCCGTTCGGGCAGGACTGCACACAGGCGGGAGCCTCACCCACCGCCAGACGCTGCTGGCACATGTCGCACTTGCGCACGATGCCGCGCTTGGGGTTGTACTTGGGCACATCGTACGGGCATTTCAGGATGCAGTACGAGCAGCCGATGCACTGGTCATCCAGATGGCGGACAATGCCGGTTTCCTCGTCCTTTTCATAGGCCAGTACTGGGCAGCCCTCGGCGCAGGCCGGGTCTGTGCAGTGGTGGCACGCCGTGGTGACCGTCTGGACATAGGGTTCGTCCCGGCAGCCGGCCAGCGCCCCCATGTCCCGCCAGCTCTCGTGCTCATCCAGCCCGTTCATGGAGTGGCAGGCCGCCACACAGGCCTTGCAGCCGGTGCACTGGTCCAGATTCACCTCGAACGCGTACTGCTCCCCTTTAAGCGGCTTGCTCAGGGGGATCAGGTTCTTGTAATAACGCGCCTGGAGCGGCTCATCGTGGGCCTGGTCATGCCATTCAGAGAACTTCGACACCGCGGTGGAAAAGTCCTGCTGTTCGGCCAGGAGCTTGTCCACGAGTGAGGTGCGGTGGTCGAGGGTCATTGGTGAAGTGAAAAGTTAAGAGTGAAAAGTGAAAAGTCTCTAGAGGTGAAAGGGTTCTTTCTCAGAACCCGATGCCTTTCAACCCATCGCTTCCGAGAACAGCACCTGCAGATCACCCACCGAGTGCCGGTTGCAGAACTTGTGAAAGCTCTCCTCCGGCTGGCGCTTGGCGAGGTAGGTCTTGAGCATCGCCTCCAGCGTGGTGCCGAGGGATTCATAGGGCACGGCGCTGAAGATCTGGCGGCCGACCATGCGGTTCTCTCCGAATCCGCCACCCACAGTGATGTGATAGCCTTCG
Source organism: Verrucomicrobium spinosum DSM 4136 = JCM 18804 (assembly GCF_000172155.1). Lineage (NCBI taxonomy): Bacteria > Pseudomonadati > Verrucomicrobiota > Verrucomicrobiia > Verrucomicrobiales > Verrucomicrobiaceae > Verrucomicrobium > Verrucomicrobium spinosum. The sequence goes on along the minus strand of NZ_ABIZ01000001.1, from coordinate 5,866,654 downwards.
CCAGACTCGCCCTTGGCCTTGGTGCCGAGGAGGCCGATGTCGCCCATGAAGTGCTGGGCGCAGCTGTGCGCGCAGCCAGTGAAGTGGATGTTCACCGGAGTGTCCAGCTTCACGCGCTTGTCAAGGTAGTCCATCATGGCGATGGCGTGGCCCTTGGTGTCGCTGGCTGCGTATTTGCAGTAGCGGTTGCCGGTGCATGCTACGAAGCCATTGCGCAGCGGGCTCTGATCTGTGGGGAAGCCCAGCTTGCGCAGCGCCTTGCTGGCCGTGGCCACGAAGGCGGTGGGCACATTCGGTACGATGAAATTCTGCCAGACGGTCAGGCGGATCTCGCCGGTGCCGTAGCTGTCGGCGATGTCCGCGATGCGTTCCAGCTGCCGGGCCGTGAGCTGGCCCACGGGCACGCTGGCGCCGATGTAGTGCAGGCCTTCCTGCTTCTGCGGGTACGCTCCTACATGGGAGTGACCCTGCTGGGAGAAACGACGGGGCAACTGGAGGGGCGAGTCAGGTGCCAGACTTTGCAGAGTGTATCCCAGCACCGCTTCCACGTCATTGCGGAAGCCATCAAGTCCCCGCCCCTCCAGCAAATACTTCAGCCGGGCCTTCTTGCGGTTGGTCCGGTCACCATCGCGGATGAAGACGCGCACGATGGCGAGAATGACTTTGTTCAGCTCCTCGGGCTTCACGAGCACGCCCCAGTCACTGGCAAAAGTTTTGTGACCCGTCACCCCGCCCAGGCCGATGCGGAACCACAGGCCGGGCTCGATGCCCTGGTCGTTCGCGCCGATCTCCACCGCGGTGGCACCAATGTCGTTCGTGTCCTCCACGCTGCTCACCAGACCGCCTCCATCATAGGCGATGTTGAACTTGCGCGGCAGGTCGTAGAACTCCTTGCTGGCGATGATGTGCGTGGCCAATTCATTCACATAGGGGCGCACATCCACGAGCTCGTACGGGTCATAGCCCGCGCAGGGGTTCATGGTAATATTGCGGATGTTGTCTCCGCCGGCCCCTTTGGAATGCAGCCCCACGGACTGAATGCGGCGCAACACTTCCGGGCAGTTCTTCGGCTCGATGAGCCGGATCTGGAAGTTGTTCCGCGTGGTGATCTGGATGTAGCCGGTGGTCAGCTCGCGGGAGATCGCGGCCAGCTCGCGGAGCTGGAAGGATTTCACCATGCCACCGGGAATGCGCAGGCGGCACATGTAGCCGTCCTTTACCGGGGAGAGCCAGAAGAGGCCGTTCCACTTGTTGCGGAAGACGCTTTCGGGTTCCGGGGCGGCGTTCCAGCGGGCATCGATGATGAGCTGCTCGATGGCGTCAAAGGGGTGCACATCACGCTTGATGCGCTCTTCCTTCGTGAGGTCTTCCAGATTGACTCTGGGCTCAGCGGAGGGCGGGGCCATGGGCAGGGGCGCCATGTCGCCGAAGCTCACGCCGCGGGCCTGGAGCGCGGCGAAGAAACCTTCGAGGTAGCGCTTCTGATCGGTGCTGAAGTCTTGGGTTGCAGGAGCCACGGTGCGGGAGGGAGGGGGAAGAAGTTCAGTAAACATCGCGGGCATAGCGTTTGGTTTTCTTCAGGTCTGCCACGTAGGCCGCGGCTTCATCGGCGGACTTGCCGCCCTGCTGCTGGATGATGGTGTGGAGTGCGGCGTCCACGTCCTTGGCCATGCGGGAGGCATCGCCACACACGTAGAAGTGCGCGCCTTCCTCCAGCCAGCGCCAGAGCTCGGCAGCGTGCTCGATCATCCGGGTCTGCACATAGATTTTCTCCGTTTGATCACGGGAGAAGGCCAGGTCCAGGCGGGTGAGGAACCCGCTCTTGTGCCAGGCCTGGATCTGGCTGCGGTAGAGGAAGTCCGTGGACTCCTTCTGATCGCCGAAGAAGAGCCAGTTCTTTCCTGGAGCCCCGGTGGCTTCACGCTCCTCAAGAAAGGCGCGGAAGGGGGCGATGCCCGTGCCCGGGCCCACCATGATCATCGGCTTGGAGGCATCGGCCGGCACGCGGAAGTGCTTGGCTGTGTGGACGAAGACGCCGGTGGTGGCACCCACTTCCAGACGGTCTGCCAGGAAGGTGGAGCAGACGCCCTTGTGAGCCACGCCGTCTTTTTCATATCGCACCGCACCCACGCAGAGGTGCACCTCATCCGGGTGCGCCTTCGGGCTGGAGGCGATGGAGTAGAGCCGGGGCTGCAGCTTGCGGAGCCCGGAGACGAAGTCCGTGGCGGCAGGCGACTTCTCCGGGGTGATGCCCAGGAGGTTGCGCACTTCATACGCGGTCTGCAGGGCTGTCTTGAGCGGGGCCTCGCCGCCGTCAGGGAGGGAGACGGGAGTTTCAGGGTCCAACCCGTGGGCGGCGATGATGGTGGCGACCACTTCCGGGCAGTTCTGGGTGAAGACGCCCAGGGCATCCCCGGTCTCATAGACCAGGCCGCTGTCTTTCAGGGAGAAGGCGATGTGGCGCGTGTCCTTGGAGGAGCCTTGTTGATTGAGCTCCAGATTGCCGATGAGCGCGGCAGGGAAGGGGTTCTTTTTCGAGTGTCCGGTGGCCTCTTCCTTTGCAGGAGCGGCGGCGGGAGCGGGGGCTTCCACCACAGCACCGGAGGTGGCGGGACCGGCGGACTCCAGGGACTTGAAGACGCCCTCGCTCCAGGACTTCGCCAGTTCGTCGTACTCGACGTCACAGTCCACACGCGGGTGGATGCGGGCGGCACCCAGTTGCTCCAGGCGCTCGTCCAGCTTGCGGCCTGCGAGGCAGAACGTGTCGCCATAGTTCAGATCCCCCAGGGCGAGCACGGAGTAGCGCAGGCCGTCCAGCTTGGGGGAGGAGCCGTTCTGATTGAGTCCGTCCCAGAAGCCCGCGGCATTGTCCGGCATGTCGCCTTCACCCCAGGTGCTGGTGATGATGAGCACGTTCTTCTCTGCGGCCAGCCCCGCGGGTTGCAGGGCGTCCAGACCCGCTGCGCGTGCGGCAAAGCCACGACCGGAGGCTTCCTTGACCAGCTTCTTGGCAAGGGACTCAGCATTGCCGCTCTGGCTGCCGAATGCGATGAGGAGCGGGAGCTTCTCCACGGCTGGAGCCGGGCTGCGCAGTGCAGGGGCACCGCTCTGCCCCTGGCTGAGGATGCCGGCCAGGAAGCCGTTGAGCCAGGCTCGTTGATCAGAGGTGAAGGGGGCGCTCTCAGGAATGATGGGAACGGTGGTCATGTGGGTCGGGAAAGCTTGAGGGTTCGAGGTAACTTCGAGGCGGCAGGCGGGGAAGCGCACGGGGCGGTCAGTTCATCTCAGCGGCGGGAGAGGAGCTGCAGGAGGAGCCAGACCACGGTGAAAAGCAGGATGAAGAAACCGGTGCGGTAGAAGCCGAGCGGGTTGCGCTCCAGCAGGGAGGTGCCGCGCTCATGAAAGGGCTCGACCTTGACAGGGTGGGTCAGGTCAAAGGTAAGCTCCGAGTAATGCTGGTAGCGGCGCTCGGGATCGATGGAAATGGCGCGCAGGACAATGGCCTCCAGCCACGGTGGGATGTTGGCATTCAGCCGGGTGGGGGACTTGGGCGCGCTAAATGACGGCGTCTGGAAGCGCTCAATGCGGCCGTAAGGCAGGCGGCCGGTGAGCACCTGGTAGAGTGTCACGCCCATGGCGAAGATCTCGGTGCGCTCGCTCACCGGGCCACCGTGAAAGCGCTCCGGGGCCAGGTAGCTGGCCGTGCCGGCGCGGGAGGTGACGGAGAAGATCTCCGCGGCGCTGCCCAGATCCACGAGCTTGAAGCTCAGGGCATCGCCTTCACGCAGCACCAGCACGTTCTCCGGCTTGATGTCGCCATGCACGAGATCCAGCTTCAGCAGCGCGGCGGCGGAGCGGGAGAGGAAACTACCAAGCGCCAGCGCCTCGTCCACATGCAGACGGCGGGTGGTGAGGAGCGTCGCCAGGCTGGGCGCGTTCACAAATTCCATCACATAGTACCGGGCTGTGGCCCCAGCGGGCTCCTCAGAGCGGACAAAGAAGTCGTTCTTGATACGGGTGGCGTTCCACACCTCGCGCAGATAGGCATTGAGGTGCTGCTCACTCTCCAGTGCCTCCACGGGCGCAAACTTCAGCACCACCTGGGTGCCATCCTTTTCTGCGAGCCAGACGCGTCCGCCGATCTGGAGCGGGCGGAGGAGTTCGTAGCCATCGAGCATTTCCCCTTTGGCAAGGGCGGTCGGGATGGTCAGGCTGCGTTCACTCATGGCTCGCAGTTTTCCGGTTTCGGCAATATCGATGACAATGGCGCTCATGTCATCGAGGGTTTCATCGCTGGCGGCCGCGCGCGCCGTCTTCACAATGCTGCGGGCCGAGCTGCGACCCTCCAGCGCGGTGGCCAGACCGGCCACTTCATAGTGGTTGCTCACACCATCGGAGCAGAGGAACGCCACATCCCCGTCCCGCACCTCGGTTTCAAACACATGCGGATCCAGCTCCGGAGCCATGCCCAGGGCCTTCGTCAGCACATTGCGGCGCTCGTCATCCACATGATCTTCAGAAAGCACCCGCATGCCGCCCTGGCGACCCAGGCAGATGCGGGAGTCACCCACGTTCACGCCATAGAGGCGGTCGCCTTCGATCACCGCCACGGCCAGAGTGGAGACCATCTCCGGCCGCTCGAAGCGGGCCATGGACTCCTGGTAGAACATGCGGTTGAGCAGCTTCGTGAACTCCTCCAGCGCTCTCGCGGGCTCCCAGGACTTCGGCCGGGCCTGGTAGTGGCTTACCAGGGAGCTCACCGCCCGCTGTGCCGCCTCCCGGGCGGGCTCACCTGTGCCAGCCCCATCCGCCAGCACGGCGATGACGGTGTCACCCCAGGTCTTCACGGCAAAGGCGTCGGAGGAAGGGGTGTCCTTCTCCCGGGCCATGCCGTAGATGCTGGGGTGGATCTTCATGAGTGGCGGAGTTTTAGAAAGGGGGCTTAGGAAATAAGAATCAGATGCGGGCCTCGGTGAGGGCACCCCAGGTGGTGCGCCAGCGGTTCTTCACCAGAGCCAGGCCGCAGATGGCCAGCACGCAAAGACCGGCAAAGACCAGGAAGCCCACGCTGCAGGAGCCGGTGGCGTTCTTCGCGTAGCCCAGGGAGGTGGCCAGGTAGAAGCCGCCCACCCCGCCGCCGCAGCCCACGAGGCCGGTCATGACGCCCAGGTCCTTGCCAAAGCGCTGGGGCAGGAGCTGGAACACGGAACCGTTCGCCATACCGAGCGCCCCGCTGATGACCAGGAAGAGGGCCAGGTTGCCATATTCATGGTGCGTGAAAGCTGCTGCCACCAGACCGACGGCCGCCAGGGAGTAGAAGGCGAGGAGCGAGCGGATGCCGCCGAACCGGTCTGCCAGACCACCACCCACGGGCCGGAGGATGGCACCGATGAAGGTGCAGGCGGCTGCGTAGTCACCCGCATGCACCGCAGTGAGGCCGAACTCGCTCTTGAAATACAGCACGTAGTAGCTGGCCAGACCCACGAAGCCGCCAAAGCTGACCGTGTAGTAGAAGCAGAACCAGTGGGCGTCCTTCTCCTTCAGCAGGTTCACGTAGTCCCGCACCTTCTTCTTCTTGAACTCACCGGGAGCCTCCTTGGAAATGAGGATGTAGGCGATGAAGACCAGGATGGCCGGGATCAAGGAAAAACCAAACACGCTCTGCCAGCCGTAGGCATTGGCCAGACGGGGGGCGATCAGGCTGTCCAGCACCACGCCCACGTTGCCCGCACCCGCCAGGCCCATCACCACACCCTGGAGACGCGGCGGATACCAGCGACCTGCCTGCGGCAGCGCCACGGCGAAGCTGGCCCCGGCGAACCCGAGGACAAAGCCGAGCGTGAGCACGGTGGCAAAGCTCTGCACCCCCAGCAGCCAGGCTCCGGCCAGGCCCAGCATCACGATGATCTGCGCCAGAGTCCCGGTGGTCTTGGCTCCAATGCGGTCCACCAGCATGCCCAGCACGAGGCGGAGGATGGCCCCGGAAAGGATCGGCACGGCCACCATCAGCCCCTTCTGCCCGGCATCCAGATGCAGTGACTCGCCGATCTGCGCGCCCAGGGGACCCAGCACGGTCCACACCATGAAGCTGAAGTCAAAGTACAGGAACGTGGTGAGCAGGGTGGGCCAGTGCCCGGAGTTCTTAAGGTCGGCGAATTTCATGCGGTGACGGATGCAGGTGCGGAAGCGTGCGCGCGGCGGGGTTTGCGGATGGTGGAGGGCGTGGCCCGGGTTTTGGCCCTGGCGTTTTGCGTTTTCTTGGAGGGCGTCTTCTTCAGCGCGCGGTGGTAGAGGTCCGTGCGCCAGCAGGCGGCAGAGGCCTGGGCGGCCACGTCTTTGAGCTCCGGCGGGATCAGGCCATGGCGGATGAACTCGCCCAGCAGCCAGCCAGCCTTCTCCAACGTGGGCACATTGGCATCCCGCCGGTGGAAGATGTGAAAGTTCGAGGCATCACGCAGCTGCTTGGTGCCATCGTCAAACGGGCCGATGAGAGAGAGCCCCAGAATGCCGGGATCCACGCGCAGGTGGCCGCCACCGGTGAGAATCTCGATGATGCGCGGCGGTTTCTCCGGCTTGTCGCAGTATTCGCACGCCTCCTGGAGCGCCCGGATCATCGCATTCCAGTGCCTCGGGCCTTTTGGCGGCGAAGTGCTCCGTGGTGAGGAGGATCTTTTCCGGATGGCCGGGCATGATGTCCTCACTGATGGCGGGGCACCAACCGGTGCCGTGAACGATGGAGAGGGAATTCCAGGGCTCTCCCACGCAGTAGCCATCGATGAGGCCTGCGTTCAGGGAACCCGCCATCTGGGTGGGCGGCAGCACCACCAGACGCACATCGCGGTCGGGATCGATGCCCCCGCTCTTCAGCCAGCGGCGGATGAGGAAATTATGCGAGGACGTGCGGGCAACGATGGCAAAGGTGAAAAGACTCTGCGGCGTGCTGCGGATGAGCTTCTGGAGGGACTGCGCATCCCGCACCCCACGGTGCCAGAGATTCATGCTCAGCGTGATCGCATCGCCATGCAGGTTGAAGACAAAGGGGCAGATCGCCGGGCAGACCGCGCCCTCCAGGCCGAGGCGGAGGGAGAGGGCCAGACCGGCGATGGAGTGCGCGGCATCGATCTGCCCGTAGAGGATTTTTTCCCGGATGGTGGCCCAGCCGACCTCCCGGCTCAGTTCCACCTCCACCCCGTGTTTCTCAAACAAGCCCAGCTCATCCGCGATGAGCAACGGGGCGCAGTCGGCCAGGGCAATGAATCCCACACGCACCTTGTTGGGGGCAGGTGTGGCGCTCAGGGCTGGGATGGATGTGGTGGATTTCACGGCAGAAAGCAATGCATGCCGTGTGCCATTCGTGAATAATACACGTGAGCGATTCATCGCAATTTTCAGGATATCGATGAATTTAGTTCATGAGTGTCCGGCCATGGGAAACCCCTCTGACCCCCATGGGCCAGAGGGGTTCCACGACACACAACAACAAACTGAAGTATCAACTGAATGAATGAGGGTGAAAGGCAGGATTAGAAATCGAACGTGGCCTGCACGTAGGCGAAGTCCGCATCATCCGCCGCGCCGGTGGCCTTGGCGTAGTCGCCGCAGAAGAAGTGGCTGTACCCGGCCAGGAAGCTGAGGTTCTTCGTCGCCTTCCAGGAGGCGGTGAAGTCCAGCTCCGTGCCCACGAAGTCGCTGGCGCTGCCCTTGATGGGGCGCACGGCGGTCACGCCGTTGGCGCGGTACCAGGCATCACTGGTGTCCGCCAGGAAGAAGGCGTGGTAGTCCAGTTGCAGCTTGACCGTCTTGGTCGGCTGGACGGAGAAGCTGATCGCCGGGTTGTGGATGTTCTGCCAGGCAAAGGCGTCCATGTAGCCGTAAAACTTGTGGTTCGTGGGGAACAGGTTCTGGAAGGTGTCCACATCGCCGTCGGCGGCATTGCTGTCACCGGTGGCAAAGTTGTACTCGGCAAAGAGGCGGGGCTTCCACGCGCTCTTGGTCCACACATAACCGAAGCCCCAGTGGCCGGCAAAGGCGCTCAGGTCCTTGTCCTTCACCTCACCGAACTGCGCGGCCATCTCCGTCTCGAAGTCCCAGCCACCGGTCTTGGTGACATCTGCCTTCAGGCGGGTGCCCAGCGTGACGAAGTTGGTATCGCCCGCGAGGTATTCCTCATGCAGATGCAGGGCGTAGAAGTCGGTGGTGGAGCCCAGCGGGCAGAGGGCTGCAGTACTGAAGTAGATGCCGCTGAAGACCTGGTTGCGCCCGGTTTCGTTGCCGTCAAAGAGGTCGCTGTAGTTGAAGGTGTCACTGTCGGCCACCACCACGGAGGCGGCAAAGGCCTCGATGCTCCAGTCCTTGGTGCCGTAGTGGAACTTCACCGCATCGAAGGTGCGGCTGAGGTTGTTCCAGTCGAAGGCGCCGATGAGTCGCTCATCGCCATAGCTGAGGATCTGACGGCCGATGGTGATGTTCAGGTCCTTGGGCCCGATCTTGATGTAGGCCTGGCGCAGGTCGATGGCGTCATCGCCTTCTGCTCCCATCACGCCCGGTTCATTGGGACGGTCGGAGTCGAGTTCGAGGGAACTCTGCCCCTGCACGTAGAAGCTGAGGTAGTCGGTGGGGGAGACCTTGATGCCGACCCGGGCACGCTGGAGGAGCCAGGAGTCGTCGGTCAGGGAGTTAACGCCGTCGTTGAAGTCGAAGTTGTTCTCCCGGTACTCGAAGCGGAGGCGCTCCTGGAAGTCAAAGGTGACAATCTTGGGCTCCGGCGGCGGGATGACCACGGCCTTCGGGTTCTTGGCCGCCGGTTCACCAGCGAGGCTGAGGCCGGCCGATGCGGCGGCGAGCAGCGGGATGACGAGTGCTTGTTTCATGTGGGTAGTTGTGGAGAGCACGGGTTGAGTTGAGTGGTGTCGGGTTGTTGCAGCAGTTTATTTGAGGCGGGAGTTTGAGGGGATCCCCGGGTGGTCTGGCGACGGCCGGGAAAAGGCATGGGAAGGGCGTGGGGTGAAGGAGTTCACCCTGGCGGTTATGGGAAATGAGTGGCGGCGGCCGGTGGCTGTCTATGCGGCAGAGGTCTGCAGCTTCATGCCGGCCGGACTGATGTGCGGGTGGGAGGCGAGCTCCGCCGCCATGTCGGGCGAGGGCTTGAAGTTCGGGTCCTTGCTCGGGCGCAGATGGGAGCGCTCATTCAGGAAGGTGATGAGGTGCTCACGCAGCTCGTAGTATTGCGGATCCTCCATGATCACTTTGCGCTCTCGCGGCCGGGCAAAGGGGATGCGCAGGATGTCGCCCACCTCGGCCTCGGGGCCGTCGGTCATCATGACCACACGGTCACTCAGGAAGATGGCCTCATCCACATCATGCGTCACCATCAGGGTGGTGATGCGGAACTTGCGCCACAGCTCCAGCAGCACCTGTTGGAGCTCGAACCGTGTCAGCGCGTCCAGCATGCCGAAGGGCTCATCCAGGAGCAGCATCTTCGGCTGGAGGGCAAAGGCGCGGGCGATGCCCACGCGCTGCCGCATGCCCTGGGAGAGCTCCCCGGGGTACTTGTGCATGGAGTCCGAGAGGCCCACCACGCTCAGGTAGTACTCCGCGATCTGGCGGCGCTCGGCCTTGCTCGCGGTGAAGTACACCTGGTTCACGCCCAGCATGACGTTTTCAAACGCGGTCTCCCACGGGAGCAGGCAGGGTGCCTGGAAGACCACGCCACGGTCCGGGCCGGGGTCGGTGGTTTCCCGTCCCGCCAGGATGATGCCGCCCTTGGTCACCTCGCTCAGGCCGGCCACCATGGAGAGCACGGTGGACTTGCCGCAGCCGGAGTGGCCGATGAGGGTGGCGAACTCACCCTCCTCCAGCTTGAGGTTGAAATCCTTGACGATGACGGCCTCTCCACCGCCCGGGGCCGGGTAGGCCTTCCAGAGCCGGGAGATTTCCAGCAGGGTCTTCTTGGGTGGGGTTGCGGAAAGGGTGCTCATCATGATGCGACTTCAAGTTCTTCGCGTTTTTCCTCGGACCGGCGGCGGGGGCCGCGGCGGGTCAGGTACTGGATGGAGTTCGGAGTGGAGATGTCCTCAGGGAGGATGTCGGGCAGGACCAGCTTCTTGCTCACGGTGGTGCGGCTCTTTTCCTTGGCAGCCAGCAGCAGGTTGATGAGCTGGTTGCGCAGGGCCTTGAACTGCGGGTCGTGGTTGATCGCAGAGCGGTCACGTGGACGGGCCAGCGGGATGTCGATGGCCTGGCCCAGCGTGGCCGGGGCAGTGGGCAGCAGGGGAATGACGCGGTCCGCCAGGAGGATGGCCTCGTCCGGGTCATTGGTGATCCACACCACTGTCTTGCGGGCGCTCTGCCAGATCTCGCTGATGTCGTCCTGCAGATTGGCCCGCGTCAGCGCATCCAGCGCGCTCAGGGGTTCATCCAGCAGCAGCACCCGGGAGTCCATGGCCAGGGCGCGTGCCACGGAGACGCGCTGGCGCATGCCGCCGGAGAGTTCCCGGGGGAGTTTGCCTGCGGCCTTGGTGAGCTTCACCATGGCGATGTACTTGGCGATGTGGGCCTCCTTCTGCTCCTTGCTCCAGGTGGGGAAGACGCTGTCCACCGCCAGGGCGATGTTTTCCGTGACGGTCAGCCAGGGCAGCAGGGAATAGTTCTGGAAGACCAGGCCGCGATCCGGGCCGGGACCGGTGATGGGCTTGCCATCCAGCAGCACGTCCCCGCTGTCGGGCTTCAGCAGCCCGGCCAGCATGTTGATGAAGGTGGTCTTGCCCGAGCCGGAGTAGCCCACGATGGCGACGAACTCGCCCTCCCGGACCTCCAGGCTGATATCGCGCAGCACCTCGGTACGGGCTCCTTTGGAGCCGTAGCCCTTGCTGACGTTCTTGAGTGAGAGAATGGGTTGGGACATGACCTGGTAAAAGAGGATGGGGTTCAGGAAACTCGCATCAGGCTGTCTTCAGCTTCGATTCCGCCAGGCTCATGAGGCGGTCCAGCACATAGCCCACCACGCCGATGGTGAGGATGCAGAGGATGATGTGGGCGAAGCTGTTCGCGTTGTACTGCTGCCAGAGGAAGCCGCCCACCCCGGGCCGGCCGGTCAGCATCTCCACCGCCACGATCACCAGCCAGGCAATGCCCAGGCTGAGGCGGAAGCCGGTGAACATGTAAGGCAGGGTGGCGGGCACCAGCACCTTCCAGAGCGTCTTGGTCCGGGAGAGCTTCAGCACCTTGGCCACGTTCAGGTAGTCCTGCGGCACGGCTCGCACGCCCACCGCAGTGTTCATCACCGTGGGCCACATGGCGCAGATGGCGATGGTGAAGAGGGCGGCTGCGTCGGAGGCACCAAAGGTGGTGCGCCCGCCGGAGTCCATGATCTTCACCCCGCTGAAGAGGATCATGCCCAGGGGAAGCCAGGCCAGCGGGGAGACCGGGCGCAGTACCTGGATGATGGGGTCAAACGCCGTCGTGAACTTCTTGGACAGGCCCAGGAGGAATCCCACCGGCGTCCCGATCAGCAGCGCCAGGAAATAACCTTGCGCCACCAGTTTCAGGGACAGCCAGGTGAACCGCAGGATGCCCTGGTCCAGCTCGCCGCGTTTGGCGAAGGGCTCCGTCACGTACATCTTGCTCGCCGTCCAGGTCTCCGCCGGGGTGGGGAGATCCGCGGAGATGCCGGTACGCTTCGTCACCTTCACCGTGTCGCCCCAGTCGTCGGTCTTGACGGTGGTGACGGACTTTCCGGCAATCACGTACCAGATCAGGCAGCAGCCCAGAATGGCCAGTGCCGGCAGCACAAAGGCTTCGAGTTTGATTTTCTGGAACAGGTTCGGGTTCATCTGCGGTTCAGTGGGGTGGGGTGGGGTGGGCTTAGGCTTTGAGGCTCTTGATGGCAAAGCTGGCGGCATACGCCTCCAGGTCGCCCTTGGGATCAAAGACGCTTCCGTCGAAGAAGCTCTCCGGCTTGTCGTCGGCCCCGCCGTGGGCGTAGCCGATCTCCTTCATGGCTTCTTCGTAGATGTCGCCGCGCATGACCTGCTGGGTCACGGCTGCGTAGTCCGGCGCGCCCGGGGTGAAGCCCCAGCGGCGGAGCTGGGTCAGCCACCAGAGGCCGAACTTGGCCTGCGGGTAGTTGCAGTTGCGGTCGCTGAAGATCATGTAGTTCGGGTCGCGGTAGCGGCGGCCGTCGCCCATGTCGTACTTGCCCTGGAGACGGGGCAGGAGGATCTCCGGCGGGCAGTTGATATAGGTGGCCGCGCTCACGATGTTGGCCTGCTCTTCGCGGTTCTCCATCTTGTCGAGCCACACGCTGGCCTCGTGCAGACCCTTGAGCACCGCTTTCACGGTCTTGGGATTTTTTTCCGCGAACTCCTGGGTGAAGGCGCAGACCTTTTCCGGGTGGTCCTTCCACATCGCCTGGGTGGTGATGGAGGTGAAGCCGATGTCCTCGGCGATGCTGCGGGCGTTCCAGGGCTCGCCCACGCAGAAGCCATCCATCTGGCCCACCTTCATGTTCGCCACCATCTGGGGCGGCGGGATGGTGATGAGGGACACGTCCGCGCCAGCCCCGCTCGCGTCACCGGGGTGGATGCCGCCCGCCGCCAGATAGTAGCGCATCCACATGGCGTGGGTGCCAGGCGGGAAGGTCATGGCAAAGGTCATCGGCTTGCCCGCCGCCTTGGCTTCATCCACGAAGGGCTTCAGCGCCTTGGGATCCGCACCCACCTTGCCCTTCAGCTCTTTCTTGAGCGTGATGGCCTGGCCGTTGCGGTTGATGAGCCACGGGACAATCATCGGCTTCTTGGGTGCGCCTCCCAGTCCCATGGTGGAGGCAATCGGCATGCCGATCAGCATGTGCGTGGCCTGAAGGTCCCCGTTGGAGAGCGAGTCCCGGATCGCCGCCCAGCTCGCGCCCTTGCTTACTTTGGAGTTGATGCCGTACTTCTTGAAGAGCCCTTTCTCATGAGCAATCACGATGCTGGAGCAGTCCGTGAGGGCGATGATGCCCAGGTTCACATCTTTGACTTCCGGGGAGTCATCGGCAAAGGCGGAGCCGACCCAGCCTGCGGGCAGGCCGGAGAACAAGGCGCTGGCACCCAGGGCCTTGGTGGTCTTCCGGATCATTTCGCGGCGGGTGAGGCCGGCTTCAGGGTACATCTTCATGGAGAGGTGTTGGGAGGGTGGGGATGAAGGAGGGATGAGTGTGGCTAATGAAAAATGCAGGATGCGCTTTTGCGGCTGTTTTGAACTGCACGGCATGTGCCACCGCCCGGCCAAGATTGAAAAACCGCTCGACAACTTTCTAACGCCAAGTATGAATTTCATTCATAGATGGATTCCCCACTCCTCGATTCGCGTCAGCTTCGTGCCTTCACCGTCCTCGCCCGTGAGGGCAGCTTTACCCAGGCGGGGCGGGCCCTGCATTTGACGCAATCCGCCATCAGCCACGCCATCCGCGCCCTGGAGGAGGACCTGGGCTGCATGCTCTTTCACCGGCAGGGGAAGCGTGTTTTGCTCACCCACCATGGCCGGGAACTGCTGCGTCATGCGGAGGAGATCCAGCGCCAGATGGCCCTGGCCCGCGCCAGTCTCGGCGCGCTGGACCAGAACCCCCGTGGTCAGATTCGCATCGGATCCACGCCTGCGGCTTCGCAGTTCATCCTGCCCACCGTGCTGCGGGAGTTTAAGGACTCCTTCCCCTTGTATAGCATCTCCATCGTGCCCGGGGAGACGCCGGACACCCTGCAACGTCTGGAACAAGGCGTGCTCGATCTCGCGGTGTGCCTGCGCCCGCGCGATGTCGCCCGCGTGGACTGCCGCCCGCTCTTTGAAGACGAGCTCATCTTCCTAGCCAGCCCCCTCCATCCCTGGGCCCAGCAGCATCCCAAGACCAAGGACCTCGCCGGCGAGACCTACATCATCTCCAGCCGGAACAGCTCCACGTTCGAGATGATCGGCGAGTATTTCCTGAAACTCGGCGTCCGCCCCAAGTCCTTCATCGAACTCGGCAACACCGAGGCCATCAAGGAACTCGTCAAACTCGGCCTAGGCGTCGCCATGGTCGCCGCCTGGACCGCGCCCGCGGAGATCAAGTCCGGTGAATTGGTCTCGCTGCCGCTGGTGCGGTCAAGGATCAAGCGTCAGTGGGTCGTGGCCCATATGAAGCAGAAGCCCGTGTCGCTCGCGGAGCAGACGTTTATGACGTTGTGCGAGCAGGTCGGGGAGCAGTTGGCGCGGTGATGGGGCCGCTTTCATCTAAGCGATCTAATCGACTGGAGTGCCTCCCATTTTCAGGATTCGATTGTTACACTGCGGACCTCTTCAGCCACGCACGTCCCTTGTCGGAGATTTCCCAGACTCCCGTGGGGCTGTCTGACTTCATTCGACCGTCGTCCACCATCTTCTGCCGTGCCCAGCGGGTGGTGTTTTCACAACGGGGCTCTCGCGCTCGGCTGGTGGTCTTCTCGTAGTCCTTGGGCTTGAAGTTGCCTTTCATGGCCTGTCCCACCTTCGTAATGACATCCTTGGTCTTGCCGCTGCCGCCCATCTCAATAAGCACACGGAGAACCGGTCCGCAATAATCGTCCTGGGAAGTAATGTCGCCCTTCTTACTTTGGCCAAAGAAGCGCTTGCTAACAATTTCCTGAACGGCGGGCGTGGCCTTATCACGCAGGTCTTCAAGCTCGGCCCATTCGTTCTCCAATCCCGCGACTTTTTTCTGGAATGCCAGCAGTCGTCTGGCAAAATCGATCACTGTTGTGGCGGTGTCGTAGTCACCTCCCTCCATTGCCTTGGACCCCTCTTTGCGAATGCGAGCCTCTTCTTCTCCAAGAGCGTCCTGGAGAAGCTGGAGAGCTGCGGGTACGTCGTCTGGAGCGGGGGGAGTTTCGATCTTCATGGTCCCGAATTGGCAGAGGTTACGCTGAGCTGTTGGGTTTCTGGTACCGGGTGAGAGACGCTAGCCCGAGCAGGGTTTCGATCTGGCCGGCGGCACGCATGACTTGGTATAGATCTAGGCTGTCCACGGGGGTATTCGATTCGACGAAATGGGTCAAGTAGGCTTGCGGCTTCGATTCTACCCCATTCCGTCCGCAGACGAGGTAGGCGACGGATTCGGCCTCAAGTTCTTCTTTTGCATGGTCTGGGCGCGGACGCTCGGGAATGTTGAGTTTCCTATCCGAACCAAGATGACCAAGGAACAGGTGAGCCAGTTCGTGCGCGATGGTGATGAACTGCACCGGAGCCGTATGGTTCCGGTTTGCTTGCATCGAGTAGAGACCTCCCTCCTTTGTTGTTGGAGGTTTCTCCATACGGATTGATCCGGCTTTTCCGTCGCCACCATCAAATTGGGTGCAGGAGATGTTTCTGCGGTTCATCTTCTCGATGAAACCGGATAATTGCTTCGTTGTGATTGCGCCGCGTGCAAAAAAGTGTCCACATCCTGTGGTAGGTCTCTGCCCTCCGTGTCTTGTACATCATAAACGAGCGCAACTGGGCCGAACGGCCAGAGAATCAGAAGTGGGCGCGCGTTCTCTTTTGGCCTACGCCCAAAGCGTTCTTTCCAGTCGTAAGCAGAGGCAGCATAGCGGAGGCCGGGCTTCTGGACATGCAGCAACATCGCGTTGAAGTGCGCGAAGTTTCGCAGTCGTTTGGTGAACTCCAGCAGTTTGAAGTAGTCAGTGCTCGTCTTATAGAGTTTTGAATCTTCGAGGAGCTGATCTAGCAGAGAGCGAGCGACATCTTCATCGACCATGGTAATACTGGCGTCCTGCGTCTTCATGATGCTAGGCGAATCTCCAATTGCGCGATGAGGTTGAGCGCGTCTTGCACCTCCTTTTTGTAGAGTGGTGGAGATCCGGAGTGGGCCGCGGGATTCAAGACCCTCTCGGTGCAAGCGAGGATGTCGTCGATTAGTTTCACCGTTTTCAGTCGCTCAACGTGTTCTGTAGAGATGAGGCTGCGTAAGCGGTTACGATTGGTCTTCAGCCTCCCTTTCGTTTGAGGGTCTAATGCCGTGTTTCCATCAAGATCAGAATCATCTGAAGCGATAAGGAGATTGCGATGGGCGTTTGGAGTATTGCGTACAACCTTTTCGTAGAGTTCCACCGGCAGCTCTGCTTGGATCTTGTTACGTGCAGCTCGGAGTGCCTCCGTCAGACCAACGAAGTCTTTTGTGGGGAGCACTTCATTGTGATCGATGAAACGCTTGGCAGTATCCTCGGCAACCTTGCGGAGGCAGAGCGCGGCTTCGTCCAGATTGTAGCCGTTGAGATACTCCTCCGCTTTCTGAAGGTCGGTTTTGACCGTGCGACCGCTGATCGCAGTGGCAGGCGTGCCCTCCAGGCTCACACAACTCCAATCCGGGTGATCGGGACCGAGTTTGCGCCGGAACTCGCGGAAGAAGCCGAGTTCGTGAGTGAGGATGATCTTTTGGTAGTTCTCGAAGGTATCGGAGAGGAGGATTTCGACGACCTTCATCCGGTTGCTCATATCGAGGCTGACGAGGAGGTCGTCGAGGACGAGGAGCTTGAGGTCGGACTCGTGAAGATTGACCAGCGAAGCGGCGAAACGGACGGACAGCGCGAGCTGCGTCATCTTGGCTTCATTCAGAAAACTCTGCGGACGATCAATGGTCCTGCCGTCGATTTTGACGCCAAACCCGATTGCAGGAGGCGTAAACCGAAACTCCGCCTGATTGTCGCCCGAGGACGAGGGTGGCGTCGTGAGGCCGAGCTTTAAAGTGATCTTCCTCGGTTGGTCGTCCTTGGCGAAATGCGTGTCGTAGAAGGACTGAGCCTCAGAGCTTATGGCATCAATGATTCCGGGAAGGATGGCCGCGAACCTCTTAGTGGCTGAGTGGAAGTCGGCATAGGCATACGTCCCAGCGCGGCCTTTGTTTGCATAAGGATTAGGTTGGCCTGACCGAATCGCGTTCCACATCTGAACCGGCGTTTGCCTACCTCCGGCGGTCGTGACACAGAAAGGGAGAATCTCTTTCTCAAATAACGGCCAGACGTTGAACGTCTGCGAGTTTCGGAAATCGGAGAAACCGAAGAAGAAGCGGTAGGTGATGAAGTCGCTGGCGAGGTCGCCTTTGAGGATCGCGGGTTGTTGGCGGGTGCCGTGGACGGTCTGGCTGATGCGATACGTCGTGTCGTTCTTCGTCGCGATGTCGCGCAGGGTCAGGGCGATTTCACCTGGCTTGGTGGCCGGGTCTTTCTCGTGAATGTTGAGCAGGTTTTGCGGGTCGGCGGGATCGAAGTATTTGGCGACGCCGGGAGTAGGCTTGTTGGCACTCTGAAGGAAGGTATAGAGCGCCCAGTAGAGGGAGGATTTGCCGGAGCCGTTGCTGCCGTAAACGAGCAGGTGACGGCCTTCGAGCTCGAGAGTGAACGGCTCGCGGAAGGCTTTAAAGTTGCGGATTTCGAGGCGGTGGAGGCGGGACTTCATACCGCGCCCTCCTCTTTGATGACGGCGAGGAGGTCGGGGCTGTCGGCGGAGATGCGGAGGAGGCGGTTGCGGATTTTCGACGTGGGGGCGTTCAGCGTGCGGTGGAGTTGGGCGATGAACTCGCGCTGTTGCGATTCGGAGGTGCTAGGGTCGTAGGCGGAGAGATGGGGAGCCAGGTCGTCGAGAAACAGCAGGTCGCGCTCGGCCATGTGCTCGCGGAAGTAGCACTCCATTACGCAGGCATCGATCAGGTCTTCGAGAAACTGTGCGGCGATCGACTCGTCGGTGCGTTTGGCGAACTGAATCAACGGAACGAGCTTTTCGAACAACGCAGATTGCTGGTCTGTAGGTTTTTTCACCGGGATTTTCTCCATGAAGATGGCGAATAGCCGGTAGGCGTTTCCCGAGTATTCAGGGAAGTTGTCTCGAAAGCAGCACCGGAAGACCGATGAGTTTAGCATCGCGGTGACGTAGGGGAGCTGCGATGCGTCCCCATTCATCATCCAAAGCGTGTTGTTGAAGAAGAAGTGTTCGCGGTCATCGAAGTAGAACGGGAGGCTCTGCGCGATATCCTGATAAATGATCTTCGGCTGCGAGAACTCACGCAGGTAGGCACAATTTCGAAGGTTCGACCAATGGTTGCCCTTGTCTTGGCGCGTCTTTAGCTCTGTCTCCCATTGGATCAGGTGCTTCCAGATTGCGGGAAAATCCCTGCGGACATCAACCGGCGGAACTCCAGCACTTCGGAGTCCATTGTGTGTGTTGATCATCCATGTCCCGTCCCAGTTAGACTGAAATCGGGCCAGATCGCGCCCCCGCAGCAGGGGCACGATCAAGTCCGCGCACTTTGGATCTTCAGCCACCATCGCGTCGCGCTGATCCTGCGTGATGTAAAAGGCATCGTTGAAGCCGGTCTTGATGCCGTAATTGATTTGAATGGCCCACTTCTCCAACGGCACGCCCTGGGCTTCGACCAGTTCCTTGATGCGCTGGCGTTCCTTGGAGATGACGACCCATGGCGAATCGTTCAGGTGATCTTGCTGAACGCGGTTTTGTTCAAAATAGCTCGCTGGGTCGGCCATGGCTGCACGGTCATCGACAGCGTAGCATGAGAGCGTTTTTCGCGCGTAGGGTTGATTCTCAAGCTGCACAATGCAGGTATAGGTAGTGGCTGCCCCGAAGTTTTGCGCCATGCCGAAGTCGAGCACCGAGACAGTGTCCACTTTAGATGAGAGGAAACCACGCAACTGATCGCCATAACCTGCTCGCATCCATTTGTTAGATGTGATGTAGGCAAGGTGCCCGCCCGGTTTGAGGAGTTGCGCGCCGCGTTCGTAAAAGAGGCAATAAATGTCAGCAGTGGCGGCGTAGGTCTTGAATCCTTGAGATTGCCAGATGGCTTTCTGTGCGGCGGGAAACTTCTGAATCTGGATATAAGGCGGATTGCCAAAGACGATGTCGAAGCCTTTTCCCAATGAGCGCCCGAACATCCAGTGAGTATCGAAGAAGTCTGCTGCGATCTGAGGATTAAATCGGTTCCACTTTGCAATGTGCCGGGCTTTGACTGCAACGTCTGAACCCGGCTTGGCGCCAAGACTGGTCGCAATCGCTTCAGCGAGCTCTGACTGCAGGCGATTGATGTCATCCTGTAGCTTGAGCTTCTGTTTACGATTTTGAGCACCGAAGTGGGAATGCACGGCGGATTCGATCTTGGCTTCAATAGGATCAATCAGAGTTCGCACAAAGAGGTCAGGCGCGGGAATCGGAAGCCCTATGAGCGTGTCGGCGGCGACGAACTTGGTTTCGAGGTTGGGCAGCGGGCGGATGCCGTGGTTTTCCTTTTTGCTGCGGTTGGTGCGCTGGTCGCAGACGAGGGAGATGAAGAAACGGAGCTTCGAGATTTGGATGGCGATGGGCTGGATGTCCACGCCGTAGAGGCAGTTCTCGATGAGATAGAGCTTGCGGCCGTAGTCGTCCTCATTGTCGGCGAAGTCGCGTTCGATGGCGGTGATGGCGGCGTCGCGGGCGGAGGGATCGGGAATCTTCGCGGCGGTGTCGATCTGGAGTTGCTTCCAGCGGGCGTTGTCGGGGTCGAGCTTGTGGATGATGTAAACGAGTTTTTGCAGCATCCCCATCGGGAAGGCACCGGAGCCGCAGGCGGGGTCGAGAATCTTGCAGGTGTGGATGGCGTCGAGCAGGGCGGCAACTTCGTGCTCGCGGAATGGATGCTCGCGCTCGGTGTATGCGAAGAGGATGTCGAGGCCGGCCTGCGCGTCCGTCTCCCTCATGCCGTTTTGCGTTAGAGCGCCGGTGAGGTGGGCCTTGAGCGATTCGTCCACCATGTATTCAACGATGGGACGCGGGGTGTAGAAGGAGCCGGTCTGCTTGCGGGCGGTGGTTTTGGTTTCTTCGTTGTAGGAGGCGAGGAGGTTCTCGAAGACCTTGCCGAGCAGCTCGGGATCGAGGGCGATTTCCTGATCAATGGGCGTGTTCTCGACGATGGTGAACTTGTAACGGTTCAGGATGGAGATGAGTCCGGTGACCTTCTCGGCCTTGCGTTTCTTGTCGCCATAGACTTCGGCGAGGTCGGCAGTCTCGCCGCTGTCGAAGAAGAGGCGGTCGGGGACATGGGGGCGCATCTTGGGATTGCGCGAGAAGCCATCGAGGTAGCGTTTTTTGCCGGTGCCCTCTTCGGATTGATCGAGACACTCGAAAAGCCCGCCATTGAGGAAGGGGATGTCGGCGAAAAGGGCGAGGGCTTCGTCCTGCGGGACGGCGAAGTGCTTTTCGTAGCGGTAGAGGTTGTTGACATCGTAGGTGGTCTTGTTCTTCAGGAAGCCCTCGTCGGTGGCGAAGACGCGGTATGGGTTGCCCTTGGAATCCTTGCCCATGCGCTGATTGAGCGTGGCGAAGAAGAGGTTCTGCAGGATGGCCTGGTAATAGACGGAGCTGGTCTCGCTCTCGGGGTCGAAGCCTTTGAGGAGCTTGGCGAGGTCGGTGGGATGGAAGAGTTTTTCCGGGATGAGGCCCTTTTCCTTGAGGAACCAGCAGAAAATGAGGCGGGTGAGCAGCCGGATGAGGCCAGTGGCGCGGCGTTTCTCGTCGTCCTTCTCGATGTCGGCGGGGAACTCTACCTGCGGGAGCGCCCAGAAATACCAGTTGGCCAGTTCTCGGTAGAACCGTTTGTTTAGCAGTTCGACGTTGAAGATTTCCTCCCACGCGGCGTGGAGGGTGTCGAAGTCCTGGATGGGGAGTTTCTTCGGGTGGACGAGATTCTGGAGTGCGAAGGAGGCAAGGATGTCGAGATGGCCGCGGTGGGGGCTAGACAGGGAGATGTTGCGGATGAGGGTGACCTTTTCGAGGACGTCCTTGCTGGCTTGGAGTTTGTTTTGCCGCCGGTTGATGACGGCGATGGAGAGGATGGGGCTGCCGGTTGCGTCGCCATGGCGGATCAGCACCATGACGGGCATGGGGAAAACGCGGTTGATCTGACGGGCGATGCCGGTGAGCTTGCCACGGGCGTAGTTTTTGCCCGTCAGCTCGATGGAGAAGAAGAGGTAGGACTGGAGTAGGCCGGGCTTGAGATCGGTTTCCTTGAACAGGCTGGAAGTGGCCGCAAGGTCTTCGCTGGTGAGCTGGAAAAGAATGTCGGCGGATTTCCACTCAGCGAAGAGAGCCTTGGCTTGATCGAACTTCGCATCGCTTTTCTGCGTTTCGACGAGTTCGAGAAAGGCTAGCGGTGAAGAATCTGCCAATTCGTGGGTGCGATCACTTTCGTATCCGAGGACACTTAGAAGGTGTATTGCGGAATCACGGAGCAGTCCAAATTCAAGCCCCTGAAGAGCGTTCGCGAGTAGCGGCCGGATATCAGTGACAATAGGCATGGAAAATCATTTCAAAGGATTCGAGATAACGAGCCAGGTGATGAGCTCCATGTCATCGGTGGATGATGGCGTCTCGCTGGCTTTGGGCAGTAGGCCGTCGCGTCCCGAAAAGAGGGAGGCGGTCGCACGCTTGGTGAAGGTGCGCTTGATGGAGGCGACAGCCGATTCGAGAAGTTTGGAGGCTTGGCTCATGTCCTCGCCATTTTTGGTCCGAGTATCGAATGCGTCGCAGAGGTCGGTGAATGCACTCGGATAACCGGCTGCCAATACGCGGAAGAGCTCCAAACACTGCTTCGGCTGCATGAAGGTAAGGCGTACATTGCCATCGTCCAACACATAGACCAGATAGTGAGGAGCCAGTGGGTTCACTTCGGTAGAGCGCTTGTCATCTCGCTGGCGCAGGCAGAAAAGGATACCTGGCTGGGAAGCGGGTAATTGCGGATCCGGAGGAACGACGGCGTAGAGACCGAGTTCCGCAGATTCAAGCTGCTCGCGATTGTTTTCCAGGAACTTGAGCAGAGCCAGTCGAAAGTCCGTGAGCGAAAAGTCCGCGAGCGAGATCATCTCGTCTTCCAGTTCCTCAAGATCGAGGATTTCGTTCTGAAGGCGTTTGAGCTGCTGGTTGCGGTAATGCAGGTCCGTTTTTATCAAATCTTCGATCTGGTCTGAGGCGAGCAGATTGTCCTCACCAGAGGCAGTGAGATCGACAAGCGCCATCCGGTCCTCGACGCGGTTCTTCACATTGAGGTAGGCGTCAAGATCCTTGGTAGGCCAGAAATTGACCAGCGAGACTGTCTTGTTCTTCGATCCGATCCGGTCGATGCGGCCAAAGCGCTGGATGATGCGGACCGGATTCCAGTGGATGTCGTAGTTGATCAGAAGATCGGCATCCTGGAGGTTTTGGCCTTCCGAGATGCAGTCGGTGGCAATGAGCAGGTCGATTTCCTCGTCTTGAGGAAGCTGACGCTGCTTGTCACGTTTCTTCGAAATCGGCGAGAAGTTGGTCAGTATTTGCTCGAAATCATTGCCGCCGAGCGAGGTCTTGTACTTCCCCCCACCGCAGATGAGCGCGCTGTGAACGCCGAGCGTATCACGGCAATAAGGGGCGAGGTGTTCGTACAGGTAGCGGGCCGTATCGGCAAAGGCCGTGAAAATGATGACCTTTCGCACCGGCTTACCGTCCTTGTTTTTGCCCGGTCTCTTCACTTTTTCAGTGATGATCTCTCTCACGCGCGTGAGCTTGGCATCGCGCGCGACAGTCACGGGGTTGGCGTGATCCAGCAAGTTCTGCAGTTGGTCCCTATCCAGACGAACGGCGAGCAACCAATCTGGGAGGTTGAGGTGGCTGAGGTTGATCTTGTGTTTGCCGCCGATCTCAAGATCTTCGGGGTCGAGGTCCAGATCGTCGAAGTCATCTTCGGAGAGATTGGCAAAGTCGAGCTGGGGATTGGCGCTCCGAGCTTCCTGGAAAGCCTGGAGCTTCATTTCAAGACGGTCGATTTTCTCAATCGTGCGCGCGAGAGTAAGGCGGAAGGAGTCGATCGAACTTTCCAGCCGTTTGAGGAAGTTGATCTTCATCATGGCGATGAGGATCCGCTCGCGGCCTGCCTGGTTGAAGTTGCCGATTTTTTGCTCGTAATGGGTGCGAACTTCCGGGGGGAGATCCTTTTTCAGCTTGGTGCTGGGATGGTAGAGGCTCAACGTCAAATCTCCGATCCTTCTGTCGAGTTCCTCGAAAGAGAGAAACTCCTGATTTAGGTCGATGTGAGGATATTCTGCGAGGGGGGGATTACGCTTCGGAAAGCCGCCAAGCCTCTCCATTTCCTGAGAGTAGTAGCGTTTGATCTGCGCTCGCGAGCGCGCGATCGTGAGACCGTCGAGGAGATGGAAGAAGTCACTGCCCAGCTCGTGAATGAGGTCGCGAGCTTTTCGTTGCTCAGCTGGCTTTTTGGTCCAGAGGGTGAACTTGGCCTGGGCTTTGCGGGTCGTTTCTTTGACGCTCGGAATGCCGAGTTTCTCTCTGAAGGCACCATCGTGAGTCGGGTCTGCTGAGCGAGCTACGTCGCCACCCGCAATGAAGGAAATCTGATTTCGTAGGTCTGAGATACCGTTGTTGACCGGGGTGGCGGAAAGCAGGAGTACCTTGGTCTTCTGCCCGGACTGAATCACGTCCTCCAGGAGCCTCTCATATCGGGTGCGCCGCGACGTTCCGTCGTCATTTGGTTTCCCAACAGTGTTGTTGCGGAAGTTGTGCGACTCGTCAATTACCACGAGCCCGTAGTTGTCCCAGTGGAAATTAGCGAGATCGTGATCGCCCGTCACTCCTGAGGTGCGGGACAAATCTGTATGGGAAAGCACGTCGAAGGCAAAGCGGTCGTCGAGCAGCGGATTCAGGCGGCTGTTGGAACGAAACACGGTCCAGTTTTGCCTGAGTTTCTTCGGACAGAGAACGAGGACCTTTTCATTCCTTAGCTCGAAGTATTTGATCACCGCCAGGGCCTCGAAAGTTTTTCCTAGCCCGACGCTGTCTGCCAAAATGCAGCCGTTGTAGTCGCGGATTTTGTTGATTGCACCCTTAACCCCGTCCTTTTGGAACGAGTAAAGCATCTTCCAGACGTTTGCCTCAAGGAGACTGCTGGTTCTGAGGTTGTCATCTGTTTCCTTCGCACCCTCGAGCTCTCCCCTGAAGAGATGGTAGAGTGTGAGGAAGTAAATGAACTGGGGCGAGTTGGGAGCGGAGAGCCGATTGAGGTAGGTCAAAACTTCCTGCTTAACGTCCTTGGTTAGCCGCTCGTCGGTCCAAACCTCATCGAACCAAGCTTTGAGGTCTCTCCGATCTGGGTCAGAGTCGACAATCAGGTTTAGCTCAATGTTACTGTTCGGGCCCAGCCCAAGGCCTGGAACCGTGAAGTTGGAGCTGCCAAGAATTGCGCTGGAGGCGTTACCGTTTTGGATGTGGTACGCCTTCCCGTGAAGGAAGTTCGATTGGCGGATCGAGCGAATCTGGACCATGCGATCAATCCATGCGGCACAAGCTCTTGCCGCTGCCCCCTGCACCAGTGTTTTGGCTATGGTCAGGCCGTTTTCAGTCAGCTTGAAATTTGCTGCCTGCTTGCCTCCTTTGTCGATGCCAGAAACGAATGTCGGCTCGCCGAAGAGAAATCGCAGACTGTCGGCATTCTCAAGCTGTTCAGCGAGAGCTTGATAGGCATGAACAGTAAAGTAGGCGGAAACGAATGAAAGGATGCTGTCGGGCTGTATTTTTTGCTTTAGGAAGTCACCAACGGTCCCTCTGGTGGGGCGATTGTCGCGCAGTGAGGCAGGGGCTGGAGCGGGCGATTCGGTCATTTCCAGAAGTATTGCAGATGAAGTGCAAGCAAACGGTGGAACTATGGCGACACGTAACGCAGGGCAAGCACTTCTGAGCGATGAACGGCAATTTGCTCACCTTGAGGTGACAAAGTTTGCGTAGGCCGTTGGAAATGTCCAGACTTCAAATTGGAGGCGCGTCGTGTAAATCCGTTGCGGTTCTTAGAGTCTTCTCCTTGTGGCACCTGCGACTACCAAGCCCCGGGCCTCCCTTCGAGGGGGGCTCCAAGCAATGGTTTACGGCGACTGTGGATGCTAAAGCGAGTTGCCGACGGGAAAATGTGCGCGTGTCCGAAAGCTTTCCAATGGAGTGCTTTCTTCATTGTGTTCAATACGCAATTAGCGGATCGCGCTCCCGGTCCCGTAGCGTCCCGGAGGTCACACCCAATTGGGACTGGGCCTTCAGATCCCGCCAGAGGGTTTCGCCGTCGCGGCGGTGGGACATGAGGTCCTGGTAGAGGGCGAGGGTCTGGGCGGCTTCGGGGCCGGATTCCTCGAGGAACTCGACGCGGAAGGTGCGGAGGCCGGCTCCGTAGAGCATCTCATAAAAGCGGGCCCCGGTCTGGGGCACGGCGTTGAAGAGGGTGTTGCGGCAGCCGACGTCGGCCTTGAGGGGGTGCTCCATGCCGGTGCGGTCGCGCAGCTTGACCTTGTGGCGCTCGCAGGGGCGGCCGCAGTCCAGGAAGGTGCTGCCGGTGGACATGAAGGAGGCAAAGACGCAGTGCTCCATGTGAAACATGGGCATGTGCTGGTGGAGCGTGAGCTCGAACCAGGTGGGCGGGCAGCCGTAGAGGAGGTCCAGTACCTGCTCGATGTTCAGGTCGTAACTGACGGTGAGCTGCTCCAGGCCGGTGGTCTTCAAGAACTCGGCCGTGAGGGGATTGGCCACGTTGAGCGAGAAATCGCCCGTGGTGCGCAGGCCGGTGCCGGCAAAGAACCCGATGGCCCCGAGGTTCCGGATCAAGACGCCGTCGGGATGGGCCCGGGCGATGAGCTTGAAGAACCCTTCCTCCCGCGGCTTCTGAATGCGCGGGGTGGCGAGGAAGATCTCGGTCCCGCTTTCGGTCTGGGGCTTGGCCTCTGTCCCCGATGCTGAAGCGGCAACCGCAGCGCGGGCGCTGTTATGGGCGCGAATGTGCTGGACCGCCTCCGAATAGAGGCGCACGTCCTCAAAGTCCACATAGAGCCGGGCCACGCCTGCGGCGAGGGCGGCATCGATCTGCTCCATGCTGCGGCACAGGACATAGAGACGGGCCTCGACCGTGGGGGCGAGATCCAGGCGAGCCTCCTCCAGCGGGGCGAGCATGGCGCGGGTGGAGGGCTTGAGCCCTTCGGGCGAGGGGGCCTCAAACACCGGGGCGGAGGGCAGGAGATCCAACGCGGCCACGAGGGCGCGGCGCAGGCGGTTGAGCTCGCTCACGGGCACGATGACCGCGCCCTCAAGCTGGGAATCCAGCCCGGCGAGTTCATACGGCGTGCCGCCGAGCCGACCGAACTGCTCCGCCAAGGTCTCGCGAGAAAGGGGCTTCTTCTGGGCCACTTCCAGCGGCATGGCGGAGCTGGCTTGGGCGAGCACGGACCCTTCCGGACGGGCGTTGACGCCTCCGATCAAGTCCCGAGCTTCCACCACGAGGGGCTGTCCGGCCTGACCGGTGACCGTGAAGTGCAGCGCGCGACGTTTGCGAATGGGCAGGTCGCCCTTGAACGTGGCCTGAAGCTCCCGCTCCAGGGCGGGATCGGCGGTCTTGTAAACGCGGGTGCCGGGCTGGATGGAGGTGAAGTCGATCTTGCCGCGCTGGAAGGCGATGCGGCTGCCTTCGACCTGGAAGAGATAACCGCCCTGCTCGCGGTCGGTATCGGACGGGTTCTCAAACACCACGCCGTCGCCGGGCTTCAGGGGGATCTGGAAGGGCGTGAGTTCGATGGTGTCACGATCGACGGTGCGGACCTCGCCCACGAGCGGGCCGCGCTTCTTGGCAAAGCGGGCACCCACGAGCTGCTGGTGGTTCACCCCGTGCATCCAGCCGCTGAAGAGTCCGCGGCTGAAGGTCATCTCGAGGGAATAACGGTCCTCCTCGTCCATGAGCTGCGGGGGCAGGGGCTGGTCGTTTTCCAGCGCCTCCAGGGCGGTGTCGATGGCCTTGCGATAGACCCGCGTGACGGCGGCGACGTACTCGGGCGACTTGAGGCGGCCCTCGATCTTGAAGCTGTGGATGCCGGCGGCGATCAGGCTGGGGATCTCCTCCACGGCGGCGAGGTCCTGCGGGGAGAGGAGATAACGCTTGTCGCCCAGGTCGCGCAGCTCGCCATCGACGACCAGTTCATACGGCATGCGGCAGGCCTGGGCGCACTCGCCCCGGTTCGCGCTGCGGCGGCCGAGGGACTCGCTGGTGAGGCACTGACCGGAGTAGGCGACACAAAGAGCCCCGTGCACGAAGACTTCAAGGGGGAGCTCGGCGTCCTTCTTAAACGCCTCTAGGTCGCGCAGGGAGAGCTCCCGCGAAAGCACGGCGAGATCCAGCCCGAGGTTCCGCGCGAAGCGGAGCCCTTCGGGCGAGGTGATGGTCATCTGAGTGGAAGCGTGCAGATGGAGCTTGGGCGCAAGCGCCTTCACCATGCGGGCCAGGCCGAGGTCCTGAACGATGACCGCGTCCACGCCAGCGGACTCGAGCAGGCGGAGTTGTTTCTCAGCATCCTCCAGCTCCCCGGTGAAGATGAGCGTGTTGAACGCGCAATAGCCCCGCACCCCGTGCTTGTGCAGGAACGCCATGAGCTCCGGCAGGTCTTCCTCCGTGAAATTGTCTGCGCGCAGCCGGGCGTTGAACCGGGGCAGGCCAAAGAAAATGGCGTCCGCGCCATTGGCGACGGCCGCACGGGCGCAGTCCCAGTTGCCAGCAGGGGAGAGAAGCTCGGGCGGAGAGGGGCGGGGGCGCGGAGCGGGGGATGGAGGCAGGGAGGACAAGCCGGGAAGATACGGGGAGAGTTGAGACGCCGCAAGCGGCTGGTTGAGACGCGGCCGCCGGGGCGGCTGCTAGTTGAGACGCCGCTCCGCAGCTGGTTGAGACGCTTCGCTGGAGGAGGGAAGGGGAACCGCTGACTCAGAGAGGGAAGAGGGTTAAGGGGTAAGGGATAAGAAAGCGAACCGCTGACGGACGCTGACTTGACGCTAAACGGGGGTAAAACACTTTTGGTGAGCAAATTGCGGATTCTGACGCACCGCCCACTGACGTACTTGGATACGGAGAGATGGGGGTGCAAAGACCTGAGTGCGAATGACCGAGGCAAAGCGGCCAAACATCCCTGACCAAAGGGAACCGCTGACGGACGCTGACTTGACGCTAACGGAGGCAAAACACTTTTGGTGAGCAAGTTACGGATTCTGACCCACCGCCCACTGAAGTACTGGGATACGGAGCGATAGGGGTGCAAAGACCTGAGTGCGAATGACCGAGGCAAAGCGGCCAAATACCCCTGACCACAGCCGGGACGGCTGTGTCACTTTCTGACAACTGCCCACTGTCCACTGCCTACTGAGCGAGCGGCATAAGCGTGTCCGCAGAAACCCATTCAGAAACAAGCTCCCTAAACGCCTCCGCCGCCGGATTGGCGCCCCCCTTGTTCCAGACCATGACGAGGTCAACGGAGACGATGGGGTGGAGGGGTTTGAAGATGAGGTCGGGGCTGCGGGTGAGGGTGTCGACGCTTTCGGGCACGACGCCGATGCCGGCACCGGCCTCCACGTAGGTGACGACAGTACCGACGATGCTGGGGGTGAGGGTGAGCTTGGGGGAGAACCCGGCGCGGTGACACCCAATCATGATGCGGTCGTACAGGCCGACGCCTTCGCGGCGGGCGAGGACGATGAGGGGAAGGCCTTCCAGCATTTTCCAGGTGACCTTGGTCTCGCTGGCGAGGGGGTGGCTGCGGGGCACGACGACGGAGAGAGACTCGCGACGCAGGAGAAGGGTCTGGAGGGGGATGCGGTCGCTGGCGGCGACGGGGCGGGTGAGGCCGACGTCGATGCGGTCCTTGGAGACCATCTCCCAGACGCGCTCAGGGGTGCGCTCCTCTAAGATGACGGTCACGCGGGGATGGCGGCGGCGGTACTCCTTGAGGAGTCGGGAGAGGAAGGGCTGGGTGGGCGGTCCGATGAAGCCGAGGCGGAGCTCGCCTTCCTGGCCTTTCACGGTGCGGTGGACCTTGCGGATGGCCTCTTCACACAGGCCCAGCAGGATGCCCGCCTCATGCAGGAGCACGGCCCCGGCGGGGGTGAGTTTCACGCTGCGCTTCGTGCGCTGGAGGAGCTCGGCCCCGAGGTCATCCTCCAACTCCTTGACCGTGCGGCTCAGGGCAGGCTGGGCGATGTGGAGCTTCTCCGCGGCCTTGGAGAAGCTGAGTTCCTCGGCCACGGCCTGGAAATAGCGCAGATGCCGGAGTTCCATGCGGGGAGTTTAAGAACGAGTCGGCATTTGTGCGAGGGGGGAATGTCTGATTTTGGAATTTGGAATGCGGGGCGCGGAAGTAGTGGAGTAGTGGAGTAGTGGAGTAGTGGAGTAGTGGAGTAGTGGAGTAGTGGAGTAGTGGAGTAGTGGAGTAGTGGAGTAGTGGAGTGGTGGAGTGGTGGAGTGGTGGAGTGGTGGAGTGGTGGAGTGGTGGAGTGGTGGAGTGGTGGAGGGGTGGAGGGGTGGGCACCAACGAGGCCCGGGGAACCTCTGAAGTTTGAAGTTAGAAGTTTGGCTTTTGAAGTTTCCCCGCAACGGGTCCGCTTCAACTTTGTCGTTCAAGCTGAGGCGAGGGCATCTTCAACGCATACACGCGCTCCAACAGCGCCGTCATTCCCCAGAAGGCGGCGATGAGGGTGAGGGCGCTGAAGTTTTCCTGCCAGGTGGGTGGGAAGATGAGGAGGAAGCCCTGGTCCTTCACCAGGGCGGCGAAGCTGGAGACGCAAAACGGCATGAGGAAGAGGCGGAAGATCTGCCAGCGGTCCAGCCGGGTGGTGCCGGCGGTGGAGGTGCGGGTGCTGAGCAGAAGGGCCAGGCCGATGATGCCGCTGAGCCCCAGAGAGGTGAGCCAGAGGCGCGGCCGGGGCTCAAAATGGTGGGCGATGGTGTGGATCCACCATAGGAGGTAGCTCCAAAGGACCTTCCGGGCGCGATTGAGACGGGAAAAGTAGCGCAACATGATCGGAACGGTTGCTGCTGGGAAGATGTCTGAGGTTGTCGTTCGTATTCTTACCCGATATGTTTAATCCCATGAAAATCCTTCGCTTCGCGCTTCTGGGCGCGGCCGCTCTGCTGGTGGGTGTTCTGCCTTTGCATGCACAAAGTGGAGGTGTGGGGGACGACTTTGATCCGGCCGCGCTGCAGCAGCTGGCGGAGCGAGGCAATGCCGACGCCCAGTTTGAGCTGGGCATCCGCTATCTCGGAGGAGAAGGCATGCCAAAGGATGAGAAAAAAGCTGCCGAATGGCTGACCCGTGCGGCGGAGAAGGAGAAGCTGGAGGCGATGAATGCCCTGGGGACCATGAACGAAGAGGGCGTGGGCTTCCCGAAGGATGAGAAGAAGGCCTTCGAGTGGTATGAAAAAGCCGCCAAGTACGGCTTGGCCCTGGCACAGCAGAATCTCTCCCAGTGCTACGAGCTGGGCAAGGGCGTGGAGAAGAATCAGGCTGAGGCCAACAAGTGGCTGAAGCGGGCGGCGGATCAGGACTTTGCCCCCTCCCAGGCGATGTACGCCTTCAAGCTGGAGCGCGGGCTGGGGATCGACAAGAACACCCGCGAAGCCGCGGAGTGGTACCTGAAGGCCGCGCAGAACGGCCTGATCCGGGCCATGACGCATCTGGCCTACCTCTACTACACCGGCACGGGCGTGCCGCTGGACTATCGCCGTGCGGAGGCCTGGTACCGCCGGGCCGCGCGCTCGGATGATCCTTGGGCCCGCAATGACCTGGCGTGGTTCCTGGCGGTGTGCCCGGACGACAGCTTTCATGATGGCGACAGCGCTGTGGAATTTGCGCGGAATGCCGTGGAAAAACTCAGTGGCAAGCAGTATGAGATGATCGACACCCTGGCGGCCGCCCTGGCGCGCAGTGGCAAATTCGGCGAAGCCGTGCAGACCCAGATGAAGGCCATCGTGATGCTGGATGGCGACAAGGACGGTGAAATCAAGCCTGAGGAGAAGGCCAAGCTGGAGCAGGAGCTCAGCGAGCGTCTGAAGACGTACAAGAAGCAGTCACCCTTCACCGAGAAAGATCCTACTCCCGAGACCGGTGCCAAGCCCTTGGTGGAAGACCGTATCCTGCAGGAGGAAGCCGTGCCGCGCCGCCGTGCGAAGCCCGCGCCGAAGAAGGATCAGGACAACGAGGATAAACCGGTCGTCATTAGCTGAGAGGGAGTTTTAGGTTTAACCATAGAGACGCAGAGAACACAGAGCACTGAAACTGAGGTTTAGACAGAATTAACAGAATTTACGGAATTAGGGTTCAGCTTCTGGATGGTGGAACTGACCACTGAATCCAATTTTGTTAATTCCGTTAATTCTGTCTAAAAAAGTCATTCCTCTGTGCCTCTGTGGTTAAAACCGCATTTCCGCCTCACCCCACGGCAAAAACCCGCCGCTGATGGCAGGCCCAGATTTCCTGGCGCACTTTTTCCCCGGGAGCAGGCAGGCGGCCGCCACGGGCCCAGGGGGAGAAGGCGGGGAGGATCCAGTGATCGAGCGGCGTGTTGGAGCTCTGGGAGCGGCGCTTGGGGGATTTTTGCTGGATGAGGGCGGGCAGCTTCATGGAGGTGCCGGCACCGTCATTGAGGGTCACGGCGGGGTGCCAGTGGCCGGTGATTTGAAGGGCGGCGTCGGCGGTGGCTTTGGGGCAGTCGAGGACCTCTTGCGGGTTGTGGCCGTGGTGGAAGAGGTAGTCGCCGTCTTCGCGATGCCAGCGATGGAATGTCCAGCGTTTGAGCAGGGCGGGACGCTCGTGATTGCCCTCCAGGCAGATCAAGTGGGGCACCTGAGGCTGGAGGGCGGCGAGCAGGGTGAGGGTCTCTTCCGCAGAGCCGCTGCTGTCCATGATGTCGCCGGCCAAGATGAGTTTCTCTGGCTGATAGTGGCGGATCAGAGCCTGCAACCGGGTGCGGATGTCGCCCATGCCCCACTGGGGAAAGAGGCCACCCGCCCGGCGCATGGTCAGCTGATAGCCATAGTGGAGGTCCGCCTCGGCCAGCCAGCGACTACCGGGATGCCACAGCGCCCCGCGACTGTCCAGCCACACGTCTTGGTGTGAGCACACCTTTGCAGTAGCAAATACCAGAGTCTCGGCTAGAGGTGCGTTTCCGCTCACTGCCGCATAATTGACGACACTTCCCATGCAAGGACAAGAACATTCCGAATCCGAACTGCTGCAAATCCGCCGCGACAAGCTGAACACCATGGTCGCGCGCGGCATTGACCCGTTCGGCGGACGCTTTGACACGACTCATCAGCCAGGCGCGCTGCGCCGAGATTTCCAGCCGGATCTGGAGGTGAAGGTGGCCGGGCGTGTGACGGCCCGCCGGACCATGGGCAAGGCGGTGTTCTTTGACCTGTCCGACATCACGGGCCGCATCCAGTGCTACGTGAACAAGAAGGAGATCGGCGACGAGGCGTTTGAACTTCTGACTGAGCTCGTGGACATCGGCGACTGGCTGGGCGTTTCCGGCAAGACCTTCGTGACGAAGACGGGTGAGCCCTCTGTGCACACCGAGACCCTCCAGGTGATGAGCAAGGCCCTGCGTCCGCTGCCCGACAAGTGGCACGGCGTGACGGACCGCGAGATCAAGTATCGCCAGCGTTATCTGGACCTCATCAGCAACGAGCGCAGCCGCGACACCTTCGTGCAGCGCAGCCTCATGGTGGCGGAGATCCGCCGCTTCCTGCAGGATCGCGGATTCCTGGAAGTGGAGACGCCGATGATGCAGGACGTTCCCGGTGGGGCCGCCGCCACGCCGTTCGAGACCTTCTTCAAGGCGCTGAACATGGCGATGTATCTCCGCATCGCGCCGGAGCTCTTCCTCAAGCGTCTCCTGGTGGGTGGGTTCACGAAGATCTTCGAACTCAACCGCAACTTCCGCAACGAGGGCCTGAGCCGTCGTCACAACCCCGAGTTCACCATGCTGGAGGCCTACTGGGCCTTCTCCGACTTCGAGCAGATGGCGGACCTCGTGGAGAGCATGGTCTGCCACCTGGCGGAGAAGTTTTGCGGTGGCCTCCTCATCGAGCACAAGGATGACGAAGGCAACGTGACCCGCACCATCAACCTCCAGCGCCCCTGGCGTCGTGCTCCCTACAAGGAGCTGATCAAGGGCGTGGCCGGAGAGGGCTGGTTCGAGCTGTCACTGGACGACAAGAAGGCGAAGTGCGCCGAGCTGGGCGTCGAGGTGAGCGGCGGCATGGTGGACTACGAAGTGAGCCAGCAGGTGTTTGAAAAGCTGATCGAGGAGAAGAGCTTCGACCCGCTCTTCGTCACGCATGTGCCTGCGGAACTGGTGCCCCTGGCCAAGCAGAACAAGGCCGATGGCAGCGTGGTGGACGTGTACGAACTGGTCATCAACGGCCAGGAAATCTCCCCCGGCTACAGCGAGCTCAACGACCCCATCGTGCAGCGCGAGCGCCTGGAACACCAGGCGGGCGAGGAAACTCAGAAGGTGGATGAGGAGTTCCTCCTCGCTCTCGAATACGGCATGCCCTCCGCTGGCGGCATCGGCATCGGCATTGACCGCCTGGTCATGATGTTGACGGGTGCGGAGAGCATCCGTGATGTGGTGCTGTTCCCGCAGTTGAAGAAGCGGTAGGGCCCGCTGCGCGGGAGACACAAGACTGCAAGACACAAGACTCAAGACATGAGGTCCGGTGCGGGTTTTGGAGGCTGAAGTTGTACGGAGTACAGGCTTCAGCCTGCGAAGTTAGGAGACGCTCGACTGAGCGGGGCTGGAACCCCCGCCTCCTTTTCGTGCCTTTGTGCCTTCGTGTGAGAATCCTTTCCAGAAGCCTCGCTGAGACGTAGTTCAGTTTTTGACTCGAACCATGGCCTGGCTGGAACTCTCGAATGCCGCATCACTTAACGTGTTGCTCCTCACTGGGGCGGTATTTGTGCTGGCGGGGGTGGTGAAGGGCGTGATCGGGCTGGGGTTGCCCACGGTGGCGGTGGCCTTGCTGGCGCTGGTGATGAGTCCGGCGGAGGCGGCAGCGCTGCTGGTGGTGCCTTCGTTTGTGACGAATGTCTGGCAGATCTGGCCGTGGGGGACGCTGGGGCCGATGTTGAAGCGGCTGGGCGGCATGCAGATCGGGATTGTGGCGGGCAGTTTGCTCGGGGCGTGGATTCTAGGGGCTCCGGCGGGGAAGTGGGCGATGGTGGGGCTGGGCACGGCGCTCATCGGCTACGCGGGCTGGGCGCTCACGGGCGCTCGCATGACGGTGCGTTCTGAATGGGAGCGCTGGCTGGGACCGCTGATTGGGGGTAGCACGGGATTCGTCACCGCCGCGACCGGCGTGTTTGTCATCCCGGCCGTGCCGTATCTTCAGGCGCTGGGGTTGAAGAAGGACGAGCTGATCCAGGGCATGGGCATCTCCTTCACCGTATCCACCGTGGTGCTGGCGCTGGGGCTGGTGATGAACGGGAGCTACCCTACGGCGGTGCTCGGCAGCTCTGCGCTCATGCTCGTGCCCGCCCTCATCGGCATGTATGCGGGCACTTTCCTCCGGTCCCGTCTGTCGCCGGCGAAGTTCCGTATTTGTTTCCTCGCAGGGCTGATCGCCCTGGGTGTCCACCTTGTGGTGGGGAAGTGAGGCGGAAGAATGGATTTTCAACTTTGCACTCCCGCCCCTCTTGCGGGATAGACAGGCAATGGCGAGCAAAAAGCCTTCTGGCGACCAAGTGATCACCCGTATGGGGCAGTACCTGATGTACCTGTTGGTACGCGGGGTGGAGGCTGTGTTGAGTGTGCTGCCGCTGACCTTCTGCGCCCGGCTCGGGCAGTTCCTGGGCGGGCTGGCACATGCCTTTTTCGGCGGCCCTCGTCGGCTGGCGCTGAGGAACCTGGAAATCGCGTTTGGCCGGGAAAAGGACCTCGACTGGCGGAAGGCGGCGGCGCGGAAGCACTTCCGGAGCCTGGGGGCGAACTTCCTGTGCAGCCTGAAGTTCCAGGTGATGTCCGAGGCGGAGATCGTGAAACGGGTCACGATCGAGGGCACGGAGCATGCCCAAGCCGTGGCGGCATCCGGCAAGCCGCTGCTCTACGCCATCTGCCACCTCGGGTGCTGGGAGCTGCTCACGAATATTCCCTCCCTGTTCTGCTACGGGCGGAAGCCAGCAACCATCTACCAGCCCCTGAGCAATCCGTATCTGGAGTCGCATTTGCGCCGCCGCCGGGAGAAGCTGGGTTACGTGCTCTTCAGCCGGAACGACGGTTTCGGGGCTCCCATCAAGCATCTCCGTGAGGGGAGCAGCGCGATTGGTGTGCTCGTGGACCAGCACGCGGGGGACAAGGGCATCTGGTGCCCGTTCTTTGACCGGCTGGCCTCCACCTCCAGCCTGGCTGCCCTGATGGCCCTGCGTTGTGATGCGCCTCTGCTGCCGATGGCGGTGTACAACGACGGCCTGGCGCGCTGGAAACTCGTCATCTACCCGCCCGTGAGCAGCGGGGAGAAGAAAGCCACGGCGGAGGGGCTGACCTCCATGCTCAACATTGCCGTGGAGGTGCTGGTGCGCCGTGCTCCTGCTGACTGGTTCTGGGTGCACAACCGCTGGAAGACACCCAAGCCGGACTTCCTGCTCTCCAAGTACCGCCGCGGCATCGTCCTGCCCAAGGGGTATGATGGGAGCCGCCTGCAACCCTTTAACCTCCTGGTCCGTTCACCCAACTGGCTGGGGGATGCGTGTATGGCCATGCCTGCGATCCGGGCGCTCAAGCAGGGGCGGCCGGACATGCGGCTGACGATCTTCTGCCAGGCCAATCTAAAGGAACTCTGGAGCGCGGTGCCGGAGGTGGATGCGGTGGTCACCAAGGCCAAGAAAGAAGGCATCAGCAGTGTGGCCCGACGCATCCGTGAGTCGGGCTACTATGATGTTGCGGTACTCTTCACTAACTCCACCCGCTCCACCCTGGAGTTGAAGCAGGCCGGCATCCCTCGCCTGGTGGGGTATCACGGCTCTCTCCGGTCCCGGATGCTGCATCAGGTGTGTCCAGAACCGGTGTCCTACAAGCCGCCGGAGCATCACGCCTACCGCTACCTGCGTCTGGCCAAGTTCTGCGGGGCCAAGACGGACGACCCCGGCCTGTTTTCACCCACGGTGCCGCCCACCGGCGCTGCGGGGGAGGGCACCATCAGGGTGGGCATCTGTGCGGGGGCCGAGTACGGCCAGGCCAAGCGCTGGCCCATGGACCGCTTCGCCGGGGTGGCCGCCGCTGTCTCCGTGCAGTGGCCAGAGGTGGAGTGGCAGCTCTTTGGCGCTCCGGGGGAGAAGGCCATGGGGGAGACCTTGAGTCAGATGTTGGGCAATGTGCGCCACCGCAATCGCGTGGGAGCCACCACCCTGACCGAGCTCATTGCGGAGCTTCGCGCCTGCCGGCTGCTAGTGACCAATGACACCGGCACCATGCACCTGGCTGCCGCCTTGGGCGTGCCCACCGTCAGCATCTTTGGCTCCACAGAGCCCGTGCTCACCGGACCTCTGGGCGACCGCCACCGCATTGTGCGCCATCACGTGCCCTGCAGCCCCTGCTTCAAGCGCGAGTGCCCCTTTGGCCACTATGACTGCATGACGGGCGTCACAGCGGAGCAGGTGGCGCGACTGGTGGGTGAGGAACTGGGGAAAGGGTTGGTCCTGGCATAGCTTGCTGACTGTCCATGTCGTCCGTGACTGGCAGGATCTGGTCAGTGCTCCACCGCTGAGGCGTGCCAGAGGGACCACCGGTCCCGCTCCTTTCTTTTCACTCGCAAGGGAACTAGCGGTGTGAGACCTTGGGAACTCAAGCTTTTGCGACTGTATTGCCCAGCCAGATGAAGTTCCTGCGTGTCGTTTCGCCTTTGTTGATCCTTGGAGGTTGTGCCTGGGGAGGATGGTGGTTGTACACCTCCCGCCCTGCGCCAAAGGTGAGCGTGGCTGAGCCAGTCCTGGTGAAGGTGCAGGGGCGAATTCTGAAGAAGTCCACTTTCCCTGTGCAGGTCCGATCCCAGGGGACGGTCATGCCCCGCACCCAGAGCACGCTGCTGCCAGAAGTGAGTGCGAAGATTGTGGAAGTCAGCCCGTCGTTTCGCGCCGGGGCCTTCTTCGAAAAAGACGAGGTCCTGCTCAAGCTGGATCCGGTGGATTACGAAACGGCCGTGGTGGTGGCGAAAGGCTCGCTGGCTCAAATGGAAGCCTTGCTGGCAGAGGAGAAAGCGAAGGCAGAACAGGCGCTGGAAAACTGGAAGGCACTGGGCCGCACGGGAGAACCCAGCCCACTGGTTCTGAGGCAGCCGCAACTGGCCCGTGCCGAGGCCGATGTGGCTTCGTCCAAGGCCCAGGTGATGAAGGCAGAGCGTGATCTGGCCCGCACCGTGGTGCGGGCACCGTATGCCGGGCAGGTCTTGCAGCAGAGTGTGGATGTGGGGCAGCTCGTCACTCCCGGCACCCAGTTGGCCAAAGTCTTTGCCGTGGACTATGTGGAGATCCGCCTGCCGTTGCCGGAGCGGGAGATGCGTTTCCTAAAACTCCCGGAGCGCTATCGCGGCAGTGGGGCCGCCGAGGTGGCAGACACTGAAAGTGTGCCAGTCCGCTTGCGTGCGTCATTGAATGGGAAACCGGTCATGTGGCAGGGTCGATTGATGCGGGTGGAGGGCTCCCTGGACGCAGAGACCCGGCAGATCATCGCCATCGCCCAGGTGGATGATCCGTATGCCCGGCGAGCCGACGGCGTGCCGCCGCTGAAGATTGGCCAGTTTGTGGAAGCAGAGATCCGGGGCGAGGTGCTGACGGATGTGTATGTCATCCCCCGGGTGGCCGTGCGGGCTGGAAATGAAATCATCCTCATCTCCCCGGAGAATCGCCTGCGCCGCATGACGGTGGAGCCCCTCGCCGCAGATGAAAAAGGCATCGTGATTTCAGCGAACTCGCCGAAGGCTCCCCAGGAGGGGGAGGTCTTGTGTGTCACGCCGATTCCCTTTCCGGCAGACGGAGCCAGGGTGCTGCCGACCTTGGATGGGGAGGCTCTCCGGGAGGGAGAGCTGGGGGAGACAGGGAAGGAGCGACGCGGCGCGGGTGCGTCATGACGCAGTGCGTCAGTTGAGGTTCGAGGTGTGAACTGGATGAGAGGCGGCTCAGCTGCTTGTTTGTAGTTCAAACTTTAGTTTGCTCAGTCGATCTTTGGTGACGTGTCCTGAGCAAACTAAAGTTTGAACTACAAGCAGCTGCCTTTGCTGGAAGCTGGAGGGAAGTCCAGGCTTCAGTGCAGTGCAGACTGGCAATCGGCTGGATCAATAAATGCCACCGATCGCAATGGGTTCCGTGGACTGATCGGCGGTCTCCAGATCAATGACGCACGGGTCAGAGAGGGCGGCGGGGACTTTGACGGCGGCGAGCCCCAGCTGGGTCAGGAACATATCGGCGTTGTCCGGAGCCACTGGTTGGTCTGGCAGCCGGATGTCGTTGGCCCTGTTTTGAGGGGGACGAAAGAAGACGCGGACGGACTTGTCACCCTCGTGGCTGCCGTCCATGCGGCAATCACCCACATACCGTGCCCGGCCAGCGTGCCGGAATTCGATGACGCGGTAATCAAGTGCGCTTGCCTCGCGGCGCGGCAGCGAGATGGGGCGTGGACTGAGAAAGGGGTTCTCTTTCATAAGTAGGGGTAGGGGGAAGGAAAGCGGACGCCTATCAATTTGCGCGCTTGCGGGTGGGGAGCTCGCTGCGTTTGGCGCAGGCCATTTGCTCCAGTTCTGCTTTGGACATGGACTCGACCATTTGGCGAGAAGCTCCTTTGAGGGACGCCTTGGAACGATCTCCGCGTTTGGCGGAGAGGGCGGCTCCTGCGGCCATTTGCTGCTTTTTGGATTTGGCGGGCATAACTAAAAAGAGGAGGGGGTTTTACTCTGGTTCGGCAGCCCTTTGCCAGTCGGACGGGTGCACTTCATTGCGGACGGTGCCCTGATGCGCCGCTGCGTACCCCTGTGGTGCCTGCCGGGGCCTGACCAATCTTCATCGCTACGCACCCCGGTTTTTGGCTTGGGTGCTCCTCATGATCGGCCCTTGTGCCCCGAGAACCTCACCCACACATAAAAGAGGGGAGCGGTTGCCCGCTCCCCTCTCGAAGAAAGAATGTGACTTTGTGTCCGGCTCAGAATCAGAACGGAACTTTCACACCGAGGCGAACGATGGTGTAGTCTTCGTCGCCGTCGTCAGCTGCGAAGTGATAAGCGCCGTCAGCGAAGATGCCAAGGCAGTTAAGACCTTCGAAACGGGCTTCGATACCGCCGCCGACGAAGTAGTTGGCTTTGTCATCGGAGTTCACGCTGTAGCCGCCGCCGACCATTGCATAGGGAGCGATGCAAAGGGAGGTGATGGGGTAGCGAAGAACCAAAGCGGCGTCAAATTCATGATGCTCGCTGTTGGTGGCGAAGATACCATAGGTACCCTGAACACCGATGTACGGGGTGAAGAAGTACTCGGCCAGCACACCGCCGCCAAGGACGTCGTCTTCGGAGTCGCCATCGGGAAGATAGCCACCGCCGAAAGCGCCCACGGCAAAGCCAGGGCCGAAGCACTCACAGCCGGTAGGAACCGGAGCCATCGGCTGAACGGCTTTGCCGCCTTTGCCGGAGTAGGACACAGGACCCGCGAACGCGCTGGAGGCGAGGGCGAGCGTCATCAGAAGTGAAGCGATTTTTTTCATGGTTGGTTGAGTTTGATTGCGCGCTAATAATACCGTCGAGCTGTTCTCCGGCAACACAAAAAAAACAAATTTAAGAATATTTAACAAAATCGCCCCTACCTACATCCACTTGAATCGTTAGATGCGATAGGGGCACTCGACCGGAATCGGCCTCTGGGAGCGGAATCAGTCGTTCAAGACCAGACGCAACTCGCCATTCTTAAGTTGAAAATCTTTGATGCCTGCGGCGAAACTTTTAAAAAATTGCGCGTCACCTTCACCCATCTTGTTGTGGTCCAATAGATTAAGACCCTTCATGTTCCCCAGCCAGTCATTAGGCAGGGAGATCCCGCCCACGCTGATATCTGCCAGACTCAGGGCAAGTTGACGGTTGGCATCCAAATGGGTGTTGAACGCCACCTTCACCCGTACGGTACTGCCTCCCATGACGGGAAAGTCCTTGTCCACCGGGATCAGAAACTGGGCACCAATGTTGCCACTGTTGATGCTGACCTTGATCTGGTCCCCCAAACCTTGCTGCTGCAAGAACCCATTGATCTCACGCTCATTGAGAACCAGCGTTTTGGCCGGGTCTGTGGACTGTACCTGGTTCTCCAGCGTGGCCAGCTTGGTCTGCACCGCTTCCTGTTCAGCGGCCGTCAGTTGGACGGGCCGGAAGGGCGAGGCGTTCAGATTGTACTGGTACCACCAAGCACCAAGGCCAACGAGCACACAGCCCGTCACAAGGAGTCGCTTGGTCCAGGTATAGCGACGACGGAGCACAGGCGGATTCGCGGGAGCCGCCACCGAAGCAGGGGATTCGTTCATGGTTGTCAGGGGTTGCACTGTCGAAGGCGATAGACAGGGTGGGGAAGCGCGTGTTGAAAAAAAGAGAAAGACACCAGACTGCCAGACGCCAGACATCAGACCTGACAGCGGGGCGAACACGAAAGAGACCTACGACGGTCCTTCCTCTTTAGCGTCTTTCTCGCCCAATGAATCCTCAAGTCACGCCAGACTCAGGTCTGATGTCTGGCGTCTGGCAGTCTGGTGTCTTTTCCCTGTCTGCGGCGAAGCCGCTCCTACCACTGAAGGGGGCCAAGCAAGTGAGCGCCCTTGGCATAGTTGCTTTTGGCGAGCAAAAGGGCGATCGTCGCGGCACCCGTGACGATGGTCCAGAAGGCGATCCAAGGGTTTTTGAGGAGTTGTTCCGGCTCCAGACGGGCCGTTTCCTCCTTCATCGCGTGGTGGAAGTAGGCGATGACTGCAATGACGATCATCGGGAACACGAAAACGAGGTTGTTTAAGCGGGGATAGACCGCCATGGCGATTCCTGTGCAGAAGCAGAAGAGATTCGCATAGGTGATCATCGCCAGGATGAGGCTCTTCTCCGTATAGACCTGGAAGGACTTGCGGTAGCGTCCGCTCACGGAGACATCGCCAATGAAGCGGAACTCAGAGTAGCGCTTCCCGGTCATGAGCAGGGCACCGAAGAACCACCAGGCCAGTACAATAGAGAGTGGCGGCACCTGATTGGGCTGCACCAGGGCGTAGTAGCCGAGCCAGAGCCGGATGGGGTTGTTGAAGGACTCTGCGATCACGTCCATGAAGGCGCGATCCTTCAGGCGGATGGGGGGCACATTGTACACCAGCCCGCTCAGCAGGAGCAGGGCGAGGGAGGCTTGGTAACCCCAGTTGAACTTGAACAGGGCGCAGAGGGCGAAGGCCCCCACAATGAGTCCTACCATGAGCCACCAGAGGTAGGGCACCTTCACTTTTCCAGCAGGAATGCCGCGAAGCCGCTTCGTGGGGTGGACTGCGTCGAACGGAGCGTCCAGGATCTCGTTGAGAATGTAGTTGGCTGAGGCCACGAGGCAGGCCGGGATCAGCGAGAGCAGGGCAGTGATGACCAGGCCGAAGTCCAGTTGGAAATCCAGCACCAAGGCCCAGGCCACGACATGGCCAAAGAGGATGAAGATGTTCTTCAACCAATGGTCCGGGCGGCAGATTTTCAGGTATTCGATCACGGGGGCGGTTTTGTTAACCACAAAGCAGGCGTGGGCAATGAGGAAATGCGAAATGCCGCCGGAGTTCCATCCAGAGCAGGGTGAAATTGACCGCTGTCGGCCTTCGAGGTGACGATTTCGTCAGCGAACCGGCGCAGGGAGCGCTTTCCATTGCTGATGCCGGAGGGTATGGCTGGACGGCAACATCCGCATGATGAACCTCTTCCTCATAGATGCCATCGGTCCCTTTTTCCGAGGGTATCCCCGACGGACCATTAATTGGTCCAAGATCCCGTTTGAGCATCTTCAGCTGGATGGGCCCGATTCCGCGGCGCAGTGGACTCAGATTCGGGCGGATTTGGACACCTTCTGCGCCCGGGCGGCTGCGATGGGGTACAACGCGATCTCTCTGGATGATGCCACCCACCTGGCGGATCACTCTTGGTACGAACTGGACACCCGCGCCCGGATCAGCCGCTGGCGGGCCGAGTTTGGGCGGTGTATGGAGATCGCGCAGCGCCATGGGCTACAGGTCTATTTCACCATGGATGTCTTCAGTTCCACCCCGGCGGTGCGGGAGCACATCGCCCGGCTGCGCTGGACGGTGGAGCGATTCCTCGCCGAGCTGCTGGATGGGTTTCTTCGCGACTTCCCCCAAGTGGCAGGGGTCATCCTGCGGATCGGCGAGTCCGATGCACCCGATGTGCAGGGGGAGTTTCGCAGCGAGCTCTACCTGAAGCGCCCGGAGCAGGTCAATCGCTTCCTCAAGACCCTGCTGCCGGTGTTCGAGAAGCACGGGCGACAGCTCATTTTCCGCACCTGGACGGTGGGGGCCTACCGGATTGGCGATCTCATGTGGCACCGGGGAACGTTTGTCACCGTGCTGAAGGGGGTGGTGGACAGTCCGTCGCTTATCGTCTCCATGAAGTTCGGCGAGAGCGACTTTTTCCGCTACCTGCCGCTCAACAAAAACTTCTTCCGGACCCGGGTGAGGAAGATCATTGAGCTCCAGACCCGCCGGGAATACGAGGGCTGTGGCGAGTACCCCAGCTTCACAGGGTGGGATTACGAGCGGTATGCACGGGAGCTGGACCAGGCGGAGAACTTGGTGGGCATCATGGTGTGGTGTCAGACGGGCGGCTGGGTGCCGTTTCGTCGGCTGGCCCTCCTGGAAGACCGGGCAGTCTGGACGGAACTGAACACCTTTGTGGCCATCCGGACCTTCAAAGACCGCCAGTTGGTGGAGGAGTCGGTGCGGGACTTTGCCCAGGTCAAGGCTCTGCCCAACTGGCGTTCCCTCCTGGAACTCCTCCGGTTGTCGGACACCGTCATCCATGAACTGCTTTATGTAGAGGAGTTCGCCCGGCAGAAACTGTTCTTCCGCCGGGTGCGCATCCCGCCCATTCTTCAGGTGTACTGGCACAACATCTTCATCAGCCACTCGGTGAAAAAGGTGCTCGGCTACTTCGTGCAGGACAAGGAGGCCTGCCTGCGTACCACCAAGCTCTGCCAGCAGAAGCTGGAGGAGATGAAGACGCTGGCGACGGAGTGTGGCATGCCGGAGGCCGACATCGAGTACATGGCGGACACCTTCAACATCCTCGCCCTGGCCCGGGAGTACTACTTCCAGCCGTTCTGTGCCGAGATCGAGGCTCGCTTGCGCGCCACCAAGAAGGCGTATAAAGCAAAGTACCCGAAGGGGGGCGAACGACATCGCTACCGGGTGAAGATGGACTTCAAGCCCTTCTGGGTGAAGGCCCGCTATCTTGGGTGGGCATTTCAATTGCTGATGCGTCGGCAACGCGGGTACCGGTTGCTGGACCGGTTGCTCACCCTGCACACGCTGTCGCTCATTTTTCGGGTCGTGTCCCG
This sequence comes from Verrucomicrobium spinosum DSM 4136 = JCM 18804, assembly GCF_000172155.1. NCBI lineage: Bacteria > Pseudomonadati > Verrucomicrobiota > Verrucomicrobiia > Verrucomicrobiales > Verrucomicrobiaceae > Verrucomicrobium > Verrucomicrobium spinosum. The sequence continues at coordinate 5,823,200 of NZ_ABIZ01000001.1, read as the reverse complement.
ACGTCGGCCTCAATGGATCCCCAGCTTCGCCAAGGACAGTGCCATGGGGGTGGATACGGTGTTTAAATGAGAGGGGAAAGGGACGAGGGAGAAGGGATAAGGGGGAGTGGCAAATTGCAGTTTTTTGGGTAGGGTGGGCGGATGTCGCTCTCGGATGCTGAAGTACGCAGTGAAATGGCCGCCATTTATGCGGCTGTCGAGGCGCGTCCCCTGGAGAGGCAGTGCAGCATGCTCACGGAGTGTTGCCAGTTTCACCTCACAGGCCGGACCCCCATGCTCACGTTGGGGGAGGCCCGGTATGCGGCGATCGGCGTGCGGGCCAGTGGCCGGAAGAAGCTGCCTGTGCGTCCCAATGGGGACGGAGCCTGCCCGCTGCTGGGGCAGAATGGCCGCTGCATGATCTACCAGCACCGCCCGTTCGGCTGCCGCACTCATTTTTGCCCAGCTGCGGGTGGCCCCTATCCGCGGAAGCATCTGGCGGATCTCATTCAGCGCCTGGAGGTGTTGGATGAAAAACTCGGCGGTGACGGCCCGCGCCCAATCCAAGGAGCGGTGGAGGATGCCTTGGAAGACGGTGACGGAGCACGAGGTCAGCAGGTAGGGAGAGGGAAGAACAAGCGTGGCAAGCGGTAGGCAGGGTGGCGATTTTCTTGGGAGACTTTTTGTGACAACTTGCTGACGGAGTTTGTATCGTCGAAGCTGACACTTGGCGTATGGCTCGAATCCCGGAAGAAACGCTTCAACAAGTGCTCGCGGCCACGGACATCGTGGATCTCGTGGGGCGCTACGTGAAGCTGCGCCGGGTGGGGACAAACTGGCGGGGCCTCTGCCCGTTCCATGGAGAAAAAACCCCCTCGTTCTACGTGAATCCCGCGCGTGGCTCCTACCATTGCTTCGGCTGCGGGGTTGGGGGCACCGCCATCCGTTTTGTCATGGAGCATGATGGTCTCCAGTTCATGGACGCGGTGAAGCGTCTGGCAGACTCAGCCGGCATTCGCATCCAAGAAGAGGTGTGGGACGCCAATGCGGAGCGCACGGCCAAGATCCGCAACGGGTTGGTCAAACTGCATCGGGACATTTCTGCCTGGTTTCACCTGCTGCTGATGAAAGGGCAGGTGGCAGAGGAGGCCCGGGCCTATCTCAAGTCCCGTGGCATCAATGCGGCGACCGCCAAATCTTGGGAAATGGGCTACGCTCCCGCCTCGACGCCCATGCTCATGAAGTGGGCGGAGGAGCACAAGTACACGGAGAATCTGCTGGTGGCTGGAGGTATTCTGGCCCGGGGTGATGAGGATTCTGGTCGGGGAGGGCAAATCTATGCGCGTTTCCGACATCGGTTGATGTTCCCCATCCGCAACGACTACGGAGAGGTCATCGCCTTCAGCGGGCGGCTGCTGGATTCCAACGCCAAAGCTGCGAAATACCTGAACTCTCCGGAGACCATGCTCTTTAACAAGAGCAAGGTCCTCTTCGGCCTGGACAAGTCCAAGCGCGCCATCATCAAGGCGAACCGTGCAGTGGTATGTGAAGGCCAGATCGACATGATCATGGCGTTCGAGAGTGGGTTCGAGAATGTGGTCGCCCCGCTGGGGACGGCGTTCACGGAGTTTCACGCCCGGATGCTGAAGCGACATGCAGAGGAGGTGGTGCTTTGTTTTGACTCTGACAATGCCGGGTACAAGGCGGCCGAGCGCGCCTTCCACATCCTGGCACCCACTGGGCTGGTGGTGAAAGTGGCACCTCTCCCGCAGGGGGAGGATCCAGATTCGCTGATCCGGAAGGAGGGGCCTCAGGCGTTTCAGGCCAAGCTGGATGACGCCCGGGATTTCTTCGATCACATGATCGACTATGCGTCTTCCACCCGCAACATGGCGGAGACTCGGGAGAAAACGCGGTTTGCGGGGGACATGGCCACCATGATCCAGCTGCTGGACAACAACATTGCCCGGGACGCGGCCATTCAAAAGGTCTGCGTACGCCTCAATATCCTGGAGTCCGATTTCCGCAAGCAGGTGGCCCGGCTTGCCAAATCCATCGCCAATCAGCAGCAAAAGGCCGCGGCAGGCAAAAATGGTGGAAACGGGGCTTCGGGGTCAGGTGCATCTGGTGCCACAGACCGGCCAGAAGAGGCGGAACTGCCGCCTCCTCATCCCCATGCCCGGCAGATGATTCGTCTGGCGGTGACTTCTGCAGAGGTGCTGGCGCTCATTCGCACGCATGCTCAGCTGGATGCTCTGGCAGCAGTGCCGGGCTGTGAACTGCTGGAACTGGTGTTCAAATCCCAGTCTGACCTCTCCACCTCGGGAGGCTTGAGCGCCTTTCTGACCACTTTGACCCCGGCAGAGGAGCGCGCTTTCAGCCGTGTGGTGGCAGAGCCTCCCCAGCGGGTTTCCATCGAGACGGCACTCCAGACGCTGCAGCACATCGAATTCCAGGGGCTGGAGAACCTCTATCAAAATGTGACCACCAGACTCCGTCAGCCAGGGCTGGCGAAGGATGAAGTCATCCTGCTCCAACAAGAGGTGATACGGTTGAAGGGGGAAATCGGCGTCCGGCGCGCTCAGCTTCCCAGCAAACAAGATTACTGAGTGAATGGGGCTGATGAATTTTAGATTTGCATGACCCGCCAATTTTCAAAAATCCCACCACCCAGACGGAAAGAGTGATTTTCGGGCAAAAATGAACTGTTTCGCTCCTGAGATGGCTAAAGGCTTTCCTCAACTGTACAAAGAGTTCTTGACCGTAGCTCTAGGCTCCAGAAGATTCTTCCGCTTCCGGCTTCATGAGTGCATCTGCAAACCCCCAGCATACGGATTTGAACGAGGGTGCAACATCGGTTCCACCGACCCCGCATCGCCGTCGTCGTGGTCGTCCTCGTAAACATCCTTTGCCGGATGGTTCGACGCCCCCACCTCCGGCCCCCGTTCAGGTCAATGGCAAGCGTCGTCGTGGACGTCCACCCAAGTCGTCGCGCGCGTCTGAACCGCCGCCGCCCCAGCACGATGACATCAATGCCCCGGAGATTCAGGAGAAACTCCGCTTCCTGATTCGTCTGGCCAAGGAGCAGGACTACCTGACCTTCGACGATTTTAACGAGAGCCTGCCCAATGGCTTCGTCACCCCTGAGTTGATGGATGAGATCCTCATCCGCCTGCGCAGCCTGGAGATCGAAGTCATTGAACCCACCCAGGTGGATCGCGTGAAGACGAAGCGTGCCACTGTCGCGGAGGACGAGGACACGGTTGTCGAAGAGCGTGAAGACGGGCAGCTCGACATGCTGGATGATCCTGTGCGGATGTACTTGAAGCAGATGGGCGCGGTGCCTCTGCTCACCAGGGATCAGGAAATTGGCATCTCCAAGCGCATTGAAAAGGCAGAGAGCCACCTGCAGGCGTGTCTTCAGAACATCGGCTTCATCGCCACGGAGTACCTGCATCTGGGGGATGCTCTCGCCAGCGGAACCGAGCGCTTCGACAAGCTGGTGCTGGATCGCCAGATCGAAGATCGCGACAGCTACTTCAAGAAGCTGCGCCAGGTCTGTGACCAGGTGCGTGACGACATCAGCAAGGCCAACGAGCAGTATCGCGCCTTGATGTCGGCCAGCGCCAAGCAGCGCCAGTCGCTCAAGGATGCCTTTGAGCAGACCAAATCCAGTCTGATCAAGTTGTGCGCCAAGTTCTACTTCAAGCAGAAGACAAATGAGGACCTGATCGCGGTGCTGCGCCAGCGCCTGACGGAGCTGGACCAGATTGAAATTGAGGCCTCCCGCTCTGCGACCAACCCTGACGTGCAAAAGGCGCTGGAGGACTTCGAGCTCCATGCCTGGGTCACGCCGGAGGAATATCGCCGACTGGTGGCAGAGACCATTCAGTGGAGCAAGGAGTCCACCAAGGCCAAGACCGAGATGGTGGAGGCCAACCTGCGCCTCGTGATTTCCATCGCCAAGAAGTACACGAACCGTGGCCTCTCTTTCCTCGATCTCATTCAGGAAGGCAACATGGGCCTCATGCGCGCTGTGGAGAAGTTCGAGTACAAACGCGGCTACAAATTCAGCACCTATGCCACTTGGTGGATCCGCCAGGCGATCACCCGCAGCATTGCCGATCAGGCGCGGACCATCCGCATCCCGGTCCACATGATCGACACGATCAACAAACTGCTGCGAGTGCAGAAACAACTGGTGCAGGAGCTGGGCCGTGACCCCACTCCGGATGAGATTGCCGAAGAAATTCACCTGCCGGTGGAACGGGTTAATGCTGTTCTTCGCATGAGCCAGCAGCCTGTGTCCCTTCAGACCAAGGTGGGCGACAGTGATGGCGATACGGAGTTTGGCGACTTCATTGAGGACAACACCAGTGTCAGCCCCATGGAGCTGACGGCGATGAATCTCCTCCGCGACAAGCTCAAGGACGTGCTGGACAGCCTCACGGATCGCGAGCGGGCCGTGCTGGAGCAACGGTTTGGCCTGGTGGACGGCAGCGGCCGGACGCTGGAGGAAGTGGGACGTCAGTTCCACGTCACGCGCGAGCGCATCCGCCAGATCGAGGCCAAGGCTCTGCGGAAACTCCGCCATCCCACCCGCATCCGGAAGTTGGGAGGCTTCTTCGGGACGCAGTAGGGGCGGTGGTGATATCGTTGCCAGGATAGAGTTTGATCGTACGAGAAAGGGATGAGGGCAGGAGCGAGGATGCTCCTGTCCCGGGTTCTCTCAATATGGCCTGTGCTTGGGAAGCTCGGGGTGCGCACGCATCCCTGCGTGCTGTTTGCGGCATCTTGCCGGGAACGTCAGTCAGCTCATGCCATTGCATCCGTCTGCAGTACACTTTTTCAGGTCACAGCCTTCCCAACGCTGCACGGATGGCCACGTATCAGGGGACGCTACGTCAAAACACATTCGACTGAGCGGGGCTGGGAACCCCCGCCTCCTGTACCAGGAAACAAGTCATCGTGTGGCTTGGCTGCGGACTAAAGGAGGCGGGGTCTCTGGCCCCGCGTGGCAGCGAAGGTGAGGACATCGCAGGCGAAACAAGATGTCACCGGCTGAGACATCAGGGGGATTTGTCACTCTGCAACACCCTCAACACCCTTTTTGGAGGTTCACCAAGAAAGGCAGGGGGGCTTTTTTTGGTGTAACTTGGTAATAGGGTGTTGATGGTGTTGCAGAATCACAAAAAATGCCTCCCTTTTCGCTCCAGCAGGGGAGCGAAAAGGGAGGCGGATAGTTCTGGAACTCGATAAGCGCAGAGCGGTTGGCACTCCGCTGCCGTTGCCATTCACTCACTTGCTCAATCCACGTAGGGTGGAGCGGTTGGCGGTGGGGTATTGAAGCCGTACTCTTTGCGCAGCCGGGCTGCTTCGGATTCTTCTTTCACCATCTCATACACCTTGGCGGCACCGAACAGGAAAAGGGCCGGGGGAGCCAGGGCGGAGACGATCCTTAGGTTGGCATTGATGATGGCGCGGAGCGGCAGCCGATGCAGGAAGTAGCCAACCGCTACCGCAGTAGCGAGGGAAGCCGCCGGGGAGCGGCGGACCGTCTCCTCGACCTCGGCATATTGTCGTCGTACGGTGTCCTGAGCTTCATTGAGGAAGCCAGTCACGCCGCGGTCGATGGACTTCAACACGGACTCAGGCTGAAGGGAAGATTGGGGAAGACTCATAACGGGGATGAGGTGAAGTGGGATGGATCAGATGAGTGGGTGCCAGGCGAAGGATGTCCCGTTTACCAGAATTTCAGATGGCTGGCGGTCCTACGTGCTTGGGAGAAGATGTCGTCCACAGCCCGGCGGTTCTGACGGGTGTTGATCCTGTTGACAGCATGTTGTGCACCGGAACGTGCCGTATCATACTGATCATGCAGCTTTTCCGCAATGGGGGCCAAGGCGGCGAAAACGGCACCTCGGGCGGCATTGACAGGGTCTTCTGCGAAGCGCTGGCGGAAGGTGCGCTCCTCCTCCTTGCGGCTGATCAGGACGCCCACCACGATGCCAACGGCCAACGCACCCAGGAGGGTGGGGATGGGATTTTCCTTCACATAGTTGCCGCTCTGCGTCAGCGCCTGGTTGGTCTTGTCCTTCGCAGTGTGAAGAGCCTTTTGGGTTTGATCGCGGGCGACGCCGTAGGCCTCCGTCGCACGATCACGCGCCACATGCATGGCGTCGTTGGTTTTTTCCCGGGCGGTGGCAATGGCCGTACCTGCCCTGTCGCGGGCGGTGGCTATGGCCTCACGAGTGGCAGTGGACGCCTGCTGGGCAAGTTCACCAGCTTTTTCGGGGAGTTGACTCAGGGGGGATGGAAGTTCGTCGCTCATAACCCAGTATCGCATGGCGCGGTGCGACTGGTCCTTTCCGGATGAAGGCGTGTTTTCCAGGCCGCTGAACGGGAAGGCGCTACGATCTAAAAAAAAGGGGGCTGGACCTTGGCTGGTCCTGCCCCCGAATATAGGCAGACGTTGCTGCGAACAGAAAACTGCCGGGGTCTATTGCGCTGGTGGTGTGACTTCTCGAACCTGGGCGCCATTGGACTCGGTGAGCACCAGGAGGGATAGTTTCTCCACTGCGTTCAGCTCGTTGGGCTTCAGCATCTGGTGGTCCAGTCCGTTGCCGGGGGCTCCGGCAGGACGGGGCAGAGGCATGGGGGGCGGGACGGGCTGGCCTTCGGCGGTGCCGTTCAGGCTCGCGTAGTCGAATCTCCCGCGCAGGTCGGTGTAGCCGTCTTTGAAAAATCGGACCGTCCCGTTTCGAAGTCGGGCATACACTTTCACATAGCCCTTCGTGATGGGTTTGTCCGTTCCGCTGTCGCGCACCTCAAGCCGGCCATAGTTCTCTGTGACGGCGAGCTTGAGGGTGTTCGCGTGGTAGGCTTGGGTTTTGCGCTGTCCAGCGCCCACTATTTCCACCAGGAGATTCGCACGCGCGTAGGCATCCGGGAGCGGGATGCTCAGGGTGTCCTTGCCCGGAGGCAATGTCACGCTGGCGCTCTGGTTTGGTTTGATCACGCTGAACCGGCTGGCATCCTCGCTCACGAAGGGATTGCTGCTGAAGCTGAACTCGGGGTCGGTCAGGTAGTAGTTCACTGTCACTTGAGTCAGATTTCGCCAGGTGAGCGCGATGGCAAGGTTTTCCACCTTGAACTCGAAGGTCGGCTCGGTGGCGGAAAGTGCGCCCTGCTGGCGTTCACGATCCGGTTGAGGCGGGGAGCCATCCGGAGAGGTCGCTGTGGGTTTGCCGTCGATTTCATCCACTTGGGAAAGCACTTCTCCAAAGAGTTGCTTCCACCGGGGGACTGGGTAGTCCCTGTAGGTGGCGGCCACGGTGCGTGCGGTCGCCGTATCGCCTTCATAGAAGGCGGCTTGGCCGCGCAGGTAGTCGTGTTGAATTCGCGTATCCAGGTCCTGGGTGGGGATGGCCTTGAGCCTGCCCAGAGCCTCCTCCACCCGGTCCTGAAGGAAGAGGTAATAAGCCACGGCCAGATTGTCTGTGCTCCCCAGTGCGGGCTTGAAGGACAGGGTGGCCAGAAGGCGCTGATACTGCGCCAGGACCTCCTGGTTGGCGATGCGCCACTCCCTGCCCAGCCTGTGGGCTCTCTGGTTGATCAGCGGGCTGTATTCCAGGTGTTCGTAGAGATCAAATTCCAGAGGTTCAAACTTCACGAGAGGGGAGTCCAGAACCGGTCCGAACTCTTCGGAATACTGGTGCTTGAGCCACTCCCCGAGGGTGACCTTGTCATTGTGGTACACAGCGTAGCTTGTCAGGGTGTCATCCCAGACATGACGTTCCGCCAGCAGCTTGATGATCTGACGATAGAAGTCGGGGCTTTGACGGCAGCGCCAGGCAATGCGACCAAGATCCGTGCGCTGGATGTTGTTCTGCTCCAGATAGGCGAACACCTCCGCTTCCGAAGCATACTGGGAGACATAGTCCCAGGACGCTTTGTCAACACCGGACAACTGGTTGACGACGTTGAAGGCAAAGACCGGGGCCTTGCCGGCCTCTTTGCCTCCCGTCGCCACATGCACGGGGTAGTGGGCGAATCTCCCTCCCGCCTTGGGCGGTGTTTCTGGGAAGTAGAAGTAGTACTCCCGCGTGGTGGTGGTGTAGGGCTCCAGAGGCAGGCGAAGTGACTGCGTGGCCTTGCTGCCGCGAACCGGCAGGGCGCCCTGGGGGGTCTGCAGCAGAATTTCCGCCTTGATCCGGGTGCTGGTGGCATTGGTCACCACGATGTTGGCTCCATAAACCGTGCCAGTGAGGAACTCATCCGTGACATTCTTCTGGAACGATTCATTGCCTTCCTGGCGGAAGCGGTCATCGGCGCGGAAGAAGGACTGCGAGACCAGCAGTTGGCCGGCTGCCTGGTCGTTGGCACGGGGGGCGGGGCGGATCTGCTTGTGAAACACCAACACTGGGGCGCCAGCGGTGAGTTCAAAGCGGCGGCCCTCCGTCTTCGTCGCATGCTGGGGGGCCTCAAACGGCAGATCCAGCACCGCGAGCGCCAGCAGGATCTCGGTAAAGGTGTGACTGGCCTCTGCGACATGGGGTGAGACGAAGGGGCCTTTGGACCCTTCTGCTATCCAGGTCGCGAAATCCCTCCAGAAGGCATTTACCGTGACCAGGCTGGCGTTTTGATCAGTCTGGCGGAGTTTGTAGTAGTTGTTCTCCGCCCATTCTCTGGCAGGACCTAGTTCGCGGAAATAGGATCGAACCAGGTGTTGCGCGTCTGCCTGCAGGGCGACCCCTGCATAGGTGTACTGGCCTTCGAAGTTTGCCGTCAGTTCCAGGGGCTTGCCCTGGGCCACCATCATCTCGCGCCCTGCCTGCTCCTTTTGCTTCTCTGCCATCTCTTCACCGGCAGAGTCCTTTTTGCCTGCGATAGAGAGACCGCGTGCTGCACGCTGGCTGATGGCGGGCGTGGAAGATGGGTCCCCCATTTCGGAAAGGCGTCCCACGCTCCCGCTGAACCTGTCGGCGGGGGCGGCTGCTGCTGCGGTAGTTGGAGCCGGGGCCGGTGCGGGGGCCTCTATTGCCAGAGGGACCAACTTGCTGGATTCAGTGTCAGCCCACAGGGACTTGTCGGTGCCATCAAGTGAGCGTCCCCTCAGGGCCGTCTCGAAGTACCTGTCCTGTCCTTCAGGGTCAAGGGGGAGCAGCTCCCAGGACTCCCGCAGGTGGCGGGCGGCGCGGGCTGCCTCTCCGGGAAGCCGTTGGGCCAGCAGAGCGCGCTCCACCACGTTGAGCCGGGAGTAACGCCAGGGTTCGAGGTAGCGATCCAGCCTGGCGTCGAGAAGGAACTCATCCATGAAGGTTTTGTCCTTCTTGTTGGCAAGGTAGGGTTTGACCACCTTGGTGAAGAATGCCGGATCCTTCTTCGCCAGGAACAGGTGCAGTTCGTGGCTGGCGTACTCACCATATTTGGCGCGCTTTTCCGCGTCGCTGTACTGGGGCCACTGCAGGATCCAGGCAAATTCCGCCACATTCGGATCTGTGTTGAGTGTCTTGAGCAGGGAGTACACGCCGCCCAGGGTGTCGTAGCTTTCGACCTCACTGGTGAGGATGTCATCTAGAACCAGGGTCTGGCCTTTTTGCAGGACAGTGGTTTCCTTGGTTTCCGTGAAGGGGCTCGCGGGATCCAGATTGCGAGTGAGTCGTTCATCACGGAACTGGGTGGCCGTAGCTGGCAGGGGCACTTTCTGCCAGACGGCGTGTTCCAGATCTTCTGCATAGATTTGCACGTCCTGGCGGTCGCCCAGATCTTTTCTGGGGATGCGGACCACGCCCGTATTGTCTGGCACCAGGTTGTAGTGGGTGGGGGCGGTCAGGGCCAGAAAGTCCAGATTGCCATCGTGGGTGACGGGCTGGGCACCTCGGCCCCCTCCGGGGGCGCTTTCTGCGCGGGCCTTGCGCAGCGCGCCATCCCGCCCGCCTGCTGTGGAGCTGGCAGCCTGGCCCGCGGACATCTCAAGCTCAGTCAGGCTGGTGCTACGTGTTTCCCAAGGGTTCAGCAGCAATCCAGGGCGGGGCAGCATGCTGCCGGGGTAGGTCCTGGCCCTGCGGCGCTCCAGAATGTACCGGTACTCGTCCCCGATTTCGCGACCGGCGGCATACAATGCAGGAAGCCGCGGCGGGGAGGTGATGGATCCTCCAAAGCGGGGAAAGGAGCCCAGGCTGTTGAAGATGGAGGATGGCTCCTCGAACCGGGTGGCGGTCACGTGAACCCTGGTGAAGGGGTTGATGTTGGCCAGTTTCACCGTCACGAAGTCTGCCTCTGTGGTGACGGCGGTGATCTGCAGCATCTTGCTGCCCTTGAGCTCCAGCTGACGGTGCGTGCCCAGCAGCCATCCTGCCACCGCCTTGCCGGCGGAGATGCGCAGGTCCATACTGACAGGCTGTTTACCGCGCAGTTGGAGGGAGTAGTCTCCGGGGGGCAATCCTTCCACCACGATGAAGCCATCGCGCACGACGGCGATGGCGCTACGATCCGCGACAAAGGTGCCTGATCTCGTTTCCAACAGCGACAAGGTCCCATCGGTTCCGGTAAAGCCCGCAGGCGCGGGAATTCGCAATGTCTCCCCTTGGGCAGCTTGAATCAGGGACGGCCAGGTGCGTTGATACAGTTGATTCTGCCAGCCCACAGTCTGTCCGTCCGGGCAGCGGGCAGAGATCGCACCTACATCGGGAAGGATTCCCAGGTCGATGCGGCCTTTCTCATCGGTGCGAAGCGCCAGCTCAATCGTTTGGGTGAAGTCGGGGTGAGAGAAGGTGAATCCCACTGGGCGGTCTGCCACAGGTTCCCCATTCTTGCCCAGAAGTTCGAAGAAATGACGACCTTCAATCGCGGAGAACCGACCGGCATAGACGGCATCTGTCTTGTCGAGCGTGTTGAGCGTCCAGGTGCGCGAGGCGGCCACAGGACGCTTTTCACCTCCTTGCGTGAAGAGTTCGACCTTGGCGCTGAAGGTGGCGCTGATCTGTTCCATCCGGTTGGGGACCGTGAAGCTGTGGGTGAGCACGCTGGTGGCGTTCAGCTTGAGATCCTTCACCTCGCGCGTGGTGCTGATGCCGTCCAGCGTTGTCGTCGTCAGAGTCAGCTTGGGCTCGAGCAAAGCAGACGGGGAGACGTGGGTGCCGCCGAGCATGAGGGAGGGGCGAACTGCGAGGGTTGCCTCTCTGCCTGCCAGGAGCTGCTCCCGGGTGAGATGAAACTGCGCCGAGAACTGCGGCTCTTCCGCGTGATGTTCGAACTGGGCCAGGGACGCAAAGGTGCCTTGGGCATCCGCAAGGACGACGGGTTTGATTCCCGGCTTGGCTGTGAAAGGAACAAGAATGGCACCGCCCAGTTTCTCCTGGGGGGTGAGCTTGCGTCCGTCCAGCCATGCGACAGCATCCGGCACGGGAGTGCCCCTCTCGTCCAGGACGACCAGATAGTCGCCGCCCGGGCTGGGGCGCTGCAGCATCTGCCATTGTCCCACCCGCACCAGGGCGCGGCTGCTCCGGCCGCCGCCGATGAACTCAATCACCCAGGCACCGCGTTTTCCCTTGAGCTCAGGGAAGGTGAAGTTCTCCCGCTTGCGGAGGAAAGGGCCATTTTGATAGCTGCGGGAGGTTTCCTGATTCGCCACCAGGCCGTCGAGATTGAGATCGGTATTGAGCTGGCGTTTTTGGGAGAGGAAATAATTCAGCTGGTTGATCTCGTAAATCTTCACGATCAGGCCTGGCGTGTTCTTCAGCAGAACGTCAAACTGGATCTCATCCCCGGGCTGAAAGAGCCGGGCGTTGGTGGCGGGGAACTCAATGTCCACCCGATCCTTCAGCTCCTGAAAGGCGGTGGGCGTGAGCAGGGCGGCCCAGCGCTCCGGGTTGCCATGGCCGGCCAGGATCATGGCTTCCGCATAGAGCGGCTTGAGCCAGGACTCGCGGACATACTGGGTCCAGGGGGCCAGCGTCGTCTCGACATCCTCCGCAGCCTGGCCCGCGCGGGTGAAGAGTTGCAGGAAATAGTCACGGACCAGGCTCTCGTCCCCACGGGGTGGCGGACTGTCCAGCAGGGGTTCGCTCAGGTCCGCGTTCAGGTTGTTGAGCTGGTTTGAGGCAGGCACCTGCTCCAGCAATCGTGGGCTTACATAAGGGGCCTGCCGGGGAAGCTTCAAATATTGCAGGAAGCGCTCTTGATCGTAGATGCCTTTGGCGCGGTCGTGTTCCAGGCGGTGAAGCAGGATGCGGGCCTTGAGGGTGTTGAACGCGGGGGGCAGGGTGGCGGCATAGGCCCAGGTGCGGTCGAGCCAGGCTTCCCGTTCGGCGTCGTCATCGTCGAGGTTGACATCGGCGGAGGGGGCCAGCTTCCGCATGCGCTGGTGGACGAACCGCGTGTTGTTGCCGAGTTCCGGCATCAGCTTCACCAGCGCATCGAGTTGCGCCAGGGTCAGCGCCCGGTGAATGCCCAACGAACCAAAGCCACCGGAGTCGCGGCTGCTGAGGTCCGCATGGATGACCTCGACCAGGCCGGGCAGATCGGGGCGCAGGATCCGGCCCAGGGCGGTGCGCCGTTGTGCAGGGGTAAGGGCTGCTTTGTTCCGGATCAGGCTTTCGATCGCCGGAACTCCGAAGCCTTCGAGATTGGGGCTTTGATCCAGGGCGTTCTTTTCAAAGACCGACCGCGTGACCCGGGCGGGGTCCAGACTGCTCGGCAGGTCGGGCTTTTTGTCACGAGCCTCCTGGGTGTGCTGGAACGCAAGGCCGAACTTGTTCTTCAGAAAGGTGAGCGTTTGCTGCGGACTGGCTTCGTAGCTCAGAAGCGCCTCCCGGTTCTCAATGACTCTGCGCGGTTCTGAGTTGTCCGGGAATCGCTTGCGCCACTCCGCCATGATGTCGGCCAGGCGGGCAGCGTTCCGGGTGTTTTGGTAGTGAAGGGCGTGGTAGAAGTAGTAGTCTGCAGATCCAGGCACCAGTTCATTCAGGACCTTCTCGCGATCCGGAGCGAGAGCGAATGTTTCAACAAAGCCGATCTCATTGCCGTTCTCTGCCGCCAGCGGTGCGGATGCGAGGATAGACAGGGACAGGGCGAGGACGATTGGGGGAAGGGATGTCGTGCTCATGGGAAGGTGAATGGTGCTCCTGCATGACGCAGGCGACGGCTGATTATGAATTAATCCTGGAAAAAAGAGAACTCTCTGGCTGTGATGAGTCCTCCCAGCCTCCGATGGATGTCGGTCTGACATGGGCTTGAGACACGTGGGAGTGAAAATTCCCTGTTTTGGTGAACCTGTTCGACAGGCTTGCTTTGGCGGCGTGATGGGATAGTCTCGCCCCTTATGGCAAAAGCAGCGCTCGGCAAAGGCCTCGGAGCCTTGATTGGAAAAGCGGGGACTCCTCCTCCCGCGGGGAATAGCATGCCCTTCACTCCCCAGCCCGCGCCAGGCGAGACGGTACGCAAGGTCCCGCTGGATGAGGTGGTGCCCAGTCCGTTGCAGCCTCGTAAAGAGTTTGCCCCTGAGCAACTGCATGAGCTCATGGATTCCATCCGTGAGCACGGGATCATCCAGCCGCTGATCGTGCGATTGGTGGCCAATAAGTTTGAGCTCATTGCGGGGGAACGCCGCTGGCGTGCCAGCCGCGAGCTGGGGCTGAGTGAAGTGCCCGTGATCGTCCGGACCGCGTCTGACAAGGATGTGCTGGAGATGGCGCTGATTGAAAACCTTCAGCGTGAGAATCTGAATCCTGTGGAGGAAGCACAGGCCTACGTGCGCCTGAGCAAGGAGTTCAACCTCCGCCAGGAAGACATCGCGCAACGAGTGGGCAAAAATCGCGCCACTGTGGCCAATGCAATCCGCCTGTTGGAACTGCCGGCCGCTTCACTGCAACAACTGCGCGAAGGTCGTCTCACACCCGGGCATGCCAAGGTCGTGCTGGGACTCAAGTCCGCAGATGACATGGAAGCGGCCTGCGCCATGGTCCTGGAAAAGGGCCTCAGTGTGCGTGCGACCGAGAAGCTGATCGAGAGCATCCTCAACCCGCCCGTTCCAAAAGCCAAACCTGCTTCGCCGGACGCGGAGCTCAAAATTGCCCTCCAGGCCGTGGAGCAGCGCCTCACCCGGCATTTTTCCACCTCCGCCAGCGTGCACCACGGGGAAAAGAAGGGCCGTCTTGAGCTGGACTACTATGGTGTGGAGGACCTGAATCGCCTGCTGGCCCTCATGGGGGTGGAGGAAGCGGATTTCGAAGCCTGATCCCAAGCGATGCGTAAGGTCCTGATCTGGCTGCGGCGGCGGCGCGCGATAGTGCGCCCGGTAATGATTGCTGGCTTGATGCTGGTCACCGCCATGATGGCGGGCTGTCGTGCCAAGGGACAGGCGCACCCGGACGACGTCGAGGTGCGAAGGTTTCTCGAACGCTACTTTTTCACCTGGTCTGCTCGCGACATGGAGGGCTATGGTTCGTGTTTCCATCCTCAGGCGAGAATTTTCACCCTGGACGGACCCAACTCGGTGGTCAGTCAGGGGCTAACGGATTTCCTTCACGGCCAGAAACTGGCGCACCAGCTGTCCAGCACACCGATGACGGAGAAGCCGGTGACGATGCTCATTCAGGGGGATGCCAAAGGGGTGCAGGCCTATGTGACCTGGGTGCTGACCAAGGGGAGCAATGAGGAGCGTGGCTCTGACCTTTTCACCCTGAAGAAAGAACCCTCGGGTGGCTGGAAGATTGTGAGCCTCGTCTTCTACGGGGAGTAACGCCCCGGCCCGGTGCTTTTCCCTTCTGGGAGAAGACAACTTCAATTTGCGATGGGAGCAGACACCGCTTTGGTGGGGTGCCTGCCCATGCTGGTGCTTGGTGCTTCACTTTCCCTTCATCACCCCTTCTTCATGGCCATCCCTTCTGCGACTTCTCCGAAAAGCGGTTCTACCAAGGCTGACGCAGCCACAGCGGCGGCTGTAGCCAGCCATTCCCGCACCACCCGCTGGCTGCTCGGGCTGATCTGCTTCTTCTCCGGGGCCTCCATCATGGTCATCGAGATCGCTGCCAACCGGCTGCTGGCACCCAGTTTTGGCAACAGTATCTACACCTGGACGGCATTGATCGGAGTGGTGCTGGTGGCTCTCAGCGTGGGAGGCTATCTGGGGGGCTACCTTTCGGACAAGTTCTCAAGGCTCGATCTCCTGGGCGCACTGCTCGCCGGAGCGGCCATCCTCACCATGTTCATCCCGGCGCTCAGCAGCGTGCTCAGCCCCTCACTTTCCAAAGGGGGGCTCATTGCTGGCCCGGTGTTTATCTCTCTCTTCCTGTTTGCCATTCCTGGGATTCTGCTGGGGGCGGTGTCGCCTGCCAGTGTCCGGTTCTACAGCATGGCTGCCAAGGATGAGCACGTGGGGGTGGCTGCTGGCGTGATCAGCATGTTGGGGTCTCTGGGCAGTTTTGTGGGCACCTTCCTTTCGGGCTTCTTTCTGCTCTCCGCATTTGGGGTGAAGTCCATTTTCCTTGGCTCCGGTGTCGTGCTGCTCCTGCTGGCCCTGTTGGCTTTCTGGATGGCTCGCAAGTCCATAAAGGTTCAGCTCTCCACCGTGGCAGTCACCGTATTGGCCGCGCTGGTGAGTTCCACGGCTGAGGGCACCTCAACGGAACCCGGAATGACCACGTTGCACCGGGCCAGTTCCTTCTATCACCAAATCGAGGTCGTGGAACGGGATGGGGCAGGCTCCAAGGAGCGCTTTCTCAAGCTGGACTCCACCATGGAAGGGGGCATGCGGATGAAAGACGGGGGATTGGTGCTGGAGTATCAGAAGTTCTGGCGTCTGGCTCAGCTAAACGAGAGCCTTCCGCTGAAGCGGGCCCTGTTTATTGGAGCGGGCGCTTTCGGGATGCCTCAAGAGCTGTCGCGCCTAGTGCCGGGCTCGCATGTGGATGTGGCCGAAATTGATCCCGCAGTCATCCAGACCGGGCGTCAGTTCTTCAAGCTCGATGAGCATCCCTCCGTTCATGCTCATGCCACCGATGCCCGCCGTTTCCTCAAGGAGAGTGAAGGCGGCTACGATCTCATCTTTGGTGACGCCTACAATGGCGTGCGCCACATCCCGGCGCATCTGGTGACGCAGGAGTTCTTTGCCGAAATTAAAAGCCGCCTCAGTCCCAAAGGGGTGTTCATGATGAATGTGATCTCTGCCGTGGAAGGGGAACGTGCCGAGCTTCTGGAATACATCCTGACCACCGTGCGCAGCGTCTTCCCGCATGTGGAAGTCTTTGCCGTCGGAGGTGCCCGGGTGCATTCCCAAAACGTCGTCCTCCTGGCCTCGCAAGACAGCTGGAAACCATGGATCGAGGATGGGATTCACTTGCCAGGATCCTGGCAGTACCCGCTCCTCGCCCGACGCATCCCTCAAAATCAACTGCCAGCGAGTGGCGAGGGAAAGCTGATGACTGATGACTGGAACCCTGTGGACGCCATCATCGCCCGGCAATTGCTGAAGTGAGTGTTGAAAGCCGAGAGGGATTTAATAAGTCTCTCGTTATCAATGTATTACAGAAAATGCAACTCTGTAAACTCCGTTAGTTCTGTCCAAAAAAATTAGTCCTCTGGGTTCTCTGAGCCTCTTGGGCTTAATCCGAGGCCGCAAATTTTCTCTCCAGTCTGCACTTTTTCTGAAAGAGGTGGCTTTGCCTAACCGTAATTCCGCATTCCTTCGAGAAGCTAAGAAATGGAGTGAATTGTTCCTCACTTTACATGGCACGCGGATGGCTCCCATGATGCGCGATGCCAACCTCAAAAGCTCTTTCATGCCGCGTCTTGGGTGGTCTGCTGGCGGTAGCCATGGGAACTGCGGGCGTCTTGCAGGCGGCGGATGCCATCCCTGAGGAATTGTTGTCGATTGGTCGTCCTGAACGGCCAGATGCTTTGGGGCCGGGAGACAATCCGGGCAATCCCAACCCCAACGGCAATCTTGGTGCGCCGGGCGCGGGCATGAGTCCGAATGGGACCCAAACGAGTGTGCCCACGGAGGATGCAATGGCGGTGTATGCTTTGCAGCGTTTGCACGTGACCCAAAAGTTTGACTGCCCTGTGGCCATGGCCGTGCTGCCCGGTGAGTCCCCTCGGGAGGTGGTGATGCAGCAGCGTGGGGAAGTCTGGGTGTTGCCCAAGAATGAGGTGGTGGGAGATTCCCAGTTGTTCCTCGATTTTCGCGAGCAGCTGAAAGGGGCGTACCTCTTCGAAGAAGGCTTTCACGGGTTGGCCTTTCATCCGAAGTACACCACCAATGGAAAGTTCTACATTTCCTATTCCACCACAGAGCCCCGCCGGACGGTGATCAGTGAGATGGAGTGTCTGCCAGGGCAGCCCTTGAAGGCGGATCCCACGTCGGAGCGTGTGCTGTTGGAGTTGCCTCATCCCATGGCAAACCATTTCGCTGGTGGTCTGGCCTTCGGTCCGGACGGCATGCTCTACATCGCGATCGGCGATGGTGGGCTGCGGGATGATCCCTACCGTCTCGCGCAGAACCCGTTCGTACTCTACGGGAAGATGCTGCGGCTCGATGTGGATGAGCGGACCGGAAACCTCCCGTACGGCATTCCCAAGGACAACCCTTTTGTGGACAAACAAGAAGTGCGTCCTGAGATTTGGGCGCTTGGTCTCCGCAATCCGTGGGGCTTTAGCTTTGATTCGAAGGGGGGGGAGCTTTGGCTCGCGGATGTGGGGCAGGACATTTGGGAGGAGATCAATCTCATCAAAAAAGGTGCGAACTATGGCTGGAGCGACCATGACGGTCCTCGTGCAAGCACCTTTCATCTACAGCCCTTCCTTCCCGACCAGAAATACGAAGAGCCGGTTTTTGCCTACACGCATGCTGAAGGCATCAGCGTGACGGGCGGGTTCATGTACCGCGGCCAGCGTCTGCCGCAGCTTCAGGGTTGTTACATCTATGCCGACTGGGGCAGCGGCGTGGTCTGGGCCTTGCGCTATGATCCGGACTCGAAACAGGTAAAAGAGCGGCTCGTACTTTTCCGCCGTCCCGATGACAAAGAGCGCCCCTTCAACCCCACGATGATCGCCCCCGATGCGGCGGGTGAAGTGGTGATCATGTCGCAGGAAGGCTCGCTTTATACTCTGATGCCAGCGGGCTGATCAGTGTGTCAGTGCGAGTGGCTTGAAGTTTGAATTTTGAGCTTTGAAGTTTAGGGGCAGGCCTTCACCTGCCCCTTCTTCTTTCTCCCTTTTTCTACCTTCCATCCAGCAGCCTGCCCAGGCCGCCGAGCACGGACCCTTCACCGGTGGAGGCTCCACCAGCGCTGGGGGCATTGGCCAGGATGCGGTCGGCGAGACGGGAGAAGGGCAGGCTTTGCAGCCACACCGTGCCGTGACCGCTCAGGGTTGCGAGAAACAACCCTTCACCGCCGAACACCATGCTCTTGAGGTTGCCGGCGCGCTGAATGTCGTAGTTGATCCCGCTGGTCATGGCCACAAGGCAGCCGGTGTCCACGCGCAGGGTTCCACCACGCAGTTCCTTCTTCACAATGGTGCCCCCGGCATGCACAAACACCAGTCCGTCACCACGCAGACGCTGGAGGATGAAACCTTCGCCGCCAAAGAAGCCCGTGCCGAGTTTGCGGTTGAATGCGATGCCCACCTCCGTGCCTAGAGCTGCGCAGAGGAAGGCGTCTTTTTCACAGATGATTTCCCCACCCAGCTCTGAGAGCCGCATAGGGATGATTTTGCCGGGGTAGGGGGCAGCGAACGCCACGCGCCGTTTCCCGCTGCTGCCGCGATGGGTGAAGTGGGTCATGAAGAGCGATTCCCCCGTGAGCATGCGTTTGCCGATGTTCTTGAGCGCGCCCATGAAGCCACCGTCAGGCTGGGAGCCGTCGCCCATGCGGGTCTCGAACTGGATGTCATCCTCCATGTAGTTCATGCCGCCTGCTTCTGCGATGACCGTTTCGCCGGGATCAAGTTCGATCTCCACGATTTGCAAGTCGTCGCCAATGATCTCGTACTCGATTTCATGGGAACGTTGTTGGTTGAAACCCTGTGGGATCGGGGGCGGGCAGCCGAATCCTCCGCCTGCGGGGGGCGAAGAATGGAAGAGCGCGGGAAGCGCTTCGCTGGCCGGAGTCCAGGGGCCCATGCCGGGCGTCCATACGAGGGTGGCCGGGCTCAGTTCGCCCCGTTGCACGAGGCCTGGCAGTTCCGTCTGGACTGTCTGGACCTGCTGGTTTTGTTTGCCGAGGTAGTACCACTTGCTCATAGCAGAATCTGAAGGTGTTTCTCAGAGGGTTGTTCGCGTGTCATGATCGGGGTGTTGATAGACTTTCATGACGCGACCATAGACACGCTCATCCCCCACGGGTTCAAATCCAAGCTTCTCGAGCACACGTTGGGAGCGCACATGCTCGGGCAGCACGATACCGTAGAGTGCCTTGCCGGGGAACAGCTGTGCATACTGCTCCATCCAGGCCCGTCCCATTTCACAGGCATACCCCTTGCCCCAGTGCTGGCGGGCAAATCGAAAGCCCAGCTCCACCCTTGGATCGTTGGGCAGAGTGTAGAGGCCGCCATCCCCCAGCAGTTCACCCGTTGAGCGATCCGTCACCAGCCACTTCGAGAAGCCAAGGGTGAGCCCATGCTGCAGGTACCGCGTGATGCGCTGACGGGTGTCTTCCAGCGTGGCATCCCGACCTCCCGGAATGTGGTGCATCACTTCCGGATCAGAAAACCACCCATGGGCTGCCGGGGCATCCTCCAGAGTGAAAGGACGGAGCAGCAGACGCTCCGTGAGGAGGGGGTCACAGATGCAGGTGGGTGATTCAGGCATGACGTGCTTAAGGTGTGAGGCGGGGGCAGGCTCGACTGCCGACACGGGGAGTCAAGGCGGGGCTGGGATCCGGACCCTGTGTTTCATCACCGGTTCCCAAGCCGATGATGTACGCGTATAGTGCCTGAGGCTTGCGCTGAAGGGCAAACGGGTTCACCCCCCAATGCACTCCGGCCTAGCCTGGCCCGTCCCATGATTCATGAATCCACCGATCACGATTCGCTCTACCGGCAGGTGTGCCAAAAGGTGGAGGGGCTCATCCGTGGCGGCACATGGCGTCCCGGCGACCGCATTCCCTCCGTGCGGCAGGCCAGCCGTCAGCATGGGGTGAGCATCACCACGGTGCTTCAGGCCTATCTGGCACTGGAAGATCAGGGGCTCATCGAGGCGCGGCCCAAGTCAGGTTTCTTCGTTCGTCCCCAACTCTTGAAGCCCGTGGCGGAACCGAAAGTTTCCCGTCCCCGCAGCGCGGTGACTGCGGTCACCGTGGGCGGATTGCAGTCGCGGCTTTTCGAAGCCAGCCGGATTCCGGGCATTGTCCCGCTTGGGGGGGCCGCACCGGGAGCGGAACTGCTGCCGGTCGAGAAGCTCAACCGCATCCTGGCAGGCGTAGCCAGACGCCATGGACGCAGCGCGGTATCGTATGACGTGCCCCCCGGCTCCGCTGCCCTGCGCCGGGAGATTGCCCGGCGCTCCGTGGATGCAGGAGCCAACCTCGCGCCGGATGAAATCATCACCACATCCGGCGGCACGGAGGCGCTCATGCTGGCCCTGCGCGCGGTCACGAGGCCCGGTGATGTCGTGGCGGTGGAGTTGCCGGCCTATTTTGGAGTCCTGCATGCGCTGGAGGTGCTCCAGCTCAAAGTGGTGGGCATTCCCATGCACCCGCGCACCGGCATGGATCTGGATGTCCTGGAAAAGGTGCTGAAAACCCGCTCTGTGGCCGCCTGTGTGGCCGTGCCCAATTTTAGCAATCCCCTGGGGTCCCTGATGCCGGACAGTCACAAGGAGAGGTTGGTGGAGCTTTTGGCGGCGCGCGAGGTGCCGCTCATTGAAGACGACATCTTTGGCGAGCTGTACTTTGGCGACCATCGCCCCCGCACCGCACTTTCCTATGATCGCAAAGGGCTGGTGATCCTCTGCAGCTCCTTTTCCAAGACGCTGGCCCCCGGGTATCGCGTGGGCTGGATCGTGCCGGGCCGTTTTTACAAGGAGATTCAGGCCCTGAAGCTTACGAGCACGCTGGCCACGGCCACTCTGCCGGAACTCGCGGTGGCGGAGTTCCTGGCCAACGGTGGCTATGACCACTACCTGCGCTCCATCCGCCGCACGTATGCTGACAATGTCGGCCGTTTCCGTCAGGCAGTGGCGGCATCGTTTCCTGGTCCCGTCACCATCACCCAACCTCAAGGTGGGTTTGTTCTGTGGGTCGAGCTGCCCAAAGGCGTGGACGCCCTGCGGCTGGATGACGCCGCGCTGGAGCAGAAGATCAGCATTGCTCCGGGGCCGATGTTTTCCCCCAAGCCAGACTTTGGGAATTTCATCCGCCTGTCCTGTGCCCACCCATGGAACGCCCGGATGGAGAGGGCGATCGGCACCTTGGGCCGCCTCGCCGCGCAACAGCCCAGAACGGCCTGAAACGCGTCATCTTTCACGCTGGGGGGATTCACTTGCACCTGCCTTGACAACCATGGCGGTCGGTGGTGGTCTGGGCATCCATGAAAACTTCGCACCGTTATTTCTCCCTCCTCGCGGCGGGCTCGATGGCTGTCATGTGCAGCCTCTTTGCCGCCAACCCCATTCCTCAAGAGGTCAAACAAGGCGGCTTCGCCATCGGACCCCAGGCTTACAGCTTCAACCGTTTCACCGCGTTCGAGGCGATTGAAAAGGCCGAGAAGGCCGGTGCCACCGTTATCGAGTTCTATCCCGGCCAGAAGCTCAGCCCCGAGGCTCCGGATCGCAAGCTGCATCACACCATGAACGACGCCGACTTCAAGGCGCTTCAGGACAAGCTGGCCCAGCACAAGATCAAGGCCGTGAACTACGGCGTCGTGGGTGGCAAGGACGAAGCCGAGTGGCGTCAGATCTTTGAGTTCGCCAAGAAACTCGGCCTCTACGCCATCACGACCGAAGACGTGAAGAACATCGACGCCATCGAGAAGTGCGTGAAGGAGTTCGACATCAAGGTTGGCTATCATGAGCACGCCAAGCGCCCGCTGGACCGCAGCTACCAGCTCTGGGACCCGAACTATGTGCGTGACCTCGTGAAGGACCGCGACCCCCGCATCGGTGCCTGCGCCGACACCGGTCACTGGGCCACCAGCGGGCTTCAGCCCATCGAGTGTCTCAAGATTCTCAAAGGCCGCATCATCAGCAGCCACCTGAAAGACCGCAAGGAAATCGGCAAACAGGGCCCTGACCAGATCTATGGCACCGGCGTGAGCGATGTGGCGGGCTGCCTGGCTGAGCTCAAGGCTCAGGGCTTCGATGGCAATATCTCCGTGGAATACGAGAACAAGTGGGAAGACAACGTGCCTGACATCAAGCAGTGCATTGATTTCGTGAAGGCCTGGGGAGAGAAGAATGCGGCCAAGTGAAACGGTGGGTCGGTAACTCGGTAAACCAGTAATTCAGTAAACCGGTCGCTCCTGCGGGGACGGCCGGTTTTTTGTGGGGGAGGAGGGCTGGAGCTTTTGGAGATGGTTGAAATTGGGAGGCGCGGGTGGTGCGACTGACGAGCTATAGTGCCTGACTGCTTTGCCGATGCCGTGTCGAAAAAAGGCTGGTGAACTGGGGGGAAGTCACCCTTGATCGTCATGACCGCTCGACGGACCTGAAGAACCATGAAAATCGCGTCACTTCCACCTTCC
Organism: Verrucomicrobium spinosum DSM 4136 = JCM 18804; assembly: GCF_000172155.1. Taxonomy (NCBI): domain Bacteria; kingdom Pseudomonadati; phylum Verrucomicrobiota; class Verrucomicrobiia; order Verrucomicrobiales; family Verrucomicrobiaceae; genus Verrucomicrobium; species Verrucomicrobium spinosum. Next base: position 5,800,541 of record NZ_ABIZ01000001.1, on the reverse strand, counting down.
TACTGGCCGCACTGACGCGCTCGGGGCTCTCAATCAGCGCGAGGCCCCTTTCGATCCGACTGCTTACGAAAATCCAGAGGATCGCACGAGGGTGGCCGCAGCGTTGGCAGCATGGTGAATCCGGTTGGAATCAGTATTTGGGTCCCGATATTGGAGGTGGAACTCACTGCCCTGGCTTGTTCTTCGCGTTGGCGTAGAAGTCGGGCTCAGCAGAGCGGGTGGGATAGAGATGTTGCGCTGGACGTGAGTCGAGCTGGCCCTGCTGCCATACCATGACCAGCATGTCATCGCGGGTGGGATCCACCATGGCAAAAGCGGGTTTGCCACAGATGGGCGGCAACTGATGCACCTGCAAATGAGGCAGCCCCAAGGCGTAGCCCCATTCCTTTGGCAGACTGCTCAAGAAGTCATCATAGGGGTCTGCGAGCGACTCCACGACAAAGTCGTATTGGGCCCCACCCAGGCTGCGGCAATAGTGCGTCGCCTCCTTGGAGGGCAGCTTCATCCGGTAGCCGTGCACGCTGCCCCAAATTTCTGCAAAGGTGCCAGTCCCCAGGGGGTGGATGGCCATGAAGTGCGAGGAACCCACTGGAAGAGGGTGGGACATGACTGCCTCGAAATGGCCCTTGGAGTCGGGCGGATGGCGGAGAGTGTCGCTCACCCACCAAGTGGAAATAAGCGCGCAGGGGATGAGCAGGACGGGAAGTTTTTTTCTCGCAGGCACGGGCGTTTTCCGCACCGTCCACAGGGCCATAAAGGGCAGTTGGAGGGGGGCGAAAACGAACATGGCGTACGCCAACGAAGCCAGCGTGAGCATGACAGCCCAATGGCTGGGAGTGTGGGTCAAAGCCCAAGGCAGCAAACTCCGGTCATCCACACTGCTGATGCGGAGCAGCACTTCCCGCAGAAGGAAAGCAACGGTAAACAGGATCCAGGAAGTGAGAAGAATGAAACGCCAGCGGTTCTTTTTCATCAATCAGACAAGCCAACTCCCATGGTGGAGGCAGAGTTCGCGGGGGGCACCGGGACGGGCTGAGCATCACGGTATCGCGGTGTCCACAACATCGCTTTCCATAGGGGTTTGGCTTATTCTAAGGGATCTTCCGACTCTGGAAAGTGGAAACTCTGTATGTTGTCTGCATGTTGGATGACAGAGAAAGGGGGGGGATTCCATGCATTCGCCAATTAAAACGCGAAGGCAGAGAAGGGGTGAACCTGCCCAGACCTGGTCGCCGAAAAAAGACGCACTTTAATGGATCCCTGATACGTCAATCAGGTACATCTGCCGGCCGTTGCCAGCATGCACCGAGTCGATCACGACTTTTTTGCCATCATTGCTGGAGCGCGGGTGGGTGTCACAACGGTACTCTCCCTTGTACTCGCGAGGCTCAAAGAAATGCCCCAAGGGAATACGTCGATCCGTGGGGATATGGTAAAGGAACGGCGTCTGCAGTCGGCGCACCGGGTCGGGATAGGTGTCGCAGAGGAGCCATTCGTTGTTCCGGTGGGGAAGGTAGGTCATGTGCCCGTCCACGGTGATCTTGTCCGCACCGAGTTTGGTGTACTCCCGAGTCTTGTCCTTGTACACGATCACCCGTGCCTCGGGTTCAGCAGTGGGTTTGGCCCACGCGACGAGATGCTCGGGATCGCGCCAGATGAAGTGGCTGACCACGCCGCTGGGCTCCAGCACATACGGTTCCGTGCCATCGAGATTCACGGTGAACATCCGGGTTTTGAAGCCGCCCGCCTTTTGCTCGCGCGGGATGTCCACCCGCTCTCGCCAGCGGTGCAGGAAGATGAGGCGTTTGCCATCGGGGGAAATCAGGAGATGGTTGAACCAGTTCCACAGTTGGGTGAGATCCAATTCCGGGTGTGGGACGGCGACCGCGTCCGCGATGGAGAAGATGAGCTGGTGCTCACCCGTCTCCAGATTCATGCGCCAGATGCCACTCTTGGCGGGCGCTTTTTCATTCGAGCAAGGGTCTGGGATGCCGCTGTAGCCATAGCCGCTGCGGCAGTAGTCGATGCGGGCGAAGTCAGGCGTTACCGCCCACTTCCCGTCTGGACTGATGGTGTACACCGGGAGGGGGAGGGTGCGTTTCTCACCCGTCTTCACATCCAGAATGTGGCTCACGTAGCGTTGGGTGGCTTTGTCCCGATCATTCCAGATGATCTTGCTCTGTGAGCCGGGAAGCCACTGGAGCATGCAGCCCTGTTGCCAGCCCCAGGCGGTCGAGGTGCCCAGTTCGGTCCACTTGTCGCCGTCTGCCGTGTCGATCATTCCCACGCGCAGGACGTCATCCGGTCCCGGGGTGCGCCCTTCGAAGTCCACCTGATTGCTCAGGATATAGCGGTCCGTGGGGTCAAACTGGAGCTTGTCATAGTAGGCGAACCAGTGGAATTTTGATCCCAGGGTCAGGGCGCGCGTCGGAGGCAGCGATTCTGCAACAGGTGCAACACCTGTTTCCTGACCCAGGCCGGCGCGGGTTAGGCCCTCAAGAGCGCTCGAGGCGGTGATGAAATTGAGGAAGTGACGACGATTCATAAGTCGCTCGGGAAGCGTAAGAAAAGATTGAGCATACTAGATGGCACGCCTCTCGCAGTAAGTTTCTACAGACGCACATTGCGTTTCCCCAATGGGCCAGCCTCTGCTATGTCCCCAGCCCCCCTTAACCCCCGAATCTCAGATCAGCAGCCATGACAGACACTGAAGCCAGCCCGCTCGAGGTCCGCACTTATTTTGTGCGAGGACGTAACGCGCTAGTGGCCAGAGCCGACTTTGAGCCCCTGTACATTGATTACTACCTCCATCGTGCCGAGCACGAGTTGAAGTACTCCAACACCAACGATCTCCTGCTCAAGGAGGCGCTCGCGGCCCTGACGCTGCATCTCGCCTCCCGTCCCCAGGACGAAACGTGTGGCTGGACGCTCAACTTCCACAACCCGCTCGTGAATGTCTTTGTCACCGGGGGATCACGCCCGGGAAGAGTCGCCGGACGTGTCTTCACCGAGGATGTGCGGGATTTTGGGAAGAACATCTTCATCGCCCAGACGGCCGCCCAGGGAAAGGCGGCCCGCCAGAGCATGGTGGACTTTGCCGGAAATGATGTCTTCAAGGCGGTCGAGGGCTTCTACACCCAAAGTGAGCAGCGCACGACGCGTCTCTTCCGCCATGGGGAGGAAGACATCGTCATGGTCTCGGCCCAGCCGGACTGTGATGAAGAGTGGCTGGCCTCGCTCACCGATGACTCGATCCGTGAGATGGACAAGACGGAGACGCTGAGTCTGCTGGAAACCCGGCTCTACGTGTGGCATTGCGGCTGCAATCTGGAGCGGCTCTATCCCGTGCTGGCCAAGCTGGCTGACGACGACCTCAGTCATGCGTTCGGCGATGATGAGATGCTCACCATGACCTGCCCCCGTTGTGGTGCCCGATATCGTACGAGCAAGGAGCAGTTTGAGGCGTGGCGTTTGGAGAAGTTCCAGCCGCCGGGCGTGTAGTCCAGCCTTGGATGATTTGGCGCGCCTCGACCAACTTCCTGTGCTTGCCGCCGTGGGCACGGGAGACTTGCTCACCTGGGTGAGAGGGGCGTGGCCCAGCGGTGTGGGTGATTTCATGAACGCTTCTCTTGGCGGTGGTCGGTATTCTGCGCTATGCTTTGTTGTAGCAAACAACATTTGCCCAACAACATGCCTACCGACGACCGCGTTAATCCGTCCGCACCGGGTGAAACCACCCTGTGGAAGGGGCACTCCTCCCAGTGGGTGCACTTTTGGTTCTATTTTTTCTGCATCCTTCTGGCCATTGGCTGCCTCGTGGCCTTTCCCTTCACCGGGGGGCTGTCCCTCGCTGGTCTGGTGGTTCCGCTTGGTCTGTGGATTGCACGCTGGTGGGTGACTAAAGCCACTCACTACGAACTCACCACCCAGCGGCTTCGAAAGACCAGTGGCATCTTGAACCGTCGGCTGGATGAACTCGAACTCTACCGCGTGAAGGATTACAGCCTGGAGCAGCCGTTTGTCTTGCGGATGCTCGGGCTGGGCAATCTGTCCCTCATCACCTCAGATGCTTCCACCCCAGAACTGGACTTGAAAGCCATCGCGGGAGCGGAGGACGTCAGGGAAAAACTGCGTCACGCTGTACAGAGCGAGCGTGATCGTAAGCGGGTACGCGAGCTGGATGTGGACAGTTCCGGTGGTACAGACTCTATCTCAGGATAAAAGCGCCTCACAATGAATGTCTTGTGTACCTCACTGGAATTGTGAATAAGATGTGGACATTCAGGCTTTGTTAATTAATTTCAACTCGTATTCATGATGGCCACAGATGCTTCAACGGGGCAGTCCATGCAGTTCGTTTACCCCACGAACCTCAATCTTGGGCCACAGTCGGCCGACGGCTACCACCAGGAGCTCTTAAGAGGGTTGACCCACAAGCTGAACAACATGCTGGCCATCATTCAGGGCTTCAGCAGCCTCATTCTGATGAATGATGACCTCGATCCCGGGGTGCTGGAGAACATGCAGCATATCAAAGAGGCTTCGGTTAACATTTCAGGCCTCAGCGAGCGCATTCGCGCTGCTGGCGGATGCGCCAAAGTCACCTTGCAGCCACTCAATCTGAACGAGTACATCGCTGTGGTGGGGGCCTCTTTTCAGGATCCCTTCTCAAAAAATGGCGTCGCTTTTGATCTGGAAGTTTCCCCTGGCCTCCCCCCGGTTTTGGTGGACCCCACCAAGCTCAAGGAATTGCTCGTGGAGATCCTCAAAAACGCAGCTGAATCCGTCCAGCGCACGGGTGGCCGCGCTCTCATGCAGGTCCACGGTCCAGGCGTCATCTCTCCAGCAAGCGAGCGCTTGGTCGATATCCTTATCAGCAACACGGGATCATCCATCACTCTGGAGAAACAAAGTGAGATCTTCCGTCCGTTCACGGGCACGAAGAACAGCAACCATCTGGGCCTCGGCCTGACCATCGCCGCGATGCTTTGCCACCAGATGAACATCCGTCTCGGAGTGAATTCGCAGGACAACACGACCACCTTCTGGGTGAGCGTACCCATTGCCTGAGCCATTGCTGTCACTTTGAAGGGGGCTCCAACGGAGATCCCCCTTTTTTCGCTTTGGGACGAGACTGGCGTCACTGTTGGGTTGTTTCCTGAGGCATCGTTGGCCGGGCAGCTTCAGTTCCGGCCGAAGTTTCTTCCCGGTCGAATGACCTGCCGGAGTGTGCCTGGAGCCTGGAGCAGGGCGGGCGGCAGCTCACCGCGGCAGCCATTTCGCACGTAGCACTGCATGGCCAGCCTCCGCACGTCTTCACAATCGGGCCAGCTCTCGAGAATGCACGCTCCAATCCTGGTGGCCATGTCCCACTGGCGGCAGTGGATGAAGAAGTTCATGCTGACCATCAGGTAGGGAAGCGTCAGGCGCAGTTCCGCAGGGAGCTGGAGCAGTTCCCTCTCAGCTTCTTTAAGCATGTTGAGGGTGGTGTAGCCCTCGCAACGCCGTAGGCCTGCGCGAAAGGCGTCGAGCTGATCAGAGGTGATCATGGCTTTGGTGAGGATGGGTTGGTCCCTCGTCTTTCTATGAGGGGATCGGTGGAGACGCGCAAGGTGGTCGGGTTGGCTCGACAAGCCGTTCGTCAGCCTCAGTGGGGCAACGCCGCCCCCAGGTGGCGGGTTTGAGAGGCTCACAGCGTCCAGCTCGTGAAGGGAATTTTTAGGGATGTGGGCCATACAAGAGTTGTGTCGTGGGCGGGATCGAGAGATGGCCGTCACCTCAAAGTGCAGGGGCATGCGACCACCGCCGAATGACCACCCAACCGTACGGTACTTATCTGGCGGCCCTTCAGGCCCGAATCATCTTTTCAAACACGCCCTGGTCTCCCCAACGTCCTCGTTTCCTAGGACCTGACCAGCCCCATGAACCCTTTAGGCAAGTGTACCCCTGCGATGGCAAGTCCTGCCATGGCCAGTCCTACGCCCGGCGGATAGGCGATGTAGCGGCCCTGCCATTCTGGCTGGTACTTCTTCTTGAAGTTGAACAGGCTTTTGTAGCCGTAGAACTTGTCAAAGTTGTCGAAGAGAAACTGCACGGCGCGTTCCTTGCGACACTCCAGGGCCTGCCCGTCACCGGCATTGACGTTCGCGAGTGGGGCATTCCCGAGGCTGACCTCCTGGACTCCTTGCGCCTTGAAATGGTCGATGGCCTCCACAATGAGGAAGTCCAGCACATCCCGCGCCTCCGCGCGCCCGCGCATGAGATCCAGGCAGCGTCCCTTGCCCTGATGGTAGGGGAGCCATGTGGCAAAAGTTTCGATCCGGCCCTCTGGGTTGCGCACGATCGCCACGCCGTGTTTGCGAATGCTGTCGATGCTGAAGGCCCCGAGGTCGAAGGTCATCTCTCCGCCGTGCTTGTGGGCCAGCCATTCCTGGGAGATCAGCGTGAGCTGGGCCTCAAGCCCGTGATCGGTGTGGGGTGTACCGTCATACCACTGGAAAGTGAGGCCGCCTTTGCGTGCCTTGTTGCGGGCGGTGCGCAGATTTTGGAACTTTCCACCCTCCAGTTTGAACTCCGCGACATCCAGGCGGGCGTCTTCACCCACCTTGAAGGTGACGAAATCCTCCTCCTCGTAAAGGGGGCGGTTCGAGACGTGCACGCAGTAGAAGATGGGCTGCCAGTCCTGGTTGCGGCAGAAGGCGCGGAACTCCGCCACGGCTGCGGCGCGCCCTTCCGGCGGACAGATGGGATCTGCCAGGGCCACGGCATATTTTCGCCACAGGGCATAGGTGACCAGCCCTTTGCCATCCTTCGTGAAGAAGCAGCGCTTGTCGGGCAGCAGGGCGAAGTTGTCCATTGGGTCCCGACCGTACTCGGCGATGATCTTTGTCATGCGCTCGCGTTCATCGTCGGTGGCCTCCGGATGGCGCTTGGCCAGTACGGGGCGCAGCAGCAGGGCCAGTACCAGCATGGAGCTAAGTAAGCTGCCGGTGCGGAGTGTGGCGAGGAAGCCCCGCACCTCCCGGCCACCGTCATGGTCCAACTCCGACTTTTGCATGAACACCGCCGCGCCAGCCCCGTGGAGACAGTCTGCCCATGAGAGCGCTGCTCCGACCTTGCCGGACTCACTGTACTGCCGGATGCCCACGGTGCCATAAATCATGAGGCCAAACGCCAGTGAAAAGGCCACCAGTCCGGCGATGCGAACCGACGGCGCGTCTGACCTCGCCACAAACTGCTGCCTCCACCTGACCAGGGGGATGAGCAGCACGGCAGCGGCCAGGGCGTGGTGCCAGTCGAATGCCCGGGACAAATGCAGCACCACGGACACGCTAAGCAGTACGAGCACGAGGAGCCAGGCCAGATGCTTCCGCCTGCGCAAACCGCGTGCAAGGGAGAGAAGGGCCAGGCCGGAGAGCAGCAGCAGCAGTCGGCTTTTTTCCGTCACCCCTAGGGGTACCCATTGCTCCATCCAGGCCAGTACGGTCGGCGGCTTTTGAAAAAGCGCTTCCAGCAGGTCCACCAGCCCCATGAGCGTGACGGCCCATGCCAGCACGGCGATGGAGTGTTTCTTGGAGACGAGGAAAAAGATGGAGAGGCCGATGGCCAGGGCGGCTACTGGCCAGAGGGGGGAGAGGCCGAAGGGGAGTTCGCCTTCCGGCGGTGGTGCCGCCGCGCTGTCATCCCCCAACACCCAATGAACACCGCGCAGAAGATCCTCCGCAAACTCGTCGGCCGGCCCGTCAAAGCCGTGGTTGGCGCCGCCGATCACGTAGAGTTCATGAGGCGTCTTCAAGCTCTGGATCCAGGCAGTGGAGGCCATGAAATCCGCGCCTCCATGGAACTGCGCGACCCGCAGGCCCGCCATCGCAGGAGTAAAGTCACCCAGACTGAAGGTGCCAGGACCGGTGGGGGTGACGCCGAGTTCATCAGAGGCTCTGAGGCCAAAGCGCCCCCGGCTGTCGGCACTGAGCATGATGATGCCCTTGAGCGCGGCGGGGCGTTCCTTCCATGCTGCTGCCGGTACCGCTTGCACCGCCCCCATGCTCCAGCCTGCATAGATAACTGGCGTGCTGTCATCGCCACCGCCCCGGCTGGCGGCCTCGGCTGCGAGGGTGGCCATGTCCCGGCCCAACAGCTCCGCCGTGTAGTCTTTGGCTGCATACTCGCGCAGATCCAGCCCGATGACATAGACTCCGGCATCCCGGAGCCAGTGACTCACGGCATCTTCCCATGCTGACCATCCTCCATCTCCGGACCCGAAGACCATGACCGCCACCGGGGGGCGCTCGTCTGGTTCATACAACCGGGCCGAGGTCGTGGTATGGGCCAGCTTGATGTCAGCGCGGGGGATGGGGATGTCATCCTCCGTAGCGGGTTGGTCCTGGGCAAGGATGGATTTCGGCAGGGCCAGGCAGGAAAGATACAGGAACGGGAAAAGGACCGGCAGCAGCCGGCGAAGCACGGAGGGCATCATGGGACCAGTCAGGAAAACGGAGGCGGAAGGAGTCAGTGAAAAAGAACTGTCCACGGACAGTCGAGCAATAGTGAAAAATCGGCCACCTTGGCCGGGGGAGAGCCGGGAGGATCCTAAACGTGATTAGTCTCGTCACCTTTTCGAGCCGACCGCGTCCCTGCATCACTTTTTCCTTGATTGGCCAGCTCCCGCATGAGGTCGAGCTGGATCTCCTGGATCTCCAGCAGGCGAGTGGCCTGCTGGTGCAGGAGGTAGTCCACTTTCTCGTGCAGATGGCGAATTTCCAGCTCGGACTTGAGGTTGATCTTGTAGTCATTCTCCGCCCTCCTCCGGTCCCGGGTCTCTTGCCGGTTCTGGCTCATCATGATGACGGGGGCCTGCATGGCTGCCAGACAGGAGAGGATCAAATTCAGCAAAATGAAGGGGTAGGGATCAAACGCCCGAGATGCCAGGAACCAGACGTTGACGGCGATCCAGAGTACGAGAAACCCACCAAAGGTGAGGATGAACGTCCAACTCCCGCCAAAGCTGGCAATCTTGTCCGCCACCCGTGCGCCAAAGCTGGACTCTTTGTCCTCTGGGTCATCCAGAGGACGTGCGCTCAGCACCTCATGCTTGTGCAGACTTTCCACCACCTCCTCGTCCAGGTGCGTCAGCTCGCCCAACTGGTCCTCCAGCGCGGACCTCACGTAGTCCAGCCGAGCTGCATTCAGCACCTCATGAGAGATGAGCGAGCTCGATTGCAGGTTCGGATACTGGGCGGAGATCCTGCTGGCAATTAATGGCCGGAGGGCTCCCATGGGAACGAGCTCCGCGTGAGGTACTTTTTTCTGGGTGGCCTGACAGACCCCCGTGGGGCCGTGAGAGTTCCTGTGCGGAGGAGGGTGCGAGTGCATTTCGGTAACGCAGTGGTCCGGTAAACCAGTAGATCAGTATATCGGTTGCTGCACCGAGAGAGTATGGAGTTTTCTCGAGCACATGCCGCTGCCCCTCATCTCAGGTCTTCTGTCTTTCGCCTTCCAGTCTTTTGTCTCCGCCGAAGGCGGCTGTCCCGCGATCACGTCACAGTTGAAATTCCCCTCATGATGTACGCGTTATGCTTTTCGCAGTTATCTCTGTCCCGCCAAGCCACCACCCATGCCTTCTCTCTACCGACGCATCACCGTTCCCCTCGCCGCCACGGCAGCTCTCAGTCTCGCCGCCTTTACGGCGCTTGCAGAGACGCCGCAGTGGATCTGGTCCGCCGCTGAGGCGAAACCCAACCAGACGGTGTATCTCCGCAAAACGTTTAATGTCCAGCAGAGTGATGCCGTTCGCCTACAGGCGACCGGAGATGATGAACTGACCGTTCTGCTCAATGGCAAACCGGTGCTCACGGGCCAGGGATGGGACAAGGTCCAGGTCAAGGAAGTCAGTGACGCCGTGGTCAAGGGGCAAAACGTGCTGGCGGTCACTGGAACCAACCGCGGCGGGAACAAAGGTGCGGTGCTGGTGAAGCTCATCATCGAGACCCGCAACAAAGGACAGACCGAGATCGTCACGGATGCCTCATGGAAGGCCAGTGAGACCGCCCCTGCAGGATGGGAACAGGTAAAATTTGACGACAAAGACTGGAAGCCTGCGATTGCGCTCGCCCCGTTGGGAGGCGGATCCTGGGCCAATCTCAATGAAAAGAGCCTTGCCGCGGCTGCCAACCTGAAGGAGCCGGAAGCCACGGCGGTGAAGGACATCAAGCTCAAGGAGGGCTTCAAGGCAGAACTCCTCTACAGCGTGCCGCTGAAAACTCAGGGCTCCTGGGTGGCTAACACTTTCGACGACAAGGGCCGCCTCATTGTGAGCGACCAGTATGGCAAGCTCTATCGCGTAACGCCTCCAGCGTTGGATGGCAAACCGGAGGACACGAAGATCGAGGAAATCGCTGTGGAGATCGGCGAGGCCCAAGGGCTGCTGTTTGCCTTCGGCCACCTCTATGCCATCACAAACTCCGACAAGTTTCCCCGTGGACTCTACCGGATCAGTGACACGGACAAAGACGACAAGTTCGACAAGGTGGAGCAGTTGCGTGCCTTCCCCAACAAGGGCGGTGAACATGGTCCTCACGCTGTGGTGTTGGGACCGGATGGCAAATCTCTCTATTGCGTGGTGGGCAATCAGACACCTCTCACTGAGATGGACAGCAGCCGGGTGCCCCGGCATTGGGCGGAGGATGTGCTGCTGCCGCCTCTTGTCGGGCGTGGCTTCATGCGGGATGTCATGGCGCCGGGTGGCTGGGTCGCCAAGACGGATCCCGATGGCAAGACGTGGGAATTGATCACCACCGGCTTCCGCAACGAGTACGACGCAGCCTTTAACCGCCAGGGGGATCTTTTCACCTATGACGCGGACATGGAGTGGGACTTCAGCGTGCCCTGGTACCGGCCCACTCGCGTGTGCATGGTGCAGAGCGGTGGCGAGTTTGGCTGGCGGTCCCTTTCGAAGAAGTGGCCGGTGCGCTGGGAGGACAGCCTTCCGCCCGTCACAGACATCGGCCCTGGTTCACCCACAGGGGTGGCTTTCGGGTATGGCGCGAAGTTCCCGGCGAAATACCAGGAGGCGTTCTTCATCTCTGACTGGAGCTATGGCAAACTCTACGCCGTGCACATGAAGCCCGAGGGTGCCGGGTACAAGGCGGAGTTCGAGGAGTTCATGAGTGCCAATCCGCTGCCGCTCACGGACCTGGCAGTCTCTCCAAAGGATGGCGCACTCTACATCACCATCGGTGGTCGTCGTGTGCAGAGCGGTCTCTACCGGGTCACGTACACGGGCAAGGAAAGCACTGCTCCTGCACCGCTGACGCTTCAGGGCGAGGAGAAACAACTTCACGAACTGCGCCGCAGTCTGGAAGCCTTCCATGGCAATGCGGACCCCGGGGCGCTGGCAGCTGCCTGGCCGCAGCTCGGTCATCCTGACCGTCTCATCCGCTTTGCCGCCCGCATTGCGGTGGAGCATCAACCCCTGGCCACCTGGAAGGACAAGGCCCTGGCTGAAACGTCCCCCCGTGCCTCGCTGATGGCGCTCATGGCGCTGACTCGTGCTTCCAATGGAGACAGGGCTTTCTATGAGCCGGTGATGAATGCGCTGGAGCGCATCAAGTTTGCCGATCTCAAAGGGACTGACCGGGAGCTCTACGTGCGGGTAAACATGCTGGCTTTCTCCCGCTTTGGGGAGCCGGCGGACGGCGTTCGTAAGAAGGCCATTGGCCGTCTGTCTTCCATCTTTCCGACCAGTGAACCCTGGCTGGATGTGGACCTCGTGAATGTGCTGACGTTCCTGGGAGACCATGCCTTTGTGGCCAAGGCCATCCCGATCCTGGAAAATGCCCCGACCCAGGAAGAGCAGATTGCGCTGGCTCAGAGCCTGCGATTCGCCAAAGCTGGCTGGACTCCGGAACTGCGCGAGCGCTTCTTCAAGTGGGTGTGCCTTCGCGCTCCTACCTTCAAAGGTGGCGCGAGCTTTGACCTCTTCATGCAGGACATCCGCAAGGATGCCGAGGCGGGGCTCACAGAGGCAGAGAAGGTGGCGCTCAAGCCCATCCTGGAGGCCAAGCCGGATGTGAAGGCTCCGCAGTTCACCTTCACTCTCAAGTCCTTCGTGAAAAACTACACGGTGGAAGACATTGAAGGCCTGCTCGGAGCCGGTCTCGAAGGCGGCCGCAACTTCGTAAATGGCCGCAACATGTTTGGCCAGGCCACCTGCTTTGCCTGTCACCGTTTTGGTCAGGAGGGCGGTGCCATCGGGCCGGATCTCACCAGCGTAGCGGGCAAGTACAGCCCACGGGATCTACTCGTGCACATCATTGAGCCCAGCAAGGAAATCAGCGATCAGTATGGCCAGCTTGAAGTCACGCTCAATGACGACAGCAAGGTGTACGGTCGGATCATGAACCTGGCGGGTGATACCATCACGCTGAACATCAATATGATGGACCCCAATGCACTCCAGCGGGTCGATCGGAAGCTGATCAAGAGCATGGATCAGTCCAAGGTGTCCATGATGCCGCCGGGCCTCCTCAGCACCCTGAATCAAAACGACATCCTCGACCTGCTCGCCTACTTGCTGAGCAAGGGGAACAAGGAAGATCCGATGTTCAAGTAAGTTAGAAGTTAAGAGTTATGGGGAGGCCGTCCGAAGCCTCCCCATAACGTCTAACGCTTAACATCTAACTCTTTGCATCACCCCACGACCACGAGGACAATCGCCGTCATCATCAGGGCTGCACCTGCCATCCTCCAGGCGAGGACCTTGCCGCCGAGGTTTTGTTCCTGGTTGGCAAACCAGTGCCCGACGAGCCAGACAAGAGCCACGCTGAGGAGACCACGCGAGGCATAAATGATGTTGGCGGCGGTGGCTCGACCGTAAATCGCGACCGTGCTGACAAAGATGATGCTTTGCGTGCCCAGGAGTACGGAGCCTCCGCAGAGCCATTTCCATGCGGTTTTGGGGATTTCATGCAGCGGTGCCTTGAAAAGGAATATGAGGCTGAAGGACAGGATCGCATTGATGCCAAAGATCAGCGGCAGCAGCCTGCCCACACCCCACTGCGGCCCCCACTTCTGAACGAGCACGTCAAAGAGGGCGAAACTCACTGCTCCCACGCCGCCAGCCATGAGGGTGACGCCGATGTTCTTCGGCCGTTTGCCCTCGTGCTTCTTGTTGAGAAGGGTGATTCCCGCCACGCTTAGAAAAGCGGCGATCCAGAGCGTCAGAGACACTGGGATGCCCACGACGAGCGGTGTGAAGACGGCGACCAGCACCACCTTGAGGCCGAAGATGGGAACGGCTACTGAAACGTCACCCTTCTCCAGGGCGAGGAACTGGGAGAGTTGCCCAATGAACAGGCACAGGGCGATCAACCCCGGCTGCCAGACGATGTCCCAAGTGACCTCCCGCCCCCCCAGCAGCCAGAGCAGGGCAAAGAGCAGCCCGACAATCTGGTTGGCGACGAAGGTGGTGCGCCACAAGCCAACGCCCGTCTCGCTGGAACGCTTGAACAGCAGCGCGCTGAACACATACATCAGTGCGGCGATGGCCGGGTAAACAATAATCGCGGTGGAAGCGGGCATGAAGGGTGTGGAAGCAGGGAAGGGACGTTCCTATACCTCAGGTTGGGGCTGCGGGAGGAGAATTTTTGGACCCGTGGCGCTCATGGGCCAGCCCCGACAGCGTGAATGTTGGCGATCTGGGGACTCCGCCCCCATTCTTGCTAGACTCCCGGGCGCTTTCGCGTTTTGCTCCCGCCATGAAGAAATCCATCGCCGCCGTTTTCTCCCTTACCCTGCTGGCTGCTGCCAGCGTCATCGCCGGACCCAAAGCTGTGAAAGTTGATCCTCCCTACGCCGCTCCCGCCATCGAAGGCACCGACCAGACGGGCAAGGTCGTCAAATTTGCTGACCTGTACAAGGACAACAAGTTTGTGCTCGTGTACTTCTACCCCAAAGCTGACACCCCGGGCTGCACGAAGCAGGGCTGTAGCCTTCGCGACGGCAATGCCGAACTGGCCAAGAAAGGCGTCAAGATCGTCGGCGTGAGCGCGGACACCGTGGAAGCCCAGAAAGCCTTCTCTGAGAAATACACCTTCCCCTTCCAGTTGATCGCAGACAAGGATGGCAAGGTCATTGATGCCTTCAAGGTCGCCAAGCGCCCCAACGGCATGGCTTCCCGTGAAGCCTTCCTCGTAAAGGAGGGTAAAGTGGTCTGGCACGACCCTGCTGCCGCCACTGAAAAGCAGGCGGAAGACGCGCTTAAAGCGGTGGAAGAGGCCAAGTAAGCCCCACCAGGTGACCTTTTGCCCCCGTGTTCCGGTAAGGGATGCGGGGTTTTTGTTTTGCCGGTAAATGCAGCAAATGAATCCAGTTTGCATTTGAGGCGCGTAACATGGCTGACCACGCCGAACTTTTTTCCCCGTCTCAGGTCATGAAATTCAAGAAGCCCCTCCAGTTCCTCATCCCCCTGATTGTTGCCATGGGACTTTTCTCCAGCCTCTTTACGCACGCCAGCGATGGCAAACTCGTTGCTCCCTACGACGCTCCCAAGGTGGAGGCCCAGGACCAGAACGGCAAAACCGTCAAACTTGAGGATCTCTATTCCAAGGGGCTGACGCTCGTCTATTTTTACCCCAAAGCCGACACCCCGGGCTGCACGGCGCAAGCCTGCAGTCTGCGGGATGCCTACACAGATCTCACCAAGGCCGGCATCCAGGTCGTGGGTGTCAGCACGGATGGCGTCGAGGCGCAGAAGAAGTTTGAGAAGAAATACAATCTCCCCTTCACCCTGCTGGCGGATCCAGACGGGAAGATTCTGACGGAGTTTGGCGTGAAAAAAATTCCTCTGGTGGGCTTGGCCACACGTCAGGCGTTCTTGGTCAAGGATGGCAAAGTCATCTGGCATGACGCCAAGGCTTCTACCGTTGAACAGGCGGCGGATGTGCTGAAGGTGGTTCAGATGGACGGTAAGCCGGTGAAGCAGTGATCCAGTAAAGCGGTAAG
Organism: Verrucomicrobium spinosum DSM 4136 = JCM 18804; assembly: GCF_000172155.1. Taxonomy (NCBI): domain Bacteria; kingdom Pseudomonadati; phylum Verrucomicrobiota; class Verrucomicrobiia; order Verrucomicrobiales; family Verrucomicrobiaceae; genus Verrucomicrobium; species Verrucomicrobium spinosum. The sequence goes on along the minus strand of NZ_ABIZ01000001.1, from coordinate 5,785,541 downwards.
TCAGTGCGTCAGTGCGTCAGTGCGTCAGTGCGTCAGTGCGTCAGTGCGTCAGTGCGTCAGTGCGTCAGTGCGTCAGTGCGTCAGTGCGTCAGTGCGTCAGTGCGTCAGTGCGTCAGTTTTTGCGCGAGTTGGCTCATGAACCCGAAGGGTTCGCCAATCCTTAGCCATGGGTCGGCCGAGCGGAGCGAGGACTACCCATGGTATGGGGTTCGGTAAATTCTACCGCGGAGCGGTAGGCCATCACGGCCCAATGACGGATGGAGTGAATATCGGGATGGTCGTTCGGGAATCTTGATGATGCAGGGAGACTAGCTCTGCTGGCATTCATCAATGGCTGCGGGGACCTGTCTCCAGCAGGTGAAAGCGGCTCTTGTGATTTCCTATGGCCTGATAGCTGAAACAGGGTGGAAAGCCAGCGTGACGCTGGGCCTGTCACGGACATCATTCACTCCCTTGCTGCGCTGCAGCATCCTTCGAAACCTTGGCATCCTCCTTGGCCTTCTGGTTAGATGAACGGAACTTCCAGGTCGACTTGAACTTGTCGATGGCCGCCTTGGCTCCTTCCGTCGCCAAATCTTCCACCTTGTCGGTATTGAACAAAGCTTTGCGATCCTCTGCCGTGGTAACCTTCTGCAGAAGGGTGAGGGATTTTTCGGCGGGTTCTGGGGCAGGTTTGGGCGCTAAAATCTGGATCCATATCCACCCCACGGCTGAAATCCACACGATGCTGACCCCAGTGAGCAGCACCACTTCTCCAAATAGACTTCTTGCGCGGATCGGTTGGTGACCTCGATATTGATCAGCTTGATGGACCAAACGGAGTCAGGCCAGCTGTCGAAAGATGCCAGGCCCTTTTCTGTGGGGCGCAGATTGGTGCTGGAATACGTTTCACGCTTGCCGCTGCGATTGCCGCAATCCATCGCCACCGTCTGCTGGATCTTGGTGGTGCGTGTGAGCAGGCTGAATGGGGTGCCTGGTATTGTCAGAGGTGGTTTGACGAGGGGCGCCCGACTGACCCGCCGAACTAAAGTTCCCAACGGCTTTGCCGGCACCATGAAGAGCGCTCCAGGCTCTTCCGGCTCCAACTTCGTTTGCCCCCATTCGATCGCCGACATTCGTATCCTCCATGGGGCTGCGCATGTGCCCCGAGATGAACCCGTCTTCAGCGCCACATTTTCCTGCCATGCCCAGTTCGACACGCTCTCAACAACCGGAGCCGTCCCGTCCGGTTTTGCTGGTTTCCACCGTCCGGACGACGATGCCACGTGGCATTCGCCTCACGCACATTGTCACCAGGGCGGACAAGCTGGTTTCGGAGCTGGAAAAGCTCCGGCACAGCGCTTTCCGGCCTCCAGCAGCCGTTTGGCGTCCGTCGGTCAATGTTTACGAGCATCCTTCCAAATTCGAGGTCTGCGTGGATCTGGCCGGCGTAAACAAAGACGAGATCCTCGTTGAGTTGACGGATCGGCGTCTCGTGTTCCGCGGACAGCGGAGCGCTCCAGAGGCGCGTTGTGGGCATCCTCCGTGCGGACGCATCCTCATCATGGAGATCACCGATGGCAGCTTCGAGCGCACCATTGATTTTCCGGTAGATCTGAATGTGCCTGATGCGGATGCCCGACAGGAGAATGGGTGGCTCTGGATCTCCCTTCCCAAGGCCTGATCTCCTGGCAAGCATTCCCACGATTCAACAAAACCACCCCCCGTTGTGAACGCATCTTTCCCCCTACTTTCCATGCAAACTGAGACTCGCTCCCCTGACGATTCTCCTCCCCAAGCTCCAGTCGCCCCGGTTTTGGATGTGGCTGGTGCCGCTGAGGGCTCGACCCGAGCAGGAGATCCTCCCGCCAGCCATCTTACTCTGCCTGTGTTGCCACTGCGGAACACCATTGTGTTCCCCGGGACTGTCGTGCCACTCAATGTGAACCGGGCAGGCAGTCTGCGCTTGCTGGAAGAAAGTCTTCCGCAGGGCAAGATGCTGGCTCTGGTAATGCAGAAAGATCCGGCCAATGATGAACCTGGACCGGCGGATCTGCACGAATATGGCACGGTGGCCAAGGTCATCAGCATGATGCGCCAGACCCAGAACGGGGTGGTCATTCTTGTGCACGGTGAGGATCGCATCCGGGTGCAAAATCCGGTGCAAATGGAGCCTTTTCTGCGTGCTGAAGTGGAGGTGCTGGCGAGTGTGCTGCCGCCAGCCGACGACAACACCGCCGCGGCGATGGCAAACTTGCGCGAGTCGGCCGTGAAACTTCTGAAGTTGCGTCCAGATGCCTCTGAGGAAGCTGTCAACGCCGTAAACGGCATCCATGACACGGCTACGCTTACAGACTTTCTTGCCTCGAACCTGGGGCTGGAGGTGGCGGAACAACAAGCCCTGCTGGAGGAGCGCGATGTGCTGCTCCGCATTGCCCGGCTCCAGGCACATTTGTACAACCAACTGCACATTGCCGAGCTGCAAAGCAAGCTGCGCCAGGACGTGCAGAGCGAGTTCTCTGAGGCCCAGAAGCGGGCTTACCTGCGTGAGCAGGTGCGCGCCATCCAAAAGGAACTGGGGGAGGACGGTGGCACGGAGGAACAGGTGGAAGACCTGCGCCGGCGACTGGACGAGGCTGGGCTGCCTGTGAAGGCGCAGGCGCAGGCCAGGAAGGAACTGAAGAAGCTCGAGATCACCCCGACGGCCAGCCCGGACCATTCCGTCACACTCAACTATCTGGAGACTCTGGCGGACCTGCCCTGGCGGAAGCAGGATGAGGAACACGTGGATCTGAAGATGGCCCAGGAGATCCTGGACCGCGACCATTACGGCCTGGAAAAGATCAAGCGCCGGCTCATCGAGTACCTGGCTGTGCGCAAGCTCAACCCAGCCGGGCATGGGCCGATCCTTTGTTTCCTAGGTCCTCCAGGCGTGGGCAAGACGAGCCTGGGGCAGTCCATCGCTGACTCGCTCGGTCGCAAGTTTGCCCGGATCAGTCTGGGCGGCATCCGGGATGAGTCGGAGATTCGTGGGCATCGGCGCACCTACATCGGTTCCATGCCTGGACGGCTTATTCAGGAACTGCGCCGGTTGGGTACTCGCAATCCCGTGATCATGCTTGATGAACTGGACAAGATGGGCGCGGATTTTCGGGGTGATCCCGCCAGCGCGTTGCTTGAGGTGCTGGACCCACGCCAGAACCATGAGTTCGTGGATCGCTATGTGGATCTGCCCTTTGATTTGTCACAAGTGATGTTCATCGCCACCTGCAACACGCTGGACACGGTTCCTGCGCCATTGCGGGATCGTATGGAGATTGTGCAGTTGCCGGGCTATACTGAACGGGAAAAGCTCGCGATTGGTCGCAACTATCTCGTGCGTCGCCAGGTGGAGGAACACGGGCTCAAACCGGAACAATGTCCCTGGGCGGATGAGGCTATCGCCACCGTGATCGAAGACTACACCCGCGAGGCAGGGGTGCGCAATCTGGAGCGTCAGATTGCCTCCGTGGTGCGCCATGTGGCTGCCCGGGTGGCCAAGGAGGAAACGGAACGCGTGGAGGTGACTCCGGCCGTGGTGGTAGAGGCGCTGGGGGCGGCACAATTTGGCCGGGAAAGCAGGCTGCAAAGCAGTGCCCCTGGAGTGGTGACGGGCCTTGCGTACACTTCAGTGGGAGGGGAGATCCTCCACATCGAGGCTCTGCGTTATCCTGGCAAGGGAGGTTTCATCCTCACCGGGCAACTGGGCGATGTGATGAAGGAATCCGTGCGGGCGGCCCTGAGCCTCGTTCGCAGCCGGGCAGGGGCGTTGGGAATCGATCCCAAGGAGTTTGAGGAAACGGAGGTGCACGTGCACGTCCCTGCTGGAGCGGTTCCCAAAGACGGCCCTTCCGCTGGTATCGCCATGTTCACCGCCCTGGCCTCCCTCTACACAGGGCGTCCCGTCAGCAAGGACGTGGCCATGACGGGTGAGGTGACGCTGCGGGGGCTGGTGTTGCCGATAGGTGGGTTGAAGGAGAAATCCATCGCCGCGCTCCGGGCGGGGATCAAAACGATCCTCATTCCCAAGCTCAATGAGAAAGACATTCCCGAGCTCCCTGCAGAGGTCCGGGAGACCGTACGCATCATCCCTGTGGAGACGGTGGACGAGGTATTGCGGGAGGCCCTGGTCCACGAGCAGGCCCGGTGAGCTCCCATCGGTGCAAGGTCCGGCGGCTTGTGCTTCAAGCGCAACCGCCGGACCTCCCGATGCATGTGGTGTGATCGGAGTTCCCCAACAGTCAGGCCACAGTGCCGCCGCAGGAAGCTGCCCATGACCGGGGCGTCCCTCCCGGCCGAACGCCATACTGGAGCTGACCTGCTAATGCAGTTTGCCGTTCTTCCCCCTTTGACATCCCGCCATTCTGCGCGAATGACTACCGCCTTCCATTCAAAATTATGATGACCGAAGGCGAAGTAGCAGTGTTGGACTATGGCTCACAGTATAGCCAGCTCATTGTGCGGCGAGTCCGCGAACTGGGTTTTGTGTCCCACCTGTATGCGCCTTCGCAGCTGAAGGAACTGAACAAACCGGGTGCTGTGATCCTTAGCGGGGGCCCCCGCAGCACCTCAGAGGTCGATGCCCCGGATGTGGATTTCGATGCCTTGCGTGCCTTGGATGTCCCCATTCTCGGGGTCTGTTACGGGATGCAGCTACTCAACATCAAGCATGGCGGCACCGTGAAGCCTGGAGTGACCCGTGAGTACGGCCCGGCCCGCCTCATCGCCAACGACAGCGTGCTTTTCAAGGATATCCCCGCGGATTCCCAGATTTGGATGAGCCACAGTGACACGGTGCAGAACCTGCCTGAGGGCACCAAGGTAATCGCCACCAATCAGGATGCCGTCCCCGTGGCCCTCCAATGGGGCGAGGCCTGCTTTGGCATTCAGTTCCATCCAGAAGTCACCCATTCCCATCAGGGAACCAAGATCCTCAACAACTTCCTCGGACTTGCCGAAGGCCGGTTGGCGAAGTTCAGCATTGCTTCCTTCAAGGAGCAGATGATTGAAAAAATCCGTCAGGAAGTGGGCGGGCGGGAAGTGATCTGCGGTGTGTCTGGCGGGGTGGATTCCACCGTGCTGGCGGTGCTGCTCCACAAGGCAGGCGTCAAGCAGCGTTGCCTGTTTGTGGATCATGGGTTGCTGCGCAAGAATGAGTCCGAAGAGGTGCAGGCCCAGTTTAAGGAAGTGGGGGTGCCCATCGAGGTGGTGGACGCACGTGAGACCTTCCTGGGGGCGCTCAAGGGCGTGACCGATCCGGAGGCCAAACGCAAGATCATCGGGAACTTGTTCCTGGATGTGTTCTTTGGTGCTGCTGACCACATCGAATTGATGGCGCAGGGTACCCTTTATCCAGATGTCATCGAAAGTGCCACCAGTGGCTCCATTGCCTCCAAGATCAAGACCCACCACAACCGTGTGGACCGGGTGCTGGAACTCAAAGACCAGGGGCGCGTGATAGAGCCACTCGCAGAGCTTTTCAAAGATGAAGTGCGTGCGCTGGGGGAAGCGCTTGGCATTCCGCATCGTGCGCTCTGGCGGCACCCCTTCCCGGGGCCTGGGTTGGCGGTGCGCGTCCCTGGTGAGGTGACGGAAGAGCGTCTCGAGATCTGCCGCAATGCCGATGCGATCTTCATCGAGGAGTTGCGTCGTTCCGGCTGGTATGAAAAGACCTGGCAGGCCTATGCGGCCCTTCTTCCCGTGAAGACCGTGGGGGTAAAAGGGGATGAGCGCAGCTACGAGCAGGCCATCTCCCTGCGCGCGGTGGTGAGCGAAGACGCCATGACCGCCGACTGGGTGGAACTGCCGCACGAAGTTCTGCGCGCCACGTCCCACCGCATTCTGAACTCCGTCAAAGGGGTGAACCGGGTGCTTTACGACATCTCGACCAAGCCCCCGGCAAGCATTGAGTGGGAGTGAGTTCCCACGAGCCCCGGCCGGACGATCCGGCCGGTGGCTTGCATCTTGCTAGTAAGGGGTTGCAAAACGGCCCCGGCCTGATGAAATTCCGGGCAAGTAAGCAGCATGGCCAATCCTACGCAGTTCCGTCACTACCTGATCGCCCAAGACGCTGATGGGGCCAACCTTGAAGTCCTCCGCTCCAGCGAGCAGGTGGCGGTCTTTGCATTCGATTCACGGCGGCAGGTGTTCGTCCACTGCCATGTGCTCCTGGATCCCGTTGAGGACCAGGCGGCCTTTGAGGCTCGCGCCCGCCTGTTTGCAGACAAGGGGCACCCCCTGCGGGCCAGGGTGGTAGAATATGGTGAGGATGACAGCAGCGCTTTCTACATCACGGAGAACGTGGATGGTGAGACCCTGCGAGCCTATCTGGAGCGTCGCGAGGATCTGCCTGCCCGAGTGGCGGTGAAGCTGGCCGTGGCCGTCCTCCGGGTCATGGAGGGGCTGGGGCCGCAGGGCGACAGCCTGCCCATCCGGGCTCTTGAAAGCCTGCGTCTGGTGCAAACTGGACCGCACTGCCTGGTGGCGGTGCTGGCGGATTATCGTCTCGTCACGGCGAAAGACACTGCCAAGGCTGAAGCTCAAGCTTTGGGGCAGCAGATCCAGTTTCTTCAAACTTGGCTGGGAGAGCACCTCCAGAAGTCCTCCGAAGGGGAGGAGGCAACGATACGCAGTGCTGAACTACAGGAGCAACTGGCCCGTGTGTTGGGAGCTTGGAGCCTGCAAGGTGCGGCCTTGTTGCCGCAGGCCATAGCGGATCTCCATAAGCTGGATGCCGCCCCCCAGGAGGGTGAACTTTCCGCTGCGCTCAAGCCCAAGCCGTATCTTGCCCCCATGATGGCCAACTTTCAGGAGTTGGCCCGCAGCATCAGCCAGACCGTTCGTATCCAGAGCCAGAAGCTGACTCCTGCCCAGCCGTATGCGCTGCGGGGCATGTACATGAAGACGGGCCAGACGGTGGTGGTCGAGCAGCTGCCGCCCCGGCGCCTGGCCGGGAATTTCCCAGAGGCCGCCCTCCGGCAGGTGCAGAATCTGCCTAAGGGGAAATATCCGAACCTCATCCCTGTTGTCTTCGTTGAGCACGGTGAGGAGATCGAGTGCATGGGCGAGACGGCGGTGGAAGGCGTGCCGCTGAGTGATCTGCTCGAAACTCGACGGGTGTTGGATCCGCAAGAAGTGTATGTGGTGCTGGCCAGTATGGATGCCGCGCTGGAGCAGATGGAGAAAGCCGGGCTGGCCTGCCATCGCCTGCGCCTTGAGGACATCTATCTTTTCACGGGCTTCGGCAAAGAGGCACCTGTGGATACGGGGCTGCTGAATACGAAGCTGAACGAGTGGCCGGGATTCTCCATCGTCATCCGCACGCACCCCTGCATGCATGGCATGGCAGGTCGTGGGACCGATCCAGGGCTGCTGCTGCCTCTCTCGGGCCAGACCAAGGGAGGGGCCAATCCCGTCTGGAATGGGGGATGGATGGCGGCGCTGGGCTGTTGTCTCGTGGGCATGCCGGATGGCTCTGCCAGCAAGCATGTGACGGGCATTCCTCAGACCGACTCTGTCTGTGCCCTGCTGGAAGATGAACTCCAGCGTACGACCAAAGGGGTGCCTTCACCGCGCGCTTCCTTCCTCTCTCGATTTGCCAAGCTGGTCCAGAAGTATGAACTGGTGCAGCCCAAGCCAACGGTCCCGCATGCGGAACTGAGTGGGGTGGAGCCCGCCCAGGGGGCGGCACGGGAGATGCCACGCGCCGCAACCCCGCTACCCGCTCGCAAGGGGGGCTCGCCTTCGCCCCCGCCTCCAATGCCGCAGCATCAGCGACCCGTTGAGGACGCTGAGCAGCCTGCACTGGGCTTTGCCGAGGCGCTGATTCAAAAATCCTCGGTGGGCGAGGTGGACGATGACTTCGATGAGGAGTTCGCCCTGCCGCCCATGCGCTCTGGCATGCGGGTGCGCAGCTCTACGGTGGAGAGTTCCTGGATGTCGGTGCGGTCCAAGAGACCTTTCTGGCTCACCTGCACCATGGTGGTGGCAGGGGCTCTGCTGGTGGGGGCCGCGCTGGCTCACTTCACCGGCCGCGCTGTCTGGTTGCAGGGGAACAAGGAGAAGACTTCCGCCCCAACTCCGAAGGGGCCTGAAAAGGATGAGGCCGTCACCAAAATCGAACTCCCAGTTCCCCCAGATAGCGGGAAATCAACCAAACTTAGCCTCCCTCCGCCCAGTAAGCCAGTGGTAAAGGACCTGGAGGCCCTGGCGAAGCGCAGTGGAACGTCTGCCCCTGGAAGTGGGGCGGGAGCAGCTCCTGCAGGCGCGGCGGTGGCCAAAAGTACGCCTCCTGTGGAGGTGGCAATGGCGATTCCTCTGGCGTCGGATCCGAGTCTGATTTCCAAACTACAGGATTTGCGCAAAACGGGAGGCAAACTCACGAAGGAGCTTCGCGGATCTGCGGAGCGCGCTGCCCAGGCCGGTAGCTCGGAAGCCATGCTGGCCATGGGCCGGGCGTATCTGCGAGGGGAGGGTGGTCCTGTGGATGAGAGGAGCGGCTTCGTGTGGATTGAAAAAGCGAGTGCTGCCGGAGATTTGGCGGCTTACATTCCCCTGGCTGAGTGCTACCTGCAAGGCTGGGGCACGCCGCCGGATGGCGCAAAGGCGGCCAGTCTGCTGGAGAAGGCCGCCGCAGGTGGTGATGTCGTGGCAAAGGACCTCCTCGGGGTGTGTTATGCCCGGGGCATCGGTGTGGAGAGGGATGATGCAAGGGCCTTCCAGCTCTGCACAGACGCGTACGGCGCAGGGGTGGCGAGTGCCTGCGGAAACCTTGGGGCGCTGTATTTGCGCGGCCAGGGTACGTCCCCAGATGCGGAGCGCGCCGTGCAACTCTTTGCGGAAGGGGCTGGCCGTGGCCATGCTGAAAGCATGATGCTCTACGCCCAGTGTCTGGAATACGGGACAGGGGTGCTGACCAATCGGGATGAAGCGTCCCGCTGGTACCAGCAGGCGGCCCGGCTGGGCAATGCTGCGGCGGCCGGATGGTGCCGTCAGAAGGGTGTCGCCTTTTGAGGCCCGCTGATGGGCCGGCGAACTGGCTACTGTGGCGCGTGAACCCGATCCTATTGCGATAGATGGAAAAGTTCCGTCATGCCGCCCTTGGCAAATACCTGCTCAACCATTTGCAATGAGAGAACTGGGAATGGCAAGATTGGCCAAAACAAAAGCCTTACCTGTTCGTTCAAACAAAAGGCGACAAATAACATTCAACAAAATGCGAGTCTCGTCGTCTGTAATGCTCGCAGTTTCATGCCCATCTGGGAGCCAGATGAGACAGCAAGTTTATCAATCTAATCCATGAAAATACAGCATCCCAAAGTACTGGCCCTTGCAGGAGTTGGAGTTTTCGGTGTCGCAGCCTTGACTTTTGCCCAAGAGCAGAAGCCGGTTGAGACGAAGGAGCCGTCCTTTACGATGACGAGTGCGGACTTCGCCAGCAAGGTGACCCGTGACTCAGCGCCCCTCGCGAACGCGGGCCAGCTCACCCTGAGCTACGCGGATGTCGTGCAGCGCATCCTCCCGAGTGTGGTGAGCATTAGCACCTACTCCAAGAAGGGCACGCCTGGCCGGAGCATGCCCGAGATGAGCGAGGACGATCTGGGGCAGCTCCCGCCCATGTTCCGTGAGTTCTTCCGTGACTGGATGGAGCGTCGTGGGGGTGAACCGGGAGATAATAACCAGCCCAGTCCGGGTGGGAGAAATCGCCAGCGTCCGCAGCAGCCCCGGCAAACCGGCTTGGGCTCCGGCATGATCCTGACCGGCGATGGTTACATCCTCACGAACAACCATGTCGTCGAAAGTGCGGACCAGATCAAAGTGGTGATCGCGGGCCGCGGGAAGGAGTATGAGGCCAAAGTCATTGGCACTGATCCCCAGACGGATGTGGCTTTGATCAAGATTGATGGCACAGACCTTCCTCATGCCGTCTTCGGCGACAGTTCCAAGCTGCGCGTAGGAGATGTGGTGCTGGCCGTGGGGTCGCCCATGGGGCTGACTCAGTCGGTGACACAGGGGATCGTCAGTGCGCTCGGGCGCAGCCAACTCGGCATCATTGGGCGGCGGGGTCAGGCGGGTTATGAGAATTTCATCCAGACTGACGCCGCCATCAACCCAGGCAACTCCGGCGGACCGCTGGTGGACGGGCTGGGTCGTGTGATCGGCATCAATACCGCAATCGAGACCCAGAGTGGCATGTTCGCGGGGATCGGCCTGGCCATTCCGATTGACATGGCGCTTAACATTGCTGCGGACTTGCTCGATGACGGCAAGGTGGACCGTGGATTTCTCGGCATTCAGATGGATCCTGTGGATCCCAGCATGGCGGACTTCCTGGGGCTGAAAGACGAGGAGGGGGTGACAGTCACCCGTGTGGTGGAGAATTCTCCGGCGGCCAAGGCTGGCTTCGAGGAAGGAGATGTCGTGGTGGGGGCCAACGGTGAAAAAGTGGAGGAGCCCTCCAAGCTTCGTCTCATGGTGAGCTCCAAGCGCCCCGGTGAGACGGTGAAATTCGACGTTGTGCGCTTTAACGAGCAGTCCAAGAAGCCGGAGCGCATGGAGTTGAATGCCGTTCTTGAGAAGCTTGACACTGACAAGCTCGCCTCCAGCGGGGCGCAAGGTGATGGAAAACAGGCCAAACCGACCGGGTTCCTTGAAGGCGTGCGGATTGAGGATGTGACCGACGAGTTGCGTAAGGAGTACACGATTGAGGCCGATGTAACCGGTGTGGTGGTGACCTCCGTCGAGGAGAACAGCCCTGCGGCCAAAGTAGGTCTCCAGGAAGGGGATGTCATCCTTCAGGTGAACCGCCAGCCCGTGAAAACGGCTGCGGAAGCCAGAGCGCACAAGGGTGACGCTGGTGCTGCGGTACAGCTCAAAATCCTGCGTGCAGGGCAGACCAAGTTCCTCGTGATTCGGAACTGATGCATTGAGCTGTCCCTTTCCGACCGGCCGGGCTCTTCGGAGTCCGGCCTTTTCTTTTTCATGCTCCGGGACACGGGAGGGCGGGCATTTCTTGACCCGTGCGGCTTCCGTGCTTCCTTGAGTGCCCTTTATTTAAATCATGGACACCCATCACGACTCTCACGAAGGTGGCGGCTCTTTCTGGAGCGCAGCCAATGTCTTCATCGGCCTGGCATTTGGAGTTTTCGCGCTCGGTGCGGGAGCGGTGCTTATTGTGGGTGGTCTCGGGAAGTCGTTCGGGAGCAAGAAGGCTCCTGACGCGGCACATGCTCCGGCAGCGGCGGCTCCTGCGGCTGCAACGCCCACAGCAACGGCCCCTGTAGCAGTTCCTTCCTCAGTAAAAGAAGAGGGTGGGGCGGCAGTCGTCACCTTGAAACCTGGCGCGGCTAATCCCATGTCCTTTGATGTGACCAACTTCACGGTGAAGTCGGGACAGGCGGTCAAACTGACTTTTGACAATGACAGCACCACCCCGCTGCAACACAACTGGGTGCTCGGCGCTGCGGGTTCCAAGGATCGGCTGATCGCTGCCGCAAACGGCATGATGGCCGAAATGACGAAATGGATGGCCCGCGGTTATATTCCTGAAGGCCCTGATGTCTTGGCTCACACGAAACTGCTCAACCCCAAGGAAAAGGAAACGGTCGATTTTACGGCACCCAAAGAAAAGGGTGACTATCCTTATCTCTGCACCTTCCCAGGGCACTCGATGATCATGCAGGGGACCATGAAGGTGGAATAAGCCTTTCGGTTACACGAGTGATTCAAAGTTCAAGCTTCCCGGTGGCAGTGCCGGGAAGCTTTTTTTTAGGCACCGTGCCTTGGGGGACCACAGCTGTTGCGGTTGGCGAGCTTGCTTTCCGCTATTTCGGCGCAGGTTCCTTCCAAGTCCTGCCGCGGCCGGTGTGAATGGCGGCCATCAAACTATTGTAGAGCGAGCCGAGGGCGGCTTCCGTTTGCAGCGCGTATTCGACCGTGTGCGCGTGCGTGGAGGTGGGATAGTTTTTTACCACCTGGAGTTTGCCGGCTGAGGGGGCGACTCTGGCGGCCACTTGATTTTTCACCTCTTCCGCCCGATTGAGCAGCATCTGTCCTGCCGCAATCGGAGTGTCCCGTAGTACGGGCTCAAAGAAGTAGAAGCGGGCGACCACTTCAGAGGAGGTGCCGATGGTCACCTCCACCACCCGGGCGGCAGCGTCAGAAATGTACTCATGTTTCGAGGCGCTGATGATGGAGCCTAGTTTGACGAGGTAGTGACCGCCATTGCCAAAGGAGGCCTGCCAGAACTGGGGATTGCTGTCCACTTCATCAGTGGCACTGGGATTGGTGCTTGGGGCTGCAGTTTGTGCGGAGACGCTGGAAATGAAGCCTCCGTGGAGAAGGGCGATAGAACCAAGGGTGAGGAAAAGTTTTCGGGTGACATTCATGAGAGGACGAATCGTTGCTCTCCGAGAGTTGCAGATTCCGCCCCACAGGGAAAGTCCAACTTTTTGCGATGCTCTTTCAGACGCCTTGTCCTGAACCTGGGTGGTAGGGGCTGTAGCACAGATGGTGGGGCGATTTCACGACTGCTGGACGCAACAAAGGCCCGGACGCTCCTCGCGGTCCCGGGCCTTTGTCGTTCCTTCGTTGTGCTGCGTTGGAAAATTTAAATGGTCTCTAAAGACCAAGGCTCCTCACTTCATGAACGGACCAACCACAAGGAACAAGATTGCAATCAGGCGGATGACGCGAAGTGGAGAAGCGATTTGCATAAATGATATCAATTGCGGCTACACTTCTCATTATAGAGATCCTTGTGAGTCTATCAACTGGATATTTTCCACAAGTGACATTCGTTTTTGCTATTTCAGCGTGATCGACATAATTGCAGGTATGAAAAATCGCTAATGTGCGATGTTCTCCGTCAGCAAGGACCTATCGCGTTGGCTTGAGAGCACAACTGAGCGTAGTGCTATACCGATTCACAGAGGGGGCGTGGAAGTCGGCGTCCGCCAGCTTCGAGCTGTAACCTCCAATTAGTCCACTACTGAACCGGCGTCGCTTTCGGGGGCATCCCTTCGGCCATCAACTGTCTGGCGATCCGGGTCTGTGCTCGCCCTTCGGTGATCATCTTGCCCGTTTTTGGGAAGAGGGTGACCTTTGTTCCCTGTTCAGCAGCAATCAGTTCCTGGCCTTGCCCCTGGACCTTTGGCCAACCTGTGAGGAGCAAGGTGCCCTGTGCGGGAGTGTAAAGGGCGGTGTTGGACTGTCCTCTATACTTCTTATCGTCCGGCACGCCCGTGAGCTGAACATTCACTTCCCCTTTGGCCTCGGCGAACTTGAAGGATTTCTTGTCCTTCCCGAGGTGGACGATCAGTTGGGTGGCGGAAAGGTGGAACTGAGGGCTGGTCATCTTGACCTTGCCGTTGAACACCACCCGCTCTGCCTGGATGTCCATCTTGGTGGCCTCGTCCGCGGTGATGTGGAACCCAGAATCACTGGGAACCGTCTGAAACATGGAAGTGTCCTGTTCGGGAACGGGAATATACCCTGGGATGTTCTCAAGAGATTTGACGGTTGGCGCAGCAGGCCCAGGCCCTGGCTGATCCAGCCACGGGACTCCTGCACCCGACTGCCTGGAGCCCAACGGACGACGTTGGATGTTGTCTCCCAAAGTTGAGCCACCCGCTGAGGGATCTGTCTGCTCCCAGCCATAGCGCCCATGATCCAGCCGCGCCCCAGGAGCAGGTTCTGCAAATTCACCCTTGTCGGGCAAAGGCGCGTGTCTTGCCACCTGCTGAATGTTAGCCGTCCGCGGGGAAGCGGCAAAACTAGTGTCTTGTATCCGGACTACCCAACCTGCTGCGGCAACGATGCCCAGCGGAACGGCAATAAGGTATGACGACGGCGACACGGCGTGGGCAATTTAGGATTAATATTAAATATATCCTAAATATTGTCAATCGTTAGATGCTGTGGAGGGCGGCGAATACGAAAACTCCTCCTTGTGTGCTCGTCTTGGCGTGTTCGGGTGAGGGTAAGCAATATGCTTGGTGTGAATGGGGTGTGGCAATGGATGGGGTGAAGGAGCGGCTAAGTGGGGGTGAACCAAATTCTTGTGGGAGGCAAAAAATTAGTCTTGCCGAACCTACGCCCCTGTTGTGAAATCGGCCCCTTACATCTCATTCTGCAACACTTGAGCAATACATTGTACATCGCCGATTGCGACTCCAGCCTTTTCAGGGTTTGGTTTTTTTTTCAGGGACGACGTAATTGCATCACGTTGAGCGGCTTCGGCGGGGCTGGACCAAGGAGGGCTACTAGGAGCAAGTCCGAGCTAGCTAGGGATATTCGGGACATTTGATTGCGTGTTTTGCCGAATCTCCACCATGTTTTTTGATTATTTCGCATTTTTGACTCCCAAACGTAATATGAACAGCCTGAAAACCCTGCGCAAATCTCGCGGTCCCCTCGGCGGATTCATGATGGCCATCCTAGCGTGGTCGCAGATTTCCCAACCTTTGCAGGCAGCCAAGTACTATTGGCAGATTATTTCAGCGTCAGACCAGAGTTGGCAAACGACAAATGGCTGGCGGGATGCCAGCGGAGTATCCACCGGCTCTCTGTTCCCTAACGCGATCGGAGATTATGCGTACATCGGCTCCTTTGATGTAGCAGATGGGACAGCGCCCATCCTCAATCAAGATCTCTCCATCAATCTGGTCAATGATATCACGTTGGGAACGTTGGCCATAGGGGATCCAAATGGTCAGTTCTCGATGACGCTGAAATCTACGTCTGAGCCGAGCAAGAAGTTGATCCTGAACAATGGTGCTTCGCCTGCTGTGATTGAACAGTGGGGTTTTGGGTCGAACACTGTCTCTGCTGATATTCAGCTAAACTCCGATCTCTACGTGAACTTCTTCAATGGGGCAGGAGGGACCTTAAGCCTGGGAAATATCACGGAATCCGGCGGGTCTCGAGCTTTCACCAAAGACTCGGTCTCCGGCACGCTCATTATTAACGGAACCGCAGGTTTCACGGGTAAGTTGACCGTAGATGATGGTACACTTCGATTCAGCGGAGCGGGCAACGTTTCGGTGGCAGGTCTTTCAGGCGGTGGAAACGCGGTCATCGAAAATGGCAATGCCTCGGCCAAGACGTTGACTGTTGGTGTTGCCTCCGGCAGTGATCTCTACCAGGGGATTATCAAAGAAGGTGTTGGTGGTGGAGCTTTTAGCCTTGTCAAAACAGGTGCTGGCACCTTGGTGCTCGCTGGTGCCAATACATACACCGGAACAACCACTATTTCCGCAGGTACGCTGCAGGTGGGGGACGGGGTGCTCCCCGGATCTGTTCTCGGGATGGGTAATGTGATCAATAATGGAACCTTGGCATTGAACAATGCCAGCACGACGTTGATTTTTGGAACCGGGGCTGGGGCCCGAAGCATGTCCGGCGGCGGAGTGGTGACCCTCCTGGCTGGGACGTTGAATGTTAACAACTTGGCCAATTTCGCCGCGGCCACTGCCAATACCATCAATCTAGCGGATGGTACAACTTACAATCTGACTTTGGATGGCGATGCGCGTGGATCTACTCAGACGCTTTCGACTGGCGGCGACAACGTCGTTCTCACTGGCACGAATGGTACGGTGACCATCAACCTGAACCGCACGGCGACGACTGCGCTCAATAAGACCATTCAAATGGGTGGCTTATCGCTCAACAGTCAATCGCTGGTCGTGAACGCCAACAACCAGTATACGCTTGAGTTTGCTGGCGGAACAACCCTGGCGGGGGCCAATCCGACTTTCAACATTGCTGGTGGGGCCAGAGCTTCCAACATGGGACAGAGTGTTGTCCTCGGGGGTGTGGTAAGCGGAGTTTTTGGATTTACCAAGATCGGCAACGGTGTGCTGGTTCTTGGCAATGCAAACAACACGTTTGGAGCAGTGGGGGGCTCAAACGTCCAAATCAATGCGGGTTTCGTTCAGGCCAATGGCGCAAATGCCTTGGGGAACAATCTCAATACAGTCACCATCAACACCAACAGCGCCTCTCAAGGCTTGCGATTTGGAGGTGGCACTCCCGCGGTGCCTGTCTCCTATTCTGTTGCGCAAACTATAATCCTTGCCAATGGGACCAGTGCTATTGACGTGACGGCTGGCACCACTGTGACGCTTGCGACCGCCTTTGGCCTATCTGCCGTCGGCAATGCGTTGGTGAAGAACGACAATGGTACTCTTGTTATTGCTGCTGCCAACAGCACTTGGACTGGTGCGCTGACAGTCAATGACGGTGCCGTCCGCGTGACCAACGCTAGCGGATTGGGTACTACCGCAGGCGCAACTACAGTTGCCAACAACACCGGCGCGGCAGTGGAAATTGCTGGAGTATCCACTGCAGAGAACTTCACAATTGCAAACACTGGTATCGATACTGCCGGGGCACTTGTGGGCTACTCAGGTGCTTCAACGATCACTGGCACCATTACGCTCTCTGCAGCTGGAATGATTGGTGTGAATAGTGGTGCCATTTTGAATCTAAATGGCGCAGCCAATGGTGTAACGGGAACTCAGAACCTCACCCTTGGAGGTGCTGGTACTGGCAACGTGAATACCTTGTTGGGGATTACGACCGGCACCTTGACCAAGATGGGTACGGGGACCTGGAATATCACCACAGACAACGCCTACACGGGTGCCACCACCGTTAACTATGGCACCCTTGCATTCTCCGGGGCCAACGGAAGAGCTGCAGCGAGCGCATCGTTCTCTGTGAACCAAGGTGGCGCATTGACTTTGGATAACAGCACTGCCAATCCAACGGTTGCCAATCGTTTGGGTGGCAAGGCGCTCACCATGAGCGTGGGCACACTTAATTTTATCAGCAACACCGCCGGGTCTACAGAATCGATCGGTGCGCTGGTGATCAACATTGGTTCCAGCAACATCAACATGACTGGCACGGGTTCGGGTACATTAAATTTCACAGGCCTCACGATTAACAACACCGGTGGTATGTTGAACATCAATGCTGCAGGGCTGGGATCGACCAACAAGGTCTTCTTTGCATCTGGGGTGACTCCTGTGAACGGAATTGTCCAAAGGTTCACCATTAATGGCGGAACGGACTTCGCCACTTACACGGCGAACGGGGTGGAAGCTTACACGGGGTACAATACCACCAACAATCTCAATGCGGCAGTGGATACGGCCACGTTGAAAGTCTCTGGCAACAGCTTCCTGGGCGCCTCCCGCACCCTGAATGCGGTAGCGGTGAGCGGAAACAATCTCACCCTAGGTGGACTCGGCTCGGGTGTGCTTACCTTGACGACGGGGGCAGTGCTGGTGAATGGAGGGAACAACACCATTCAGCTGACTTCGCTGGCGATGGGGGGCAATACTGGAATTTTCCAGGTGGCGGCAGGTTCCACCTTGAACTTCCAGTCTCTGATGACTGGCTCCAACGGTTTTGTAAAGGCTCTTGGTGGAACGATGATCCTGGGGCTTAAGCAGTCTTACTCCAGTACGACCAACCTCGACGAAGGCACCTTGGTTCTGAATGCTGGCATCAATACGATTCTTCAAAACCAGACGATGAACGTCAACCAGGGTTCCACCCTGGACCTGAATGGGAATGTGCAATGGGTGGCCACTCTCAACTCCGTGGGCACTGCGCTCCCAGGCGCGGGTGGCACCATCAAGGGTAGTGCAGGCAGTATGCTTGTGACGCAGAACGCGTCAGGTGTTGATGGGGTTTTCTCTGGGCTGATCACGGACAGCGTTTCCCTCGTGAAGGCTGGGGGGAACACTCTGTTCCTCACGACGGCGAACAATTATACGGGCGCCACTGTTGTCACCGGCGGCACATTGCGTGTTCGGGACGATGGAGCCCTGGCCAACACTTCCTCCGTGACCGTAAACTTCGGGACTCTATTGCTGGATAACAGCAACCTTTCCGACAATCTCAATCGGCTGAACGACAGTGCGGGGATCACCTTGAATGGTGGCACGCTCTCCCTCTTTGGTCGTGCGGGTGCCTTGTCCTCTGAGACGGTCGGGGTGGTTACCTTGGGTATCGGTGCGAATACGATTAGCGCGTCAACGGGAAACAACGGTGGCCAATATCCGCCACAAACGGGAATTCTGCGTGTTGGCGGGCTTGTCCGCGACGCTTCCACCGGCTCCACCCTGACATTTTCCCAGAACTACACCAACACGAGTGCGGGTCAGATGGGGACCATCAGCGGGAACCAGGAAAACATTGTTATCAACGGCTACAACAGCGGCATGTTGACCAACAACATCATGGGGGCTTGGGCGGTCGCCAACAGCGGCTATTTCAACACCACGAGTGTTGAGTATGCCAGCTATATTGATGGCTTGGGCGTCGGAGCTTTGTCCACCACGGGCTATGCGGGGTATACGTCTACTTTAACCAATCCTGCTACCCCAGTAACGGGAACGGCCACGTCGAACGTGAGAGTCGTCACCAACAACTCAACCGCAGTGCAGATTGCATCGGGTGGCTTGACAGTCAACACGCTGAACGTCGGTAACGTGGCTCCATCTGGGACCACTACCACAGGGACGAATGTCAATCTCACCTTCGCCGCCGCCACTGATGTGCTGAATCTGGCAGGTGGGGGACTCATCATTCAGAACATTACGGGGACCAATGCCGCAGGAACCGCTTCGATCGGCACGTCCAGTGTTCAAGGCGTCATCACTGCGGGTGGTGCTGCGCCGACGTCTCCCGTTGATCTGTACCTTTATTACTACACCACCACGGTGGCCAACGCCTTGACGATTAACTCACGGATCGTTGACAACGCGGGCCAGCCTTTGCGTGTGATCTACTGGGGCGGCAACCAAGGAACTTCGTCTGGCACACCAGTGGTTGTGCTGGCCAATGACACGAACAACTATTCCGGTGGGACAGTGGTTAACCAGCAGCAGTTGGATATCGGTATCTCCGGTGGTGCCGCAGGTAACCTGCCGGGCGGCGGGTTGATCATTAACAACGGCGTTGTGCGGCAGATCAATGGCACGATTGCGAGCCAAGCCATCACCCTTAACGGCGGTTCAACCTTGACGCTGGCCGGCAACAATTCTCTCACCAGCCTGACGTTCAACAATATTGGGGGGACATCGAATCCGACGGTGACTACGGGGGGCACTCTCACTTTGACCGCTTCGAATGCTGTGACTGCCACGAGTTCGAATGTGGCGTCGACGTCGAGCCTCACTGGCACGCTGAGTCTTCTTGGAGGAGCGAAAACCTTCAATATCGGTGCCATCGAGATCGATGGAAAGTTGGCGAGCCAAACCAGCGCTACGCTTTCTGTTTCTGCTATTATCGGCGGTGATTCTCAAATCATCAAGACGGGTGCGGGCATCCTCCAGCTTGGCGGGGCGAACACCTTCACGGGTGGCGTGGATTTGCAAGCGGGTGGTTTGCGCCTGGCTTCCAACAACGCCGCTTTGGGAACGGGTGCGTTCACCATCAGTGGTAACAACACCGTAGTGTCGAGCGATGGTCGCACTATTGCCAATGCCATCGTGCTGGGTTCTGCGGCTACCAATATCACGTTCGGCCAGTACAATGAAGGGGCTACGACCTATTCCGGCACGGTCAATTGGGGAGGCGGGATCAATCGCACTATTGAGGTCAACACTTCGCCGACCACTAACGTGCAGACTTTCTCCGGGATCATCACTGGCTCAGGAACCCTTACCAAAACCGGCAACGGCATTCTCGCTTTAACAGCCAACAACAACAACACCTTTGACCTGACCGGGTCAAAGGCGCTTCAGGTGCTTGGGGGGACTCTTCGCATTGCCCTAGACAGTTCACTCGGTAGTGCACCCGCAACGGTTGTTTCTGACAATATCGTGCTCAACAACGGAATCCTGAGCGCTTCCGGAAACACGACTATTCACTCCAATCGAGGCATAGTGCTCGGATCTGCCACTGGATCTGGAGGTGGTGTCTTTGAAGTCGTGACGGCTGGGCAAACGATGGAGTATTCAGGGGTGATTGCTGACAACGGAATCGGGGCGGATTCGATGTTCAAAACTGGAAACGGCACCCTGTACATTGGCGGGGCCAACACCTATTCCGGAACCACGAACGTTTATCTAGGAGTCCTTCGGGTTGGGAGTGCTGGGGCGCTCGGCTCGACTGCTGGGGGGACATTGATTTCATCCGGTGCGACTTTAGAGCTTGTGAATGGAATTTCCATTGGCGCGGAATCACTGAGCCTCAGTGGATCCGGCGTGGGCGGTCAAGGAGCCCTTCGTAACATGGTTGGCAGCAACAGCTACGCAGGTGCCGTCACTCTGACCAGTGCCAGCAGCATTCGCAGTACATCAGGAGCCTTGCTTCTTACAGGGGGAGTGACAGGAGGCGGTTTCGCGCTGACCACTGCTGGGGATGTGACCTTCCAATTGTCGGGTGGGGCCACCATGACCAACGTGGCCAGCCTTGAACTGGCAGGCGGTTCCCTTAAAATGGCGAACACCAGCGCCTCAAACAATACCGACCGGGTTAGCAATTCAACGGCGGTGAACGTCGTCAATTCCGGTGCCATCTCCTTCACTCACGATAGTGCAGCCGGGACCAATTATTCCGAGACTCTCGGAGTTCTGACACTTTCAGGCGGGCACACGGAAATCGCCACCTCGGAAGCTGCGACAGGTCAGACTAGCACCCTTACGTTCGCCAATCTGGTTCGATCCGGGAGCGCAACCGTGAACTTTGCCGACTTTAACCTGGGGGACAGCACTCGGAATCGGATCGTGTTCAATGCTATTCAGGGCAATTCGTCTTTCACGGGTCTGATCGGTGGCTGGGCGACGATTGGTGGTGCCTTTGCTGAGTACGCTGACATCGGCGGCGGGAACTTCTCAGTGCGTGCGCTTTCCACCGCAGTGTCCACCGGGGAATCGACTTGGCTTGACTACACAGTGAATGCCGCGCCGATTGTGGGCACAGATATCAATCTGGACAACAATCCGACATCATCTGCCTACCGGAAGCTCAATACCTTGGCTCTTGGCGGTTCGACCATTCTGGACGTTACCGGAAGTGGTGCCAACTCGCTTGCCGTCAAAACAGGTATTGTGTCTGCGGATGCCGACCACATCATCTCTGTTCCCTTTTTGAAGATTGGAGATGGAACGGTTGCCACAACCCTTCCCGTCACAGTGAACAGCGGTACCCTGACTATCTCGGCTGTCATTTCCAACAATGCTCTCAACGATACCAACTTCGCAGGAACGCTTCAGAAGAGCGGGAACGGGAAGCTTCGATTGACCAATATCAACAGCTACACAGGCGGCACCCTCCTGAGCGGTGGCAGCTTGCTTGTCGGTAACGATTTTGCTTTGGGCTCTGGGAAGCTGACCATGGCTGGTGGAGTGCTTGCCTCGGATGGTGCCGGAACTCGGACTCTGTTGAATGCCGTTGATTTAACGGCCACTGGCTCCTTTGGTGAAGCGGGCAACACGGGGAACTTGATCCTGGCAGGTGTCATTAACACCGGAAGCGACCTGCGCACGATTACCGTGAACAACGGCGTCACGTCGCTGACGGGCGCGCTGACTGGTACGGGGGGGTTCGTGAAGGATGGGGCAGGCACCTTGTCGCTGACTGGCAACGCAAACAGCACTTTCACCGGCAATATTTTAGTCAATCAGGGTTTCCTTGCATTGGGAAGCAACGGCAACAGTGCCGATTCGTCGGGTATCGGCAGCACGGCCTCTCGTGTCATTACTGTGCAAAATGGTGCCGGTCTTCTGGTTTTCTCCAATTGGAACGTCACGAGTGTCAAGTCCATCGTAGTGGGCGCAGGCGGAGCTGAGTTCAAGGTCGCCGGCAGCAGCAACTTCAACATCGACGACGGAAACCAGATCTCTGGTTCCGGAAATATTTTGAAGACGGGCTATGGCACCTTCACCCTTGCTACGACGACTTATAACTATACCAGCGAGATCACGGTGGCCAAAGGGCGCCTGTCCGTCGGGGGCACCAACGGTCTCGTCCTAGGTGCGGTGGGCCCCAATTCAGGGGTCAAGGTTCTCAATGGTGCTGAAATGGTCGTCACCGGAGCAAGTACCATCTCTGAGTATATCACTCTCAATGGCGTCGGGGATTCCTCAATTGGCGCTCAGGGGGCCTACGGTGGCTCTCTGGTCGTCACGGCTGCCGCAACCTTTAACGGTCCAATCACGCTGGCATCCAACTCAGCTATCGGTGTCAGTTCTGGTGTGACCTCCACCATCAACTCTGCCATTGGGCAGTCTGCCTCTGGCTTGGCTCTGACCAAGCTCAATACTGGGGTGCTTGTGCTGGCCGGTAACAACACCTACACCGGAGCGACGATTGTGCGCGCCGGGACATTACGTGTTTCTGGAACTGCAGGCTCGGTTGCCAGCTCCTCGGGACTGACGGTGGTATCCAACGGCATCCTTGAGCTGCAAAATACGGCTGCTGCCAACAATGGTGACCGGATTGGCGACAGTGCCGCCGTCACAATGAATGGCGGGACCTTCAGCTTCAACAACACCGCTGGGGCAGCCTCCTTCACGGAAACCACGGGAACCGTGAACGTGAATCGCGGTGCGAATACGATTAACTCCACCCAAAACACGCTGGGCACCAGCACCCTCACCTTTTCGTCACTCGCGAGAACGGGGGCCGGCACGGTGAATTTTACTGGGGTCGGTCTGGGGCTTGATGCCACCAACAGAATCCGGGTGACCGACCAGGCAGCAGGATTCATTGGTGCTTGGGCAACCGTGAACGGAACTGAGTTTGCAAAGTATGATTCGGTTCAGGGAGTCACTGCCATGACCGGATCCGACTACGTGACCTCCGGCAATGCCGGCACTTGGACCGGCGCTGACCACGTCAAAATGGAAGGCATTGTTGCCGTGTCGAACGCCGGGGTGACAGAAATCTCCACGTTGAACCTCAAGCCCAATGCTGCTGCCATTCCGGTGGGCAGTGTTTCCTTGGGAGCAGGTTCTACCTTGCGGTTGCGGAACGGTATCCTGGTGAGTGGCACGGTGGCCAGCGGCGGAATTTTCGGAGGAAATCTCACTGCGGGTACCGGGGCAGACGCGGCAGGGGAGTTGCTTATCAATAATAGTACGGCTACCTCGAATGTGTTCACCATCGGATCCTCCATCGTCAACAACGGGCTGGGCGCGGTGGCTGTGACCAAATCTGGGGCGGGCACGCTGGTGCTGGCCGGGACGAATACGTTCACGGGAGCCCTTACGGTAAACCAGGGCTTGCTGGGCACTTGGAAGTCCGTTGTGACGGACACCATCGTCGTTAATGGCGGTGCCCTTGGAGCTTACGGGGGATCCAAGGCCAGCACGTGGGGTGCGGCCAACATCATCCTGAACGGCGGTGCCATTCAAAACTTCGACAGCACGGGTCGTACTTTTACCAACAACATCACCATTAACAATGATGTGACCATTGGTAGCGCGAACATCGGTGCCGGTGGTGGCATGGTCTTTACGGGCAGTATCGCGTTGGGCTCCAATACTTGGAATCTCAATGTGGCCAATACCTTCATCTCAAGCGGGCCGTTGTTGACCTCGGGGATGGTTGTGTTCGGCGGTCCGATTACGGGGACCGCAGGATTTGTTAAGTCTGGAGCAGGGGTGCTACTACTGTCTGGCAACAATAGCGGCCTTTCTGGCGACATCACGGTTGCTGCAGGCACCCTGCGGGTTGGCTCGAATGCAGCGCTCGGTGCCAATGGAAATCGACTGGTGATCAACGGGGGCACCTTCCAGTCCACTGCGGACCTAACTATCGCAAGCGACCGCACGATTGTCGCTGGGGTGAATGCTGGTACCAATACCATCACTACCAACACGAACACCACCCTCACCTTCGGTGGCCTGCTTGAAGGTGCCAACCTCACCAAGAACGGGTTGGGCACTTTGGTGTTGTCCGGCAACAACACGGACTTCGAAGGGCTGATGACCATCAGCGCGGGCGCGTTGCGTATTCAACACAGCAATGCGCTAGGCTTGACCGGTCTCGGACGTGATACAGCGACTTTCGGCACAGCATACATTTCCGGGGGGCCGATCACCATTGTGGCTTCGGGTGCCGCGTTGGAACTCGCTGGCAACATTTCGGTGGGTGATGAATCCCTGGTACTCTCGGGCACGGGTATCGTCAACGGTGGCGGTCTTCGCAACGTGAGTGGCAACAATACGTGGTCGGGGCAGATCTTCCTCAACGCGGCATCCCGCATCAATTCGGATGCGGGTACTCTCACACTTACTCAGCAGGTCACAAATGCCGGCACTACGGGCAACAACCTGACTCTGGGTGGGGCTGGTAACATCGTTGTGCAAGCTGCTATCGCAACGAACCTCAACTCCACGGGTGCAGGTACTGCGATTACGGGGACAACCTTGACCAAGGACGGCAGTGGTACGGTGACCCTGCAAGGTGCCAATACCTATACTGGATTGACCACTGTCGCCAACGGTGTGTTGCGCATCGAGGGTGCGGTGGGATCCATCAGCACCAGTTCTGGTCTGACCATCACAGGGGGAGCGGTGGTGCAGATCGCCAATACGTTCGCTGCCACTGGAGTGAACCGGATCGGCGATGCCGCGGCCCTGACCTTCACGGGTAGTGGGGCGTTCCAGTTCACCAATAATGGTGGGCTGGTGAACTACACTGAGACGCTTGGTCAACTCGTACTCTCGGCTGGATCCGCTCAAGTGTCTACCACCCAGGCTGAATCGGGGCAGACGAGCACCCTGACATTCACAGGCGGTTTGGGAACGCGAGGGGCTACCGCAACAGCGAACTTCTCTGGGGTCGGATTAGGGGACAGCACTCGTAACCGGATTGTGCTCTCCACTGCACCGACGGTCACCAATGGCATCATGGGCGGATGGGCCACTGTCAACGGGACTGATTTTGCCACCTATGACACGACGGCAACTGCAGGTTCCGTCCGTGCCCTGCAGACCTACACCACAACGGCTGAGAATACTTGGGCTGCAACCAACAACGTCAAAGTGACCGCTGACACGACCCTCACTGCGGGACGTACGATCAATTCCCTCAACTTGACCCTGGCAGCGGCTACAGCCTTGAACATTGGCGCTGGAAATACCCTGGCGGTCAATTCTGGCGGCCTCCTGGTGACGGGAACAGGGGCGGGAAGCATCAATGGCGGCACTCTCACTGCCAATACCACCGGTGCGTCCAACTTGTTCATCCATCAGTATTCCTCCCAGGCACTCACCATTGGCTCGGCGATTGCCAACAATGCAGGGGCCGGAGCTGTGACGTTGGTCAAGTCCGGTACTGGAACGCTCGTGCTCACCGGCGCGAACACCTACACAGGTGGTACTGTATTGAATGACGGTGTCGTGCGATTTGATGCCGCTGGTGCGGTTACGAGCAATTTCGGCACTACGTTCACGTTCAATGGCGGAACTTTGCAGTTGGGAATCGCAAGTCTCGCCGTGACCAATCTCTCGTCAACCAATGCGAATGCTGTCATCAATTCCTCATTGTTGTCCGGTTCAACGTTCAGCTCCATCAACACCGACAGTGCCATCGGAACGGTGGTTTCGTCCACGTTTGCCGGTCTTCTCCAGGACGGAACAGGGAAACTGAGCTTCACCAAGACCACCGCAAATACCACGACAGGGGGCGGTACGCTGGTTCTTACCAACGTGAACAGCAGTTACACGGGCGTGACGACTGTCACGGGCGGTGGTGCCAACTCCGGGTCTGCGTTCAGCACGAGCGTTCTGTCCGTATCGTCGTTGGCAAACATTGGGCAAAACAGCTCGATCGGACGCGGTGATTCGACCAGCGCAACCACCAATGCGGCGAGCTTGGTCCTTGATGGCGGGGTGCTTCAGTATACCGGAGCAGGCGCAACGACAGACCGTTTGTTCACCCTGGGTACGACCGCGGTTGCTTTCCGCGCGAATGCCAACGGCAACTCGACCTTGAACATCCATTCGGTGACCGGCGGGATTGATTCTTCGGGTACCACTGGTGCGCTCATCTTCAGCAATGCGGGCGCGATTGCCTTTGCTGGCTCGGGTGCGCGCCAGTTCCTGCTGACAGGTAGCAACACCGCGGACAACCGATTCTCGTCCATTATTGGAGACGGAACAGGTGGAATCACCGAAGTTGTCAAGGCCGGCGCAGGTCGCTGGATCTTGGATGGGGCAAATACCTACTCCGGCCGTACCATCATTGACGCCGGCACCTTGGTGCTTGGTTCGAACACGGCAGCAGGCACGGGTGACATCATCTTGAGACAGTCGGGCGCAGTGCTTGAAGTGGGTGGATTGACGATTGCCAACAAGGTGATTTCACACGGCACCGGCGGCGTTACCGTTCTGGTGACGGGGGATACCACTTTCACCGGCGCGTTCACCAGCGGTACGGCTGCTTTGGACGGCCAGGATGTGACTGTAAACGTTGCTGCAGGCCAAACCGCTACCTTCACGGGTGGTGTGGACTTCACCACGCGGGCGCACGCCATCACCAAGATAGGCAATGGCACTCTGACACTCGTGGGCAACGGCGTATCGGGCTCCAACTATGTACGGTTGAACTATCTGTACATGGGGAACAGTTCCACCAATGCTGCTGGGGTGCTGAAGTTTGAAAATGTTGGCGACATGAACATCGCAAACGACTTCAGATTCGGTTCGGGTGTGCTGGATATCTCTCAGATGCAGACATCCGCAGGCCCAGCCACGCTTACCGTGGTGATGACAGGTGGTCAGGGCCTTGGTACTGGGGCACCCAATGCGGCAACTCAGACCATTCTTTTGGGCGGCAATACTCTGGCGGTTAACAGCAGCTTTTACTACCAGGGCTCTACTACGGGTCTCGGGGCAACGGTTGGTGACGTGGGTGCCATTTCCGGCTTTGTGAGTTTGCTCAACGCGTCCAGGAACTTCGATATCAATGACTCAGCGGGTGCTGCGGCAGATGTGACCATTAACGCAGGCATCATCGGTACAGGAACCAGTGCCGCACTCGTGAAGCGTTATGCGGGTACATTGGTGTTGGCGGGTGACAATACCTATACAGGTAGCACGACACTGAGGGGCGGTTCGTTGGTGCTCGACTACGGACTGAACACAGGAACCAAGCTCTCCTCTACTGCTCTCCTCGGATTTGGCACGTTGGCCATCAACGCCAACGACTATAGCGCTCAGATCGGTGCCGGGTCACTGGTGCTCAAGGGTTCCAACACGGTGGCAATTGTGGAGGATGTCACGGGTCTACAGCTTGGCACGGGGGCTGCGGACTTGGTGATCGCCGGGTCTTCGACCATGCTTCGCGCCGTGACCTATCAGCGGAATAATAACAACTCCTTCTCTGGTCCGCTGACCGGGGTGCTCACCTACGACATGTCTGGCGGGAACGGTGTCTTCCGTTTTGCTGACAGTGCCAACACGGCAGTTTATGCTGCTGGCACTACCTTTGGCGGCCTTTTCGTGAAGGATGCTTCAGGGGTGATGGGCTTTGGCGTGACCGATGCGGCAGGCAATGTGAGCCGCCTCACGGGTGTCAATGTGACTAATCTTGCATCATGGGCCGCCGGGAGCAACATTGACCTCTCTGCCGGGCCTGCCGGTAGTGTAGCGAATGATGTGGTGATCAACAGCCTTCGCTACGACGCCAATGCAGCCGCCAATTTCAGCGTTGCCGCCGGCAAGACACTGGGCGTGACCACTGGCAATATCATGGTGACGAGCACTGCTGGTGCAAGCGCCGTGACAATTGGCACCGAAGGAAGCATCCTGGAGTCTGAGAACGAAGCGCGTGACCTGATCTTTGCCCTTTACAACACGGGCACCACCACAGTGGCGGCGAATATTAGAAGCGACCAGGGGGTCACCAAACTTGGCTCCGGACTCCTTGTCCTCAACGGCGACAATACGTTCGCTGGAAATCTTTCCATCTACGAAGGCGGAGTGCAGGCTTCTGGTGGCCGGGCTATTGGCGACAGTTCCGTGGTGGTGCTGGCTCACCGTGTTGGCGCTTACCTCGATGTCCAGAGCAATGAAACCATTGGAGGCCTGGTCAATGGTTCAAGCTCCACGGCGGCCAACACGGGCGTGAACATTGCCGCGAACGTCACTCTCCGTATCAACAGTGTCACCGGGACCAATAACCAGAACTGGAATGGAAACCTCACCGGAACTGGGACGCTGGTCTACCAGTCCAACAGCACCGGTGTGCTGAACTTCAACGGCATCGCGAATACCTTCGCTGGCAATATTGTCGTGGAAGGTGGTCAAATCACGTTCTCCTCTCGCAACGTTTCGAACGTCAACGGCGCAAATTCATACTTCTTGAATGCAGGCACGATATTGCTGGACTTCAACTCCGGTACGGAAGCTTTCAGCAAAATCCGTGACACCGCGATGGTCACCTTGATCAATACTGGCGGCAAAGACGGTCTGCGTGCCAACAGTGATCGCAACGACTCCAGCAAGACGGAATTTATCGGGGTGCTGAACCTGCTCGGTGGTGCCAATACCATCACGCTTCAGGCCAACGCTTCGAACGGATCGGCCATCCGCACCATGGGGGTTGCTGCAAACGACATCCAGCGCAACAACCGTTCCACCCTCCTCGTTCGCGGGAACAACCTTGGTGACATCTCTGGCAGCAACCTGAACACAGGGCGCCTCACCAATGCCGTCACTCCTACGGGCAATAACTTTATTGGTGGCGGTGGTGCTGCGGGGAGCAAAACCATCAGCATCACACCTTGGATCATTGGTGACAATACGGCCGCTGGAAGCACCACTCACGGTGTGGGGAACAGCTTCGTGACCTATGCCGCCACCACGGGCTACCGTCCATTGACCACCGCTGAGTACGAAACTGCCTATGCCAACCTGACGGGGACTCCAACCTCCAACTTCGCGATTTCCGCGACCACCACGGGCTTGGGAGCTGCTACCGCGAACAGTCTTAGGATCGATACTGGCACGACGGATGTGACGATGTCTGGCACTGGGGTGCTTGCGATCACGAGCGGTGCCATCATGCAGGCGAACGTCTCCGGAACCTCGAACCTGAGTGGTCGAATTGACGGCTACTCTGGTATCACCACTGGCGCTGCCAATGAATACATCGTCTATGTAACCAACACCGGTACACTGACGGTTGACTCGCCCTTCACTACAACGACGGCTGCCTTCACCAAGTCCGGTGCGGGCACGCTCATTCTCTCTTCTGCCACGGGCAGCACCTTCACTGGCGCAGTCACCATCAACCAAGGTGTATTGCAGATCAGTGCTGTGAACCAGATTGGTACGGGCACCTCCCTGGTCATGAACGGCGGCACCTTCAAGTACGGAGCAAGCTTCGATCTCACGTCAGGTGGCAGGGTGATTACGCTCGGTGTGACAGATGCACCCGGGATTGCCTATGCCGACTACCAGACGGCGGGAGGCACCTTCGATACCAATGGCAATAACGTCGTATTCGGGAATGCTGTGGGCGGCGGTGGAAATGGCGGCCTTACCAAGACTGGATCGGGCGACATCACGCTTAACGCCGCAAATACCTACACCGGTGATACCACAATTCTCCAGGGATCGCTGACTTATGGAATCAATAATGCCCTCTCATCAGGTGGCCTTATTCTTAATGCAGCCACGGCCACACTGAATCTCGGGGCCTTCAACGACACAGTGGGACGGATCAATCTGATCAACGGTATCATCAACGGCACAGGTACGTTGACGACCACCTTTGACACCATCTCGGTTCAGGCGGGGACCATTCGCGCCAGCCTGGCGGATGTTGGGACCTCCGGGAACTCGATCCCAGCCCGGCTTGTGAAAACGACAGCCGGAACGGTCACGCTGACCTCGGCCAATAGTACATACGGTGGGGTGACCGAGATCCAGGCGGGAACACTGATCGTGACCAGTCTGGCTGATCGAGGCAATGCCAGCTCCATCGGTACGGGCACCTACGAAGACGGGGCGATTCGTCTGGGATCAGCTGGCAATGCAGGCACATTGCAGTATCTGGGCAATGCCAATGCCTCTACGAACCGTTTGTTCCAGTTGGTGGGTACCGGCGGGGCAGGCGTCATTGATAACGCAAGCCAATATGGAGCTGCATTGACCCTCAGCGGCAACGTCCAGGGAATGAGCGACGGTGACACGTTGGGTGCGGCGGTGACGACCAAGGCGTTCACCCTGCAAGGCATTTCAACTGGAAGCAACGTGTTCTCCGGTAGCCTCATGGAAAACAACGGCATCGTCCGCCTGAACAAAGATGGTGCCGGCATCTGGTCGGTCACTGGTGTCAGCTACTACACGGGAGCCACTACGGTGACTCGCGGCACCTTGGCATTCAATTCGATCGGGAACATTGGGGCTGGCGCGGGCTCGTTGGGGGCTGCAACGGCTACCTCTAATTCGACGCTCGTGCTCGGCAGTTCAGCGAATTTTGCCGGGTTTCGTTATATCGGCAGTACCAATGCAACCACCGATCGTGTTGTAACTTTCGCTGGCACGACCGGCAGCGTTGCTCTTGAAGTGGCAGGCGCCGGGAGTCTGACCTACACGTCAGCATTTGCCGCCACTGGTGCCGGGGCCAAGACTCTGTACCTTCGTGGTTCGGGAGATGGGGTGATCGCTGCGGCCTTCAATAACCTCTCGACCACTTCTTCCAACGCCACCGCCATCATCAAGAATGGTGCAGGCACCTGGACTCTGAATGGTAACAACGGCATCACGGGTGCGGTGACGGTTAACCAGGGTAAATTGATCCTTGGCCAGTCCGGGGCCTTGGCGAGTGCTTCATCATTCACTGTCAATGGTGGCACTTTGGAGCTTAACAACGCGGCCACTAATGTCACCAACCGACTCGGTGGCAAGGCACTCACTCTGAATGGGGGAACCTTGTCAGTCGTGGGGGGCGGTGGCACCGCTCTCTCCGAGATCACCGGTGCGCTGACCGTCAACTCTGGCCAGAACGTCATCTCTGTTACCGCTGGTGGTACGGGGAGCGGCAGTAACATCCTTCAGATTGCTTCCAGCGGAACGGCTTATACTCTGGGAGCGACTGGCGGGACAGTCCTGTTCACAGGCAATGGCCTGGGGGCTGCTCCTTCGGACACGACGGTGAACGTGAAATTTGGAGGCACGGTACCGACCTTCACGAATGGCATTCGTGCGGAAATGGTTGGCAACGATGGGGTAAATGTCGGCTTTGTTACCTATGATCCCACCAATGGCATTCGAGTTCTCACCGGGGCAGACTTCACTTCTCTTCCCGGTCAGCCGACGGATCCCGGGTTCGGAAATGTAACGGTCGCCACGGCTAATTCCAGGGTGGCCAGCGCTGAACTCATGACCACGGGCACAACGGTGAACAGCCTGACGCTTGCGGGTGGCAGTTCTCTGACTTCCGCTGGTGGCAATCAATCTGGAACACTATTCAACGCCCTCGGAGCGCTCAATACTCTTACGCTGACCAGCGGCGGCATTGTGGCTGAGAATGGAAATTCCTCCATTAGCGGCGGTGCCATCACCACTGCGGCCTCATTCATGTATTTCCACACGTTTGGAGATCTGAATGTCTCCAGCTACCTCACCGGTGCCTCAGCCACAGTGGGCCTTGTGAAAGCTGACAGTGGCACCCTGACTCTCAGTGCCCAGAGCTATCTGGGAGGTTCGGTGAACATCAATGCGGGCACTCTGGTACTGAATGCGGGGAATAACACTCTCCTGGTGGCTCAGACTGCCACGACTGCGACTGTGCGAGACCTGCGCCTGAACAGTGGCCTTCTGAACCTCAATGGGAACAGTCAGGCGGTGGGAGCGCTCAGTTCCTCCGACACTGTGGCGGGAGCGGGTGGAAACATCACCAGCAGCACGGCCGCGACTTTCACCACCAGCACCACCTCGAACACGACCTATGCGGGCGTGATCAGTGATGCGGTCACGGTGACCAAAGCAGGGTCAGGGAATCTGACGATCACGGCCGCGCAAACCTACACGGGTGCAACCAATGTCATCGGTGGTACCTTGACGCTCTCGGACCAGGCAAGCCTGGCCAGCACGAGCATCAACATCCACTATGGAACGCTGGCGCTTTCTGATGCTGGGACAAATGAAGTTGGAATCAGCAACAAGCTGAACCGCATTGCAGACAATGCCTCGATTTCCATGAGGGGAGGTGCCCTCAATTTCAGCGCCCTGTCAGGTCTTGGGGCTGTCGAACGTGTGGGAACGGTCACCTTGGGCGAAGGTGCGAACTCGATGACGGCGACCAATAGCAGCAGTTCGACGGTGTTTACGATCGGCAACTTGGTCCGTTCGTCCAGCAGCGGCGCGACCATCAACTTTGTTGCTTCCGGCGGCGCTCTTGGAGCCAATGCGCAGCTTCAGCCTTGGTACTTCCTGGAGCAGATCAATGGAGTGGCGACCACGGACATGGCCTTCATGGGCGCATGGGCGATTGGAACCAATGCCTCCAACACCTATGACTATATGGCTTACAGCACGAGTACTGGTGTAGGAGTCATCGGAGCATCCGGTTTTCCGACGTATGCCAGCACCCTGGCTTCCGGAAATACTACCAACCTGACGGGCACAACTGCTCTTGGTGCGTCCAATACCACGACCGCCCTGCGTCTTGCGGGCGCATCCGCCATTAACCTGACCTACTCGGCCGCAACTGATCTCCTCGTCCTTGAGTCGGGCGGCTTGCTCAGGAGCGGCGCGGCGAACACGGATATTGGGACGCTTGCTCTTCGCGGTGTATTGACGGCTGGAACAAACGCAACCTCCGCAACGGAGTTGATCGCTTACATCGGTCAGAACACGACCACCATCCACTCACTCATCAAAGACACCAAAGATACGTCGGTGGGTGGAACGGGTGTGGTGACGTTGGTCAAGTCAGGTGCGGGTGGTCTGACGCTCACGGGTGCCAACACCTATACGGGGGGTACGATCGTCAACCAAGGGACGCTGACTCTGACGACGAACGTGGCGGGAACAGTGGTGATCCCGGGAGATCTCACGATCAACGGGGCAACCGTCACTATGACCGCATTCGAGGGTCAAATCGCCTCGGCCTCCAATGTTACCCTCAATGGAAGCAGTGTTCTGACCATGTTTGGTACCAACACATTGGCCAGCCTGACATTCAACAACCGAGGTGGATCCGGCACGACACAGGTGACCACGGCCACCAAGCTCATCCTCTCGGCCGCGAATGCAATCACCGTGGACAATGACAACATTGCCACCACTCCGACCATTTCTGGGTCCTCCATTGAGTTGTCGAACAACAATCCTGTGATCAATATCACAGGGGATTCTCCCATGGGGTTGGTCATCAGTGCCCCATTGAACTACACCGGGACTGGCGGGCAGATCACCAAGACTGGCGATGGGTCCTTGGTCCTCTCTGGTAGCACGGCGCATATCCTGACGGGCGGGCTGAAGGTGGCTGCAGGAACGTTGATTCTTGACAACAGCGCTGCGACCAATGCTTACGGAACGGGAGCCATCACCTTGGAAGATGAGACAACGATCCAGGCGGGCACCGCTGTTCGCACCATTACCAATGCCTTCACCGTCAACGGAGACTTTACATTTGGCGGGACCGCGAGCACCCAGAACCTGACCCTGAGTGGTGCAATGTCTCTCAGTGCTGGCATTAACCACACCGTCACGGTCAGCAGCCCTCAGGTCGCGGCGACCATCAATGGCAAAGTCTCGGGTGGCACTGGCTTCATCAAAGCTGGGGCGGGTACTTTGACCTTGGGCAACAACACCAATGACTATGGTGGCAAAACCGTGGTCGCAGGTGGGTTGGTCAAGATCGGAGTTGCTGGGGCCGTCCCCGATGGTTCCGAGCTGGAGGTTCGAAATGGCGGGACGTTCGATATGAACAACTTTGACGAGAAGGTTAAGGCTCTCTCTAGTGAATCGAACACCAGCGGCGGTTTGATCACCAACTCTGGGGCCTCGGCCAAGACTCTGACTGTGGATGGCGGCACGGATACGACTTCCACCGTGTTTGCTGGGTCGATTACCAACGGAACGGGTGCCTTGAACTTGGTGAAAACCGGTCAGACCACCCAAGTGCTCGCATGGGCCAACACCTACACCGGCACCACCGTGGTGGATCGCGGAGCTCTGCAAGTTGGTTTGGGCGGCAACGGTAGTCTCAAGGGCACCGGCACTGTCACCGTTGGCACAGCGAGTGCGACACTGGCCACCGCCAATGTCGCCACCCTGGCGGGTTCCGGCCGGATTGCTGGCGCCACCACGATTGGCTCTGGGTCGACGGTTGGGATTCTTGCACCTGGGGATTCAGCGGGTGGCGTGAACGGCCGCCTGGAGTTCGGGGGCGCTTTGACGATTAGCAACAATTCCCAGATGCAGTTGCAGATCAGCAATGCAACGACCAGCGATGTGAATATTTCTACGAGCTACCTCACATCGGTTTCCACCTACGAAACCTACGTGGCTGGGACAATCAGCGGCTACGCCTCGTCGCCAGTCAACTCTGCAAGTCACGACTTCATACAGGTGGATGGAACGTTGACGATTGGCTCAACTGCCACGGGCAGTGTGGCCATCCTGGACAATGGTTACCTTACTGGGGGCGGGCGTGGTGGGGATGTCTTCCTGCTTCTCGACTGGTCGGGGACCATGGGCGGCACCTTCAACACGGGTGGCTCCCGGTACGTCTCGGGTGGTCTGGCTGGTGACCTTCTGCTCCCAACGCTCGGGGCTGACCGCATGTGGGATGTCGGCTACTTCAAGGACTACGGTGTCCTCATCGTGGTCGGTGTTGTGCCTGAACCCGGCCGCATGATGCTCTTGCTGCTTGGCTTCCTGTGCCTTGGCTTCCGCCGTCGCCGTAGAGCGAACTGAGTCAGATTCCATGGAGTGGGGGTCCGCTAAAAGGTGGATCACCATTCGCATTTAGCGCAACCAGCCTCCTCCTCGCTTCTGGGCCTGGCAGTATCAGGTTCTTCAGGTTGACTAAGCAATTAGCCGCAAAAAGCCGAAGCATTTTTCTTGTCAGGGTAGGCTCAACCTGAGATAAGAGGGAGTTCACGAAGTATTTACAATGAAGCCCCCCCTTCACTTCACCCGCTTTTTCCTCCAACTTCTAGCATTCGGAACCCTCTTGGCGTGTCAGGGAGTCTCACGACTTCAGGCTCAGGCGGTTTATGATTTTGTTCCCATCACCGGGACTCCTACCTGGAATTCCACAGTAAACTGGAATCCAGCCACCGTGCCCAATGCAGCCGGGGTGATTGCCAACATCACCTCCAACATCACCGCCGCCACGACCGTCAATTTGGACGGTGCGCGGACGGTTGGAATGCTCTTCATTGGGGACCCTACTTCGTCGCACGTCTTCACCGTCGCCGCTGGCAGCGGAGGAAGTTTGGTATTCGACAACAGCGCGTATGGCTACGCATTGTTGAGCAAAACCAATGGCACCCAGACCGATGTCATCAGCGCACCAATCACGCTGGCCAGCAATCTCAACATCAACACCAATGTGGGGACGAATGGTGTTCGTTTGAATATTAGCGGGGCCATCACTGGCAATGGCTACAAAGTGAACATTATGGGCTACAGCGGCGTGACCTTCACAGGATCGACCGCGAATACCTATGATGGTCTGACAACGGTTTACGGTCGTGGGGTGGACGACAGCGGCACCCCGACCTTGGTCCTGCAAAAGACGGATGGTGTTGATGCAATCAAGGGCAATCTCCAGATCGGAAACGCCAACATGGGGGGTAACGGGCGCGCCTTGGTCTATCTCGGTGCCAGCAACCAGATCAACAACAACTCCATCATCTCGTTTGACTCGGTATCTGGCAACAACGCCTACTTCCAAATGATGGGCTTCAATGAAACGGTGCGAGGCATCGTGGACTACACCCGTGAAGGGGTCATTCAGGTTACCAACACCCAGACGGGGACTGGGAACTCCACCCTGACGATGGCGACCCTAGCAGGGGATAATTTCTATTATGCAGCCTATTTGAGGAACAACGCGGGCGGCTCTGGGGTGATGAATGTCGCCGTGACCGGTGCCGGAACGCAAACCTTGTCCGGTGATCGTATTCAATACACTGGCTCCACTACAATCGGCTCAGGGGCAACCTTGATTTTTGAAACCACAAGTACCGGTACGACAAATGGCGGCTTTAACTCCGGGTTTAACAGTTCAGGAACCTCGGTTCAGAATGACGGTACGTTGGGCATTCGTGTGGTGAACAACGGTCTGGACCAGACCTTCAATAAACAAATTCTAGGGAGTGGCGGTTTCACCCGCTATGGCAACGGTGTGCTCCGTATTGACTCGGTTGGCTCCGGTGGTGGTGCCGTTACTTTTGGCGGATCTGGAGTCAACATTTTCGGCGGCCGAACCATCTTCAACCGCGCGACTGTGGTCAGTGCCGGTGGATTCAATGTGGACGGGTTGCTTTCCGTTCAATCGAACGCGACCCAAGTCACATGGAGCAGCACGATGAGCGTGGCAGGGGGGGTGAAGATCACCGGCTACAATTTTGGCAGCGGGGTTAATGGAACATCGGTTACCCCCTCGATCACCGCCAACGGTGCGGCAACCATCACCAGTGGGAACCTTGATCTAGAAGGAGGGCTGTTCGTTGTTCAGAACGGCACGCTGAATCTCACTGGAGGCGCGATCAATATTTCCGACAACGTGGGTGAGCTGCGCATCCTGGCCCAAGCGGGTGCTGTAAACAGGGTCACTGGAACCTCCGCCCCGGCTGTGAACATGAACGGCGGAAAAGTTGCTTTCCTGGCCCAAGCAGGTGGCAGCACCGTGTCGCAGACATTTGGAACCCTTACCCTTCAGGGTGGGTTGAACCTGATTGAAACGAACAACACGGCAACCACCAGCACTCTTACCTTCGGTAACTTCGCTCGTAATGCTGGTGGGATGGTGAGCTTTATTGGCACAGGGTTGGGGACTGCGGCCAATAAAGTCATGTTCACAGCAGGAGTTGCCAATGTTAGCGGAATTATGGGTGGGTGGGCAACCGTCGGGACTGCGGGTTCGCCCACGGATTGGGCCGAGTACACGGCGAACGGGGTAGTTGCTTACACAAGCTACAACACGGGCGCAATCTCTGCATGGAATACGACCACCAATAACGGCAACGTAGCAATCTCGTCGAGCCAAGGAGCACCCACGGGTAACGTGACCATCAACTCGCTCAAATTTGTTACCAACGACTCTACGTTGAACATGGGCACGTTTAAATTGACGCTCAACTCGGGAGGCATCCTTGCAAACCGGAACTCCACGATCAACGGAACCGGTGCTATTGGCCTGACGTCGGCGACCAACGAGTTGTTTTATTACAGCTCTAGTGGAATCACCACAACGATAAATGCGGTCATTGGAAATACAACTGCCCGCATGTCTTTCATCAAAGGCGGAAGTGGCGCTGTGGTTCTTGGAGGCCTCAATACATTTACCGGTGATACCATCGTAAACGAAGGCATTGTTACCATTGTGGATGAGAGGGGCCTAGGGGTGGTTTCCGGGTCTTCTTCAGTGATTTTGAATGGCGGCACCCTTCGAGGACACTCGAACTTGGTAAACTCAGGACTCACGAGCCTGACAATTGATGACGCAGGACGCAGCATTATTCTAGGTGCGGGTGACGGGGCAATGGCGGCAAGGGATGGAACGACGATGAACATCACCACGGGTGTAACCTCACAAAATGGAGGACGGTTGTTGTTTGACGGTTCCGTAGGCAGCTGGGGTGGAAATGTGGTGCTGACTGGGACGCTGAACTTGGCTGGAGGGGTGGAGAGCTTCGGCACCGCGAGCGCGACCGGCACCATGACCCTCAATAACACCGTTGGTACGGGAACGATTGGGGGGATTCGCATGTTTACCCGCAATCTGATTGTTCAAGGAACCAACAATATTACCGGCAACATTCTAGTCCAGGGTGGGAATCTTGATATTGGTGGCACCAACACCTTCTCGGGAACAATGACGCTGGATTCTGGCATCACCACGCTGCAGTCCAGTACAGCGCTCACAACTGCGGTTCCGTCCAAAGGTTTCGATCTGACAATGACCGGGGGGGCGAGGTTGGATACCAATGGCTACAATTTGACGATCTCAAGTCTGACATCGGGCTCGATATCTACGACAATCACCGGCGGTGCCGCCTCAGCCGCTCCGAGCAGCCTTACGGTCAATCAGGCATCTTTTACCACTTATTCCGGGAGGATTCTCAAAAATACCGGCAGTACAGGGACCTTTGGGTTGATCAAGCAGGGATCCGGTAACTTAACATTGACCGCGATCGATAGCACGTACACCGGGCCGACAAGAATCGAGGGTGGCACGATAAACGTCGTTCGGTTGGCTAACGCTGGAAGCGCCAGCAGCCTTGGGGCCGGAAGTACGTTGGTGCTCAGCCCGGTCAATCCCGCGGACCTTGTACTGGCAGGAGGTGCGTTGCGCTATATTGGCAATGCCGCGCAAGGGCAATTTGGTGGGACGAACCGTACTTTTACTCTTGGTGTTGGTGCTGACGCGGGTGCCTTGATTGCAGACGGGATCGGACGAGGTTCAATCTTCCAGATGGGGCGTGGCAATGCGACTGCGAATAATACCATCGCATTTGAAGGTTCTGGAGCCCGCTCGCTTACTCTTGGGGGCAGCAACCGTGGTGACAACATCTTCAACTTGATTCTTGGGGATGGTACAGGTGGTGCGACATCCCTCAGAAAAATTGGGACAGGTAACTGGATTTTGGGCGACCCTGTCTTTACAGGGACCAATCAGGCAAACACCTACACGGGTATTACGGAGGTGCTTTCCGGTTCCTTGGTGGCGATGATGGATGGCGCATTCGGCTTTGGGAAGGTGATTGTGAGCGGCGGCACGGGCGGTCAGAGCGCTCCAAACTGGATCAATGCCACGGTGGAGTTGCGCGATGTGCAGTACAATCGCGTCCAGGAACTGAATCTCAATGGCGGAACGCTGGCGGCGAGGGGGAATAGTTCTTGGGCGGGTAGTGTCGCGGTAGGGGCGAATTCCAACCTGTTCGTTGCCGCTGGTGGTGTTCTGAACCTGAAGGGAACATTGGGCGGTGCCGGGAGCCTCACGCAATACGGTGATGGGATGGTGATCCTCAGTGGCGGGCTCACTACTTACAGGGATTCGCTTGGACCTTCGAATGATGCTGCAGTCTATACAGTCGTCTCCGGCACCTTGGTGCTGAACTACGGGGGGGCTTACGGGACAGGTGTGGACGGAAGTAAACTCTCTAATACGGCAGCATTGGTGCTCGGGGGAAGTCGTTTCGGGGGTGCTTTGATCCTCAGCGGGGAGCGCGGTAGCGACAACGTGGAAATCGTCAAGAGTCTTACCCTGAATGCAGGTGAGAACAAAATCATCCGCGATACCACTGGGGTCAACAATGCGATCATTCGGTTGAACACTATTACGCGAAACTCTGGGGCGACGATTGATTTCAGCGACGAGGGCATTGCAAGCACTGACAACGGACTCACCAATGGGATTCTTGGGCCTTGGGCGTTGATCTCCGGCACCGACTGGGCCACAAAGAGCACCACACAGTATGACACCCCGGGTGGGACAGGAACCAACGACCTCCTGATCGTCCGCTACACAGGCTACACGATCAACGACGACGTGAATGCTTGGGTGGCCACAGGCAACATGGACGTGCAGAAGGATAACACGCAGGCCGTGAACGCCTCGGCGTACACCCTCCGCTTCAATACTCCTGACGGTGGGGATGACATGATGACCATCATCCTCTCTGGTGCTTCAAACCTATCCAGTGGAGGCGGCATTCTTGTTACGTCCAATATGGGCAATAGTGCAGCGGTGATTAGCGGAGGGAGTTTGACGACCAGTGCAGCCGACTTCCTCATCTACCAGAACAACCCTGATGCCCCGTTGATCATCTCTTCAGTTCTTACGGGCGGGGTCGGCATTGACAAGCTTGGGCCTGGGGAATTGCTCTTGTATGGTCAGAACAACTACACAGGGGTCACCTTGATCAACGAGGGAGTTACAGGCATCAGATCATTTGGCGACGTGAATGTCGCCAGTGGCGTCGGCTCCGCCTCAAATGCCATCGACCGTTTGGTTTTCAATGGTGGCACGCTTCAACTGAACGGTGCCGGTGGGGTGAGCACCAGTGGTCGCGGCTATACGGTAAACAACCTCGCTGTCTGGGACATTGGTAATGAGAACACCACTTTGGTCTTGAATGGTCAGTATGCCACCGGCGGTACCGAGGCTGACTATATTGTGAAAAAGGTGGGGGCAGGCATCCTCCAGCTTAGCGGCACGCGCAACACCGGTTATGGAATCACCGAGTGGCAGATTGCGGATGGAACTGTTCGCTGGGTTACTGGCAACACGGACAACAAATTCGCGCACTCAGAAGATGGCAAATTGACCATGATGGGGGGGACGTTGGAAGTGTTGGGCGGCGGGACAGATGCCACTCGCTCCCAGTTCCTCCAGGGGCAGTTCACTGTGGGGACAGGGGCGTCAACACTGGTTGTGCGTTCGACAACAAATCAAACTGCGCAGTTGGTGCTTCAAAGAGAATCTAACCCAGTTGAGGTCGTATGGCAGCGAGGAAGCAGCATCCGCTTCGTGGAGGATAACCAGGGTGGGGGCTTCCCTCGAATCATCCTGAATGGGATTACCGGGGTGGACCAACAGGTACTGCTTCCGCGGGCTCTCTACTACGATCCCAACGAAAATCAGGACGCCGGGATCAACTTTTTTGCGTTTGTGAACGCCAA
This sequence comes from Verrucomicrobium spinosum DSM 4136 = JCM 18804, assembly GCF_000172155.1. Taxonomy (NCBI): domain Bacteria; kingdom Pseudomonadati; phylum Verrucomicrobiota; class Verrucomicrobiia; order Verrucomicrobiales; family Verrucomicrobiaceae; genus Verrucomicrobium; species Verrucomicrobium spinosum. The sequence goes on along the minus strand of NZ_ABIZ01000001.1, from coordinate 5,744,676 downwards.
TGGTGCCGCCAACAACTCAGTCGAAGATTTCGATGGCCATATCAACGACTCGCCGAATGTGAGCAATTGGTCTCTTAGACTTAGAACAGAGACTATGCACTTTAGTGATGGTGAATCGGCAAGTGAAGGTTTCTTTGGGGCGATAACGACCCTCGATACTCCTATTGACACCCTTCGATTCTTCAACAACCAGGATCTTGACAGCGTTATTCAGATTGATGCGGGTGCCGGTCTTATTTTACGGCAGGGTGCCATCCTGCAAGCGACTCACTCCGGGAACACGCTGAAGAAAATCACCGGTGATGGAGAACTGACGAGTGCCTTGGGCAATTCCCAAGACGACACCACCGATCTCTTGATTCACAATTGGAATCCACTGAGAGCTCTTGAGATTGACGTTGCGATTGTCGACTATTTCGTGGGAGGTAAAAGCGTCAACCTAGTTCATACTGGCAATGGGACCACGTCCGTGTCGAGAGCGAACACCTATTCAGGGTGGACGTATCTGCACGGAGGTGTTCTGAGATTGGATCATGCTAGTGCCCTTCCGACGACGAGCCATGTCCAGTTTCACGGCGGTGTTTTGGGCTTGAGTTCCAACTATCCCCTTTTTGAGTGGAGCGTTGGGACCGGAAACAACCAGGTTGACTGGGTGGGCAGTGGCGGGTTTGCCGCGTATGGCGGGGATCAAACCGTCAATTTGGGAGGGCTAGCCTCACCCTCGACTCTAGTCTGGGGTAAAGGTGGGTTTGTTCTGGACAACACGTCGCTCATTTTTGGTGCTCACGACTCCACGGGAACGTTGATTTTCAGAAACAACATTGAGCTTGGCTTTAAAGATCGCATGGTGCGTGCGGACGACGGATCTGCTGAGGTTGATGGACGAATCAGTGGCGTCATCTCTGGCAAAGAGTTTGGTGCTCTGGTGAAATCCGGCTTTGGTGGGTTGGAGTTGGAAGCGTCAAACTCGTATTCCGCGGGCACTCAACTCGCTCAAGGCTTGCTCATCGGCGTGCAGAATGATTCGTTTGGCAGCGGGGCAGTACTTGTAGGGGGGACCAACGACAGTCGCGCTGTAGATGCATTGGAGTTGCGGTTCAATGGATCTTCGCTGGCGAACTCCATTACTATCGGGAAGTCAGAAGTGACGCCGGCGACTGGGAACTATGAAGGGATCTCTACGATTCATACTACAGCCAACACCCAGATTTCGGGGCCAGTGACCTTGAATCGGAATGCCTTTCTTTCGGTCGATGCGGGCACCACTGCGAGATACTCGTCTCTCATCTCTGCCGCATCCAATGGTGGAAGATCGACCTTGGTTGGTGGGGGGGTCGTGCGGTTGACGGGGGCCAATGCAGGTTTTAATTTCAACTCGGGTGCCAGCGGAAACACTGCGGCGGTCAATGGCGGGATGACGATCCGCGATGCGACCCTGCTGGTGGATAACAGTCAATCGCTGGGCACCGTCACTGTGGAGCTAGGGGATGCGACCAAGCGTCTGACTCCAGGAGTTGCTGTCTATGCTACTGCCGGGCGCTCTGTTCTGGGAGTGGAAAACAACTACAAAATCAACGCTGACAATCTCAGTGCCTACGGTGGAGCGTTTCTTGCGACGGCGGATGGCTCTGGCACTACTGACACTCCGGCCAGTGTGGGGGCGGGCAACGGGGCGTTCTACGACATCAGCGCAACCATTGACGGGCATCAATTCACCAATGCGGATATCGGAGTCTGGATTGTGGTGAAAGACGAGGTGGAGTATCCGGAGAGGAACGGCATTTATCGTGTCGTCCAAATCAATGCGGATGGCAGCATGAACATCGCTCGCGTATCGGAGTTCGATGCGGCAGGCGAGATGAACTATGGTACGCAGGTCGCCGTTACTGCGGGGGTGAGCAATATAGGGAAGACGTACTTCATGGCAGCTCCCAATGTTGCCACTCCCAACGGTGCCACTGATCCATTGTACTGGAAGGAAGACGGCCTGAACCCCACGGTCAAACTGTTGGCCAATGCTTCAGGCGTATCGATCTCAAATGCCATTGATATCAATGCTAACGGTGCCGGCAGCATGGTGCTTGGCACCGAGACTGACCTGGTCGGAAGCGGTGTGGCGGACAACGTCTCCTTCAGTGGAAACGTCGTGCTCCAGGACGGTGCTACAGGTGTGGCGGAACTCAAGACACTCGCGCTGTCATCTGCAGACGCGGTGACCAGTGGGCAGGGAGTCCTGTTCAGCGGCATCTTCAGTGAAGCAACCGGGGTTGGTGTCAATGCGGACATCTTGTCTCTGAGCAAGAAGGGGGCCGGTGTGGCGACCCTGAGCGGGAACAACACCTTTCACGGCTCCACTAGCGTGGACGTTGGCACTCTTCGTATCACCAACAGCAATGCCTTGGGGGCTGCCGATGGAACCGCGGGAACAGGGACCACGATCGCTTCTGGAGCCACATTGGAGATCGATGGGACCAGCGGTGCTGTTACGGTTGGAAATGAAAACCTGAGCGTGGGTGGCACCGGTGTGTCTGCTGGTGGCGCGGTGAAAGTCACGGGTGGCAGCAACACTTGGAATGGTGCCGTCACCATGACCTCAGACACCACGGTCAACGTCGTAACCAGCGCGGCTCTGAAGTTTGCCAACACGGTGCAGGGGGCATTTGCTCTCACCAAGCAAGGAGCGGGCACCTTGGAACTGACTGGGGCCAACACCTACCAGGGCACTACTAGCGTGAGTGCCGGCAGATTGTTGGTAAACAATGCCACCGGTTCCGGCACGGGTACCGGATCCGTGACGTTTGCCAGCGGCACCTTCTTGGGAGGGGGGGGGGCAATTGTTGCCGGCCTCAACAACTCCGTGACGCTCAATTCGGGCTCCACGCTCACTATTGGCAACGCTGGGGCGCTTGCGGCCGAGGACTTCCATATTACGACGAGTGGCACTGGCGTTATTACCCTTGCAGGCACAATTCAATTCGATCTGTTCACCACCCAAGGCGGGCTGAACCCAACGACGGCAAACGACCGTCTGGTCCTCACAGGTTCGTTGAACACCGTTCTGAATACTCCGACATCGGTCTTGCAGGTGAATAGCACGTTCGCTGTGAATGCCAGCAACTATACGGCCGGTCGGACTTGGGACTTGATCGACTGGACCACAATGGCAAGTGGCACCTTCAGCAATATTCTTGCAACCCAAGGGAACTTTGCGGGTGTGCCTGATCTCTCTTCCCTTAATCTACAGTGGGACTTCTCCAGCCTCTACACCAATGGCACCATCAGTGTGGTGGCAATTCCGGAACCCGGCCGTCTCGCTCTGATCGCCATGGCGTTCGGTCTCACCGTCCTGCGTAGACGCCGCAAGTAAGAAATCACCGAGCCGTGTCCAAGGGGGGAATTTCTCCCTCATGGCAAAGAAAATACGTAGTGATTACATGGTAATTTGATTGACGACTATTTGCGTCATTGATTAAATAGCGCGCGTTGCGCAGAAAATTTCACACGCTAGGATTTATGAAAATCGGACTATTCGCCGCTCTAAAACACCGCCGGAAAGGCGTGGCGTTGATCACCGTCTTGGGGGTGTTGGCGCTCATCACCATCCTGATGTTGGCGATGTTTTCGACGTCGGAAACGGAGTTTAGATCCACTCAAAAATACAACTCGGCCCAGTCGGCCAAGCAGCTTTCTGACGCTGCGGTCGCCATTGTGCAGGCCCAAATCCAGAATGGGCAGAACACCGCCACGGGATCGGCCCGGACCACTCATGCAACTCAGCCAGGAGCGGTTCGTGTGTACAGTGCAACGGGAGCTTTCTCCAAGTTGTTGAAATTGTACTCCAGCTCGAGAATGGTGGAAACCTCCTCGGACACCGACGAAACAGCAGTGGCAAACAATGCGTTGCCACCCGCTGCGTGGGACAGTGCCGCCAATGCGGCACGATATGTGGACATGAATGCCCCAGTGGTGCGCGCTCCTTTGGCGGCAACTCCGGGAGGGCGGCCATCCATCTATTTCCCAATCATTGATCCCCGTGCGGCTCACAATTACATGGGGGCGGCTGGGGCTCGTCCCACGACAGAAGTGGAGGGGTTTTCTTACTCGAATGGCCCGCTGACCGCGTCTGGGGCTGGCACGATCAATGGTGTGGTAATGCCCGGTGGCACGGATCCTGACCTCATGCGCCTACCGATGCCCGTTGAGTGGATTTACATGCTTCAAGACGGCAGCTTTGGCACGCTCGATGCCTCCAACAATTTCGTGCCGGCCATTGCAAACAACAACCCTACAGCGGACAATCCCATCGTAGGTCGAATTGCTTTCTGGACGGATGACGAGTCCAGCAAGATCAACGTTAACACCGCATCGGAGCCTACCTTCACCGGTCCCATTTACTACTATCACGAGCGCAACAGGAAATGGGCTCACTATCCCGCGCTTGCTGGCGAGTACCAGCGGTATCCTGGGCACCCGGCCACGGTCGCATTGAGTGCCGTCTTGGCTCCAGGCTATCTATTGGATCCGATTCCGACCGCCTCTGGTGGAACGGTCAATCTTGATGGAATGAACATCAATGATGTCGTATCCATCAAGGAACAGATTTACGGGTTGGCTCCCAAGATCAGCGCTGGGGGATCGATGGGGGGGACGAAGTCGTACGTGAAGGATGACTTCGATCCTGCAAACATCGTCGCCACTCCCATTGACATCGCCGGTACAGGTTCTGAACGCTTGTATGCCAGCGTCGATGAAATGCTGTTTCGCGAGGGCTACAATTCCGTTACCAAACAACGTCCCGCCAGTGAATTAACTCTTCCTGGCACCGGGGGGAAAAAGATCTTTGATCGCGAAACCCTTGAGCGTTCCCGATTCTTCCTTACCGCGCAAAGTCGTGCACCGGAATTCAGCATTCATGGCCTCCCTCGTATTGCAGTGTGGCCAATCGCAGATGAGTCAAGGGGCAAAGAGCGTCGTACAAACTTTGACAATCTGATCGCTCTCTGTGCAACGCTTCGCAATGCCCAATCTGGGACGTCAGTTGCCAACAGCTACTTCTTCCGAAGGGCAAACTCATCCCACCAGTACTACGATGTAAAAGGCAGCGTAGCTGGCCTGCCGTCGTCTACTGGACTAGCTAGGAACACTGAACTTCTCAACTATCTTGAGAAACAAATGACCTCCCTTAGCTATCCGAGAACGAGTGAGACTAACAGCACGATGGGAAACTTTGTCGCCAAATACGGCGTCGACAACGTTCGTCAGTTGGCAATTCAGTTCTTCGACTATGTGCGGATGACCAATTTGTACGATGGCATTTTGGCGCGTTCCAATGATGGTATGGCTGCCGTTGTGAACGGGAGTGTTCTCACTGGCGAAGCTTTGTATACGGTTGCTGATACTGCTAGGCGGGCTGCTTTAGGAAATGCTGCTGGAGGGTACAATACTTACACCGAAACTCGCGTTCAACCGGCGGCTGTTTCAGGAGGAAATCAAACCCGATCAGATGACACTTCTGTATTGCCTGGGCACGGGCAAGTTGCTCCTGCGGTTTGGGTTAAAGGTGGCAAGGAGTACATGGGTATGGGCCGCATGTTCACGCTTTCTGAAGCTGGGCTTCATATCATCTGCACTGCTGACGGTGAAAATGATGATTTCTCGGTGAACTACAACGGGGTCATCAGCGGTGGCAAGTCGGCCATGAAAATCGAAGATGGCGTCATGCCCAATGCCCAGAACACTCACATCGGATTGCGGTCCAACGGGTACAATGAATTGAATGTTCCCAACAACGCTGGCACTTATAGCAATCAGTTGCGGTGGTATTCCAACTTTCCTCCCCTGCGAGGTGCGCCTCCGTTTGGAACAATCTTTGCCAAGTATGGGGTGAATCCAGCCAGTACCGACTTCCATCCTATTCGGCACCCAGGTTTCCGCCCTGAATTTTGGAACCTCTCGCTGGCTCCCAATACTCCATTGGCAACGGATGAAAAACGGATTCAGGCAATGTTGACATTAGAGGCCTTCTGTCCAGCATTGGGTTGGACGAAGTTCTACCCGGAGTTCACCTTCGTGATTGACTCTGCTTTCATTCGCGGCATCAAGATCAACGGTCAATCCCTGTTCCAGAACACGTCAAACTTTTCGCTGAAGTCGAACGGGAACATTTACGAGCAGGACAACACCTACTCTGTTGGGGGGCATGCCCCGCCGCGGGTGATTTCGGGTGGACGGAGGATCAGAGCCATCACGGCTGCGGGAACGCAAATGCCAAGCGACCCTGATTTTTCCTCGGATCCGGATAGCGTTTCCCGCTACCACACCAATCTTTCGAACATGAACTTTGTGAGCGACTTCATCACGGTGAAGCGTAATACGCCACTTACGATCACATTCCCTGATCCCAACGTTACCCCGCTTGTTGTCGAAGTTTGGAATACGCATGACCTTCAAAATCCACAAAAGTCAGCGATCCAAAAGATCAAAATCGGATTTCCCAATGCGCCGCTGACCACTCCTGTTCCCGATCTGGCGTGTGCAGATGGAGGCCAATCTCAAAACCTCTTTTATAAATTGTCCCAGGATGGAAGTGGGCGGTGGGTCTATTCACGTGCCCAACAGGGCCCCCATTGGTGGGCTTTCAACTATGCGGGCGTGGTGGATCGCTATCAGAGACTCAAGCCATCAGAAGAGTATCCGAACGGCCCCTTCTGGGAAAACGCGCAGACACCGTCCCTTCAGACCAATGACTATTTGAAGTCAGCCCAACATCAGATCGTTCGTGGCCGATTGGATACGAATGGCGATGTCAGTTCTCCCCCTGCGAATTCTTATTCAACGGGCTTGGGACTTGCCCCTCCGGCGCCATACAATAACTCGGACGTTCAGAGGACCATGATTCCTGCCGATGGGGACTATCGAATCGTGGCGGCACGGAAAGAACCCACCATGAATCTCTGGCAGCCACACCCCATGTGGGATCGCACTGACCTTAGGGTTGCTCACAATTTCACGAGTTTCCATGGCACTTATGAGGCGGGTTATAAAGTGGCCAAGGATCCTGCGAATCCGCAGCCATTAGCGACTGATGGGACTCCAACCTACAACACTAGGTCGCTTGCTCTACAACTAGTGGCCGGCATCAACTATGCTGATGGCATGCAGCCGGACATTCCCGGCTCGGCGGCTTCGGCAACGGTTGCCAACAGCTTTGCTGATTTTGATGCTGGAATAGGCAACGCCCGTGAAGGCGCGTACATCAACAAACCTGATGAAGGTAACTATTTCGCCGGGAGTTTTAATCGCAACAACATCACAAAATTCTACCGTTCGGGCTACTTTTACGAATCCTGGCGCCAGACCGATGACTGGCGTACGGGAATCTTCATGACGCCAAACCGGATGATCTCGTCCCCCGTCATGTTTGGCTCTCTGCCGACAGCGGTGTGGCCCGGAATGACGGTGCCTGGAAGCAAGGGGCTTGATCCAGCGGTGCCCCATCCGTGGCAGACGCTGCTGTTCCGCCCCTACGTGAAGAACGTCACCACAGCCAAAGACATCCATCCTGGGGCACGCAATCCACGGGACCATTACCTGCTTGATCTGTTCTTCATGCCAGTGGTGGAGCCGTATGCCATCAGTGAACCGCTCTCTCAGGCTGGCAGGATCAATTTGAACTACCAGATTCTTCCGTTTACCCACATCAAACGTGCCACCGGATTGCATGCTCTGATGAAGGGCGAGTTCCTCACGGCAATCCCGAATACGGAAATTAATAACAACTATCTGGCCAAGGGCTTCAAGACCAGCAACTTCACCAATACGGCTGGGGACATCTACTGGGCAGACTCCGACGGCAAATACTGGCACCGCCCCATTGATGTGGAGAAGACGCTTCTCCAATTCCAGGAGCGTTTCAAAGGACAATCGGCTGCCACCAACCAGAAGGGGCTCTTCCGCGCTGCCAGCCAGATTTGCGAAGTGTTCCTCATTCCCAAGACGGGGCTTGCGGCAAACGATCCCCTTGCTGCTGGTTACTTCACGGGAGCGACTTCGGAATCCCAGCGCAAGACCTTGATGCAGGCCTTCTGGCAATCGCATGCTGCCACTGGCGAAAATGTTCGCGAGGGTCCCTATTCGAACCTGTACGCTCGCATCACCACGCGCAGCAATACGTTCCGGGTTCATGTGCGGTCTCAAGTCATTAAGAAGGCTCGTTCCACGGCACCGGGTACGTTTGATGTCGAAAGAGACGCTGTCCTAAGCGAATATCGTGGATCGACTTTGATCGAACGGTTCATTGATCCGACCGACACGAGTAAGCCTCTTCCGGACTACGCTGCATCCAGTGATCCTCTGAATGAGCTCCCGTTGGATACGTTCTACCAGTTCCGTGCGCTCGAATCGAAGCGTTTTGCTCCTTAAGTGTGACCCCCCCCCGAATCTTCAGACATACTGCCATGAAATCTTCTGTCAAACTCCCTAAAAAATGGTTGGGTTTCTCCTTGGTCGAGGTGACGCTCGCCATGGGGATCGCTTCCCTTGGACTTCTTACGATCCTGGGGCTCATGCCTCAGGGGTTGGAGATGTCGAGAAAGACCGGTCAGATCGTCTCTGAACGTCACTTGGTCGAGCAAATCATCCGGAACTTGGAACAGACATCCTGGAATCTCGTCACCGTTGGGGATTCAATGAAATATTACGACGATCAGGGTGTGGAGATGGAGAGTGCCAATGAGCTTGGTCGCACTTTCTCCGCCAAGATCGAGGTTGCTTCTACCAACCTCCGGATGCCTGGTGCCAAGACGGACGAAACCGCACTTAAAAAGGTGACCATCAAGGTGACCAGTTCTCAGCAGCGCAATTTCGATTTCTCTGAGCCCAACAGCCGTAACTATCGGACGTTTGTGCAATACATCGCAAAGGGGAGATAGAACATGATGACGATGTGCCAATTACATTCTATTCCATCCAGTGGAGGAAGGCGGATCTTCAGGAGGCGGCTGCCAGGTTTCACCCTGGTCGAGTTGCTGGTGTCGATGACCATCCTGGCCATTTTGATGACCTTGGTGGCCAATGTGCTCTCCATGGTGCAGAAGACCTGGGTGCGGACTAGTTCGCGCGTGTCGCAATTTCGCGAAGCCCGGGCAGCCTTCGATACAATGTCGAGGAATTTGGGGCAGGCCACTTTAAATGCGTACTGGCAGAACGGCTTCAACCAGTTGACCAGCGATATCATTGGTGAAGCCCGTCGGGAGGCGGTTTCCTATGTCCGCAAGTCCGAGTTGCAATTTGTTTGTGGACGCACTGACGGCTTGTTTAACACCGGTGCCACTGCATCCAACTATCCTGGTTTTGGGGTCTTTTTTCAGGCGCCCCTGGGAGTGACCAACTTCAATCCAACTGCCGATGGGGTGACCCAGGCGGACACGGCGAACATGGTGAACCTCCTTTGTGGTCGTGGGTACTTTGTCAGTTGGGGAGACGACAGTGCGTTTCGTCCAGCGATCCTGGCAGGGGTGACGACGGTCAGACCCCGCTTCCGCTATCGTCTGATGGAGTACGCTCCACCGGCTGAAGCGAATAGAATTTATGATGCGGACCTTCGCCCGATCGTTCCTGACTTCGGCGACACCACGGCCGCTTCGGTCAACCACTCAAAAGAATGGTTCCAGGATGCCATTTCTAATACTGCCACCACGGGTGACGCTGCAACAGGGCATGGTTATACCCGGCCTGTGGCCGACAATGTCATCGCCCTGATCATCTCTCCAATAGTGGAAGGAAACAATGCTGGCAACAGGGCTCCGACCTGGATTGCTCCCAACTATGAGTTCGATTCTACTGCGGTCGCCAATACTGGAGCTGGACTTGGGCCGCAAGGCACGCAGCATCAATTGCCTCCCGCGTTGAAACTCACGCTGGTCGCCATAGATCAGCAGACCGCTGAAATCCTGGCAGAGGGTGCGGCAGGTGGCACCTCCCCCAATCTTCTCGGTTCGTCGGGTGCAGGGTTTTCCATGGCGGGTTCTTACGAAGCCGATCTGGAAACCCTGAAGACTTTCTTAACCTCCAAGCATTATAACTTCCGCGTTTTTACCACTGTGGTTTCGTTGAAGCAGGCAAAGTGGAGCCTCTAAAACTTTGCAGGTACGGGTACTATGAAGATGTCACCTTTCTTTTCATTGCCGGGGAGGCACCCCCGGAAGGCAGGTTCTCCAGCGTTTACGCTGATTGAGATGTTGCTGGTCGTTACCATCATCGCGATCCTGCTCGCCTTTGCTGGACCCTCGATTTTTGGCGCTCTCCGGGGAAATAGAATGACGGGAGCTGGTGAAAGCCTGCTAGGTGCCATGTCTGAGGCTCAGCAAACAGCGTTCAGCCAGGGCTATCCTGTTGAGGTTAGATTTTACCAGTACACTGATCCCAGTACAGGAGTGGTAGGGTTCAGAGGTTACCAGTTTTTCAAAGTGAGCAGCCCGGACGGTGCCAACACTGAACAGATCACAAAGATCAGTGAAACGGTCAAGCTTCCTGATGGAGTCTATATTTCGGCAGCTCCCTCGATGTCTCCTACTTTGGTTGGTGGTACATTTGCAGATTCGGACGCCAACTCTGGAGTTACTGGAGCGAGCTATAGTGCGATGCGGTTTCTCCCAGATGGAACATGTAAAGCGGTCGCCAGCGCGGCTGGAGGAATTGCTGCGCTCCAGTACCAGACGTTGCCCAATAGCTTCTTTACCCTCGTAGAGGACACCAATACCGCGGCAGCAGCACTGCCGGACAACTTCTACATTATCCAAACCGATCCGTTCACTGGAAAGTCACGATCCTACCGCCCGGGATTCTGATGCTCATCCGGAACGGGTGACTTGCATTTTGGGAGCGCTTCAGATATTGGTTCGCGAGGGAGACTGTTGCCCCCGGCCTCCTCCTGTGATTTGATGAAGGCCTTTCACGGCCGATGATCTCCTGGTTTGCCCGCAATCACGTCGCTGCCAACCTCCTCATGCTCGCGGTGGTGGCGGCGGGGGCTTGGACGTTGTTTTCCGGGAAGATCCCGTTGGAGGTGTTTCCGGACGTGCCGTCCCGGATGCTCTCCGTAAGCGTGCCCTATCCGGGCTCCACTCCGGAGGAGGTGGAGGAAATGATCGTACTGAAGATCGAGGAAGCGATCCAGCAGGTTCAGGGCATCAAGCATATCAACTCCACGGCGAGTTCCAGCGGGGCGAATATCAGCATTGAGGTGGAGGAGGGGAGCGATCCCCGGCAAGTGCTGGAGGATGTGAAGATTCGGGTGGATGCGGTGCCTCAGTTTCCAGAGGAGGCTGAAAAGCCCGTCGTGCAGCTCGATGACTGGTTTATGTCTGTCATCACGGTGGTCATCTCAGCGGAGATGGCGGATCGGGACCTCCGCAGATTGGGGGAACAGGTGCGGGATGAAGTAGGGGCTCTACCAGGCATCTCACACGTCTCCTTGGGCGGGATCCGGCCCTTGGAAATCAGCATGGAGATCCCCGAGGCAACCCTACGGAAGTACGGGCTGACCCTGGAGTCCATCAGCCGGGCCATTCAGAGTGCCGCTATCGACTTGCCGGCTGGAGTGGTCCAGACCGAGTCTGGCGACGTGGCCATTCGCACGCGAGGGCGAGCCTACAGCGGTGACGACTATGCGAAGGTGGTCGTGTTGACGCGGGAGGACGGCACCAAACTGACGCTTGGGGACATCGCCATGATCGAAGATGGGTTCAATGAAAACCCGCTGATCGCCCGCTTGAACGGCAAGAAGTGCGTCGTCGTCAATGTCATGCGGGAAGGGTCGCAGAACGCGATCAAGATCGCCGATGATGTCAAAGGCTACATTGAAGCCGCCCGCAGCAAGTTGCCAGATGGCGTCACCATCGAGTACTGGAACGACAGATCCAAAATCGTCAAAGGACGCATCGACCTCCTGCTGGGCAACGCCCAGAGCTCACTGATCCTGGTGTTCCTTTGCATTGGTCTTTTTCTGCGGCTGGACTCGGTCATCTGGGTGGCGTTGGGGCTTCCGGTTGCCTTCCTGGGGGCCTTCGCCCTCATGCCTTGGCTAGGGATCACCATCAACACCGCCACGCTGTTCGGGTTCATCCTCGTGCTCGGGATTGTCGTCGATGACGCCATTGTCATCAGCGAGCACGTGGACAAGCTGCAGCGACAGGGGCTGCCGCCTCTCCAGGCCGCCATTGAGGGGACCCGAAGGATGGCCGTTCCCATCACCTTTGGGGTGCTCACCACCGTGATGGCCTTCCTGCCCATGGTGTTCGAGAAAGGGGACTGGGCCCGCATGTTTCAGCCCATTGCGCTCGTCTTCGTCACCGTCATGCTGATCGCACTGGTGGAGACCAAGATCATTCTGCCGGCTCACCTGGCTCATCCCTTCATGGAACCGGTGATGAAGCATCTGGCTCCGTTTTACAACTTCACCGACGGCTGTTTGCAGTGGGTCATCACCCGTCTCTACCGGCCTTCCATTCGGTGGAGCCTGGACCACCGCTACACAGTGCTGGCCATCTTCTTTGGGGGTCTGTTGCTCCTATGTGGCTTCTTCTTCGGCGGACGCATCCTTTTCGTCAAGTTTCCCAGGATCGATAGCGAGCGCATCGAGGCCCGGCTCACCATGCTCGATGGCACGCCCTTCGAGGTGACCGACCGCCACATTGCGAGGATCTATGAAATTGGCGAACAGCTCCGCCGGGAATACGTGGGGCCGGATGGCAGGCCGGTCATCCGCCACATCCTTGCCACCACCGGAACCACACGGCTGACCGGCAGCACCGGAGGCAGTGGCGGAGTGTCGCATCTGGGTGAGGTGAACATGGAGTGCTATGGCCCCGAAGAACGCAGTCTCAAGATCCGGACGCCCGATATCGCCAACGAGTGGCGTCGGCGCATCGGCCAGATTGTCGGGGCAGAAGAGCTCAACTTCAGGGCGGAAATTCTGCGCAGCGGTGACCCCATCGACGTCCAGCTTTCCGGCACCAATCCCCAGGAGCTTCTCGCCCTGTCCAGCCAGATCAAAGACAAGCTGGGGCAGTATCGCGGAGTTTTTGACATTGCCGACTCCCTTGATTCCGGTCGCAATGAAATCCAGCTCCGCCTCAAGCCCGAGGCCCGCCAGTTTGGGGTGACGGTCAACGATCTGGCTCGTCAGGTGCGGCAGGCGTTTTACGGGTTCGAGGTGCAGCGTATCCAGAGGGGACGCAATGAAGTGAAAGTCATGGTCCGCTCTCCACGGAACGAGCGTCGTAATCTGGCCACGCTCGATACCATGCGGGTCCGTCTTGCGGATGGGCTGGAGCTGCCATTCTCCAGTGTGGCCGAGATCAAGGTGGACAAGAGTTTTACGAGCATCCGCCGGGTGGACCGCCGCAGGGCGCTGAATGTGACGGCGGATGTGGACAAGTCCAGCACGGACGTGGCTGTCGTGCGGGCGGGGCTTTCCGAGTATCTCAACGAGCTCATGGCCGCACATCCGCACGTGCACTGGAGTTTTGAGGGGGAGGCGAGGTCTGAGCGGGAATCCGCTTCCGCGGGCTGGATGGCTCTCATCACGGTAGGACTGGGGCTTTATGCGATGATGGCCATCCCGTTCAAGTCCTATACCCAGCCACTCATTGTCTTGTTGGTCATCCCCTTTGGCGTAGTAGGGGCCGTGCTGGGGCACTTGTTCCATGGCATGCCGGTCAGCATGATGAGTCTCTTTGGCATGCTCGCAGTGTCCGGTGTGATCGTGAATGACACGCTGGTGCTGGTGGATGAAATCAACTCCCAGCGCGACGAGACAGGGGACCTCGAAATGGCCGCCCGGGAAGGTGGCGCAGCACGATTCCGCGCCATCCTGCTTACTCAGATCACCACCTTCTTCGGGCTTGTCCCGCTCATTTTCGACAACAGCCCGCAGAGCACCCACAATCAGTTCCTTCTGCCGGTGTCGGTAGCGATGGGCTATGGCAGCCTCTTCGCCACGGTGATTACCCTCTACTTGGTGCCTCTGAGCTACCTGGCGGTGGATGATCTGCTGGGGCTTTTCAGGAAACAACCCCGCAAGGCCGCGACCATCGCTTCTCCGGATGACAACGGGGCAGTTGTGAGAGCGTGACAGGACCGGGGCGTTTTCCGCCCCGCCCGCCGATGACCAACTGGGCTCTTACTTCAGCGTCTTGATGTAGAGGACGAGCGATTCGATCTGTGAATCGTTCAAGATCCCCGCATAAATGGGCATCCCGGCGTCGAATTTCTCAAAGCCCTTCACCACCTTGGCGCTGGGGTTGAGGATAGACTCACGGAGATAGGCTTCATCGGCGAGGGTTTTGTTGCCATCCTTGAGCATCCGGTCGCTGCCGAAGAGCCCCTTCCAGCTAGGACCAACCTTGCCCACCACGCTGCCATCCGTCGAGTGACAGGCCATGCAGCCGATCATTTGGTACAGTTTGAAGCCTTCCTCCACCGTGGGCTTGGCAGCTTCCACCACTACAGCCTTCCGCGGAGTGAGGTCCACCGTGAGCGGCTCGAACCCTTCTTTCTCGGGCTCAAACTTGGTGAGCTCATAGGGGGTGTAGTAGGCGTTGTTGTGCGCCTCCAGACCCTCACTGTCCTTGATGCCCCAGCCCGTGCGCATCTGCATGACCGGCTTCATGTCAGGGATCCCGACGAACACGGATTTACCGTCCTTGGAAAGATAGGCGCTGCTCGGCACCATCCATTCCTGGCCAGGGGAGCCATCGAGCTTCAGGTGGGGGGACCCGTAGTCAAAGGTGCGTTTGTAGTTCCAACGCTCCACGCTGTAGCTGGCAGGATCGGTGGCCGACTTCGGATCCAGTGCTTCATTGAACCTGAGTAGCACGCCTTTGTCCATGGGCACGAGGCCCGTCAGCAGCACCCGGCGACCACCCGTGTAATGGATGCGGGCCAGCCCGCTGATTCGCTTGGCGGTGGTGCCCCAGATCTGGAAGCCTGTCACATAGAGCTGGCCGTCCGCCGGATTCACTGCGCCGTTTAGCGGTGAGAAGTCCAGGTCCTGGGTGAAGGGGACCACCGCGGCCTGTGGCTTTGGAGCCCGGTCATTCATCAGCACGCGGAAAAGCTCCGGCCGATTGTAGCCGATGTGGATCATCTCATCATTCAGCGTGCCCATCTTGGCATCTACCACCCAAGTCTGCGTCACCGCACTGGCATTGACCGGGTGGGGGATCCACGTCAGGGGATCAGCAATGGCTGCCGGGTACTGCTCCTTGGGAGCGATGGTGGGCAGGTGACCATAGAACTGGTCATCCCTGATGATCTGAAGCGGGGTGGAGGGCACATAGTTGCCCTGTTGGTCACTGGCAGTGACAAGCCCCGTCTTCGGATGCACCCCAATGAAAGGCTGGCGCAGCCCATGGCCCAGTATCTCGAAGGACTTCCCATCCGGCGAGATGCGGATCACCGTCCCGTTGTGCTTGCCATAGGTGGTGCCCTCCTGGCCGCCCTTGCTGATCACAAAGGAGCCATCTGGAGCCAGTTTCATGCTGTTGGGGAACTCACGAGTCTCCGCAGTCTGGCCGAAGAGATCGCAGAACATCTCATACTGGTCTGCCACCTTGTCTCCATTCGTGTCGCGCAGTTTCCAGATGCCGTTGCGGTCGAAGACAAAAAGCTCGCCCTTGCGCACGACCAGGCTCATGGGCTCATGCAGGCCGGAGGCGTAGCGCTTCCAGGTCACCGTTTTGAGATCGCCCTTGAGGCCAGAGACCAGCCACACATCGCCATCCATCGTCACCGCCGCCGCGTTACCTTGATCGTCCAGGAAGGCCAGGTCCGCCACGCGGACATTGCGCTTCCATGGATTGGGATTGGGAAGCGGGATGTCCTCGATGGCATAGGCATCCTTGGTGTTGGGATCGACTTTGCCGGAGGTGGTGACGGCCTCGGTCCACCTGGTTGCCTTTGGGATTTCGAAAGTGACATCAGGCGTTCCCGCTGGCGTCATCTCCGGCACAGTCATTTTTACGCCCAAGCAGTTGCGGACGAGCAGCTTTACCGGGGACTGGCTTGCGGGCAGCGTGATGAAGTTGATGCCGTCCTGGTTCGAGTGTTGGACGCTGCCATTTCCCTGCACCGAGGCAGAGAGCCTGGTCTCACGCCCCCAACCCGCTACGAGCGTCAAAGGTTGATCGTGTGCTGGCACATAGAAATGCCGTTCCACTTGTGTCTGGTCACCGCTGCGTCGGGAGGTGATCCACTCCTTCAGCTCCACGCCCCCTACGACGTATTTCAACACCGGACCGGGATCGCTCAGTTCGATTCCCAGAAACCGGCCCATTGAGTTGTCCAGCGGACCGCGGCCCACCTCTTCGGGAGAGTTCGTGGGGGATCGGGGATCCTTAAGGTCTGCCTTGCTCCCCACCTGCCATCCGGGGTAGATGCCATTGGCCACCCAGGGCTTGCCAATGGGCTTGACCAGATCCTCCTGCCCGTCCTTCGTTTTCTGGCCTGCCAGATGGTAGGAGCCGGTGGACAGGGCGTTTTGGGTCATCGGCGGTTTGCCCTCTTCACCCTGCCAGATCAGCGCCATGCGTAGGAGGTCCGTATCGAAGCAAGCCCAGGTGTTGCCGCCGAGGTTCAACACGATGCCGCGCGGTGTGAGATTGTTATTCGGCCAGCCTTCGCCCAGCTCCCTTGCATCCAGCACCGTGGAAAAGAACGGGAAGTCCGCTTCGACCCAATCCCCATAGCCAGATGCCATACGGGCGGTCAACAGGGCTTTTTCCTTCTGCGAACTGGCCTTGGCGGCGGCATCCGCCTTCTCCTGCTCCTTGTCCTTGGCGCAGGAGACCGACGCCAGTGAGGCGAGCAGAGTGGTGAAAAATGCAGTCTTCAGGATCATGGTAGCCATTGAGTACGTGTGAATGGGAGCGCTCCTTCAGGCAACGGAGATTCTCCAGCGTGTGCAAATGTCTCCAGAGTGTAAATGGTTAAAGGTTGCGCCCCCGTCCGACGTTTGATGTGATCAACTCTCCACCGTTGCTTTAGTCTGGCCTGCCTTCATTTCCTTCCCTTTGTCGCCATGAACCGCTCGTTGCTGCTCCCGCTCATCACCCTTTCTGCCGTGACCTTTTCCTCCGTGGGGATTCGGGCCGAGGAATGGTCCCGTTTCCGCGGTCCCAACGGCAGCGGCGTTGCCGATGTGGGCAACCTTCCCGCCACCTTTGAGGGGGCCAACACGGCCTGGAAGGTTGCGGTGGGCCCGGGGTGGTCATCTCCCGTGTTGTGGAAGGACAAGGTCATCCTCACAGCCGAGACTGGCGAAGGGAAGCGGGCAGTCGAGTGCCTCAATGCCTCGGATGGCTCCGTGGCCTGGAAGTTCGAGGTTCCTTACCACCCCCACAAACAGCACAAGTTTAATGCTTTCGCCTCCTCCACCCCGTTTGTGGATGCGGAGCGCATCTATGTAAACTGGACGAATGGTGATGCGGTGGAGGCGCTCGCGCTGGATCACCAGGGGAAGCTCCTCTGGAGAAAGGAGAATCTCGCACCTTATGTTCATGAGCACGGCTCTGGGGCTTCCGCCGTGGTTGCTGACGGTGTGATGCTGGTCCGTTGCGAATCAGAGCTTCCAGAAGGCGAAGGCGGGGGCACCAGCTGCCTGCTGGGGCTGGATATCGCCACAGGCAACACCAAGTGGAAGCTGCCGTTGCCCAACAGCAAGAATCCCTACAGCACCCCTCTTGTGCGGAAGACCGCCAAAGGGAGTGAATTCATCATGGCCGACACCACCAGCGGATTCTTTGGCGTGGACGCTGCCACTGGCAAGATGACCTGGCAGCACAATCCCGGTTTTACCCAGCGCAGTGTGGGGTCGTTTGCGTATGCCAAGGACATCATCTTCGGCACGATGGGGTCCGGGGGCGGTGGCAAGGAATCGGCCGTGCTCAAGCTCGGGGCTGACAAGCCGACGGAACTGTACCGCCTTGTCATGGGAATTCCCTATGTGCCCACCCCCTTGGTGGTTGGAGACCTCATGTACCTTCTCGGCGACGGTGGCATCTTGAAGTGCGTCAAGCTGGAGACGGGGGAGGAAGTGTACAACGAGCGTGTCATCGGTACCCAAGGCCGCAGCACCAAGTATTTCTCCAGCCCCGTCGCAGCAGACGGCAAAATCTACTGTAGCTCCCAAACCGGAGACGTCGTGGTGGTGAAGGCCGGGCCCCAGTTTGAGATCCTGGCCACCAACAAGCTCGACGGGCCAATCAACGCCACGCCAGCCATCGGGCATGGCCGGGTGTATGTTCGCACCGACACTTCCCTCTGGGCACTCGGGGCCAAGACCGTCGCTGTGCCCTGAGTGAGGGAGCTCCAGTCTAGTTGGAGCGGGTGGTGATCCGGATCTTGTTGTCCGGACCGGTCACCGCCACGAACCCTGTGGCCTGCGGGCGTCTGGCCAGCAGCCACAGCAGTCCTGCGACCACCGCGTAAACGATCGCAAACTCCGGGGCTGCGAACCACCCGAAGTTATTCTCCACTCCGCCAGGAGTCAGCTTGTAGGCGTGCATGAGGCCTATTGCGGAGAGCACCGCTGCTGCCAGCATCCATGCGGCAGCCTGGCGGTACTTTCGGTCGATGACAAAGACGATCACGGCGGCGTAAATGATGGATGTCACGATGAAGCCCTGGCTCAAAGCAATGACTCCCCGGATGTGCAGCGCGGAGCCGAACTGATCTACGGTTTCATAGAGTGTCTTGCCCGCCACGCGGAGAGTCTCCTGGACCTGCACCAGCAACCAGGCAGCAAGAGAGGGGGCGAGACCCGCCGCCACTGCCACCGCATGGTGGCTGGGGCTTGCCTGGAAGGCCTGAGCGGTGATCACCAGACCGATCCAGAGCAGGATCCCCAGGGTCACCTCCAGCGGAACAAAACGGAGCACTTCCCCCACTGCACCCACCAGCGCGATGACACAGATGACCACCCCGTTGAGCCAGGAGTAGCTCCAGCGCGCACCCATCGCCTTCCAGCCTGGGTGGCCGATGTAGAGTGTGGTCGCGAACGGACTTCCCAGGCAGGCCGCCACGATGCTGCCGATCCCATTGGCACAGAGAGAATTGGTGGTCGAATATTGGTCGCCCGCCGCTTCGGCGCTCTCCAGGCACTGGAGTGATCCGATGATATTGAACAGGCCCATGGGGATGATCACCGAGAGGTAACCCCAACCGACCGGCGTCATCAGGAACCCAAAAAGCTCGTTCCCATACCAGAGGGGGGGATGAAATCCGAGAAGGCCGCCCTCCGCAGAGGGTGGCATGGGGAGAGCTCCAAACCCACGCAAAATCCAAGCCAGTGCCGTGCCGATCACTACTGCCACAAAGCCAGCCGGCAGACCCAGCGGCAGCTTTACCTTGCCAGCATACCCGAGAAGGATAATCAGCAAAGGGAGCATACCCAGAGCCGGATTCGCGAAGGCTTGAAAGACAAATCCCATGGCGATGAAGGTGATGGCAATACCTGCCAGGGTGGACAGCAAAGCTGCCCGCGGCGTGTGTTGGCGCAACCAGCCGCCGAAAGCCGCCGCCATCAACTCCATGATCCCGCTCACGAAACAGGCCAGCAGGCCTGCCTTCCAGGCCAAGCTGGCGTCTTGCGTTTGCCGGTAAACGGGAGCCATGATGAAGATGATGTAAGCAATCAGGCTCACCGTATTGATGCCGTAGGGCATCGCTGTCACATCACTCCGGTTTTCCTTCTTCGCGAGCAGCCACGCCTGGACCGCGAAGAAGATGTTTCCGACCAGAATCGAGATCGCTGCCCCTGGTAGGATCTTGGTTGTCACATCAGCGGCAGACATCCCGCAAAACAGCGGGCAAAGGGTAAAAATCAGAAGTAGCTGAAGCAGGTTGTCTATAAAAAGACCAAAAAAGCCGTCCAAGTCACCCTTAGTGATGTTGCCAATTGAAAACAATCTCATGCTACCTCCAAAAGAGCAGGAATCGTGCGGGAGAAAAGAGAAACACCGCAACATTTTCGTCCATAGGTGGTATCGTCCCTCCCTGAGGGCAAAGACTATCCGGGCAGCATCGCGCGAAAATCAGCTTCTGACAGGACCTTAACTCCCAGTTTGGCGGCCTTCTCCAGCTTGCTCCCTGCCTCTTCCCCTGCGAGCAGGTAGGTGGTCTTGCTGCTCACGCTGGAAACCATCTTCCCGCCATGGGTGCGGATCAGTTCGGCAATCACCTCACGTGATTCGCTCAGCGTCCCGGTGATCACCCATGAGGTGCCTGCAAAAGTGTCGCTCGCCTGTTCCGTCTTGGGGTTGTCAAACTGGAGTCCGGAGCTGCGCAGGCGGTCAAGTAGCGCCTGATTCGCAGGGACTTGGAACCAACCGTGAATGCTCTGGGCAACAATGCCGCCAATGTCCTGGACCTTGAGCAAGTCTTCCACACTCGCCCTGGCCAGTGCATCAACCGCTCCAAAATGGTCCATCAATGATCTCGCGGACGAGGCACCGACGTGGAGAATTCCCAGGCCAAAGATCAGCCGCCATGGAGCCTGCTTCTTGCTTTCCTCCAACCCTTTTAGCAGGTTCTCGATGCTTTTGGCCCCCTGCCGTTCCAGTTTTGAGAGCGCGTGGGTGTTCAGATCGTAGAGGTCGGCGGGGGTGATGGCCAGGTGGGCATCCACGAGTTGTGCCACCATTTGCTCGCCCAGGCCGCGGATGTCCATGGCCCCGCGGTGGGTGAAATGTTCCAGACGCCGTTTCACCTGCTCCGGGCAGTTCGGATTCGTGCAGCGGATGGCCACTTGGGCCTCGTCCTTTACTACCGGGCTCTGGCACACCGGGCAGTGGACGGGCACGGGGACCTCCTTCTCTTCCCCGGTTCGCTTTTCCTTGTTCACCGCGACGACTGCGGGGATGATCTCGCCGGCCTTTTCAATGATGACAAAGTCGCCTACACGGATGTCTTTTCGGACAATTTCCTCGAAGTTGTGAAGGGTGGCGTTGGAGACTGTGCTGCCACTCAGGAACACCGGCACCAGGCGAGCTACCGGGGTGAGGGCACCCGTACGACCGACCTGAATGTCCACCGACAGCAAGCGAGTCTCCGCCTGCTCGGGCTGGTACTTGTACGCGATGGCCCACCGGGGCGCCTTGCTGGTCGCTCCCAGATCCCGCTGCTCGGCAAAGGCGTCCACCTTTACGACAGCACCATCCGTGTCATAAGGCAGCGCCTTGCGCTTTTCGTCCAGCTGGTGGATGGCGGCAATCACCTCGTCGGCCGATTCCGCATGCCAGATGTGCGCGGCCATGGGCAGGCCGGCATCGTGCAGCAGCTTGTGGATGTCGTCCTGACTGGTGAGACGGGCTTCGCCCACATCCCCCACGCCGTAGAAAATCACTTGTAGCGGGCGCTTGGCCACCAGTCGTGGGTCCAGTTGCTTCAGGGACCCGGCGGTGGCGTTGCGAGGATTGGCAAAGCGTGGCTCTCCCGCCTCCTCCCGTTCCTGGTTCATCTTGTCAAAGCCGGCGCGAGTCATGTACACCTCACCGCGCACTTCAAAGGTCTGGGGCACCTTCGCCGGAAGCCGCAGGGGGAGGGCGCGAATGGTCCGGAGGTTTTGGGTGATGTCATCGCCCATGCGGCCATCGCCGCGCGTGGCTGCGTATTTCAATGCCCCTGCCTCATAGCGCACTGCCACAGCCACGCCATCCACCTTGGGTTCAATGGTGCAACGAACCTTCTCGCGTCCCAGGCCCTTCACCAGTCGCTGAAAGAAGTCCCTCATCTCCTCCTCGGAGTAGGTGTTGTCCAGGCTCATCATGGGCACGGGATGAGCTATTTGTTTGAATCCGTCCAGCGGGGTTCCGCCCACTCGCTGGGTGGGGGAGTCGGGGGTGATCAGGCTGGGATGGGCCTTCTCCAGGTCCTGTAGCTCCCTCAGCAGTGCATCGAAGGCCTGGTCCGAGATCTCCGGGGCGGCATTCTGATAGTACAGCCGGTTGTGGTGCTCGATCTCCTCGCGGAGGTGGGCGACACGAAGGGAGGCGGTTTCAAGGGCTGCAGCGGGGGGCATGGGCGGGATTTTTAGCGGTGAATCGGAGCGGCGACAAGCCTCTTTCCACCCACCCAACTGTATATCAAGCCACCCAGGCCAGACGCGAGGAAACCACCCAGGACGTCCGCCATCCAGTCATACGGGTCATTCCCGGAACGGCCGGGCACAAAATTCTGATGAAATTCATCCGACAAACCGACCAAGGCACAGAACCCGATGGCGATGAGTGAAGCCTGCCACCAAGAACGGTCTGGATTCTGAAGGCGCACTCCCATGTAGAGCATGGTGGAGCCCAGCATGAAGTAGGTGGCATGCATGATCTTGTCCATGTGGGGGATTTCCGGACCGGGCATTTGGGGCATGGGTCGGGAAGAGAGGAAGAACAACAGGGCAAACCACGCGGCGACACCGCAGAACCAGGGAAGGGGGCGTGAGAGCATCTGCCAAGAACGGCGGGGGAAGGCATGGTGCAAATGAAGAATCCACCCCCGGGGCCGTGTTTCCTGACCGTTCGAGGACGGTTGCGGAGTGAAATCGCGTCCTGGCTCCGCGCCATGCTTTACTCAGCCTGGCATTTTTGCTTTTCTGCGGACATGTCAGCTGAAGCCAATTTATTGCAATTGAACGTCGCCCTCCCTCCCGCACCCACCCCGGTAGCTGTGTACAAGCCGCTCGTTATCGCCGGGAACAAGGCCTATGTGTCTGGTCACGGCCCGGTCCAGGCGGATGGTTCCCTGATCGTGGGGCGTGTCGGTGCTGATCTGACGCTGGAGGAGGGGCACGCTGCCGCCCGTCAGGTGGGGCTGGCCATCCTGGCCACGCTTCGGAAGCACTTGGGCTCATTGGATGCCGTGAAGCGCGTCGTCAAGGTGCTGGGCATGGTGAATTCTGCTCCTGATTTCTACGACCATCCCAAGGTGATCAACGGCTGCAGCGAGTTGTTCGCAGAGATCTGGGGCAAGGACAACGGAGTGGGCGCGCGCAGCGCTGTCGGCATGGGCCCCCTCCCGGGCAACATTGCAGTCGAAATCGAAGTCATCTTCGAGATCAACCTCACGACGTCAGACCAGATGGTGGACGACATCTAGAACTCAGCCTCTCTCGCAGTTCTACAGGAAACCGGCTGGTGGCCGGCTGGAAAACCGGCCGCCAGGCTCAATAAGCCCTCGTCTGCAGTCAGTCCCTACCGGATTGGGCTGCCTTCTTCCTGCCCTTTCCGCCGCCCCCATTGCCGGGGCGGCCATTGGCATCCGCCTGATTGGCTTTGGGCAACCATTGCGCCAGTTGCGCCTTTTGCTCCGCAAAACGGGTGTCCGACGCCAGGTTGGTATGCTCCAGCGGGTCCTTGGTTTCGTCATAGAGTTCTTCGTCACCGTTCTCGTACCGGGTATAGCGCCAGCCTTCACTGCGCACGGTGTGGTTGCCAAACTTGTAGGTCGTCAGGGCCGGGGTGGTCCATTCAGCAGCAGGGTTTTGCAGCAGGGCCTTGATGCTCTTTCCTTCGACATGCGCAGGTACGGGGATGCCGCTCAGGTCGCACAGAGTGGGGTAGAGGCTCATAAAATCCACCGTGCGCTCGCATACGCTGCCAGCCTTGGTCACACCGGGCACCACCCAAAGGAGGGGTGCGCGCGTGCTCTCTTCCCAGAGGGCGAATTTCCGCCAATGTTCTTTCTCCCCCAGATGCCAGCCGTGGTCTCCCCAGAGGACGATGATGGTGTTTTCCCGCAGGGGCGACTTTTCATAGGCGTCCAGCAGACGGCCGATGTTCATGTCCGTGTAGCTGATGGCCGCCAGATAACCCTGGACCGCCTCCTTCCATCGCCCGCTGGCCAGCATCTTGGCGTGGTCCCCGTTGGGGCCTGCCATACGCACGCCGGCTGGGGGCACATCGGTGAGGTCCCCCGGAATGTGAGGTGGCAGCTCTATTTTGTCCAGCGGGTGCAGGTCGTAGTACTTCTGTGGCACATTCCACGGCATGTGAGGCTTGTGCAGACCGCAGGCAATAAATACAGGTCGGTCATGTTTTTTGCTGAGTTGCTCGATGGCGTAGTCAGTGATCTGCCAGTCGCTTAGATCTTCGTCTTTGCAGTCAAGAGGGGCGAACTTGATCCCGCCTACGCCATCATTGCCCGTGGGTTTGGGATCGCTCTTCTTCTCCGCAGGGTATTCGTTCCACTCACTCTTCCGGTCGAAACCCCCATGATAGATTTTCCCTGAACCCAGCACTTCATAGCCCGCTTTCCGGAACGTGGTAGGGAGGGTTTTTTCTTCCGGGATGACTGGCCGCCAGTCATCATCGTTGTCGTAGATGCCGGAGGTCGAGGGGCGAAGACCCGTCATGAGAGCAGCTCGTGATGGATTGCAAGAGGGGGAGGCGCAGTAGCTTCTGGTGAAGCGGGTTCCCATCTCGGCCAGACGGTCCAGATTGGGCGTCTTGCTCTGCGTGTTGCGGCCCAGATAACCCACCCAATGATTGAGGTCGTCCACGGCGATGAACAGCACATTGGGCCGTTTGGCGGTCGGATCCTGGGCCTGAAGAGGGGACAAGAGCTGGCTGAAAACGATGCCCGCCAGGAGCAGGGCGGCCGTTGGGGGCTTCAACAAAGAGAAACTCATGCCTTCCAGACGAAAGGCATGTGGCGATGTTTCTGGGAAATTTGTCCTGGACCGGACAGTCAAGGCCCTGGGGATCAAAGTCGCACCTGACCGTTGCCGTTGACCAGATACTTGTAGCTGCAAAGTTCTGCCAGCCCCATCGGGCCGCGGGCGTGCAGCTTGTCGGTGCTGATGCCAATCTCGGCACCGAATCCGAACTCGCCACCGTCGTTAAAACGGGTGCTCGCATTCCAGAGCACCACGGCAGAGTCCACTTCATGCTGGAACCGGGCGGCTACGGTGGCATCTTCGGAAACGATGACGTCCGTGTGGTGGGAGCCATAGGTGTTGATGTGCTGGATGGCTTCGTCAGTGCCTGAAACGGTCTTGATGGACAGAATCTGATCCAGGTACTCCGTGCTCCAGTCCTCTTCCGTGGCGGGCTTCGCCCCGGGCCAGACGGCTAGCACCCCTGCATCGCCCCGGACTTCCACGCCACTTGGTCTCAGAACCTCCCGGAGGGTGGCATAGAAATCTTCAGCCCCTTCGCGGTCCACCAGCACCGTTTCCACCGCATTGCAGGCACTGGGCTTCTGGCACTTGCCGTTGAGAATCAGGTTGGCGGCCATCTCGTGGCTCGCCGTGTGGTGCACATAGACGTGGCAGACGCCATCGTAGTGCTTGATCACCGGCATGCGGGCGGCTTGCACGACGCGCTCGATCAGTCCCTTCCCACCCCGAGGGATGATCAGATCCAGGTAGCGGTCCATCTTGGCGAGATGATCCACGCTCTCCCGGTCGGTGAAGGGGATGAGCTGAATGCTGTCTTGGGGTAGCCCTGCTTTTTCACCCCCGGCCTGCAAGGCAGCCGCGAGGGCGGTGTTGGAGTGAATAGCCTCCGAGCCGCCCCTCAGGATGGTGGCATTGCCGGTTTTAAAGCAAAGTATGGCCGCGTCGCTGGTGACATTGGGCCGGGATTCGTAGATGATGCCGATGACGCCGATTGGCACCCGCACCTTTTGCATAGCGAGACCGTTTGGACGTGTCCATTTACCGAGCACTTCACCCACGGGGTCGGGGAGCTCTGCGACTTGCTCGATGGCTGCGGCGATACCTTCCAGAGATTTTGGATCGAGTCGCAGGCGGTCCACCATCGGTTTGCTGAGTCCTTTTTCCTCGGCAGCAGCCACGTCTTTGGCGTTGGCGGCCAGGATGCTGTCGCGCTGCTCTCTCACGCCGACCGCCATGGCCCGCAGGATGTCATTCTTCTGGGCCGTGGTCAATTTGACCAGCTCATGAGAGGCAGCCCGGGCTCTGGCCCCCATGGCGAGGATGGCGTTGGCGATGTCAGACGGTTGGGACATTGATCGGTAGTTGACGGGACGGGAAAGGGAGCAAGGAGGGGGGGCAGATTGCTCCGGCGAGGGATACGCGGGAGATCAGGCTTTGGAGGCGGGCAGGGGGAAGCGGGTGCCCGTGCCCTTCCCTTCCACGAGATCGGCGATCTGTTCCGGATGACGTCCAGAAGCGATGATGCACTCCACATTGCCCGCCACGGCATCAGCTACGGCGCGGAGTTTGGAAGCCATTCCTCCCACGGAAAAGGCACCCTTGTCCTCCTGCGCCAGGTGCAGGACCGAGTTCACGTCTTCAACCATCGGCACGATGTTGACCGCCCCATCGTTCTTGAGATCCATCAGGCCCGGCACGCTCGTCAGCAGGATCAGCAAATCCGCACTCCAAAGCTGGGCCACGCGGGAAGAGAGCTTGTCGTTGTCGCCGAAACGCAATTCTTCCACCGCCACCGAGTCATTCTCGTTGATGATGGGAACCACATTGGGGTTCTCCAACAGGCGCAGCAGGGTATTCTTCACCTTCTCTGCGCGTTCTTTGCTCTCCAGGTCGGCGTGGGTGAGCAGGAGTTGCGCAACGTAAAGGCCGTGACCACGCAAATAGCTCTGGTACGTGTGCATGAGGTAAGTCTGGCCGACGGCCGCACACGCCTGCAGGGTGGTGATTTCCTGCGGCCGTTCCCGGAACCCCATGGCCTTGAGGCCGGAGGCCACGGCACCGCTGCTCACGACGACCACGGCATGGCCGCGGCGCTTGAGCTCAGCAATGGCCTGCACCAGTTTGCACAACTGTTCCTCATCCATCTCCGCACGATCCGTACGGGTGAGGATGCCACTGCCGAACTTGAGAATGACTCGTCTGCCGCTCATGACTGATTTTTTGGAATCCGCAGCATGGGCGAGACCGGCTCGCTTTGCAAGCAGAGGGAGAATGAGTGACTTTTCTCATTCGGAGTCTAAAACCTTTCTAATGAAATAGCGGGCCACCCGTTTTGGAATGCTCAAGTCCTCTGAAGGGGCGCGTGAGAAAATCGCTTTCTTTCAGGAAAAATAGCCTTGCCCATGTCCCGACCTATCTTGCAAACTACCATTTGTGATGTTCGCCCTAGCGGCCGTGTGCTTATGAGACCGTTTTTCCTGTTCGCTCTTCTATCCGTTGGTTCCGCCTCTCTTGTCTGCGGTCAAGCACCTCCTGCGACCCCTCCTGCTGCACCGGCAACTGCGCCGATGAACAAGGAGCAGGAAATGGAGGCGCTTTTCTCCGAGGCCCAGGCGGCGTTTGGCCAGGGCCGCTTTGACGTGGCGTTGCAAAAAATTGGTGCCATTCACACCGCCACCAGCAACAAAGATTTCGAGGCTGTGATGTACCTTGAAGGTGCGGCGCACTTCAATCTTAAGCAGTGGGCGGAGGCCATTAAGTTTTTCGAAGACTTCATCAAGAAGTTTCCCCAGAGTAACAGTCTCAATGATGCGAAAATGGCCGTTGGCGAGGCCTACCTGAACGCAGGCAATGCCGACAAAGGGATCGCTTCCCTCAAGGAAGCCGCTGCCGTGCCGGAACTCCGGGACCGCGCAGGTTTGATGATCGCGTATCATCACAAGAAGGGCGGCCAGCCTGATGAGGCCCTCAGCATTCTTGAAGTGGTGCTGAAAGACCTTCAGGGAACGCCTACCGCAGAGCAACAGCAGGCCATCCTCATGGCTTCTGAAATCTACGTAGGCAAGGGCGACACTGACAAGGCTGGCCAGATGATGGAAAAGCTCCGTGCAGGGGCTTCTGCAGATGAAAGCGTCGTTCAGTTGAATGTGCTCTCCCAGCAGGTGGGGGATGCCATGCTGGAGCAGAAGCGTTATGGGGAGGCCCTCCGTGCCTATCAAAGCATGCGTCGCCAGGGCGAACTGGTGGCCATTCAGAAGGCTCGTATTTCAAAAATTGAGCAGTGGCAGACCCAGATTGCCGCAGGTGGTCGGGTTCAGTTCATGGGCAAACTGCTCAGCAAGGAAGAAGCGGCTGGCCTGCTGGACACCAACAAGAAGATCCTCGCAGATATCGAAGGGGTGAAGGACTACGATGCCTCCATCATCTATCGTCTTGGCCAGTGCTTTTATGAGATGGGCCGCTTGTATGAGTCCCTTCTGGCCTTTCAGACCATCTACGAAGATTTCAAAGACAACAAAGATCGTGATCGCTGTCTCTTCGGCATGATCGTGTGCAACGCCGGCCTGCAACGTGCCGGTCGTGCCTATCTTCTCTGTGAGAAGTACATGAACGAGTTCCCTGAGGGGGCAAACATCGGACAGGTGACCGACATGTTCGGTTCGCTGGCCTTTGAAAGTGGCAATATCGAGGCTGCCATCAAAGCGTTCGAGCGGGCCAAGCTCGCCAAAGATGCCGACAAAGAGCGTCTCAACTATCTACTCGGGGTGGTGCTCTTCGAATCCCAACGCTTCGACGACTGTCGTCTCGCTTTCCAAGAACTGATCAGCCTTAACAAGACTTCCGCCTACAAAGACGAGGCTGAGTACCGCATCGCGCTGAGCTACTTCTTCCAGAACGATTCGCAGAAGACCCGGAAGGCCCTGCGTGAGTACATCGCTGGGAACCCCAAGGGGCAGTACTTGGTGGACGCCAAATACCGTCTTGCCTTCATCGACTTCCAGGGCGGCGACAAAAAAGACGCCATGGAGCAGCTCGAGAAGCTGGTGGTGGAAGCCCCGAACGATCAGAACGTGGGTCAAGTCTGGTCGCTTCTGGGCGACATTTACAGCCAGATGGTGGACGAGAGTGGCAAGATCGACTACACCGCCAAGTGCCTCGAGGCCTACCGGAATGCGGTGGACAAGGCCAAGACCGAAGACGTGCTCAACTACGCAATCGACGCAGCCACCAACCTGATGGTGGACAAGAACATGTGGAAAGAGCTGACCCAGATGTGGTCCAGCTACTATCAGGCGAACAAGGACAAGCCCTCTGCCCTAAAGGCCATTTACTGGATTACACGGGGAGTAGAGCGCGAAGCCAAGTCTCTGGAGAGCGAAGGCATGCCGGACAAGGCCAAGGAGAAACTGAATGAAGGTCGCAAGCTGGTGGCTGGTGCGATGGCGCCTCACCTTGGCAATCCAGCCAATGAGCAGGTGGAAGTCCTCATTCAGCAGCTTGTCACCATGATGGTGCCCAAGAAACGTCCCCGCGCCGCAGCTCCTGCGACCAAACCAGCGGCCGTGACGCCTGCCGACGCCACCAAGAAGGAAGGCGAGGCGGCGGATGCCAGCAAGGCAACTGATACGGCCGTTGCGGCGGCACCAACTCCCGCCCCTGGCCCAACTTTTGAGGAAGTGGAGACCGAGTTCAAAACGCTCATGACACCGCAAGGCGATAATGGGCTCCTGAATGGCACGGCGGCAGCCCGCATCCTCTATGGTCGCGCGCTGATCGCCCGTGGTTTCCGTGATGTGGCCAAGTATGAGAACCTCATGAGCATCATTCCCGATGCCGCAAAGATTGAGGAACTCAGCCCCCTGCTTCTCGCTGGCCTGGGTGAAATGCTGACCAAGAAGGGGGATGCAGAAAAGGCCGCAGCCTGCTTCCAGCAGTTGCGTGCCAAGTATCCCAACAGTGAATTTGGTGACAAAGCTCCAGTGGGTCTGGGGGACATCGAGTTCAACAACAAGGAGTACCAGAAGGCTCTCGACCTCTACAACGAGGCCATTGAGAAGTATGCCTCCAGCTCCAGCATCCTTGAGGCAACACTGGGCAAGGCCAAGGCTCTCCTGGCCTTGAAAAAGTATGACGAAGCTGAGAAGGTCTTCACCACCATCCAGGCCACCAAGGAATGGCGCGGTGCCCATCCCGCCGCCCTGTTGGGGTTGGGCGAAGCCTCTGAGGCGAAGAAAGATCTCAAGAAGGCGGTGAGCTTTTATCAGCGCATCATCCTTGCCTATCGTCGCGACAAGGCCGTGCTTGCCCAAGCCTATCTCCGTGCGGCCAAGTGCTTCATCGAACTCAGCGACAAAGAAAGCGCCCGGACGGTCCTCCAGCAAATGCTTGCCCAGAAGGACATCACGGAGTTCCCCGAATTCAATGAAGGCAAGGCCCTCCTGAGCAAGACCAGCAACTAATTTTCCTCTCGATCCATGCTTTCTTTCAAATCACTGTTGTTTCCGCTGGCTTGTTTGGCTCTCAGTGCGCCGGCGCTTCACGCCCAGGCGCTCGTGCTCAAGAACAACGACCGCATTCCCTTTGGTAGCTTTAGCGTCGAAGGAGGCAAGGTCAGCCGCACGATCAAGATGAGCAATGGTGCTGAGGCCAAGGCCAGCATCAATCTCACCGACATCGCCCGACTGGAGTGGCCGGAAGTTCGCGAGGTGCTCGAAGCCCAGGCCATGCTGGGTGAAGGCAAGGCCAAGGAGGCCATTGAGGTGCTCGCCAAATCCAAAGAGTTCTTCAAGCCCTTCAAGTCTATTCCTGGCAGCCCCTACAATGACATCTCGCTCGCTCACGTGGAAGCGTTGGATCAGGCAGGTGACTTTGATGCCTTGATTCGTGTGCTCCCTGAAGTGGAAGCCATGAAATGGGACGAACAGAAGAAGCTCAAGGTGCGGATTCTGAAGCTCAACATGGCCCGTCGCACCTCGAGCGACCAGGATGCCATTCTGAGTCAGGCGGAAGATCTTTTGAAGGACACTCTGGATGCAGAAATCTCCGCCCGTCTCTGGATGACCGTTGCAGAGATTCACACCCGGAAAGAGCGTTGGGAACCCGCGTTGATGGCCTATCTGCATGTGCCCGTGTTTTACGGCAGCCAGGCAGCACTGGTGCCTCAGGCGGAGCTTGCCGCCGCCCGTACGCTCACAAAGATGGAGCGTTTTAAGGATGCCGTGGGGTTCTACCAGCGCATTGCCGAAGCTTACCCCGGTTCCGAAACCGCTGAAACGGCCAAAAAAGAAATGGTCATTTACAACGGTCGTGAAAACAAGCCAGACCGGCCGGCAGCGGCTGGTGGCAAAGATTCCCCAACGAAAACTGAATCCAAGTAATGCAACGTCAAACCATGTATAATCTGCCCATGCACATCACACGCTCCCGCTTGAAACTTAGGCTTGGCCGCCTGTTGGTCTGCGCCACCCTCGCGTTCGGTGGTTTGCAGTTTGGTATCTCGGCACTTCATGCAGAGGAGGCCCCGGCTCCGGCGGAAGGCGCTTCAACGGCCCCGATCGTGCATAAGAAGTCCATGCTCGACAAGTTCAAGGAAGGCGGCTGGGTCATGTACCCCATTCTCGGCTTTTCCGTGTTGACCATCTGGCTTTCCACCGACCTCTGGATCCGCACCGGCAAGAAGAAGCTTGCTCCTGACGCCCATGTGAACGGGGCGAAGGATCTCTTCCGTATGGGGGACTATGTAGGTGCCTATCAGCACTGCAAGAACAACCCCTCTGCCTTCAGCGACACGGTGCGCGTGTCCCTGAGTTTCATTGGAGACGGCCAGCATGCCACCGAAGACGCCATGATGGGCGAACTCAACAAGTTCAACGCCGCTACCACCACCCGGATCAACTACCTCTCCGTTATCGGTGTGTGCACTCCGATGGTGGGGCTGCTCGGTACCGTGACGGGCATGGTGACCGCTTTCGAACACCTTGGTGCATCCGGCGTGGGTGACCCCTCCGGCCTTTCGGCAGCCATCGGTGAAGTGTTGATCGCGACGGCCTCCGGTCTGGCCATCGCCATTCCGGCCTTCATGATGTTCTATGTGCTTCGTAACCGTCTTCAGGGTTCGATCCACTATTGCCAGGACATCGTGGTGAGCCTCTTCCGCAAGATGCCTTACGAAGACCTCAAGGATTGCCATGTGGGTGAAGAAGAGTTCTTCGCGGCCCGGCCAAACTGGGTGTCCGATGAAGATGCTGCTGCTACAGCACTTCCTGCGTAATGGATTCTAGAGCAGGTCAGTTCCAGCAGGGGCGTAGCCCCTGCATATTATTTTGAGTCAGTCAGTCAGTTAACCCTTACCTTTTTAACACTATGGGCGGCGGCGGCGGCAGTATGGAGAGCGGCGAACCGGAGTTTCAAATTGCTCCGATGATCGACTGTCTTCTTGTCTTGCTCATTTTCTTCATGAGCATCACCACGGCGGAGGTGCTCCAACTGGACAAAGACATCCAGTTGCCAGCGGCACCCGAGGCCAAGAAGAAGGAGAAAAGCAAGATGTCGGAAGGCGCTCTGAATGTGAAGTGGAATCCCAAGACCCAGAAGGGTGAGTTGAACTTCGAGGGGAATACCTATGATGATGTCAGCGCGCTGGTGGAGGTGCTCAAGGGGAAGAAGGCCAAAGCACCGGACTATCGAGTCATCATTCGTGGTGACAGACGTCTTCCTGCGGTGGAAATCCAGCGCACCATGAGTGTGTTGGGTGAAGCAGGCATGGATGATCTGGCCTTCTCGGCCTTGAACCAGTAAATTTTAAAGAGCCAATCTCACCCATCCATTATGAGCGGTAGCAGCAAAGGCCGAAAACAAATTGAAGTGGAGCAGATCGGGACAGGGTTCCAGATCGCTCCGATGATCGACGTGGTGTTTGTGATCATGCTGTTTTTCATGGTCATGGCCAACAGTGTGAAGGTCGAACATGAGTTGAAAACCGCCCTGCCGGGGGCTGTGACGGCCAACCCTGTCGTAGCAGAAACCCCTCCGGACGAGATCTTGATTGCTATCTCGGAAGATGGTGCGGTCGCCATGAATGATGAGGAGTTTGATTCCCCTACGGATCCCAAGCTCCCCTCTCTGACAGATAGCCTGATCAGACTTCGCAAGGATGCTGACCTCCGGAACAACAAGGTGCTCGTCACCTTGCAAACGGAAGAGCAGACCAAGTATGAGCGCATCATTCAAGTGATGAACGCACTGGCTGCGGCCAAAATTGCCAACGTGACCTTCACTGTCGGCTCTGAAGAGTTCTAAAGAAGTTTTCGCGGAGCGTCGGCTCCCAATTTTGTTCAAGTTAGACCCACCCTGTGTTGATCAGGGTGGGTCTTTTTGTCTTGCTTCAGAATGGGCTGTAGTGCCCCGAGTTGAGCGCTGAGGTGTTGTTTTGGGTGCGATCCACATGATTGTAGCCAGATGTTTAGGGATAATGCTTGTCCATTGAGGTTATTGAATCTTGCGGAGGTGGATGAAAATTGATCTAATGAGAGTCGTTCCTGCGTGTGGATGGGTGAAATAGGTGCCGCGGCAGGCCTAATCGAGATCCTCATGAATCCTGCATCCGCATCCCACCCGTTGCCTGCGCTCGAAATTGATTCACCCGCACCTCCGCTATCTCCCACGACGGGAAGTGCCTCAGTGCCGCTGGTGCAGATTCAATCTTTGGAACCTACTGCTCCCTCCGGGGGGCATTCGGTGGCGGCTCCCGTTTTGATGGACGCCTCTCCATCCTATGCGGCATCTCCACCTGTGGTACACCCGATCGATGCTCCGCACTTTCATGCGCCGACCACTCCGCCCGTAAAAAAGAACATCTTTGTCGAGTACTGGCGCAAGGCCGGGGGCGGGTCTTTCATGGTGAGTCTCCTCATCCATGCGGGATTGCTGGTCGGGGCCTACTTCCTGGTGGAGACGATCGTCACGGAGAACAAAGTGGACTTCCTCCCTGGCGGTGGCAGCAAGCAGGGGGCTGAGGCCAACCAACAGCTGGCGCAGACGGTTCAAAATAAGAAGCGTAGCTCCCTAAACAAGAGCACCCCCATGAAAAAGGTGGTGAGCACGAGTGCCAATGCGGCGATAGCGCTCAATGACGTGCCGATGGAATCCATCGACATGCCGGAAGTGGGCAGTCTGATGGGGGGCTCCATGGGCAGCGGTGGATTTGGTTCTGGCGGTGCGGGTGGGGGATTTGGCAAGGGGATTGGCATGGGGGGGCAGTCCGGTTTTGTGAGCCTGCCACCGACGTTGAAAAGCCGTTGCAGCACGGCCGAGCGGCTTCAGAAACTCAAGGAGAGCGGCGGCGTGGCCGAGTGTGAAAAAGCGGTGAGCACTGCTCTGGAATATCTCAAGAGCAAGCAAAAGGCGGATGGTTCCTGGGGCACAAACAACAAGGGAGCCATGACCGGTTTTGCCTTGCTTTGCTTCCTGGGGCGCTGCGAAACTCCGGATTCCCCTTTCTACGGGGACAACGTCATGAAGGGCATCATGTTCCTCATCGAGACGCAGAAGAAACATCCACAGAAACTGTTCTCCCAAGCCACGGCTGGCAACGGCCCGGTGTATGAACACGGCATTGCGACCTACGCTTTGGGGGAGATGTACACCCTCGCTCGTATGGGCAGCAAATCGCTGCCGGGCATGCGTGAAGCCTTCGAGGAAGGGGTAAGGGTAATCATCGACAATCAGCAGAAGGGCGGGAGCTGGGTGTATGACCAGTCCACGGGTTTTTATTCCCCGAGCCGTGAGGACCTCTCGGTAACAGGGTGGCAATACCAGGCACTCAAGGCGGCCAAGTTGACCAATTTGAAAATCAACGGATTGCATTCCTCCATCGACAAGACAGTGGAGTATCTGGAAGGCAAGCAGACCAAGGATGGCGGCATTGGAGGTACCAACCGGGAGGCTCATTACAATCAGTGGAACCTGACCGGCGCTGGAGCCCTCGGCTTGCAGACGCTGGGCAACGGGAAGAAATCCCAGATCAAGAAAGCCATCGACTTTTCGTACGAACTCTACAAAAAGGAGCCCCCCCTCTGGTCAGATGGAAATAGCCAGCTCCTCTACACCTGGTACTACTATCAGCAGGCGTTCTTCCAGGCTGGCGGAGAAGAATGGGACTACTGGAACAAGGCTGTCTTGCCGCAACTCCTTCAAAATCAAAACAAGGATGGCAGCTGGACGCACAGGAGTGCGACTGCGGGCGGGGATAACGTCTATGCCACTGCGCTGTGCACTCTGATGCTGGAGGTTTACTACCGTTATTTGAAGGTGGGAGATCGCGAATCATCCTCCCTCTTTGACCGCAAGTAGGCATCAAAGTGGATGGGTGGATTTTGACCGGATGGCGAGATATTACTTGTCTTTGAGTCTAAGAAATGGTCGGATCGAAGGGTTAACCCTTTGGGTGGGATAGGAATTGCGCAGCTTTCTTCTGCGAAAGACCAAGATCTGCCCGACTTGCCCGTCATCACTTGTGACTGGCAACGCCGCCTCCTCCGCTATGAATCCTTCCGACTCCGAGCACCAGCCTTCCTCCAATCCTGTTCCCGTGCTGCCGCCCACGACGGGCAGCGCCTCCGTGCCGTTGGTACAGATTCAATCTTTGGACCCCACGGCTCCCACCGGATCCCAGCCGGTGCAGATCCCTCAATACGAACAGGCAGTTCCTGCGCACCAGCATGACGTTCCCCAGCAGATCGAGCACTTTGAGGCTCCGCACTTTCATGCGCCTATCGCCCCTCCGGTAAAGAAGAACATCTTTGCCCAGTATTGGCGCAAGGCAGGCGGCGGCTCCTTTATGATCAGTCTGCTCATCCATGCGGGTTTGCTGGTCGGGGCCTACTTCCTGGTGGAGACGATCGTCACGGAGAACAAAGTGGACTTCCTCCCGGGCGGTGGCAGCAAGCAGGGGGCTGAGGCCAACCAACAGCTGGCGCAGACGGTTCAAAATAAGAAGCGTAGCTCCCTGAACAAGAGCACCCCCATGAAAAAGGTGGTGAGCACGAGTGCCAATGCGGCGATAGCGCTCAATGACGTGCCGATGGAATCCATCGACATGCCGGAAGTGGGCAGTCTGATGGGGGGCTCCATGGGCAGCGGTGGGTTTGGTTCTGGCGGTGCGGGTGGGGGATTTGGCAAGGGGATTGGCATGGGGGGGCAGTCCGGTTTTGTGAGCCTGCCACCGACGTTGAAAAGCCGTTGCAGCACGGCCGAGCGGCTTCAGAAACTCAAGGAGAGCGGCGGCGTGGCCGAGTGTGAAAAAGCGGTGAGCACTGCTCTGGAATACCTCAAGAGCAAGCAAAAGGCGGACGGATCCTGGGGCACTCAGTACAAGGGGGCCATGACAGGTTTTGCTCTTCTCGCTTACTTGGGCCGTTGTGAGACTCCGGACTCTCCTTTCTATGGGGAGAACGTCATGAAGGGCATCATGTTCTTGGTGGAGACCCAGAAGAAGAATCCCAACAAGTTGTTCTCTCAGGCCACCTCTGGCAATGCACCGGTGTATGAGCACGGGATCGCCACCTACGCTCTGGGGGAGATGTACACCCTCGCTCGTATGGGCAGCAAGTCACTGCCGGGCATGCGTGAGGCATTCGAGACCGGTGTGGGGGTGATCATCGACAACCAGCAGAAGAGTGGCAGCTGGGTGTATGACACGGACAAAGGCACCTATCTTCAGGGCCGCGAGGACCTCTCAGTCACGGGCTGGCAGTACCAGGCACTGAAGGCGGCCAAGCTCACGAACTTGAAGATCAATGGTCTGCACGGCGCCATCGACAACACTGTTAAATACCTCGAGAACAAACAGACCAAGGATGGCGGCATTGGCGGTACCAATCGCGAGACCAGCTACAACCAGTGGGAACTTACGGGAGCCGGTGCGCTGGGGCTGCAGACTCTGGCCAATGGCCGGAAGACGGAGATCAAAAAGGCCATCAGCTTTGCCCATGAACTCTTCAAAAAAGAGCCTCCGTCTTGGGATCATGCCAACCTCTACTCCTGGTATTATTACCAGCAGGCATTCTTCCAATATGGTGGGGAAGAATGGAACTACTGGAATGCAGCCGTGCTGAAAGAGATCCTCAAGAACCAACAGCCGGACGGGAGTTGGAAGTCGCCCACCAATTTCCACAACGCCAGTGCCGGTGGGGACAACATCTATCCCACCTCTCTCTGCATCCTGATGCTGGAAGTGTATTATCGCTACCTCAAGGTGGCTGACCGCGAAAGCTCTTCGATCTTCGATCGGAAGTGATTTTCGAGATCAACTGAAAATGAACGGGGCCTCACATGCTGTGGTGCCCCGTTTTTTAGGCAATCAGCGTGACGAGCGAGTTCAGGAGGATTAGCAGGAAGCTCAGCGTGCTGACGGTGAAGTTGCGCACGTCTGCACTGATACGCTGGTCCGGGTTGTCCCCATTGGGGGAGCTCCGGAGACGGTAGTATGCCCGATTGTTGAAGTAGCGCTTGATGAGGTGTTGAGTGAGCCATTCCCGCCAGAGCAGGGCGAGTCGCTCCTCGGTCCAGCGGTAGTAGGTGCCAATCGGCACCGCCAGGGCAAAGGTGGCAAGATACCACCCGAGACTGCGCCAGTAGGCTACACCATCCTTGTGAGGGCGATGTCATTCATGAAGTCCCTGCCGGCATAGCTCAGCGGCACCTGGACGCCGCCGACGGCCAGCGAGAGGGGCAGAAGGACAGCCAAGAAGCTGCGGGCCTTGCGCTTGCTTTTGGACCCGAGGAACGCCTTCGCGATGATCCAGAATTGTCGGAGGGTTCTTCCCAGCGAAGGCTTGGCTTGGGAAACGTTTTCATCACTGGAACCTTTGTCATTGTGAGTCCCCATGCCACCAAAACGGATTCCCCCCCCCTCAGCGAGTGCAAAAGAGATGCGGAGGGGTGACAGAAGGATCAATCAATCTCCACGATTGATTAAAAGCCTGGAATTCATGGCTTTAGTGGGCTCGCTGACGACTAGCTTTGCATCAACCCAGCGCGCATGGCCTCAAGTGGCACGGGTTCTCCAAACCAGTGTCCAAACGAGATGGCTCCCTGGTGCAGAAGAAGCTGAAGTCCATCGCAGGTACGGGCTCCGCTTGCTTTGGCGGCACTGATAAATGGAGTGGGGGACGCTGTACGATAGACCATGTCATACGCGAGGTGCCGGGGCTGGATGCGCTGGTAGCCGAAGAGAGGTCCATCGCCATCCTTCATGCCCACAGGCGTGGCATTGACGATGAGATCCACGTCATCAAGGATCGAGGAAATCTCCTCGTCGGACCAGGTGAGCGCCGTCACCCGGGTGGTGGAGGAGAGTTGCTGGCAGTTTTTTACGAGGGGCGCGAGCTTGGTGACGGTGCGATTGGCAAGGCGCAGACTGGGGCAGCCCTCCAGCGCACTTTGAATGGCCACCGCCTGCCCGGCACCGCCGCCCGCTCCAATAATGAGCACCCGGAGATCCTTCACTGATGAGCCAAAGGCTTCTTCGACGGACCGGAGAAATCCGGGACCGTCGCTGTTGTAGCCGATCTTTTGACCGCCAAGGAGATGGACAGTATTCACCGCGCCCAACGCGACGGCCAGACCGTTGAGTTCGTCCATGGCCTCCAGTGCCTCGAACTTGTGGGGAATGGTGCAGTTCACCCCCACGAACCCATGCAGAGCAAACAGATTGAGTGCCTCCGCCACCGATCCCGGAGGAACGTGCACACGAATGTATTGCGCATCAATACCCCTGGCCTTGAGGGCGGGGTTGTGCATCTGAGGTGAGCGCGAGTGGGCGATGGGATCGCCGATGACGGCGAGCCGGGCGGGTGGATTGATCTCAGCAGAAACGGAGGACCAGTTTCGCAGGTCCTCCAGGGTGTAGCAGGCCTTGGACATGTATCGGGTTATTTCTTGGAATCTGGAGTGGCTGGGGTGAAGTCGAGCTTGAACCCGCCGAACTCCGCCCAGCAGGGCCGCGTGGGGGCCCAGGTGTCATCACTGCCGCCGTGAAAGGTTTCAAAATAGAGTGAGTCCACGCCAAAACTGGGGTTGTCCCGCCATTGCAGATCTTCGCGATCCACCATGAGGCGGGCTGGGGTGGATGCCGCGGTGATCCAGACGCGCAGGGTGCCATTACGTTGCCCGGGTGTATTCATGCCCACCTGAATTCTCACCTGAAAGGGGGATCCGGTGGGGAATCGGAAATCATCGGGAAAGTTGAATTGGTCGCCGTAGTTTGTCTGCTGGTGCTTGTGGTACACGTAAGCCTGTCCCCGGCCGTCCTTCCGCCACATGAGCCGTGCGGAGAATCCGTTGTTGCCGTTGGCCGGGCGGCCTCCGCTCACGTTTTCCGGCCCTCCACAAAGGCCGGGCAGCTTGCCGCCTTTCACCCAGTCAAAGTCCGGGCTGAAGCGCAACGTGTACGTGAGCTCCGCGAACTCATGCGCGCCAAAGGGGAATCTCCATCCTGCGCCGCCTTTCTCCGGGCCGATCTGACCCGGGGTATAGGAAACACGCAACCAGCGCTGGTGGTCGGCCTCTGTCAGAGCAACTCTGCCTTCGCGGATGCCGCCTTCAAACCTGCAGCCGGGCCAGTCTTTCTTCCACTGGGCCAGCGAGTAGGGCCCTGCGGGTCCATTGAGGAGAATGAGCCGAGGTGCTTCCTCCCCAGCGTGCCCGGAAGGGCTGATGGCCAGGTTCATGCCCAGCACCATCCCCAGCACGAAGGCGGGGAGCAACCGACGACGGGCCAGGATGGTTTGGCGGAACATCATAGGGATCGTTATGAATTCACGCCAGAAGGGCGGCGGCGCGGCCGAGGCGGGCGATGGACCGCTCCTGCCCGAGCACAACCATCATCACCTTCACATCTGGACCGCGGGTCTGACCGCTCAGAGAGAATCGCAGCAGTGGCATGAGGGCTCCGGGCTTCACCCCTTCGGTGGCGGCGACTTGGGTCAGGGCCTCGCTGAGACCCGCTTCGCTCCATTCGCTGGTGGCCCGGAGTCCGGACTGAAGGGCGGCCAGCAGTTTGGGGGCCTGGGCGTTGGCCTTCAGCTTGGTCATCACTTCGTCCTCGAACGCGAAGTCTTCCGTGAAGAAGAAATGCACCCAGGAGGGGAACTCCGAGGCCAAGCTCACCTTTTCCTTCACGCTGTTCAGGGTGCGGGCAATGTAAGCCTCGTCGCTGCCCGGGGTGATGCCGGCCTTTTCCAGCCAGGGGCGGGCATAGGCAACGAGGGCAGCGTCGTCCAGCAGACGGAGGTGCTGCTGGTTCACCCAGGTGCATTTGGTCATGTCGAACCGGGCATTGCTGTGATGAACATCGCTGATGTCGAACAGTTCGACGGCTTGCTGCGCAGAGAAGGTTTCACCTTCAAGCTTGGGGGTCCAGCCCAGCAGGCAAAGGTAGTTGAACACCGCCTGGGGAAGGAAGCCAGCCTGCAGGTAGCTGTCGATGCTGGCTCCTTCGTCCCGCTTGCTCATCTTGGAGCCGCCGGGATTGAGGAGGAGGGGGATGTGCCCATAGATCGGAGCCTTCGCGCCAAAGGCGTTGAAGAGGTCGATGTGTTTCCAAGTGTTGGAGATGTGGTCTTCCCCGCGGATGACATGGGTCATGCCCATCTCGATGTCGTCCACCACATTGCAGAAGTGGAAGATGTAGCTGCCGTCCGGGCGGCGCACCGTCATGTCGGGCTCTTCCGTGGGGGCGAAGCGAATGTCTCCGCAGACCATGTCCGGGATGGTGATGGCCTCACGGCTGAACTTAAAACGGGCGGCTCCGTTGTCTTCAAAGTACACGCGACCAGCTTCTTCCAGCTTTTTGAAGTGGGCGTCGTAGATGCCCTGGCGCTGGCTCTGGAAGTAGGGGCCGTAGTCCCCACCTTTCTGGGGACCTTCGTCCCAGTCGATTCCCAACCAGCTCAGTCCCTCGAAAATGGCGTTCATGGCCGCCTCGGTGTTCCGCGCCTCGTCCGTGTCTTCAATGCGCAGAATGAAGGTGCCGCCGCTTTTCCGGGCGAGCAACCAGTTGAACAAGGCCGTGCGGGCGCCTCCAACGTGGAGGTAGCCAGTGGGTGAGGGGGCGAAGCGAACGCGAATGGACATCCAACGATGTAGAGGGGATTGACGGGCTTCTCAAGCGTCAATCCCCTTGGGCTCGACGAGGTTTGTCGCTTGAGGGGCTTGTATCCCACCGTATGGTCTCTGCCATGAAGAAGAAGGTGCTTATCGCGGGATCGGCTTTCGTCCTCCTCCTCGCAGGACTCGGCGTGGGAGGATACCAGTGGTTGTTGGGGCGGTTCGACAAGGACGCGATCATTGCCCAGATGGAGGCCTCATGGAGCTGTCGTGCGCAGCTTGATTCCACCCAGGTGAAGATTCTTTCCTCACCAGCGAGGCTGGAACTGCATGGCCTGAAGCTGGCCCCCAGGGACGATCAGTCGGCTCTGCCCGCCTCGCAACGGCAGGCCCTCTCCCCTGATAGAGTCCTCCTCTCCACGGAACTCGCGGTGCTGGAGGTGGAACTCAAGGACCTGGTGAATGGCAAGATCAATGTCAAAGAACTCCACATCGGTGGAGTGTCTGTAAAGACTGAGGTGGACGAGGACGGGAGAAGCAGCCTGCAGGCTCTCTTCAAGTCTCCGGGGACGGTGGATGCTCCCAAGACCCCTGCCGCGCCGACGGAGCAAGCCGTTACGGGCGATGCTGGGACGACGACGGCGAAGGGGGTGCAGGTCACGGAATTAAAGACCGAACCCGCTGCGACGCCAGTGGCGGCCACCAAGGAAGCGAAACCCAAGAGCGTCTTCCGCGCCAGCGATATGAAGGTGGCGGTGCGTGTGGACGAGGCCAGCCTGGAACGGGGTAGCGTGGAAATCACCAACCAGAAGAATGCGTCGAAGATCCAGCTCAGCGACGTGAACCTGAAGCTCAAGGAGATCGATGTGAATGCGGCAGATCTGGCCGCGCACAATCACTGCGGCTTTGAGCTTGCCGGAGGAATCCGCGTTGAGAACCTGGAGAAGAAACAGCAGGTGGCGGATATCAAGGTGAACTCCAAGGGCACGATGGAGCCCTTTGATGTGGGCACTGGGGAGTGGATGCCAGACCTGAATCTGGAGGTGACACTGGCCAAGGGAAGTCTTCTCGGCGGCATGGATCTGGGTGACCAGTTGAAAAAGAAGGATCGCGAGAAGATCGCAGAGTACGGGCTCAATCTCGAGGGCGTGTTGCTGGGTGGTGCTCTCCTGGAAGACTCCCTCGTCAAGGTCCACCAGGTGCGTGGCAAGGTGATCATGAAAGGGGAGACCCGCCTCGTGTTTCCCCAGTATGAGATCATCCTCAATGATGGCAGCTGGGTGAATGCCTCGCAGGACCTGCACAACGTGAAGGCCCGGCTGGTGCTTAATGCGGATCTCACCGCCAAAAAGCTGGAGGAGGTGAAAAAGACCCTGTCAGAGAGATTCGGCAAGGACATCACCGAGGCGCTGTTTCCGCTGGCTGTGGGAACATTGATTGACTCTCAGAACCGCCTCTCCCTGCCCTTCAAGTCCAAGGGGAGCCTGGCAAAGCCTGACTTCGGTTTTGACAACATCTTTGGCGACCTGAAAGACATGGTGAAGGACTCGGCGGCCGGATTCCTAAAGGGATTGCTTGAGAAGTAGTCTCCGCTGATTCCCGAGGCACGGGTCAGACATTCTATTCGGCCGGTGCCTTTTGCTCAAAGGTGCCGGAGCTGCCCAGCGCGGTGGTGAAGCCACCTTCGTAGAGCCACTTCCGGGACTCCGCCTTGTTCTTCAGATGAGCGTCCCAAAAGGCGGTGGTGCTTTTCGTGATGAGTTTTTGAAAAGCTTCGTCGGAGGCTTCACGCTCGGGGTCCCTTTGCATGCGGCCGGAGAAGATCATGTGATCGCCGTCTTTGAAGATCACCAGGCAGGTGGAGGAGTGCTGCATACGATCATAGGGAATGCGGCGGTCAGCGGCGGAGGTCTCGCCCACCGGGCTGTCATCAAGCGTTCCCGTCATGTGGAAGACCGGGATGCGGATGTTGTCGAAATTCTCTTGTGGAACCCGCTGCCCACCGATGACTGGTGCACTCATCTGGATGACCGCCTTTACCCGGGCATCCGCCAGAGGCGAGGCACCGCCACGAAATGACTGCCCTGCAATGGCCATGACGGTGAAGCCACCAAAGGAGTGCCCCGCTGCTCCAATGCGGCTCAGATCCAGCCGACCATGAAGGGGAGACTTGGGATCCTGGTTCTGCCGGGTCAGTTCATCGATCACAAACGTCAGGTCAGCAGGGCGGGCCAGGGCATTGGCAGGAGTGGCGGCAGCTTTTTTCACTGCCTGCATGCGCTCAGCAGGGCGGGTCTCCCTCCACACGGTATCGTCACTGCCCAGGTGCTGGACATGCACACTGGCGTAGCCTGCCTGGGACCAGTGCTGCCCCAGGTAGGAGTACCCTTCGCGGGAGCCGCCCAGGCCATGGGAGAAGATGATCACCGGGACGGGCTCTCCCTTGGTGGCGGGGCTGGTGGGTGGGAGATAGATCAGGACGGGTACCGATCGCTTCCGGGAAGCGTCCACCCAGTCCAGCTTAAGAGGTGCGCTGGCAGGTGTGGCTGGGGAGGCGGTCGATGCCGATGGCGCTGTAGCGGGGCGTGGTCGGGGGTCCGCCAGCAGGTTGTAGGGTTGCAGCAGGCAAAGACCACCTGGGATAAGCAGTGCAGGGAGCAGGGCCCGGTGCAGGAATCGCAGCGGGAACGTCGTAAGATGGGGGGAAGAGGGGAGGGGCTTCATTGGTTACCCCTGCGAAGACGCCCCAGGGTTCTGTCTGGTTACGC
The DNA here is from genome assembly GCF_000172155.1 of Verrucomicrobium spinosum DSM 4136 = JCM 18804. Classification (NCBI taxonomy): domain Bacteria; kingdom Pseudomonadati; phylum Verrucomicrobiota; class Verrucomicrobiia; order Verrucomicrobiales; family Verrucomicrobiaceae; genus Verrucomicrobium; species Verrucomicrobium spinosum. Next base: position 5,701,131 of record NZ_ABIZ01000001.1, on the reverse strand, counting down.
AGAATGTTCCAGATCGTCCTGGAGCCTCGATCAAGGGCGCAAGGTGAGGCGATTGACGTGAATGATCTGGCTCACGGCTTCTGGCACCGGGTGGGTCTCCGGCTTCCAGCTGTACACCTTGATGGTCGGGCGCGTTTCATTTCCAGTCAGCACCAGGGCATTGATCTGCAGCACGCGCTTTTCCCCCTCCGGGATGGGGAGCTGTTTTACGGCCAGCTGCAGAGGGTTTTCGCCGTCGCGCAGACCACCAATGATGATGTGCTCTTCCGCGTTGTTTTCCACGGTGGCGGCATCGAAGCCATTCACCACCGCGGTGGTCTGGTAGCCAAAGGAGGCAATCTGAAGGACGCCGATGCGGTCCGGCACCGGGCAGGCCTTGGGCACAGGCGGCACGACGCCGGTGGGGGCAAACTCAGGCTCTTTGAGAAAGGCCGAGCTGCCGCCGTTCTTGAGCGTGGCCCGGACGTCGGGCGCGCTGGCAAGATTGACCAGGCGGGTGGTGTCGAACTTCCACCCGGTGTTTTCCAGGATGAATTTCAGGATGAGGAGATTCTCCGGCACTTCAGAGGAGTCCAACAGGCCGATATCCACCTTGCCAAAGTAGGCGAGCTGCCCGGTGACGCCGTTAATGTCCATTTTGAGAAAGCGCAAAGTGGCGGTTTCCGGCGGGCGGACGGGCAGGTCGAACAGGGCGGCGGGAAAGGCCTGCTTCTGGCTGACGATGAGATTGCGCGTCATCAACTGCCGTGAGGTGGCGGTGGCCTGCTGCCAGGAGGCAAGACTGCGGGTGACCATGGCCTCCCGCCAGCGGGAGTAGGCCTGCTCCATCTGCCGACGGGCAGCAGCGTCCTGACCCTGGGCTTGGGGGAGGAGAGTGCAGAGGGTCAAAACAGCAACGACAAGGGGGACTGGCACAAATCGGGTCATTTTCTGGAAGACTAGCAACATTGGCTGCCCAACGCAAAACCAAGGATCTTCTGGACAGCGGGAAAGCATCCTTTATGGAGAGAAGGTTTCTTCTGAATTCTGGCAGGCCAAATGCTCTTTATCCACCTTCTCAGCCCGGGTTTGTGTCGGATTCGTAAAAGTATTTGCCGAGCCTGATATTCTCTGGAAGATCGCCGCCTGCTTTTTATGCTGCCTCACGAAGACAGTCTCACCAAACTCCCTCCGATTGATCGCAATCGCGAGCTTTTGAAGACTGCCCGGGAAGAAGTTTACAAGACAGTGGGGGGGCACGATCTGCCTGTTTACTTTTGGGAACCGACGGCCGAAAAGGCTCCACCGTACCCCAAGAGCGTGATCGCGTTCTTTTTCAGCAGCGGCTGGGACAACGGTCAAGTGAGCCAGTTCGCCCCCCATTGTTTGTACTTCGCCTCCCGCGGCATGACAGCGATGGCTTTTGACTACCGCGTTTCGGCCAAACATGGCTCCACCCCGGTGGATTCCATGGCGGACGTGCGCTCTGCGATGCGCTGGCTGCGGCTGAATGCGGTGGAGTTGGGCATCAATCCGGGCAAGATTGTCGGGGCTGGCGGGAGTGGCGGAGCTCACATGATCGCTGCTGCGGCCATGGTCCAGGGGTTTGATGAACCTGGCGAGGACGCGAGCATCTCCTGTGCCCCCAATGCCCTGGCGCTCTTCAACCCTGTGCTGGACACCTCCAAGAAGGGTTTTGGTCACGACCGTTTCCTTCATCCTGATGAGGCCAAAAAGGCCAACCTGATGGCGGCTATTGCGCCACATCTCCCGCCGACCTTGATTTTTCACGGCACGCATGACCGGGTGGTGCCTTTCGAGATCTCAGAGGAGTTTGTCCGCAAAATGAAGAAGAAGAAAAACGTCTGCGAACTCATGGTGTATGAGGGGCAGGGGCATGGCTTCTTCAACTTCAACGTTTCCTTTGACCTCTATCAAGGGACGCTGAACGCGCTGGACGACTTCCTGGTCACCCAGGCCTTCATTGAGCACGATCCCGACATGCAGGTGGATTTGATGTGATGGCGCAGGTGTGAGGCAAACCGGTCTGACAGTGCCAGGCGTATCCTACCCCGCTCCGTCATCGTTTTCTGACACTCCAGCCATGCAATACCCTCTAAGGCTCCGTTTCAAGATCCTGGCGCTCGCGCCGCAGTGCTTTGTAGAAGACGCCTCAGGCGCAGAAGTCTGCTATGTGAAGCAGAAGCTCCTGCGTCTGAAGGAGAAGGTGGAGGTTTTCACTGACTCGTCCCGCCGCGAGCTGCTCTGCACCATTTCTGCGGACCGGATGATTGACTTCAGCGCGTCTTACACGTTCCGGAGTCCGGATGGCCAGGTGATGGGCGCGGTACGTCGCCGGGGGCTGCGGTCCCTCTGGCGCGCGTCGTACGAAATCCTCGATGCCCAGGGGCAGCCGACCTTTGAGATTCACGAGGAGAACCCCTTCGCCAAGGTGCTGGACACCGTGCTGGGAGAGATCCCGGTGGTGGGGCTGCTGACGGGATTTTTTGCCCATCCCCGCTATGCGGTCCGCCAGGAAGGGCGGACGCTGCTGCGGATGACCAAGCGACGCGCCTTTTTTGAGGGGCGGTTTGACGTCGAACAAGTGGAGCCGGTCCCGCCCCATGACGAGCTGGGAATCGTGCTTTCTCTGCTCATGTTTGTGCTTTTGGAACGTTCTCGTGGCTAACACTTGAGCGTCAGCCTTGTCTGACGATTACGTTCCCGCAGCCCTTTCATGGACCTGCCGGTTCAGGCTGGTCTGTATTTCCCGAATCATCATGACGACACGCAAACTCTCTCTGAGTCTCGTGGCGCTGCTCCTTGCAGCAGTGCCGTTTTCACCCCCCCGCCTGTCTGCGGAACCCTGGACGCACGAGGAAAGCGACCTCAAACCCGATGGCAAGGCGGTCTTCGGCCGGCTGGAGAACGGGTTGCGTTATGTCATCTATCCCAACAAGTTCCCGGTGGAGGGGCGTGCGAGCATCCGCCTTTTTGTGGATGCGGGTTCCCTGATGGAGGAGGATGACCAGCAGGGGATGGCCCACTTCCTGGAGCACATGGCCTTCAACGGGTCCAAGAACTTCGCGGCCGGCACCATGGTGGAGCGCTTTCAGCGTCTCGGGATGGGGTTTGGCGCAGACACCAATGCCCACACATCCTTCCGGGAGACGGTGTACAAGCTGGAGCTGCCCAAGGTGGATGAAAAAATGCTCACGGAGGGCCTGCACCTGTTCCGTGATGACCTCGACGGCATGCTGCTGGGCGAGGAAGAGATCGACAAGGAGCGGGGTGTGATCCTGAGTGAGAAGCTGGCGCGGGACTCCGTGGAAACCCGGGTCATGGAGGCGGGGTATGAGTTTGCCATGCCGGACTCCCTCCTGCCAAAACGATTCCCGATTGGCAAGGAAGAGACCATCAAGGGCATGAAGCGGCAGCGCTTTGTGGACTTCTACCAGAAGTGGTACACCCCCAAGCGCGCGGTGGTGATCGTCGCAGGGGATGTGGACATCCCTCTCGTGGAAAGGCTCATCAAAGAGAACTTCTCAGATGCCAAGGCCCAGGTGGGCGACTCGCCTGACCAGAGCCTCGGCAAAATCACGGAAGGCCGTGGACTGGTCGCCAAGCTCCACACCGAGCTCGAGGCCCCTGCCACTGAGATCAGCATCGAGGTGGTGAAGCCCGCCGACAAGGAAGGGGACTCTGTCAGCCGCCGTCGGGAGAAGATGATCCGCAATCTGGCGGATGGCATGGTGAACCAGCGCCTGTCCGAACTGGCGAAGAAGGAGAACTCCCCGGTGATCGAAGCTGAGGCCTACAACTTCGACATGTTCAAGTTCGTCGCCAACAGCGGGGTGTACGCCAAGTGCAAGCCGGAGAACTGGGAGCCGGCGTTGAACCTCGCCGAGCAGGAGCTTCGCCGCGCTTTGCAGCACGGCTTCACCCCTGCGGAATTTGCCGAGGCCAAGGCCACGTATTTGAAGGGCATCCGGCTCCGGGCTGAAGGCAAAGACACCCGCAAAAACGCCGAGCTGGCGGACGGCTTCGTCCGGGCCCTGGGATCAGAACTGGTCTTCACTGATCCGGAAGATGATCTGAAGCGCGTTGAGAAGGAGTTGGTGACCGTCACAGCGGAAGACTGCCTGACCTCCCTGCGCGATGCCTGGAAGGGGAATGACATCCAGATTTTCATTGGTGGGAATCTCAAGCTCGACAACGCCAGCGAGACCATCCTGGCCGCCTACAAGGCGAGCGCCGCGAAGCCTGTCGCAGCACCGGCCCAAGGGGCAGAGGCGGTCTTTGCGTACTCAAACTTCGGCGAGCCGGGGAAAGTGGTGGCCCGCAATGACGTGAAGGACCTGGAAATCATCCAGGTGGTCTTTGCCAACCAGGTGCGCCTGAATCTGAAGAAGACCGACTTCGAAAAGAACAGCATCCGGGTGGCGGTGAACTTCGGTGGCGGCAAGCTCGATGCACCGGCTGACAAGCCAGGCATGGTGCCTTACGCCCAGAGCGTCTTCCGTCAGGGCGGGCTGGAGAAGCACAGCATGGACGACCTCCGGCGCATCTTCGCCAGCAAGACGGTCTCCACAGAGTTCGCCATCGGGGATGACACCTTCACCCTTGCGGGCAAGACCAATCCCCAGGATCTGGACGCCCAGCTTCAACTGCTGTGTGCGACCCTGTCCGCTCCGGGCTACCGCGAAGAAGCGGACCGCCAGTTCAAGATGAACCTTGAGGCTGTCTATCAGGAACTGGAGCACACCGCCGAAGGCGTGATGCAGAACAAGGTGGTGGGCTTCATCCACAGCGATGACTTCCGGTTTGTCTTTCCGCCCCGGGAGGAAATGGGGCGTCGGACCCTGACAGAGCTCAAGGCATGGCTCACGCCGATGCTCAAGGACGGGTATATGGAGATCACCGTCCTGGGGGACATTGAAGTCGAGAAGACCATCGAGCTGGTCGCGGCCACATTCGGCACCCTGCCCAAGCGGGCAGACAAGCGCCCCAACTACGATGAGGCCCGCAAGATGACCTTCCCGGAGGGGCCCCGCACGAAGGACATCAAGTTCACCACGGAGATCCCGCGAGCCTATGCGCTGGCCTACTGGCCCACGGATGACATGCTGGATGTGAAGCGTACCCGCCGCCTGATCCTGTTGGGGCAGATCCTGGATGACCGTCTGCGTCTCAAGATCCGTGAAGAGTTGGGGGAAACCTACAGCCCGACCAGCTACCATGTGGCCAGTGACACGTTCCCTGGCTACGGGTACATGACCGCCATGGCCACCCTGAAGCCAGAGCAGGTGGAGCAGGTGAAACCCATGTTCCTGGAGATCGCCGAAGGCATCATCAAGGAGGGGATCTCTGATGATGAGTTCCAGCGTGCGCGTGAGCCTCAACTCCAGCAGTTGGTACAGATGCGTCGTGACAATCGCTACTGGCTCACCCGGGTACTGCCCAACTGCCAGTCCCAACCTTACCGTCTGGAATGGTGCCGCTCCCTCGTGGACGACTTTACAGGCATCAAAAAGGAGGAGCTCAATGACTTGGCCAAGACCTACCTTGGAGGTGCCAAGAGCATCACCATGGGTCTGCTGCCTGAGCTGGAAAAAGCTCCTGAAGGGGCTGGCAAGGCTGCTGCTGCCGGATCGGTGAGCAAGTAGGTCTGACGATGGGCCCCTGAAAACGAGGGGCTGACCCTGAGAGTTGATCCCGCCTCCCTTCCTGGGGGCGGGATTTTTTGTGAGAACGAGGACGGAGCGGAGGCTCAAAAGTCGGGATTGGGGCCCTCTGGGGCTACCTCCGCGGGGCTTCAATCGCAGTGGGGAATGGGGAGGCGGAACCGGTCGTTCAAGTGCGTGAGGGATGTCGGTCTCCACCCTGCGAAGCAAGCAGATATTTGCTGTAACTCGTTCTAAAGCGAGGTAAAATACCCCCCTGTGTCCAGTTGTTTAACGCACGTTAACCATCGCCTTTACACGGCGAAATCGGTCAAGAAAAGCAAAATCCTGCTTGCACGCGTTGATTCTCATGCTAGACATGCCGACTCCCCGCCCCGCTAACACTTGGTGCGGGACTGTTTCCACCACCCCTCAACATGCGAGTCCGTCCCTCCGTCAAACGCCTTTGTGAGTCTTGCCGTGTCATTCGGCGCAAGGGCACCGTGCGCGTTGTCTGCAAGAACCCGCGGCACAAGCAGCGGCAAGGTTAATCTCATTCACTGACACAACACGTACGAATATGGCACGTTTGCTTGGAGTAGAAATCCCTAACGAGAAGCGCATCGAAGCATCGCTTCCTTACATTTATGGCATTGGTCCCTCTCTGACGAGGAAGATCCTTGCTGAAACTGGTATCGACCCGAACATTCGTGCGGGCGAACTTTCTGACGAACAGCTTGCTGAGATCAGCCGCATCGTTGCCGCCAAAGGCATTGTGGTGGAAGGCGACCTTCGTCGTGAGTTGGGTGCACACATGAAGCGCCTGACGAGCATCAACTGCTACCGCGCCACCCGCCATCGTCGTGGGCTGCCGGTTCGTGGCCAGCGCACCAAGACCAACTCCCGCACCCGCAAGGGCAAGCGCAAGACCGTGGGCATCCAGCGCAACCCGAATGCCAAGTCCGGCAAGGTGTAACCCTCGGGCTGATTTCAAATTTCATTGCATACCATGTCCGAAGAAAATGTGACACCCGCAGAGCCCGCTGTTGAGCCTGTGACCCCCGCACCCGCTGCTCCTGAAGCTGCGGCTCCCGTTGCAGCCGCAGCGCCGGCAGCCGCCGCCGCTCCTGCTGAGAAGGAGAAGGAAAAGCCGAAGACCATCAATGATGTCTTCCTGAGCCTTGAAGGCGGTGCTCCCGAAGCGCCCAAAATCATCAAGGCCAAGGGCAGCAAAAACGTCTCCAGCGGCATTGTTCACGTCACCGCGACGTTCAACAACACGCAGGTGTCCGTCACCGACCGCAATGGCAACCTTATTGGTTGGTCCAGCTCCGGCAAGATGGGCTTCAAGGGCTCCCGCAAAGGCACGGCCTACGCCGGCCAGGTGGTGTCCCAAGATGCCTGCCGTCAGGCCATGGGTCACGGTCTTCGTGAAGTGGAAGTGCGCCTCAAGGGACCTGGCTCCGGCCGTGAGTCCGCTGTGCGTGCCGTCCAGGCTCTGAACATTGAAATCACCGTCATCAAAGACGTGACCCCGGTGCCGCACAACGGTTGCCGTCCTCCCAAGGCGCGCCGCGTCTAAACTCAGCCCGTTGCTGCACCCACCTTATCTGTCATGGCTCGTTACACTGGTCCCAAAGAAAAAATTGCCCGCCGTTTTGGCGTGGCCCTCTTCGGCCCTTCCAAGGCCCTTGAGTTGCGCAACTTCCCGCCTGGTCAGCACGGCGCGCGCAACACCCGCCGCAAGCTCTCCGACTACGGCATCGCTCTTGCTGAGAAGCAGAAGCTCCGCCACACCTACGGTGTTCTTGAAAAGCAGTTCCGCCGCTTCTTCGCCGAAGCCTCCCGCCGTAAAGGCGTGACCGGTACCATCCTTCTTCAGATGCTCGAGCAGCGTCTGGACAACGTGGTGTACCGCATGGGCTTCGCCAACAGCCGCTTCGCCGCCCGTCAGATGGTGGGTCATGGTCACGTGACCGTGAACGGCAAGCGCTGCAACATCGCAAGCGCCCAGATCAAGGCTGGCGACGTGGTCGCCGTCAAGAGCACCGCTCGCTCCCAGCAGCTGGCCAACCGTTTCCTCGATCTCACCCAGGGCGTGAATTCCCCGGACTGGATGACCGTGGATCGCGACAAGCTCACGGGCACCGTCAACCGCTCCCCCGAGCGTGAAGAGATCGACGTGTTCGTGAACGAGCAGCTGGTGGTGGAACTCTACTCCCGCTAGTCGATTTGAGTTCGAGAGAACTCACTTCCTCCCTTTCAAAGAAGCACGGCCTCACCGCCGTGCTTTTTTGTTTTGTGGTGGGGGAGGCGGAAAGAGGGGGCTTCTCCTGACCGCGTTTTTACAAACGCAGCCACGAGCTGTCTGGGCTTTGGCGTGGTGAGGAGCTTGCAGGCCGGATCGATGCTCGTGGATGCATTCGTGAGAATGCGTTGGGTGCTGTGGCCGAGGGAGGGTTTGCTGGCGTTGTCGGCTTCTCAGCGGGCTTGACCGCGTTTTTACAAACGCAGCCACAAATGCCTGCCGCCACAGATCAGTCGTGGCTGCATGGGTGACCATGCGGAGGGGCCAAGTGGTCGTGTGGCATGCAGGAGGTCACGATTCGTCCAAGCCACCCGCTCCTGACCGCGCTTTTACAAGCGCAGCTACGAGCTGTCTGGGCTTTGGCGTGGTGAGGAGCTTGTCGGCCGGACCGATGCTCGTGGATGCATTCGTGAGAATGTGTTGGGTGCTGTGGCCGAGGGAGGGTTTGCTGGCGTTGTCGGCTTCTCAGCGGGCTTGACCGCGTTTTTACAAACGCAGCCACAAATGACTGCCGCCACAGATCAGTCGTGGCTGCATGGGTGACCATGCGGATGGTCCAAGCGGCCGTGTGGCATGCAGAAGGTCACGCTTCCTCCAAGCCACCCGCTCCTGACCGCGTTTTTACAAACGCAGCCACGATATCTCGCCTCACAGTTTCGTGTGAGAATAGGGCCTACATCTGGCGATGACTCTTCAATACCGAGTTCCAGGCGTGTACCTGGATGTCGCTGGCTTCCGCTGCCGGCCTGAGGGTGCTGCAGAGCTGTCCGGCGTCATCGTAGATCTCCAGCGTGAGCGGGGACTGGATGGGCCAGGAACTATGACGGGTGGCCCAGGCCTCCCAGGGCTCGCGGTTGTGCCGCAGCGTGAGTTGGGAAAAGGGGCTGAAGAATGTGAGTCCAGCTTCACAGGGATGCCCGTGCGTGGGAGTGAAGGGGGCGGGCAGGAAGACGCCCTGATTGTTCACGGCGCAGCGTAGGGGGATGCTCTGGGCGGTCGCTATCTCCAGGGCGCGCATGACGACCATGCCTTGGCAGTCCCAGGCCAGATCGTCGCCCAAGAGCGGGAGGGCTTCCCGGCGCTGGAAGCGGGACAATCCGGGAAGAAGGTCATCGGGGCGGGAGCGGGCGGCGTCGCGCCAGAGCCGGCGGACGAGATCGGCATCTGCCACCTTTGCAGCCGGCTTGCAGTCTGATCCGCGGGGGGCTTCCGGTTCCATGCCGGAATCAAATGGCACGGCGTGCTTCTTCACGAGCCGGTCGAACGCGTCCAGATCCGAGAAGTTGGTGAGCATGAGCTTGAGGCAGCCCCGGCCCTGGCGGTCAAAGAACTGGATGCTGGCCGTTTGCTGGTGACCGTGATCATCCACTACGGCGATGGCGGAGGCGAGGTGGTGCCATTTGATCTCTGCGGCTGACTCCAGATCGTACAGGCATCCGGTTCCGGGAAACAAGGTGAAATCCGGGCGCTCCCAGGTGTCGGCCAGGCTGATCGGGCCCGAGGCGGCGGCTCCTAGCACGACATGCAAGTGCCGCACCATCTCGAACAACCGCACCCACTGGAGGCGCAGGCCCACGTAGGTGGTGCTGCCGTCCTCACTGGCCAGGCACAGGTTGCCCTGGGTCTGTTGAAGATCGAAGGTGCCGGCGGGAAAGCTGTAGGCCACCCGGCCGCTGCGCTCAGCCTCAGCATCCATGGTTGGGAGTCTGGTTGGAAGGGGATTGGGAGGTGAGCCAGAGCGGACGGAGTGTCTGTCCGGGCATGCGGGCCTGATTCGTCCAGAGTTTCCTCGCGCCTAGGCGGCGAGAGCCTGCCGGGG